>JAGHRT010000043.1 GCA_018066245.1 Candidatus Equimonas faecalis | reverse complement strand
TGGTGAACAACTCGGCGGAAGCTGCGGCGGTGCTCTTGATGCGGGGGCAGAAGGCTCCGAGGGTGCCCAGGCGCACGCTTTCGTTGTTTTGCAGATGCTTCAGGATGCGCTCCTGAAATTCGGCCAGTACGGCCTTCACGTCCGCCTCGGTGGCGGTGCAGGCGTGGCTCACTTCCTCGCAGATTCCGGGCAGCTTCACCGTGTCCACGGGGTCGGCCATTGCAAAGAATATGGCCGCGCCGGTCTTGAGGTTCTTGCCTTCAACGACATGATACTTAAATACCATAGTTTAAAGTGTTTAGAGGTTAGACTTAGGTTTCCATGAAAACTGATGCAAAATTACGCAATTCCCCCGCTCCGACCAAGCGAAACGGGGGAAAAGTGAAGGTTTTTGAGGGGGGGGTAAAAAGGGCTTGACTAATCCATGAATCACGGGGTCAGACCCCCTGATTCACATCCCTCTCTGAACCTTCGTGAATCACGGGGTCTGACCCCTTGATTCACTCGCCACACGCCAGCAACTCGCGTAGGTACTCCGAAAAAAAAATTGTAACACTGCAACACCGTAGCACAAAATCGCTGTTTGTGGTATCAACGGTATCAGGTATCAACGGTATCACTACAAGGCTGTGCGAGAAAAGGGGTAAAAATGCTTAATATATATATTATATATATATAATATATATATTAAAAAGTCGCGCTCTCATTTTTTGCAAATTGATACTTTGATACCATTGATACCTTTGTGTTAGTTTTATTAGCAGGGCATAACGTTATAATTCGGCATTTTATCTGGAGAAATGCGTATCAGGGTATCAACGGTATCCACGGTATCAACGGTATCTCTGACCCCCTCCGGCTCCCCTTAAGGGGGAGGTGCCCGAAGGGCGGAGAGGGTTTATTTTGTAGCACCGTAGCACCGTAACACCGTAGCACCCCCCCTGAGAGGGGGGCGGAGAGGGTTCCTCCCTATAAATGGAGTGAGAGGGGGCACTCGTCCGACCCTCCACCTTCTCATTCTTTCAGGACCTGCATTAGCATATCGGCAAATCGGTGAACGGGGGGGGGTAAGGCGGCAAATCGGTGTTCCCCGACGGTCAGCGTGCCCTTTTCATCTGACGCAGGCCGTAGGCCGTGATGATGAGAAAACAAAGGAGGGGAAGGGCGTAGCTGACGTTTACGGCAGGATGGCCGAACACGGTGCCGAGGTCGATGACGGCTCCCTGGAGGGGCGGCATGAGGGCTCCTCCCACGATGGCCATTACGAGGAAGGCTGCTCCGAGGGTGGAGTCTTCGGCGCTGACGTTTTCCAGCGCGATGCCGTAGATGGTGGGGAACATGAGGCTCATGAAGAAGCTGATGCCTACGAGGCTGATGAGCCCGGCCCGGCCTACGATGAGTATGGCTCCCGCAGTGCAGAGGGCGGCTCCACAGCCGAAGAGGGCGAGGAGGAGGCGGCTATTGACGTATTTCATCAGGAAGGTGGAGATGAAGCGGGAACTGAGGAAAAGGGCCATGGCGACGATGTTGTAGTTTTGTGCCGTGGCTTTGTCGATGCCCAGATTGTCGGCATACTGGATGATAAAGGTCCATGTCATGATTTGCGCGGCCACATAGAACACTTGCGCGACCACGCCTTCGCGGTAGGGGGCATTGTTCCACAGCCGGCTGAGCGTTTGCCGTGTGTTGGCGGCTCGGGCCTGTCCGGCTGTGCCGGGCATACGGGTGAGGGCGATGATGATGAACATGCAGAGCACCACGAGGCCGATGGCCACATAGGGGTCGCGGATGACGGCGAGGTCGTGGAGGCGTATGCCGGCTTTCTGGGCTTCGGGCAGGGTGGCGAAGAAGGTGTTGCCTGCCGCGTCGCGCCGGTCGCTCAGGAGGGAGGGGAGCACGATGAGGCTGGCCACGGCCATTCCGCAGAGGGAGCCCATGGGGTTGAAGGCCTGTGCGAGGTTGAGGCGGCGCGTGCTGGTCTCCTTTGAGCCGAGTGAGAGGATGAAGGGGTTGGCCGTGGTTTCGAGGAAGGCAAGGCCGAAGGTGAGTATGTAGAGGGAGATGCAGAAGTACCAGAAGTTCTGGAAGGCTGCTGCGGGGATGAACAGGAAGGCTCCTACGGCGTAGAGGGCCAGACCGAGGAGGATGCCGCTCTTGTAGCTGTAGCGGCGGATGAACAGGGCGGCGGGGATGGCCATGGTGGCGTAGCCGCCGTAGAAGGCGAACTGCACCATGGAAGCCTTGCTGGCTGATATCTCCATCACGGTCTGGAAGGCGGCCACCATGGGATTGGTGATGTCGTTGGCAAAGCCCCAGAGAGCGAACAGGGAGGTGATTAGGATGAAGGGGAGGAGGTATCGTTTTTCTACGAGTTTCCCTTTCGGCGGGGTTTGAGTTGTCTGTTTCATGATTGTTGTAGGTTTAGGCCGTCGCGGGTTGTTTTGCCGAAGAAGTGGAGTTCCAGCTCGTCGATCTCCTCTTCGGAGAACACGCGGGGCTTCATGTCGGACTTGACGCAGATGCGGGCGGCCATCTCGAAGAACATGGCACGCTGGAAGGTGTCGTCGAAGTCCTTGCCGCACACCACTTGGCCGTGCTGCAGGAGCTGTATGCTGTTACGGCGGCTGAGGGCTTCCACCACTGCGGCGGCAAGTTGGGGGGAGCCTGGACAGAAGAATGGCACTTCTGGAATGACGCGCCCTACGTGCAGGGGGACTTCCGCCGTAACATTGTAGCTCTCGGGCCGCCGCTCGGAACAGGCTATTTGTGTGGCATAGGGGCTCTGGAAGTGGAGCACTACGCCCACATCGGGCCTGCGACGCATCACGCCCAGATGGAAAGTGCTTTCCATGGACGGCTTGACGCCGTTCAATACGGCACCGTCGCTGATGCGGCAAATGCTGACTTGGCTCTCCGTGAGCGTGGGCACCCACGAACCGGTGCCGCTGACCAGGGCCTCGTCGCCTATACGCCACGAAAGATTACCGCTGCTGCAAATGGTCAGGCCTGCTTCTCCTACGCGGTGTGCCTGACGTACAAATTCTCTGATGTTTTCTTCTTGTATCATATCTATTTGGGTAGGTTCTATAAATTAGTTTTCTCTTTCATTTCGGGTAGTATTCTATGCTCGGCCGCTTTTGTCTCTTCTCTTGTATCTTTCTGCTGCGGAAGAGCCGAAAAACCGTCACGAGCTAATTATTAGAACCTACCTTTTCATTATGAGTTTCCACAGGTTGCTTTTATTGCCGACCAGCCAGAGCGTATCGCCCTCTTTGATGATGTAGTCGGCATCGGGCATGTTGAGGCCCGCATCCCCCTGTTCCATTCCCACGACCTGGCAGCCGAAGTCCTCTCTCAGGCGACTGCTGCGCAGGGACTTGCCGCAGAAGGGATGAACCGAGCGGACAGCTATGTGCCGCAGCTGAATGGGGGCTTCTCCCGCCTCATCGCCATCGCTCATTAGTTCGGCAAAAGCATCCAGTTCGGCTTCGCTTCCCGGAAGGGCTTCCTCGCGGGCTGCCAGATTGCGGCGGAACATTTCCTCCAGGCGGCGGCTCACGAGCTTGATGCGCCGGGAGGCGCAGATGAGGAGCACCACGATGGCGGAGGCCAGCAGATGCCAGTAGTAGCGGTAGGGGGAGAGGTAGTCGAATACGGAGTAAATGAGCATGACGGCTATGAGGAAGCGGAGTACCAGAGTAACATTGAGCAACGTCCGGCTACCTCTGCCGAGCCGGGCTATGGTCTTCCATTCTTCCGAGTGATTCTTGCGCATCACGATAGGCCTGATGAAGGGCGAGGCGGCTAAGGTGGCCAGCACGCCGGCCATGATGTTGCCGGGCCAGTGGCCGAAGAGGCCTCTGGCCACCACCAGCACGGGAGAGCCCACCACGAGTATGGTGGTGTAGGCCAGTACGAAGTACACGCTCACCTGTATGGCCAGCGCCGTCAGCAACCTGCGCCACGGGCCGCTGGGCGTGTTGTCCTTCCTGAGTTTGGCGGGCAGGCGAAGGGTTACGGCGGGCAGGACCATGTGCTGGGCAGCGCGAATCATGTAGGGAGTGAGGAAAGTGGTAATAATGCTGACAGCCACGATGACGGGGTAGAGGAAGCGCCCCGTAACGCCCATTGAGATGCCCATGCTGGCAATGATGAATGCGAACTCGCCCACCTGAGCCAGCGTGAAGCCACACTGTACGCTCATTTTGAGCGAATGGCCTGTCAGCAGGAAACTGAGCGAGCCCAGCACGGCCTGACCGAGCAGGATGCTGAGCGTGATGACAAGGATAGGCAGCCAGTATTCTACCAGTATGGCGGGATCGACCAGCATACCGACCGACACGAAGAAAATGGCTCCGAACAGGTCTTTCACGGGGCTGACTATGCGGCTGATGCGTTCGGCCTCCACGGTCTCGGCGAAGATGCTGCCCATCATGAAGGCTCCGAGGGCTGTGCTGTAGCCCACGGCGTCGGCATAGACCACGAGCAGGAAGCAGCAGGCCACGCTGAAAATCAGGAGGGTCTCCGCATTCATCATGCGCTTGGTCAGTCGCAGGAAAGTGGGAATGACGAACATGCCCACCACAAACCACAGCACAAGCAGGAAGCCCAAATCCAGCAGACTTGATACGAGGGCGCCGCCTTCCAGCTTCTGGCTGACGGCCACGCCGCTGAGAATCACCATGAGCAGTATGCCCAGTATGTCTTCCAGCACGAGCACGCTGAGCACCTTGGGGGCAAATTTGCTTTGCATCAGGCCGAGGTCGCCCAGCGCCTTGAAAATGATGGTGGTGGAGCTCATGGCGAGCATTCCTCCGAGGAAGAGGCAGTCCATCGCACTCCAGCCGAACAGCAGGCCTACGCCATTGCCGAGTGCCAGCATACAGTACATCACGAGGATGGCGGTGAGGGGCGGCCTCACGCCCTGGCGCATGATTTTCTTGAAGGAGAACTCCAGGCCGAGGGTGAACATGAGGAACACCACGCCGAGTTGCGACCACGTCTCCACGGAACTGGTGTCGGCCACCGAGGGCATGTAGGGCATGTGCTTACCGGCAAGGAAGCCGGCCACGATGTAGCCCAGCACGAGGGGTTGCCGGAGCTTCTTGAACAGCAGGGACACAAAGCCCGCCAGCACGAGAATGAGTGCGAGGTCGGAGATAAGGGCTGGTAGATGGGGCATAAAATCAGCGAATTGGCAAATGAGGAAATGAGCGGATTAGCGAATGGGGAATTTAGGAAATCGGCAAATAGGGCTCTCTCCCTAAAAGGGAGTTGGAGGGGGGTATTAGGGGGTGCTTCCCCTGCGTTTGCCCTTACCGCCCTGCGGCTCCTTCTTCCACCAGAAGAAGTACTGGTTTTGCCGCCGCTTCTGTTCGGGCGTAGTGGCGCTGAACACGGGTTCCAGAGTATAGGGGTGTACGCCGCAGTACCACGTCTCTGTGCTCACGGTCATGGGCGTGGGCGTGAAGTCCTGCACCTGCTCCAAGCGGAAGTCCATGCGCCGGGTCCGGTCGGCCAGGTCGCGCATGTCCTCCTCACGGCAGCCGGGATGACTGCTAATGAAGTAGGGCACGATTTGCTGGCGGAGGCCTGCCTGCCGGTTGATGCGGTCGAACACCTCCTTGAAGCGTTCAAACAGCCGGAAGGAGGGTTTGCGCATGAAGCGGAGCACGCGGTCGGAGGTGTGCTCGGGAGCCACTTTCAGGCGACCGCTGACGTGGCGGGTGATGAGTTCGCGGGTGTAGGCCTCGGCAGCACGGCGCAAGGCGGGGTCTTTGTAGTCGTGCAGCAGGAGGTCGTAGCGCACGCCGCTGCCCACGAAGCTCTTCTTTATGCCGGGCAGGGCGTCCACGGCTCGGTAGATGTCCAGCAGAGGGCGATGGTCGGCATTGAGGTTAGGGCAGACCGCAGGGTGTATGCAGGATGGCCGCCGGCATTGGGCGCAGAGGCTCTTGTCCTTGCCTTCCATGCGATACATGTTGGCCGAGGGCCCGCCCAGGTCGCTCAGGTAACCGCGAAAGTCGGGCATACGGACGATTTGCTCCACCTCGCGCAGTATGCTGGCCTTTGAGCGGCTGGCAATGAACTTGCCCTGATGGGCCGAGATGGTGCAGAAGGCGCAACCGCCGAAGCACCCGCGGTGCAGGCACACGGAGAACTTTATCATTTCGTAGGCCGGTATGCGCTTGCCGTTGTATTTAGGATGCGGCAGTCGGGTGTAGGGCAGGTCGAAGGAAGCGTCAATCTGCGCCTCAGTCATGGGCGGGAAGGGCGGTTCCACGACGGCCATCACCTCCCTGCCCGAAGCATCGGCGGGCGTGAGTTGGAGGAGGCGCTGGGGGTGCAGCACGTTGCTCTGCTCCTCGATGTGGCGGAAGTTGGCCGCCTCGCAGCGCTTGTCGCGCAGGCATTCGGCGTGGCTGTGCAGCACGATGTCGGCGTGGCCTATACCGCCGGGCACCTCGTCCGCAGGCCATAGCATCACGCTCTGGCGGAGAGGCTGGCGGCGGAACGTGCGGCGGAAATCCTCCACGCTGCACAGGGCTTCTTCCCTGCCGTGCAGCACGCCCTCGTCCAGACGGCGGCACAATTCCTGCACGGGCAATTCGCCCATGCCGTATATAATCATGTCGGCGGGACTGTCGGCCAGCAGGCAGGGACGCACACGGTCCTGCCAATAGTCGTAGTGGGTGAGGCGGCGCATCGAAGCCTCGATGCCGCCCAGCACGATGGGCACGTCGGGGAAGTGCTGCCGCAGGATTTGCGCATACACGATGCTGGGCATCTCGGGCCTGCCGTCGTGGCGGCCATCGGGCGTATAGGCATCCTCGGAACGCAGGCGACGGGCAGCGGTGTAGCGGTTCACCATCGAATCCATGGCTCCCGGGCTCACCATGAAGCAGTAGCGCGGACGCCCCAGCTTCAAGAAGTCGCGGTGGTCGCCGTGCCAGTCGGGTTGCGGCACGATGGCCACGCGCAGCCCTATGGCTTCAAGCGTGCGGCCTATCACGGCTGCGCCGAAAGAGGGGTGGTCCACATAGGCATCGCCCGAGAAGAGCACCACGTCGAGGACATCCCAGCCACGGCGCTCACATTCCTTTTTCGTAGTAGGTAACCACTGCATAGTGGCCGCAAAGTTACAAAAAAAAACCGATATAAGGAAGCACGCTCGCCGAAGATTGCGCAAAGCCCGCATACACAGGCGTTTTTCTTGCCGCCCGAAGCCTCTTTCCTCGTCCATAGAGTAGTTTGTCCTAGTGTATAGAGTAGTTCTTCCTAGTGTATAGAGTAGTTCTTCCTAGTGTATAGGATAGTTTTCGCGCCTCCGCAAAGCGCAAATTTTTTCTCCACAAAGGGAATAAAACGAGTTTTACCGTCGTTACATCCACTTTTCCGCCTCAGAATTTGGCTCGTAGGCCGTTTATTCGTAACTTTGCAAATCGCAATAACATCAGTACAATCTGTAGGCAACACCCTTACAATCACACAACACAATCCCACAAATTCCATGACATCCCTCAAAGCCCCCTACATCCAACCCGACGTGCAGCTCATAGCCACCGCCCCCCGCAGCATCATCCTCGGTAATGGCAGCAATCCCGGCGGCACAATCGACGACTTCACCTTCGACACCAAGGAGATGAACCAGTGGCAGACAGACAACGAAGACACCGACATCTAAATCCGGAGGGGCTCCTAATTCGCTAAACTACTCACCCCATGAAACACACCTCACTCCTCCTCAGCTTTCTTTTAGGCCTGTTCGTAGCCTCCTGCGCCAACGATACCACCGATGACGCCACCACCGACAATGAAAGCGTGGGCACCGTCCGCTTCACCGTTCAGGACTTCCAGTGGAGCGACCCCGGCGAAGCCCCCTCCACCTCCGTGGGCTCCTCGCGCCTACGCACGCAAGCGTATAAAAATAATAGTGGTGGCATAAGCTTCCTCTGGAGCCCTTCCGACACCGTGGGCATTTTCTCCACCAAGGGCGGCCAGCTCGAATTTCCCATAGGCAGCGGCGGAGGCGAAGCCAGCGCCACCTTCGACGGCGGATGCTGGGCCCTCAAGAAGGGCTACGTCTATTTTGCCTACCTTCCCTACAACCGCTTCAACTTCGACCGTACACACATCCCCTTTGTGTACGGTGCCCAAGCACAGGTAGGTAACGACAATTTGGACAACTTCACGAAGTACGACTACATCTACTCTCAGGCCGCCCTGCCCGAGAACGGCGAAATCACCTTCAAGTTCCAACATTACAGCAGCCTCGTGCGCTTCCAGCTCACGGTGCCCGAAGCCGACCAAATCACAGCCTTCAGCCTCATTGCGCCCGACGAAGCCTTCCCGACGAAGGTCCACGTCGATTTGAGCGGAATCCTCCCCAAGTTTACCATCGATGAGCGCAGCAGGACGTTCAGTATGCACCTCACCGACATAAGCGTGGAAGCAGGCGGCGTCGTTACCCTTTGGGCCTTGATTCCTCCCACCGACCTTACCGGAAAGACACTCCGGGCCATGCTCTTTGGCGACGGCGGTAAAATCTACACGGCCGACCTTGAAGGAAAGCAACTCACCGGCAACAAGGCTTTCGGCTTCGCCGCCACCACGGTCAAGTCCGAGACAAGCCACGAATGGGTGGACCTCGGACTGCCCTCCGGCATCAAGTGGGCCAGCTGCAACATCGGAGCCGACAAGGCCACCGACAAGGGCTATTATTTCAGCTGGGGCGAAACCACCACGGAGCAGAAGTCAAGCTATGAGTGGAGCACCTACACCCTTTGCAACGGCAGCAGCAACACCCTTACGCGCTACAACACCAGCACCACCTTCGGCACCGTGGACGGCAAGACCACCCTCGACGAGGCCGACGACCCCGCCTCCGTGCATTGGGGCTTCCCCTGGCGCACGCCCTCCAAGGCCGACTTTGAAGAACTGCGCTCAAATTGCACATGGAAGTGGAACAGCAGCCGTCAGGGCTACACCGTCACAGGCAAGAACGGCAAGAGCATCTTTATCCCCGCCGCCGGCTATCGCAACCTGAACGCCCTCAACTTCCTCGGCTCCTACGGCTACTACTGGACATCCACCCTCAATCCCGACTCGCCTCCAATGCCTATTGCTTGATGTTCCAATCTTCATCGCTCAGCTTGGGTTCATTCAACCGCTACATGGGCCGTCCCGTACGCCCCGTGTGCGACTAATGATTACTCACCCCATGCGCCGTTTCCTCACCTTTTCCCTGCTCTGCCTCCTTGCGCACCCTCTGATTGCCAGCGGCTTCATCACCATCGACAGCCAGCCCATCGACATCAGCGCGTTGCCGCTGGGACAATCCAAGGAGGTGCTGGTCTTTGCCGGCGGCCCGAACTGCGGCTTCGTCAAGATGACATCCTCCTTCTACGGGGGAAGTTTCACCATCGACACCGCAGGCGGCAAGCGCCTCGCCCTCGAAGCGTGCAACGACAGCAAGGAAGACAACCCCTACGCCTTCACGCTCACCCACAACCCAGACGGGAGCTACACCCTGCTGAGCGATTACTTCGACCAGTACCTCCCCGGCTGGCCCTCCACCACAGAGGCCAGCGCTTATTATGCCGTAGATGAGCCTGCGGAAGACGACGTATTCACCATCCGCTTCAGCGCCACAGCCCATCCCGCCGCCGAAGGCATTTTCCCGGGAGAAGCCTACATCTTTACAGCCGTATTCCCCAATCAGGAGCTGGAAGGCCATCCCGTACAGGCAGCCGACGGCACCTTCCGCATAGACCCCGATGCGCCGGCCCTGCCCCTCCAGTTCTTTCCAAAGGAGCAGATGCACCCCATCCCCTACCGCATCGAATTGCGCCATATACCTGCCATGTCCTACATCCGGATAAACGGCAGCGAATACACCGACGGCGACATCTTCTACCACCCCACCCCTCTCCAATCCCTCGAAGAGTTGGACATTGAGTGCTTTCCGCAGACTTTCATCCAGAGCGAGACGGGCGATGAGTTCATCAGCCCCCGCGCCGAACTCATCTGTCAGCCCGACCGCGAAGGAGGGAAAATCATCCTGACCTACTTCACACAGAACGAGGTGGACGATGCGCCTGTCCTCACCCGCCTCCTCCGCGAAGCCTTTCAGGAGCGCATAGGGCAGGCAGGCTACTGCGACGCAGCCACGGTGGATTGGAAGAGTCCCGAGGTTGAATGCATCATGCATGTACTGGACAAGACCGACACCGACCACCCCCACATGCACCCCGCCGACCATGCCGACTGCCGCCAAGCCTTCAACACATTTGCAATCCAGGCCGAAGTCGTGCAACCCCAGCCCGGCAAAGCCTATCGTCTGGCTTTCCGCTCTGCCGACTGCCGCCAGAAGTGGTATCTGGCCGATGGAGGTTCTCTGACGCAGGACACCGCCGAAGCCGCCATAGTAGTGGCCGGCACCGGCGCACAAGCCACCGAAGGCCGTACCCTGTTTGCCGTGAGCAATGCCAACGACATGCTCCGCTATCTCCACGCCGACGGCATCCAGTCCGCCACCTACCAGTCCGCGGCCTGCAACTTCAAGGCCGAACCCATGGCCACGGTCAACGGCTCCTATCTGGCCTACGACGACCCCGCCCACCGCTTCGGCACATTCTGCATACAGTTCAGCTCCAGCGGCACGGACAGCAAAGGCACGCTCCTGCTCGACCAGCAGACCCACCAGCTCGCCAACGGCCTCGGAGCCACCATGAACGCCACCCTTACCTCTGCCGTCGGCTTCGAGGAGGTGGACTATCCCTACACCCAGCCCCTCATGGTTTACGGCGGCACAGGCAAGCGTCCCGATGCCACATACCGTCATCTCGGCGGCTTTGCCTCCATCTGGCTGCCCTTCCCCATGACCATCCCCGAAGGCATTGAAATCTATCAAGCCGACGGCGAAGGCAGTCATGCAGACGAATCCTACGTCCACCTCAAACAAGTGGAACGCGATCTACGCGGAGCCGTGAGCAGCGGCGGCTACATCCTCTACGACCCCACCGCCAGCGAAAACCGTTCTATCAACATCTACCCCGCCCCGTCCAACCCCATCCACACACCAGTGGAAGGAGATTTCACAGGCAGCACCGTCAATCCCACACTTCACCAGAAGCAACTCCCCAACGGCGATGTGCAAGAAGGCGACACCGGGCTGTGGACGCAATTCCTGAATCAGCACACAGGCTTCGTGCCCTACGTCCTCAGCAACAAGAGTCAGGGCATAGGCCTGTACCGCTACACGGGAGAGGCCTACCCCAAGGGAAAAATCATCTACCTCTCGCCCGCAGCCCAAACGACCAAGGAAAGTGTTCCCCTCTTTATCGATGCAGCGGCCGAGGGAGTCAGATCTCCACATTCCCAATCCGTCCCTTCATCCGCCTATGACTTGCAAGGCCGCCGCTCCACCTGCGGCACCACCCCGCAAATCATTATCATCGGAAGGCAGAAAACGCTCCGGAATTAGCCGCCGGCATCTTGCGCCATAAGAGCCCCGGATCGGAGCCCTTACCGCAGATTGCCTATGCAAAGTCCTGCCAATTTGCAGCATAGATACGTCATTTTGCCGTCTAAAGAGAAAAAAACGAGAAGCAAAACGAACATTTTTTAACAAAATGAGAGGAAAAGCGCCCGCCTTTTCGTAAATTCGCAGGCAGAACAGACAAACATCCTTTTTAACACCCAAAAGATTATGAACTTCCTGACAAACGACAAACTCCTCATCGTGGGAGCCGGCGGCATGATTGGCTCCAACATGGTACAGACAGCCATGATGCTGGGTCTTACACCCAACGTCTGCCTCTACGACATCTACGAGCCCGGCGTACACGGCGTGGCCGATGAAATGGCCCACTGCGCATTCCCCGGTGCAAACATCACATGGACGACCGATCCCGCCGTAGCCTTTACTGGCGCAAAATACATCATATCCAGCGGCGGTGCGCCCCGAAAGGAAGGCATGACACGCGAAGACCTGCTGAAAGGCAACTGCCAGATAGCCGCACAGTTCGGCGACTACATCAAAGAGTATTGCCCCGATGTAAACCACGTCGTCGTAATCTTCAATCCCGCCGACGTTACCGCCCTGACCGCTCTCATCCACTCTGGCTTGAAGCCCAACCAGCTCACCTCCCTCGCAGCCTTGGACAGCACCCGTCTGCAGCAGCAGCTTGCTCAGGAGTTCGGTGTGCAGCAGGACAAAGTGTGCGGTGCCCACACTTACGGCGGCCACGGCGAACAGATGGCTGTATTTGCCAGCAAGGTAACAATCGACGGCAAGCCTCTCTCCGAGTTCCCCCTCAGCGCAGAGCGTTGGGCCGAAATCAAGCAGGCCACCATACAGGGCGGCTCCAACATCATCAAGCTCCGCGGCCGCAGCTCCTTCCAGAGCCCTGCCTATCAGGCCGTCAAGATGATTGAAGGTGCCATGGGCGGCCAGCCCTTCACCCTGCCCGCAGGTTGCTACGTAAACTGCGACAAGTGCGGCTATAAGAACGTAATGATGGCCATGCCCACCACCATCGATGCCACCGGCGTACACTTCACCGCACCCCAAGGCACCGAAACCGAAATGGCCGACCTCGCTTCCAGCTACGCCCATCTGCAACACATGGTGGCCGAAATCATCGCCCTCGGCATCATACCCGAGGTGGCAGACTGGAACACCATGAATCCCAACCTTTAAGGCCGGAAAACCTACAGGCCAACATAAGCGCTGCCCCTCGATTTAGTCCACCACTAAGTCCAGGGGCAGCACGGTTTTTTAATACACTATTCTCAACTTACTCACTTAAAACTTACCACTATGAAAGGACTCAACCTCCTCTGCGCCCTGTTGCTCAGTTGCAGCACCGCCATGGCCGGCAACGTCAGCGAACAAGCAAGCGGCTCTGCCACCAACGACAACATGCTGTTCAACCACTGGTCAGTAGGACTGGACGTAGGCACGCCAGGCATCGGTGCCAGCGTGGCCACCACCTGCACGGACTACCTGCAGATTCGGGCAGGCTTTGCCATCTTCCCCAAAATCACCTACACCCGCAACCTCACCCTGAAGGACAACCAGGGCAACACGCCTCCGCCCGCCCTCGGACTGCCGCAAGAAGTCGAGGTACAGGGCAAAGCCAAAATGGCCCACGGCATGGTACTTTTCAGTGTATATCCATTCCGCAGCAGCAAGGTACCCGTGGCCTTCACGGCAGGCGCCTACTTCGGCACAAGCGATGTCATCACCCTAAAGAACACGCAGCCCTTCACCCCCGACCAGATAAGCAAAATTGAGCAAGGCAATTTCGGTCTCGGCCTGAACAACTACCATCTCCCCTTCAAGAACGGACAGTCCACCATGCGTCTCAATGTGAACGGATTCAAGCCTTTCCTCGGCTTCAGCTTCGGACGTGCCGTGCCTGCCCAAAAGCGCGTAAGCTGTATGCTGGACCTCGGCATTCTACTCTGGAACACGCCCAAAGTGTACGACATCAACGACCGCAAGCTCACGGAAGACGACTTCGGCGATGACGGCGGAAAAGTAATCCGCATTGCCACGAAGTTCAAAGTATATCCCATGCTCAACTTCCGCATCTGCGGCCGTTTCCTCTAAGTCCTCCTTTTTTTACCGTTCACTCTTCACTCCCTTAGCCCTAAGGGAGTGAATGGGCTGAAGGCTCATAGTTGTATAGCCTGCGGCAGAGCGACCGAAGGCTATACAACGCAGGGTTTTCAGCCCTACTATATTTGTGTGGAATGTCCATTTCACGCGTCGAGTGCGTCGATTGCATCACCTCCCGCCTGTTTGCCGCAGCACATTGCCTGCCGTAGGCAGGCTATAAAGGGGCAAACCCAGACGCATCCAGTAAGGATGATACAACAACCCACATCCACCATTATATATTTACGCGCGTAAATGTCAGCCTACCTACGGCAGGCGTATGAACGCACGTCCGTAAACAGGCATTGCGGGCTACGCCCTTATGCCTGCCTACCTCTGTGGCCTACCTACGGCAGGCCGTGCCAATGTTGCAGAAGGAGGGAAATGGGCTGAAAGCCCTATGGTGTGTAGCCCAGGGCAGAGCGACAGAAGGGAGCGCCGCCCTGGGTGTATGCCCATCTGTATGGCCGCCGCAACGCGGCAATGGGTATATCACGGCGCGTCATCCTACCATGTGGGTGGCCACGTACCTACGGCAGGCCGTGCCAATGTTGCAGAAGGAGGGAAATGGGCTGAAAGCCCTATGGTGTGTAGCCCAGGGCAGAGCGACAGAAGGGAGCGCCGCCCT
>JAGHRT010000048.1 GCA_018066245.1 Candidatus Equimonas faecalis | reverse complement strand
GCATAATATAATAATAAATAATGTATAGAGTGGAGAGAGCCAAAAGCAAGACCATCCTCGCCTGTCCCGTCCTCTGCCTTCTGCTGGCGCTGGCCTCCTGCGCCGCCGACGAGGACATCATCACCGCCCCCCGCCTGCAACCCCAGCAAGTCCAGCCCTGGACCGACCTGCGCGACGGCCACCAGTACGGAGTCATGCGCATCGGGCAGCAAGAGTGGCTCACCGAAAACCTCGCCTATGCCCTGCCCACAGGCACCGCAGGAGGATGCTTCACCTGGGGCGAGAAAGAAGGCGACTACAAGCTGGAAGACGTCAGCTTCCAGCCCGACACCGTCAAGGTCGTACTGACCGACTCGCTCTACCGCCTGGCCTACGAAGCCTGCGTGGCCGACCCCGCCCACGACTGGGCCGCCGAAGACAACGTCAGCCCCGCCACCCTCCGCTCCTACCTCGACAATTACCTCGCCCTCTACGGTCAGGAAGCCTTCACCGACGTAATGGCCTACTATCCCCGCTTCCATGCCGCCCTGCTCGCCGCCCTCGACCACTGGCGGGACGAGGGACGCCAGCAAGTGCTCGACGCCATGCAGGCCCGCTGCGACAGCATAGTCAGGAACCACCGCAACCGTGCCGAGGCCGCCAACGGCGGCTACGCCCCGCAGTACGGCCTGCTCTACAGCCTCGACGGCGCACGCGCCGCCGTGCCCAAGGAAGGCGGATGGCGCCTCCCCTCCGATGCCGACTGGAAGCAGCTCGAAGCCGCCCTCGGCCTGTCCGCCGCAGAGCAGGAACGCATCAACGCATGGCGCGGAGCCGGAGCAGCCGACCTCCTCAAGGAAGAAGGCTCCACAGGATTCAATGCACGCATGGCAGGCTGCAATGCCTACCTCCGCAACAATGAGGCGCAGTACATCCGCCTGGGACAGTGCGCCTACTGGTGGGCTGACGACGAGTTCACCTCCAGCGAAGAGCAGGAGGTAATCGGCGACGACGGCAAGGCGACCGTCGAAACCCTCATCTTCCGCGAGGGCATCGTGCGCCAGATAGCCATCTACAGCAACGCCATTTGGCGAGGCACCACCCGCACCGACAACGTTTACCGCACCACCAACTACAGCGTGCGACTGGTGCGCGACGTGAAGTGAATGTACGGTGAAGAATGTGTAATGTATAATTAAGAATGTATTAACGGTATAATAAAAGAAAAGCCTATGAAGCACCTCTCACTCCTCCTGCTCTGCGCCGCCAGCCTCAGCGCCGCCGCCCAGAGCCCCTTCGACGAGCAGACTAAAGCCGTCTATGTGTTCAACGTCAGCCAAAACAAGATGCTGACCGACTATCAGGCCCCCACGCCCAAGACCTTCGCCCTGCGCGACTACGGGGCCTCATGGCGCGACTACATGCTCTTCGAGATGACAACCCTCAACCCTGCCACGGGCCAGAGCGTCCTCTACAGCACCTACACCGGCCAGTACATGAGCGTACCGGCCAACGGCATCGTGAACACCTGCGACATCGACAGCCGCACCATCCTCACCGTTGAGCCCTCCGAGGGCGGCCACAGCCTCATCAAGGCGGGCGAGAGCATCGTCACCATCATGAAGAGCGGCTACTTCCACACCCTCGTGAGCTACAACCCCGCCACCTTCGACGTCTGGGGCACGATGGAGGAAAGCCTGTGGGACTTCGTGGAGCCCGAGGCCCTGGACGACTATCTTCTGGCCCACGGCATCGACCCCGCTTCCGACCCCTACGCCGAAGACCCCGACCCTGACCCCGATCCCGACCCGCAGCCCACGGCCACGATGGAGGAGCTGCAGTACGTCATCAATAGGGGCATGGAGATGCTGCGCAGCGTGGAAACGGGCATCGTGCCCGCGGGCGACCCCCTCATCACCTCCGAGGAACAGTTCCGCTCCGATTTTTCCGACGCGGAGGAGGGCACTTCGTTCCAAGCCCTCATCGACGGCGACCTCTATACCTTCTGGCACAGCGACTGGCACGGCACGGCGCCCCGTGAGCTCCACTCCTTCAGCGTCAGCCTGCCCGAGGGCTGCCGCTCCCTGCAGTTCATCGCCCAATACACGGGCCGGCTGGAAGGCAACAACTGCGCCCCGGTGGAAATGAACGTCTATGGCGGCCACAAGGCCGACCCCTCGCTGGAACTGCCCGGCAACGTGGCATGGGAGGCTGCTCCCTTCGCCTGCCTCACGCAGGAGGACGGCATAGGGGCCTTCGGCGGATGGGGACACAGCGCCGACGCCGACGCCCTGAGCGGCCAGTTCGTGCTCAACCTCGACGACTACTACGACGCCCTGCTCTTTGAGCCTTCCCTCGTACTTTCCGATGCGGGCTACGGCGTGGACTCCTGCTTTGCCTACTCGGAGTTCCAGCTCTACCGCACGGCCATCGACCCTGCCCATACGGACAACTACGACCGTGAGGCCGCTGCCGTGCTCCGCGACTTGCTGAACGAGGCCCGCTCCCTCACTCCCGATGCCGACCCCGCCGAGATGATTGAATACCTTGAGCAGGCCATGGCCGCCCTCGCCCCGGAAGGTATCTGCCGCCCCGCCCTGCGCGATGCCGCCTCCGCCGCTCCGATTTGCGACCTTCAGGGCCGTCCGCTCCCTGCTGCCCGCGTGCCGAGCGGACTGTATATCAAGGGCGGCACCCTCAGCATAGGCGGCAGATAGTCCCGCCCAGACCGCCCGTCCATACTCTGTAGGGCAGAAAGAATTAGTCCGCCGATGGAAACGACCATCGGCGGACTTCTTTTTCCTATCGGCGGACTACATTCTACGTTCTACATTATTCATTCTACATCCTATATCATACAGTATTCATTGCCTTCAGCGCCTCATCTTCTGCCTGCCGCATCCGTTGCTGTTCCTCGGGCGTGTGGTCGTCGAGGCCGCAGAGGTGGAGCAGGCCGTGGGCCACGACGCGCAGGAGTTCCTCTTGGAAGGTGGAGCCGTAGAGGGGGGCGTTGGTGCGCACGGTGTCGAGGGAGATGTAGATGTCGCCGCTTGCTATGCTCTGCGTGCCGTAGTCGAAGCCTATGTGGTCGGTGAAGTAGTCGTGGCCGAGGAACTGGCGGTTGAGGCGCAGGATTTCGTCGTCGCCCACGAACACGTAGTTTATCTGCCCCACCGTCCGTCCCCACCGGCGGGCCACTTGGGTGAGCCAGCGCACGGTCTGTGCTTCTGGCAGGGCGGGAAGCTCCACGCCCTCGGCGTTGAAGGTGATCATGGGGAATTAGCGAATTAGCAAATGAGGAAATTAGGAAATGGCCCTCCCCCAGGGGGAGTTGGAGGGGGGGGTTAGAACAGGCTCTGCTGCCGGGGCTCGTCGCAGTGGCCGGGGGGCAGCGGACGGCCGAGGTGGCGGTAGGCCAGTTCGGTAACTTCGCGGCCACGGGGGGTGCGCCGTATGAAACCTTCCTTGATGAGGAATGGCTCATAGACTTCCTCCACCGTGCCTGCGTCCTCGCCGATGGCGGTGGCGATGGTGCTGATGCCCACGGGGCCGCCTTTAAACTTGTCGATGATGGCGGTGAGGAGTTTGTTGTCTATTTCGTCGAGGCCGAAGCGGTCGATGTTGAGGGCGTTCAGGGCGTAGCGTGCAATGCTCAGGTCGATTTTGCCGGTTCCTCTTACTTGGGCGAAATCTCTGACGCGGCGGAGCAGGGCGTTGGCTATTCGGGGCGTGCCTCGACTGCGGCCTGCGATTTCTGCGGCTGCCTCGGGCTGAATCATCACGCCCATGATGTTGGCCGACCGGGTGATGATGGTTTCCAGCGTGGCGGCGTCGTAGTATTCCAGGTGGAGGTTGATGCCGAATCGGGCTCGGAGGGGTGCGGTGAGCAGGCCTGAGCGCGTGGTGGCTCCGACGAGTGTGAAGGGTTCGAGGTCGATTTGTATGGAGCGTGCGGCGGGTCCCTTGTCCAGCATGATGTCTATGCGGAAGTCCTCCATGGCGCTGTAGAGGTATTCTTCCACGACGGGCGATAGGCGGTGGATTTCGTCGATGAAGAGGACGTCGTTGGGTTCGAGGCTGGTGAGCAGTCCGGCGAGGTCGCCGGGTTTGTCGAGTACGGGGCCTGAGGTGAGCTTGAAGCCTACTCCGAGTTCGTTGGCTATGATGTTGGAGAGTGTGGTCTTGCCCAGGCCGGGGGGGCCGTGCAGGAGGGTGTGGTCGAGGGGTTCGCCACGGTAGCGTGCGGCTTCGACGAAGACGCGCAGGTTGTCCACCACTTTCTGCTGTCCGCTGAAGTCGGAGAAGCGCAGGGGGCGCAGGGCTATTTCAAAGTCCTTTTCGCTGGTGGCTGCGGCGGGTGCCTGCTGTTCGGCGTGTATGTTGAAGGTGTCGGTCATACAAGAACCCTCTCCGTCAGCCTCGTTTGAGGCTGCCACCTCCCCCTTGAAGGGGAGGAATACTTAAAGAGGGATGGAATTATTAAGGGTTAGGATGTTTTGTTATTAGCGTATCTGTATTTACTTGTGAGTGATAATCGCTCGAATGTATTCCTCCCCTTCAAGGGGGAGGCGGCAGCGCTTGTCGCTGACGGAGAGGGGGGCTGTTCTTATTCCCACTCTTTCAGCGCGGCCTTGACGATGTCGCTCTCTTCGTTGATGAGGCGGAAGTACTCGTTGCGGTCCCACACGTCGTAGGCGACGAGTGATTTCAGGAGGAAGCGGAGGTCGGGCAGGGTCTTTTGGAGCTCGTCGCTGTCCTTGGGTGTGATTTTCAGGCGTTCGGCCTGAGCCAGCACGCTGTCCACGACGGCCTGCGGTATGGTGTAACGGGCGGCGAAGTCGTTGAAGTCGGGGTATTGGCGGAGCAGGTGGGGCCGTGCGGTATCGACGTAGCGCAGCACCTGTTCGTTGATGAGGTTGTGGCGTCGTATGGCTACGAGGAACTTGGTGTAGCGTGCCGTGTCGGCGGGCACGAAGCGGTCGGGCATGATGCCTCCTCCGCCATAGACGGGGCGGCCTTGCTTCAGGGTGCGGAAGACGCGTGTGCTGTCGAGGTGGATGGAGTCGATGCAGCTCAGTTCGCCGTGGGTGAAGCGCTTTTCTATGTCTTCGTTGTAGGCTTTGCGGTTGCCCTTTTCGTAGGCTTTTTGGATGCAGCGGCCCGAGGGGGTGTAGTAGTGTGAGGTGGTGAGGCGAATCATGCTGCCGTCGGGCAGGCCGATGGGGCGTTGCACGAGGCCTTTCCCGAAGGTGCGGCGGCCTATGATGAGGCCGCGGTCGTGGTCCTGCACGGCTCCGCTCACGATTTCGGCGGCTGAGGCGGTGTATTCGTCGGCCAGCACGATGAGTTCGCCCTGGAGGAACTCGCCTCCGCCCGTGGCGTCGAAGGTCTGGCGGGGTGAGCTGAGGCCTTCGGTGAACACGATGAGTTCGCCCTTCTTGATGAACTGGCTGGCCACTTCCACTGCTGCGCCGAGGTAGCCTCCGCCGTTCATCTGGAGGTCCAGTATGAGGCGCTTCATGCCTTGTTTCTTCAGGTCGGCGATGGCTTTCCTGACTTCCTCGCCCGATGTGGCTCCGAAGCGTTCCAGGTGGATGTAGCCTATGCGGGGGCGTATCATGTAGGCGGCGTCGAGGGTATTGACGGGGATTTTGTCGCGCACCACGTCGAAGAAGATGGTTTCGCCCACATGGCGGCGCACCACGCCCAGGCGGACGTGTGTGCCTTTCGGCCCCCGGAGGCGCTTCATGATGCTGTCGCGGTCCATCTTCACGCCGGCGATGGGCTGTCCGTCCACGCTGACGATACGGTCGCCTGCGAGGATGCCCACGCGTTCGGAGGGGCCTTTGCGTATGGTCTGTATGACGACGAGCGTGTCCTCCATCATGTTGAACTGCACGCCTATGCCCTCGAAGTTGCCTTCAAGGGGTTCGTTCATCTTCTTGGTCTGTTCGGCGTTGGAGTAGGAGGAGTGGGGGTCCAGCTTTTCCAGCATACCGTTGATGGCATCTTCCACGAGCTTCGCCTGGTCCACGCTATCGACGTAGAGGTTTGTGATGGCGAGTTGGGCGATTTGCAGCTTGCGGAACTGCTCCACGTTGACCACGCCCAGGCTGGCATCGTGCTGCTGGGCGGAGAGGGGGCCGCAGGCGGCCATAAGGAGAAACAGAAGGAGGACTTTCTTCATCTTTCGTAGGATTTAGCTGCAAAAATACGCAAAATCTGCGAATTTATCCCTAACTTTGCGCTCAAATTCGCCTTAACCCATGAAAATCACTCCAAAGAGGCTGTGGACGGCCCTTGTTTCCGTGTTTTTTCTCCTGCCCGCCGGCGTGCGTGGCGGTCAATCTCCCATTCTTAGTCCGCCGAGCGTCGGAACTGTCGCACCGACAGTTTCGCCTACACCCTACGACAGTATTTCCTCTCCCACAGGCAGTGTCCTCGCTTCGGCCCAAGCAGGCTCCGCCCAGGCTCCCGCACGTGCGCTCCGCCTGCTGGTGGATGCCGACGGCTTCTTTGTAGATAACGAGTTCAGCGGGCCCGTGGTCGATGGCTATACGCTGCCGGGCGCGTGGGTCGCTCCGCGTCTGGCCTACGACCCCCTGCCGGCCGTCCATCTGGAGCTGGGGGCCTACGCGGCCTTCTTCAACGGCGCCTCGCGCTACCCCAACTACGCCTACCACGACATTGCCGCGTGGAAGGGCACCCAGTATCAGAAGGGGCTGCACGCCCTGCCGTGGTTCCGCGCCGATGCCCGCGTGGGGTGCCTGGCCGTTACGATCGGAACCCTCCACCGCGACACCTGCGATGCCGGCGGTGCGCCCCGTCAGGCCCTCCACGGCCTGTCCCCCGTGCTCTACAACGCCGAGGCCCTCCACAGCGCCGACCCCGAGACGGGTGCGCAGCTGCAGGTCGCCCTGCCGAGCTACAGCCTTGACCTCTGGATAGACTGGCAAAGCTTCATCTTCCGGCTCGACACCCATCAGGAAGCCTTCACCGTGGGGCTGACGCAGGAAGTCCTTCTCACGCGTCCCGCCGCCCCCGCCGGCCTGCGCCTCACGCTCCCCGTCCAAGCCCTCTTCCAGCACCGTGGCGGCGAAATCGACGACACCGGCAAAGGCGCACAGACCTTCTGCAACTTCGCCGCCGGCCTGCGGGCCGGCTGGCAGCCCCGCCGTGGCGCTCTCACGTCCTTCGGCGGCGAGGCTCTCGCCCTCTACGACACGCAGCAGAAGCGCGGTTACTGGCCGTGGCCGAGGGGCTGGGGCCTGTGGCTGAGCGGCGGCGTGCAGCTCTGGGAGCGGATGAACTGCCGCCTGGGCTATTTCTACGGGCGCGACTTCGGCAGCATCTTCGGCAGCCCGCATTTCGCCACGCTCAGCCTCCGCACGGGCCAGAGCTACGGCCATGCCCACACGGGCTACTACCACGTGGACTACACCCGGCCCTTTGCCCGCCAGTTCGCCCTGGGTGCCCACTTCGAGGGCTATCTGTCCGCTCCGGGCGGCGAGGGCCTGAGCCACTCCTTCGGCTTTGGCCTCACCTTCCGCGCCAGCATGGACTTCCTGCTGAAAAGGCTGTAGCCCCGCCGCCCACGCCGTCCCTGCGGGCAGGGCCGGTGGCTCGGGGGCAATGCTCCTGCCTGCCCCTGCCTACGACAGAAACGACAAGTCCGCCGATGGTTCTTTCCATCGGCGGACTTGTTTTACGTACTATATGGAGCACGGAGCAGGATATGGTTGCCGCACCTGCGGCTCGGCGGGCTGAGGCGGCTTACCTCGGCATGAAGAGAGCGTTCACTGCCGTCAGGGCCAGCCAGAGCCAGAGAAGGAGCCAGCAGCAGAAGCCCTGGAAGCGGTGTTCGGCGAGGGCCCACCAGTGGCCTGCAACGGGCGCAGCCGCCACGGCCATGAGCATCAGCCCCTCGGCAGGGTGGTCGGGCCAGAAGGCGGTCAGGAGGAGGGCCGCGTAGAACTCCTCTACGGTGAAGCTGAGGCTCATGCGTGTACGCGTATTGTCTTTATAAGAGGTGCGGCGGAAGTGGGCGATGGCCCATAGGGCCGTCAGCACCATGAGGGCGGCACTGGCCACGAGAGTCCAGTGGGGCCACGCGTAGAGGGGCAGGTGCAGGTACTGGCCCAGCGCTTCGCCGACGGAGCGCCCCGTCCAGACCATCCACGGCAGGACATAGGCCGCCGGCGTGAGCAGTCCGAGCAGCGAGGCCGTCCATGAGCGGAGCGAAAGCACCCGCAGGTTGCGGTGGCTCCCTATCCACAGCAGCGGCACCATAAGCACCATGGGCGGATACAGGCAGATGCCTGCGCCCAGGGCCAGGCCGGCGGTGAACATCCGCCCCACGGCGCCGTCGTCGCCGTAGGCCACGAGCACGCGGTGGTTGAAGGCCGCCAGCGCCAGCCCTATGCCGAGTGCCCGCAGGTCGCCTATGAACAGCGGCAGGGCGGCGCACATCAGCAGGAACGAGCTGCTCATCATGCGGCTCCTGAGGCGGAGCAGATGGCAGCGGTTGTTGGTTTCCAGAATCCAATAGGTCGTCAGGACCACGCCGCCCATGCCGGCCCACGCCGCAGGGTCGGTCCAGCGGCCTGCCCCCCAGGCGAGGAGCAGGAGCAGGAGGGTGAACGCCAGCGTGGCGTCGCTCTCGGCTATCCGTGTGCGGCGTGTCTTTTTCGGCATCAGAACAGGTCTTGGCCTATGTCGCGGCGGAAGTACTTCCCTTCAAACTCAATCTGCTCCGCCACCAGCATGGAGCGGCGCAGGGCTTCCCGGTGGGTGTCGCCGTAGGAGCTTACGGCCAGTACGCGCCCGCCGGCGGTGAGGAGCCGTCCGTCGGAAAGGGCGGTGCCGGCGTGGAAAATCTCGGTGGCTCGGGCGGCCTCGGGGGAGGCGGGCTTCACGCCGTCCAGCCGGATGGGCAGGCCCTTCCGGTAGGCTTCGGGATAGCCGCCGCTGACCAGCATTACGCACACGGCGGGACGCGGGTCGAACTCCACCGTCATTTCGCCGAGGCGCCCCTCGGCCACGCCCTGGCAGAGGGCCACGAGGTCGGACTTCAGGCGGAGCATCACCGTCTCCGTTTCGGGGTCGCCCATGCGGCAGTTGTATTCTATCACCTTGGGCTGCCCGTCGCAGTTAATCAGGCCCAGGAAGATGAAGCCCTTGTAGTCGATGCCCTCGGCGGCGAGGCCCTGCACCGTGGGGCGCACAATCTCGCGCTCCACCCGCCCCAGCCATTCCGGCGTGGCGAAGGGCACGGGCGATACGGAGCCCATGCCGCCCGTGTTCAGGCCCTGGTCGCCCTCGCCGATGCGCTTGTAGTCCTTGGCCTCGGGCAGGATTTTGTAGTCCTTGCCGTCGGTGAGCACGAACACGGAGCACTCCACGCCGCTCAGGTATTCCTCGATGACCACGCGGCTGGAGGCCGTGCCGAACTGTCCGCCCAGCATGTCGGCCAGGGCGGCTTCGGCTTCGGGGAGGGTGGGGAGGATGAGCACGCCCTTGCCCGCGCAGAGGCCGTCGGCCTTCAGCACGTAGGGAGGCTGGAGGGTGCGCAGGAACTGCAGGCCCTCGGAGAGCTGGGTGCCCGTGAAGGTCTGGTAGCGGGCGGTGGGTATGCCGTGGCGGAGCATGAAGCGCTTGGCGAAGTCCTTTGAGCCTTCGAGTTGCGCCCCGGCTTTTGACGGGCCTATGACGGGCACGTCGGGGCAGTGCTCCCGGAAGTAGTCGTAGATACCCAGCACGAGAGGGTCCTCAGGACCCACCACCACCATGCCTACGGCGTTCTGCCGCACGAAAGCCTCGACGGCGGCAAAGTCCTTGGGGCTGAGGCCGGGCACGCCGACGATGGGGGCCACGCTGCTGTCGGGGCCGAGAGTGGAGAGCACGGGCGAGCCTTGCCCTATGCCCCCGTTGCCGGGGGCTACGAAGAGAGTTTTGCAGAGCGGGCTCTGCGACAGTTTCCAAGCGATGGCGTGCTCGCGCCCGCCGCTTCCGAGAAGTAGAATGTGCATAATGAATACGGATTTGCTGCAAAAGTACAAAAAATCCTGCAACCGGCACGCATAACTCCCAAGTTTTTTGTAATTTTGCAGCCGATGCGGATTTTTAGTCCGCCGAGCCGCAAGTGCGGCAGCCAATCCCCCTTTCTTAGTCCGCCGACAGGAAAAAGCAGGCCGCCGACAAGAAAAACAAGTCCGCCGAGAGGAAAAACAAGTCCGCCGACGGCTCCGCACTCCCCCGACAACCCCAAGAAACCACACCATACACATGAATTTCGTAGAAGAACTCAAGTGGCGCGGAATGCTCCACCAGATGATGCCAGGCACGCAGGAACTTTTCGACAAAGGCGAGATGGTAACCGCCTACGTAGGCATAGACCCCACTGCCGATAGCCTCCACATCGGCCATCTGTGCGGCGTGATGATGCTGCGCCACCTCCAGCAGGCCGGCCACCGCCCCCTCGCACTCGTAGGCGGCGCCACCGGCATGATAGGCGACCCCTCCGGAAAATCGCAGGAGCGCAACCTCCTCACCGAGGAGACCCTGCGCCACAACGTGGCCTGCATCAAAAAGCAGCTCAGCCACTTCCTCGACTTCGAGAGCGACGCCCCCAACGCAGCCGAACTCGTGAACAACTTCGACTGGATGAAGGACTTCACCTTCCTCGACTTCGCACGCGAGGTGGGCAAGCGCATCACCGTGAACTACATGATGGCCAAGGACAGCGTGAAGCGCCGTCTCAACGGCGAGGCGCAGGACGGCATGTCCTTTACCGAGTTCACCTACCAGCTCCTCCAGGGCTACGACTTCCTGCACCTCTACAAAGAGAAAGGCTGCCGCCTGCAAATGGGAGGCTCCGACCAGTGGGGCAACATCACCACCGGCACCGAACTCATCCGCCGCACCCTCGGCGCGGAGGCCGAAGCCTTCGCCCTGACCTGCCCCCTCATCACCAAGGCCGACGGCAAGAAATTCGGCAAGACCGAGCAGGGCAACGTATGGCTTGACCGCGAGCGCACCAGCCCCTACCAGTTCTACCAGTTCTGGCTCAACGTGGGCGACGAGGAGGCCGAGCGCTACATAAAGATATTCACCTCGCTCCCCCACGCCGAAATCGAACAGCTCATAGCCGAACACCGGGCCGACCCCGCACGGCGCATCCTCCAGAAGCGCCTCGGCGAAGAAGTAACCTGCCTCGTCCACACCCGGGCCGACTACGAGATGGCCCTCGAAGCCACCAACATCCTCTTCGGCAAGGCCACCAAGGAATCACTCCTCCGGCTCGACGAGCAGACCCTCCTCGACGTGTTCGCCGGCGTGCCCCACTACGAAGTGGACCGCAGCCAGGTGGTAGGAGCCAAGGCCGTGGACGTGCTGGCCGAAGCCACGCCCTGCTTCGCCTCAAAGGGCGAGATGCGCAAGCTCACCCAGGGCGGAGGAGTCAGCCTCAACAAAGAAAAGCTCCAGCAGTTCGACCAGCTCATCACCGACGCCGACCTCCTGGACGGCAAATACATCATCGCCCAGCAGGGCAAGAAAAAATACTTCCTGCTCATCGTGAAGTAACCCCGCCCCGACATACACCGAGAGGACAGATTTGACCGCTTGCAACCTCCCTAAAACAATGCTAAAGGCCGGCCCCCTGGCCGGCAGCCCCCGCAAGTGAATGCCTGTCCTCCGCCGCCCTGGCAGAGGCCAGGCATTCACTGCTCCCACAGCTAACTTCCAAACCTTAACCCTAAACTCCCATAATGTATCTCTTTACTTCCGAATCGGTGTCAGAAGGACACCCCGACAAGGTGGCGGACCAAATATCCGACGCCGTGCTTGACGAACTCCTGTCGCAAGACCCGAGTTCAAAAGTAGCTTGCGAAACACTCGTCACGACCGGACAGGTCATCGTGGCGGGCGAAGTGAAATCAGAAGGCTACGTCGATTTGAACGAAGTGGTGCGCCGCACCATCCGACGCATCGGCTACACCAAAGCCGAGTACCAGTTCGACGCCGACTCCTGCGGCATCCTCTCAGCCATCCACTCCCAGAGCCCCGACATCCGCCGCGGCGTGGAGCGCGAAAGCCCCGAGGAACAGGGAGCCGGCGACCAGGGCATGATGTTCGGCTACGCCAACAACGAGACCGACCGCTACATGCCCCTGCCCCTCTCCCTGGCCCACGACATCCTGATTGTCTTGGCCGAAATCCGCCGCGAGGGCAAGCAGATGACCTACCTCCGCCCCGACGCCAAGAGCCAGGTTACGGTGGAGTACGACGACCGGGACCGAGCCCAGCGCATCCACACCATAGTGGTGAGCACGCAGCACGACCCCGATACGCCGCAGGAGCAAATCAGGCAGGACGTGGAGAACATCCTCATTCCGCGCGTCATCAGCGAAAGGGTGCGCACGCCCGAAGTAAAAGCCCTGTTCACCAAGGGCGAGATAAACTATCTGGTCAATCCCACAGGCCAGTTCGTCATAGGCGGCCCGCACGGCGACACCGGCCTGACGGGACGCAAGATTATAGTCGATACCTACGGAGGGCGCGGCGCACACGGCGGAGGAGCCTTCTCGGGTAAAGACCCCAGCAAGGTGGACCGCTCAGCCGCCTACGCCGCCCGCCACATCGCCAAGAACCTCGTGGCCGCCGGCGTGAGCGACGAGTGCCTCGTGCAGCTGAGCTACGCCATAGGCGAAGCACGGCCCGTGAGCATATACGTGAACACCTACGGCAAGGGGCATGTGCAGATGTCCGACGGCGAGATTGCACGCAAGGTGGGCGATCTGTTCGACCTCCGCCCCTATGCCATCGAGCAGCGCCTCCAGCTGCGCAAGCCCATCTACGAGGAAACGGCACGCTACGGCCACATGGGACACCTGCCCCGCCGCGTGGTGCGCACGGTGCAGGGAAAGCCCGAAGAGGTGGAGCTCTTCACGTGGGAAAAGCTGGACTACGTGGAGCGCATCAAGGAGGCCTTCGGCATCAAGTAAGTAGAAATTAAACCCTCACGGCAATGAACATCACCGTATATTGCGCATCGAGCAGCAAGCTCCGCCCCGTGTTCTACGACACGGCGGCACAACTCGGACAACTCATGGCCCGGCGCGGCCACACCCTCCTCAACGGCGCAGGAACGATGGGCCTGATGGGCGCATCGGCCGACGCCTGCCTCCAGGCCGGCGGACAGGCCATAGGCGTCATACCCCAGTTCATGGTGGACGAAGGCTGGGCACACCAAGGCATGACCCGGCTCATCGTCACCCAGACCATGCACGAGCGCAAGGCCCGTCTGGCCAGCCTGGCCGATGCCTGCATCGTGCTGCCGGGCGGACTGGGCACGCTGGACGAGCTGTTCGACATCCTCACCCTCAAGCAGCTGGGCATCTACCTTAAACCCGTGGTCCTGCTCAACACGGAACACTTCTTCGACCCCCTGCTGGCCCACCTCAGCCACGCCATCGACGAAAACATGCTGCGCACGGAGCACGCCCAGGCCTGGCAAGTGGCCGGCACCCCCGCCGAAGCCGTCGGCCTGTGTGAGACCACGCCCCCCTTCCGTGCCGACATCCGCAAAATAGCCCATATCTGAGCCGCGCCCCGTCAGCCCTGACGGAAGAGCGGCCCCCAAACCGCCCTTCCTTAGTCCGCCGACAGGAAAAACGGCCGTACAGGCTGCGAAGCACCGCCCTATACACTAAAATCAACTCTCCCTTACGCCTCCTCCCCCTGACAAGGAGGAAGGGGCGAAGGCTCTCCCATGCCAGCCGACACGCTCTTTACCTTCCATCAAGCCGAAGTGCGGCTGCTCCGTCCGCTCCACCCGCTGGACGGCTGCGCCCTGAAAGAAGCACCTTGGTACCTGCCCACAGCCACCACTCTCGCCCCGCAGGGCGTGCAGAGCGAAGCCGTGGGCTACAGTCCCGTGGCCGATGACGGCCTGATGGCTGCCGTGCTCCTCATTGCCGTGCTGGCCGTGCTGCTCACCGTGCGCTCGTGGAACTGCCTCAAAGGAGCCGTCGTCGATTTCTTCCTTCCGCGCAACCGCAGCAACATCTACGATGCTGCCACGCCTTACACCGCACCGCCTGGCGGCCCCCTCCTCCTCGGCCTGGCAGCCCTGGCGGAGGCCACCCTTCTCTTCCTGCTCCTCCGTCCCGAGCTGACGGAAAGCGGCCTGCCTCCGGAGCCCCTGCTTTCGCCCCTCGTGCTGGCAGCCGGAGCCGCAGCAATGGCCCTCCTGCACAGCCTCAAAAATTTGCTCTACCAGACGGTGAACGCCACCTTCTTCAAGAACGCCAGCCGCCAGCAATGGCGCGACGGCCTCCGCCTCCTGCTGTATCTGCGCAGCCTCCTGCTGTATGCGGCGGCGGCGGCCTGCATTTTTTTCCCCGTTGGGCAAACGGAATTGCTCATATCCGCCGTTTTGGTGTACGCGCTTTGCAAATTACTCCTCCTTGTGAAGACGCAACTCGCTTTTTTCCCGCAAGTTGCCCGGGTTTTGGCACTTTTTTTGTACTTTTGCACACTTGAAGCCGTGCCGCTGTTGGCACTGGCCGCATTTACGCTCACCCGATGATAAAGAAAATTCTCATTTCGCAGCCCGCTCCCGAGTCCGCTGCCCGTAACCCCTATGCCGAACTCATACGCCAGCACGACCTTGAAGCCGTGTTCCACCCCTTCATCAAGGTTGAGCCGGTTTCAGAGCGTGAGTTCCGCGACCAGAAGGTAAAAATCCTCGACCACACCGCCATAGTGCTGTCCTCCCGCCACGCCATCGACCACTTCTTCGGTACCTGCAAGAAAATGCGCGTAAAGGTGCCCGAAGAGATGCGCTACTACGGCATCAGCGAAAAGGTAACCCTCTACATCCAAAAGTACGTGCAGTACCGCAAGCGCCGCGTGTTCTTCTCGCCCACGGGCAAGTGGGAGGGCCTCGTGCCCATAATGGCCAAGCACAAAAGCGAGAAGTTCCTCATTCCCGAAGGCAACGCCCACAACAGCGAACTGACAGGGCTCATGGCCGCCCAAGGACTGCACTTCACCGAGTGTACGATGTTCCGTACCGTAGCCAACGACCTGAAAGACGGCACCACGCTCAGCGATTTCGACGCCATCGTGCTCTTCACCCCCAGCGGCGTGCGCTCCCTCGTAGAGAACTTTCCCACCTGGGAGCAGAAAGACACCCGCCTCATCTGCTTCGGCGACACCACCTGCAAGGCCATCGAATCTACCTCCCTGCGCCTCGACTACAGCCCCGACAAGGCCAAGGTTCCCGGCATCGCCGCAGCACTCGACGCCTACATCACCGCGTGCAACTCTGCCGAGGCCCCGCAGCCATGAAGCCCAACGGATTTCCAAAAGCACGCCACCTCTGCCTGCAACGCAGCATCGAACGCCTGTTCGACGAGAGCGACGGACGCGCCACAGCGTGGCCCCTGCGCCTCGTATGGCGCACCACCGACGGCACGGGCGTACAGGTGCTCGCCAGCGTAGCCAAGCGACACCTGCACCATGCCGTGGACCGCAACCGAGCCAAGAGGCAAATCCGCGAAGCCTACCGCCTGAACAACGACGGCCTGCGCGGCAACAGCCTTGCCGCAGGACTGCATCTCGCCTTCGTCTGGCTGGCCGACACGCCCGTACCCTCTGAGAAAGTAGAACGCAGCCTCAGGCATCTGCTCAACGTATGCCAGGAGCGACTGCCCGACCGACAACAATCACAAACTCTAAATAAGAAACAATGAGTCTGATAGCACGTCTGCTCATCCAGCCCATACGGCTGTACCAGCGGTACATCTCGCCGCTCACTCCCGCCTGCTGCCGCTACACGCCCACCTGCTCGCAATACGCCATTGAGGCCTTGCGCACGCACGGTGCCCTGAAAGGCAGCTGGCTGGCTTTTAAGCGCATCCTGCGCTGCAATCCGTGGGGCGGAAGCGGCTACGACCCCGTACCCCCCAAGAAGGAAAAACCGGCCAGCCGCCTGCTCCACGCAGCCACGGCCCTGCTGTGCGGACTTCTCCTCCTTTGTGCCGCACAGCCCCTCCGCGCCCAGCGCGTAGCCCTCAAGTCCAACGCCCTCTACGACCTCACCCTCTCGCCCAACCTCGGACTGGAACTCCGACTGGCACGCCGCACCACACTCAACCTGGAGTTCACAGGCAGCGTCCTGCGCAAAAATCCCGTACTCCTGGGCAACGGCCTGCGCCACGTACAGTTCGCACCCGAAGTGCGCTGGTGGCTGGACGGACACCCCTTCCAGCACCATTTCCTCGGCGTGATGGGCGTGGGAGCCCTCTACCAGTTGCACTGGGACCATAAGCAGCACGACGGCGACGCTGCCGGACTCGGACTTACCTACGGCTACAACTGGGTGCTCTCCAGGCATTGGAACATCGAAGCCACCGCCGGCCTCGGGATGCTCTGGGTTCGCGACTGCTACCAAGACCGTACCACCTCCTACTTCCGCCCCGCTCCGCTGAAGTTGGGCGTTTCGTTCACCTATATAATCCGCTGATGCCATGAAGTCCCTTCTAAGAATCACTTTCGCCCTCTTCCTTTTCGCCCTCGGTGCGCAGGGCATGGCCGAAGAGCTTCGCATCAACGTGAAAGCCTACACCACCATCGACGGCAAGCGGCTCCCCGTGAGCGGCCTGCACATCTATCGCGTCACGAGCGCCGGAAAGAAAACCGACTACCACCAGACTTCCAACCGGGGCGACCTCTGGAACGGCCAGCGCGACGAGCGCATCACCGTGAGCAAGGTGGGACGCCTCTCCTTCGAGTATATGGTGTGGGACGGAGCCTTCTACGACCCCTCGCGCGGCGACTTTATCCGCGTGAGCAACACTGAGCCGGAGAGCCGCAAGGGCAGTTTCACCGTGGACTGCAACGCCGTCAGCGGAAACGAGACCGAGGTCAGCGTGGAAGTACACTTCCTCGACCCCTCCGATGCAAAACACCGCCTTGGCGAAGCCATAGCCAAAGGCCGCCTGCGTGAAGGCGGCACCCTCGCCCCCGAAGGCGACGACGGCGCACGCGAGGGCGAATACGAGAAGTTCGACGTGCGCTTCGCCGTGCCCGCCGACAGCCTCAAGCCCACCTACCGCATCGTGGCACAGCCCGTCTGGATCGACAAGACCGCCAATCTCACCTACTACGGCGACCCCCTGGCCTACTACGGTAGGAAGTACTACACCACGATGGTGCGCGAGAGCGGCTTCCGTGAGACCGAAGAGCAACGCGGCTTCCTCTTCTTCGATCAGGCCCCCCGCACCCCGGGCGAAGCCTACGCCCCGGGAAAAGGAGCGGTGGCCGACCCCCTCGCAGACTACTCCCTGACCTACCGCGACACCCTCCACTACGCCACGCGCGGCGGAAAGGCCGACCCCGACAACCTCTACTTCCGCGTACCCTTCCGCATAAAAGTGGCCGACGGCATGGAGACGCACGACTGCGCCGCCCTCGTGCGTTGGGTCGTTACCGACTACACGGACATTCTCTCCGAGCATTGCGACACGGTCATCGAAGGGCGCAGCGACCCCCTGAGATTTTTGTCCTACAACGTCGGCGGTTTTCTCCACGAGAAGGGCGATCCCGTCAGCGACGGCTTCTGGTTCCCCGTCCGAGCCGACGGCACCCACGAGGCCAAGACCGATTTGCGCATAGCCTTTGAGACGGGACGCACCGACATCGATTGGAATCGCGGCGACAACGCCCGTCAGCGCCAGAAGGCTGAGACCCTCGTGGCCAACGTAACGAGGATTGAGGACAACGACATCCGTGAAGTCGAAATCGTGGGTTATGCCTCGCCGGACGGCGGTTATGCCCACAATCAGCAGTTGGCTGCGGGCCGCGTGCAGACTTTCCGCACCTACTTGCAGCAGACGATGCCGCGCTTGAGGAGCTACATCGTGGCACGTGCCGAGGTGGCTCCGTGGAGCATGGTGGCCGACACCTTGCAGGCCTGGACGGGCCGCGACCTCAGCACTTGCACCCAGGATGCCGCCCAGGCTTCCACCGCCCTCCGCGCTGCCGTGGGCGACAGCCTTTATCTGGCAGCCCTCGATGCCGTGCGTGTCATCAAGTTCAACGTCAAGTACGAGATAAAAGCCGCCTATACGGACCAGGAGCTTTTGGAGAAATACCGGGACAGGACCCTGTCGCAGGACTTCATGTATGTGAGCGTCTATCGCTACCTTGCCGGTCAGGGCGACTGGGAAGGGGCCGAGCGCGTCTGCCAGGAAATCTACGACCGTAAGTACAAGGAGCAGCCCCGCAATCCCCGCGACCCCGACTCTATGGCCGACCTCCTCCTCTATGCCAACGACCTCTGCGCCATCAAGCTCCACCGCGCAGAATCCGATACGGCCCTCCTCGCTCCCTTTGTGAAAAACCCCGACCGCGCCTATGCCGACAAGCGTCGCCGCGTAGTCGTGAAAGGCATCCCCGACATGCCGTTGCTCAACCAAGCCTCAGCCTATCTGCTCTGCAAGAAGTATGGCATGGCGCGGGGACTCATGAACTTCTACCGCAGCCGTGGCGCATCCAACTCCGCCGATGCGCAGCTCGTGAGCGACCTTATTGAAGCCAATCACCGCGTTACGCGTGAACATGTGGAGCGTCTCGGACGCATAAGCCCCCTCAACCGCGTCGTATGCACCCTTGCGCTCAGCGATGCGTCGGGCGAGGAACTGGCATCGGCCAAGGAGACGGCGCTCAACACCGAACTGCTGTCCGACACCGTAGCCGTAAACAACATTGTCCGTGCGCTGTGCTACGGGCGTGAATATGGCCGTCGCAACGGCTCGTACAAGGTAACGGATTTCTACGACACCGAATTGGAAGAGGGCGCTGGCTACTTGCGCACGGCCCTCAGACAAGACCCGTCGCTCGGCGACATAGCTTTCTCCCAGCGCGACCTGAAGCCGCTTTTCAAGGTGATGGACCGCATGAAGGCCGACGAAGACGTGATTTATTCCATTCAAGTGGAACGTAGCAACCGACTTAAACAAACTGCTGCCCCCGCAGCCCAAACCCCTGTACAGCCATGACGACACGCCTATATATTATAATAATGTGTGCCGTACTGCCCCTCGTGGCTATGGCACAGGAGGTAACCACGGAGGACTACCCGGAGCGTTACCGCGACACCGAACAGAATCTTTTGCCTGACAGTACGTCCAGCGCCACCGTGGTGCGTTGGGGCCGTGGCGGCGATATGCTGTCCGCCGACAGCCTTTTCAAGACGCAGCCCTACGCCAAGCATTTCCCCCGCAAGCGTTTTATGGACCACGCCTTCATTGAGGGCAACGTGGGCCTGACCCGTTCCTACTGGCGGCTGGGCTTTGACCACCGCAAGCTGGACACCAACCCCGGCGTGCGCCTCGCTTTCGGCGATTGGTTCACCCCTGTCCACGGCTGGGCACTGGGTGCCGAGCTGGGCAACGGGCCTTTCTCCTACAAGGGGCTTAACGCCACCTACATGCTGAACATCACGGCTCTCGCCGCCCCTGCCTACGCGCAGGCCCGCCATTGGGAAATCTATGGCCTGGCCGGTCTTGACGGAGGCTACGTGAAAGACTGCCGCTCCACCATGAAGGGCGATTTCTCCAAGGAAGGCCCTCATCCCTCCGTGTTCTCGCGCCACCTCCTGCTGGGTATGCACATCGGCCTGCGCGGCCAGTGGAACTCCAACGGCGCCACCTACCTCTTCCTCCAGCCCGAACTCCGCGCTGCCCGCCCCGCCCGCAATCTTCTGCCCGAAGGCGGCAGCGGCTACTATGTGAGCGGCGGCCTTCAGGCCGGCCTGGGCTGGCGCATCAACAGCGGCATCAGCGAGCGGGCGCACGACCCGTGGCAGAAGTCGCCGTGGCACAGCCACACCTTCGTACAGGCAGCCGTAGGCGTCAGTACGCCCATCACCTCCGGCCTTACGCGGCGCAAGGGCAACTACTTTCTGCTGATGCCCAAATACTATATGAGCGTGGGCAAGTGGCTGGCTCCCCACAGCGGCCTGCGCCTCTGGGGCGAGGGCGGCTACATCAAGGAGAACGAGGGCGTGCAGAAGCGTGCCTTTGCCTCCGTGGGTCTGGACTACCTCTGGAACATCAGCAACACCTTCGAGGGTTACAGGGCCGACCGCCGCTTTGAGTTCATCGGCACGGCGGGCGTGCTCATCTCGCATATCAAGAGTGGCAGCCAGCGGGCCTTCCCTGCCTTGCGGGCGGGGCTTCAGATGCACTACCGCATAAACCGAGCGTGGAGCCTCTTCCTTGAGCCGCAACTGCAGCTGAACAAAAAGACCTATCTCAAGCGCGTGGGCAACCAGTTCGACCCCACGGCCTCCGTACTCCTCGGCACGCAAATCACCTCCGAAAACTACGACAGCCGCCTGGCCTGCGAGAATTTCCGGGCCGACCGCCGGCATTGGTTCATCGGCGGTGCGGTGGGTCTGAAGTCGCCCCTGTCGCAAATCAGCAGCAACAAGCGGCGGTGGAGTCCGCTGGGCCGTATCAGCTTCGGCCACTGGTTCACGCCTCTGTCGGCGTGGCGGCTCAGTGCCGAGGGAAGCGTGGCGAAGGTCGGCCCGCTGAACAACCACGCCTACGCCCGTGCCGTAGCGGGAGCCGACTATCTGTTCGACGCGACCACCTTTGCGCGTGGCTATGAGGAGGACCGTGTGGTGGATGTCCGCTTGCTGGCCGGCGCGAACTTGGGTATTCACTACGCAGCCCACCATGACCAGAAATTCCACTTTACTTCCGACATCCACGCCGGCGCACAGATGGCCTTCCGCGTAGGGCCGCGTGCCGAACTCTACGTGGAGCCGCAGGTGGGCTGGCTGATGGGACACATCAACTCCGACACCCGTCTGCACCGCATACACCCCACGTTCATCGCGGGCTTCAACTATCTGCTGGAGGGCCGCAGCCCCATCCTGCGTGAGCGGCCTGAGCACCGTCACTTCCTGACAGCAGGACTTGGAACTGGCTTCAACAGCCGTTCCTGTAAGAATGACTACGTCCACTTTGGCGGACACCTCACCTTTGACTCCAGTATAAGCTACGGCCAATGGTGCAATGCTCATTCCGGCTGGCAGGTGGGCGTGAGCAACTATCTCTACCACTACAGCCACGCGGAGAATCAGAACAACCTCACCCTGCGTGCCGACTATCTCCTTAACCTTCTGGCCCTGCTGCGCGACTTTGCACCGGACGACGGGCGCATAGAGTTCAACCTCCTTGCGGGCTTGAACTACAGCTTCGGCTTCACGAAGTATCAACCCACGCGCTACGCCTTCGGCGGTGAGGCCGGCTTTCAGGTGGGCTGGCGAATCACTCCCACTTACTCGCTTTACCTGCAACCTCTCGGCCATTTGTCCAACCACGTGCTCTACGGAGGCAGCCACAAGCTTGACGGCGGCGGTTCACTCCAGTTGGGCTTGCGCTACAGCTGGTAGGGCCCGCTTATCCTTTCACCCCATTCCACATAACATCCCATGCTTTCAAGAAAACTTCTCCCCATAGTGTGCTTCTGCGTCGCGCTCAGTGCGTCGGCACAGCTCAGCCGCCACTTCAACTATAGCCTGCCGCAGACGTCCTCACCCACGCCGCAGCAGCAACTGGCCATCGAGGGTAAAACGCTGGCCGACAAGGGACTTCTCGTCGCCGCCGACTCCGTGCTGCGCCTCATGGAGGCCGATCATCCCCACTACGCCTACACGCAGATGCTCCACGCCTATCTGTGCCAGCAGCGTGCCGAACAGCTGTCGGCCTCCTCCGATGCCACCGACCGGGCCAACATGCGCAACGAGCTGAACGAGGCCGCGTCCTACCTTGAGCAGATGGCCGACAAGGCCAAGGACAGCGCGTCGGTGTGCCGCTCCCTCCTGCTCTCCGCCGCCGACCTCCGCTATCAGGCCGAGGACGACGCCAACGCCCGCCTCGACTTCCAGCGCATACTCAGCCTCAGCCCCTCGCGGCAGGACAGCCTCGACGTGCTCCTCATGCAGGCCGACTTCGAGCAGATGGACAGCCTCTATGCCGAGGCGGAGGCCCACTACGCCCTCTACCTCAACAGCGTCAGCCCCCTCCCGCACGATGCCTACACGGCCAATGCCGCCGTGGGCCTGCTCCAGTGCGTCAATCGCCAGAAGGACTACGCCCGCCTGGCCTCCCTTGCCGACCGCTTCCTCCAGCACGACCCGCAGGACATACGCTTCTACCGCTACCGCCGCAATGCCCTGCAGGGCCTCGCCGCAGCCGACTCCGCGAGCTACGCAGCCCCCTACCGGGCCAGCGTGGACTACGTCCTCCGGCACCAATTCCCCGACTCCCTCTACACCTACGACGACTACTACGCCGCCTCCGCCGTGGCCTTCCAGCAGCAGGACTTCGAGGCCAACGTGGCCTGCCTCCAGCGTTGCGTGGAACTCTACGAAGACCCACGCGTTACGCGCAGCCAGACAGCCGACTACCTCTTCGAGCGCCTCGACCTCACGCAGCGCATACTCGGGCAGGAAGAAGGCCGAGCCATCACCCGCCAGCAGTACGCCGCCTTCAAGCAGCGCAAGCTGGGCGACAGCTACGAACCCCTGAACGACCAGATAACCACCGGCATACGCTACTATAACGCCCTCATTCAGGTGAAGGACAACGACCCCGAAGCCCTGCGCCTCCACGCCCTGGCCGACTCCTGCTTCATGCAGGCCCTCCGCCGCACCGAGACGGTGGACAGCCTCATGCCCCGCCGCCGCGAAGTCATCAGCCGCTATATCGACGTGAACAACGTGGCTGCGGCCAACACACTCGTCCAGCCCGACAATCTCGACAGCCTCTACGCCAGGGCCGTCAGCTTCTACGCCGCCAAGCGCGACGAATACCTCCCGCAGCCCGACTGCGCCGAGACCGTGGACGACCTCACCGCCTACATCCGCAAGTTCCCCACCATCGTCGTGGCCCGCACCCCCGACGAAGCCCAGCGTGCCCGCTACTACGCACTGGCCGACGCCCGGCTGCTCGAGGACTTCGAGGCCGCCACGGAGGCCCAGCTCCCCGACATACTCCGCCAGCGCCGCACGCTCGTGCAGAACATCGTGATACGCGAAGCCGACCCCCGGCTCCGCCTCAGCTACCTCCACACGCTCGACTCCCTCCACCACGCCCAGGCCGACCATCTCGCGGCCCGCCCCCAGATGCAGGAAAGCGTGGCCGAAGTGCTGGACGAACACTATCAGGCCTACATCAATCTCATCGGCCAGAGCGGCACGTTTGCCGACTCCGCCACCTTCCGCACCTACCTCGTGGAGCGCGGCGACACGGCCCTGGCCCGCTATCGCCGCCACCTGCCCCAGAGCTACCGCACCGGCATGTACCGCGGACAGCTCTATGCCCAAATCGACACGTCCACCAAATACGACAACCCCCGCATAGTGGATTACTACACGCAGGCCACCGAGGCCGACCTCTACCTGGCCTCCGCCCGCGAACAGCTGGCCGTGCAGCGCTACCTCATGGTGCATTGGTACTTCCAGTGGATGGACGAGGACGTGGAGCCCCTGAGCGATGAGGACAAGCTCTACACCGCCATGCTCCGCCGCACCACCGAGGCCGTCTATGAGCTCAACCCCGACGACACCACCGCCGCCCAGCTCAAGCAGATGAAGGCCCTGTGGAACACCAAGTACGACGAAGCCTGCCAGAGCGGCCAGTACATCTACCGCCCCGCCGACCCCGTGTACGAAAGCCTTACGGCCCAATAAGCAGCCGCACCGCAAAGTCCGCCTGCCGCAGCAGGCCCGGACACCCTCCCAAGGAGAGGAAACCCCGTCCTACGGACTACGGCGGAGCAGTCCGCCGAAAGTTTTCCCTATCCTATAGACAAAAAAACGCCCTCCCCGCAAGCAGCGGGGCACGGCTCAATGACGACGCCCATGAATCCCACCGCCGACACCCTCTGCTGGTACGCCATGCGGGCCTACCATAAGGAAAAGCAGGCCGAAGCCTTCCTTCAGACCTGCGCCGAGGTGGGCCACTTCATAGCCTGGCAGGAAGCCGTGCGCATCTACCACGGGCAGAAATACCTCAAGCAGGTGCCCGCCCTGCCCTCCATCGTGTTCGTCCGCGGCAGCCGCCTCCAAATCAACCTCGTCAAGAGGAAGATACCCTTCCTGCAATACATCAGGCAGGGCGACGGCTACCTCGTCGTGCCCGACCGCCAGATGGACAACTTCATCCTGGCCGTGCGCCGGGCCCAAGGCCATCCCGCCTATCTCACCCCCGCCCAGATGCAAATGCTCCGCCTCGGCGACCGCGTGCGCATACACGGCGGCCCGTTCGACGGCATAGAAGCCCACTTCATCCGCCAGCAAGGCACCGAAGAACCCCGCGTGATTGTCCGCCTCGGCGACATGCTGGGCCTTGAGGCCGAAGTACACGCCGACTTCCTTGAACCGCTTACAACCCCCTAAACGTCCAATAACATGACCATTGCCGTAGATTTCGACGGAACAATCGTCGAGCACCGCTACCCTGAGATTGGCGAAGAGATACCCCTGGCCATCCACACCCTCCTCCAGCTTCAGGCCGACCACCACGTACTCATCCTCTGGACAGTCCGCCGGGGCCGCCTCCTTCAGGAGGCCATCGACTACTGCCGCCGCCGTGGGCTGGAATTTTACGCCGTAAACGCCAACTATCCGGGCGAGCCCGCCGCCGACCTCGCCACCGACGACGACGGGCAGAAGGCCGAAGTCAGCCCCTCCTGCCGCAAAATCACAGCCGATGTCTATATCGACGACCGCAGCCTGGGCGGATTGCCCGACTGGGGCATCATCTATGAGCTCATCCACGGCCACCACTCACTGGCCGGCTACTACCGCCACCTCTACACCCACAAGCCTGCATCCAAGCCCAGCCTCTGGAAACGGCTGTTGGGTGGCAAATAGCTCGCCCCAAACAAGAAAAACCATAAAAAGCCGCCCACGCGCTTGGTCGTGTGGCGGCTATTTTGTAAATTTGCAGTGCGTTAAAATCCATTCACACGATGAATACCCTTACCCAAACGTCGCAAATGCCCAATTGTCCGGTAGGCTTTATCTCCGGGGAAGAAGTACAAACCCGCTTCATCAGTTTGGAAGACTCAAGGCGCACAACGCTGGACTTGGTGCGCGATCACTTCCACAAATAGTATGCGGATTTTCATTGACCCCTGGGTAGATGAAGTCATCAAAAGCTTCTATTTGAGAAGTATGCAACTTCATCCTTCTCTCAGTGAAGAGAGTGTGGTTGAAAAGGTGAATCGTTTGTACGATGCCATCTATGACAATCTGAATTCCTTCCCTTATAAATTCTCGTTGGCCGAGCATAAGGAGGCTTGGAAGAAAGCTGGTTACCGCGACTTCAAAACTGGAAACTTTCACTTCGCTTACCAAATCTATGCGGATGAAAACAATGTGCCATTCGTAGTCATTTGGGACGCGTGCTACGATAAATTGTATCATAATTAACACTAACCCATAATACCCCTAAACCTATGAAAAAAACTCTACTCCTCCTTGCAGCTCTCGTAGCCGCAGCATTCACCACCGCCCAGGCCGAAGACATTCTCTGGCAGGAAGACTTCAGTTCCTATGAGGCTGAAGCCGTGCCCGCAGGCGGTACTTACAAGTATGTGTGCGTGGATGGCGCCGGCGCCACCAAGATTTACGCCGAAGCCCTGGCCGGCGGCACCACTCCTGAGCTCCTCATCAACAAGTACGACACCAAGAAGCATCCAGAGCCGGGAAGTTTCTCCGTAACCGTTCCCATGAACGGCAAGAGCGGCGAGATGACCCTCTCCTTCAAGCGTAACAACAAGGCCCTCGACGTTACCGCCATCGGAGCTGAACTCGGCAAGATGGTGCGCACCGGCAACACCGACGAGTACCCCGTTACCGTAGCCGCCGGTACCACCGAGGTAACCTTCACCTTCACGGCAGGCAGCGCCAACGTGCGCTTCGACGATGCCAAGCTCTACCAGGGCACGGCCAAGAAGCCCGCCGGCCTCTCCTGGGGCACCGCCACGCGCGAGGTAACCATCGGAAGTTCTGAGAACAAGTTCCCCACGCTGAGCAACGCCAACGAGCTGCCCGTTACCTACGCCAGCAGTGAAGCCTCCGTCGCCACCATCGCACAGGACGGCACCATTACCCTCGTGGCCGAAGGCAAGACCACTGTCTCCGCCGCCTTCGCCGGCAACGACACCTACGAGGCCCAGACCGTAACCTACGAGCTTACCGTGAAGCCCGCCGCAGATCCTTCCGAGGACATAAGCAACACGCCCGAAACCGCCTACACCGTGGCAAAGGCCCGCGAACTCATCGACGCCGGCAAGGGCCTCAGCAGCAAGGTCTATGTGAAAGGTATCGTGAAAAAGGTGCAGGAAATCGACACTACGGGCACCTTTGGCAACGCCACCTACTTCATTTGGGACGCTGAGGGCGAGGACGACATGGAGATTTACCGTGGCTATGGCCTCAACGGCCAGAAGTTCAACGAGGCCGGCGCTACGCTTGTGGAAGTGGGCGACGTGGTCATCGTATATGGTCAGATGACAAAATACAAAGAGACCTACGAATTCAGTGCCAACAGCCAAATCTACAGCATCGTGAAGGGCGGTCCCACCGGCATACAGACCCTTGGCCGGCAGAAGGCCGCCAGCCGCAGCTACGACCTTCAGGGCCGCGTCGCTCCTGCCAGCCAGCGCGGCGTGGTGCTTGCAAACGGCCAGAAAGTCCTCGTGAAGTAATCGTCCCGACTGCTTTACTCACCGCTAAAAAGCCCTCGCATAGCCTTGCGGGGGCTTTTTGGTGTACAAATTTGGCCATCTCCCGAAATTTGCGTACTTTTGCACGAAATTGCCTAATATGCAAGAAGAAACACTCATTGACGGGCAGATACGGCAATCTGCCTCCAGTTATTCCGAGGAAAACATTATTCACCTCGACGATACCGAGCATATCCGCCGCCGCCCCGGCATGTACATCGGGCGGCTTGGCGACGGTTCCCATGCCGAGGACGGCATCTACGTGCTGCTGAAAGAGAGCATCGACAACAGCATTGATGAATACAATGCCGGCTTCGGCAAGAAGATAGAGGTGGAGATTGGCACCGCTGCCGCCCCCGAACCCCCTGACGGCACGGCGCCGTCGGAGGCTCCTGCGGGCATGTATGCCTCCATCCGCGACTATGGCCGCGGCATCCCCCTGGGCAGCCTCATCCCCGCCGTGAGCCAGCTCAACACGGGCGGCAAGTACGACAACGACACCTACACGGCCTCCGTGGGCCTGAACGGTGTGGGCCTGAAGGCCGTCAATGCCCTCAGCATCAGGTTCACGGCACGCTCCGTGCGCGACGGGCAGATGCATGAGGCCACCTTCAGCTGCGGGCGGCTGGTGAGCGACAATTCCGGCCCCTCCGACGAGGAGACGGGCACCTACATCTACTTTGAGCCCGACCCTGCGCTCTTCCAGGGCTACCGCTTCCACAGCGAGTTCGTCGAAGAGATGCTCAGAAACTACACCTATCTCAACACGGGGCTGGCCATTTTCAGCAACGGGCGGCGCATCGTGTCGCGCAACGGCCTGGAGGACCTCCTGAACGACCGTATCACGGCCTCACAGCGCTATCCCATCGTCCACCTTCAGGGCGACGGCATCGAAATAGCCTTTACCCACGTGGCGCAGAACGGCGAGGAATACTACTCCTTCGTCAATGGCCAGAACACCACGCAGGGCGGCACCCATCAGGCCGCCTTCAAGGAGCACATCGCCAAGACCATCAAGGAATACTTCGGCAAGAACTTCGACGTGGCCGACGTGCGCAACGGGCTGGCCGCCGCCGTGGCCATACGCGTGATTGAGCCCACCTTCGAGAGCCAGACGAAAATAAAGCTCGGCTCCCTCTACATGGCCCCCGACCACGACAAGCACGGACAGCCCTTCGCCCTGTCGGGAGTCAGCGTCAATAAGTTCGTGGGCGACTTCGTGAAGACACAGGTCGATAACTACCTCCACAAGCACACCGACATCGGCGAAGTGATGCTCCAGAAGATTCAGGAGTCGGAGCGCGACCGCAAAGCCATTGCCGGCGTCCAGAAACTGGCCCGCGAACGAGCCAAAAAAGCCAACCTCCACAACAAAAAACTCCGCGACTGCCGCGTACACCTCAACGACGCGCCCGCAAAACCCCGCAAGGGCGAGGAACAGGCGGAGGACCTGCGCTTCGATTCCAGCCTATTCATCACCGAGGGCGACAGCGCAAGCGGCAGCATCACGAAGTGCCGCGACGTGAACACGCAGGCCGTGTTCTCCCTCCGTGGCAAGCCGCTCAACTCCTTCGGCCTGACGAAGAAGGTGGTGTATGAGAACGAGGAGTTCAACCTCCTCCAGGCCGCCCTCAACATTGAGGAAAGCATCGACGACCTGCGCTACAACAAAGTTATCGTGGCCACCGATGCCGACGTGGACGGTGTGCACATCCGCCTGCTGATGATAACCTTCTTCCTCCAGTTCTTCCCCGACCTCATCAAGAAAGGACACGTCTATATCCTCCAAACCCCGCTCTTCCGCGTGCGCAACAGGAAAAAGTCCAAGGAGAAGGGACAACGCGCCGAGTTCGAGACCATCTACTGCTACTCCGACGAGGAGCGCGAGGCCGCCATTGCCAAACTCCAGCCGGCCCCCGAAATCACGCGCTTCAAGGGTCTGGGCGAGATAAGCCCCGATGAGTTCAAGCACTTCATCGGCCCTGAAATGCGCTTGGAGCAGGTGCAGCTCCACAAAGGCGACAAGGTGCAGGACCTGCTGGAGTATTACATGGGAAAGAACACCATGGAGCGCCAACAGTTCATTATCGACAACCTCGTCATAGAGGAAGACCCCGTTACCCCCGAAGAATGACACACACTGAGCGAGTAGCCCTCTTTCCGGGCACTTTCAATCCCTTCACCGTGGGCCACGCCGACATCATACAGCGGGGCCTTGAGATTTTCGACCGCATTGTCATAGGCATCGGCCTGAACGGCGAGAAAATCATAGAGCAGCAAATGGTCGGGAGCCAGACGGCGCAAACCGTCGGCGACCAGAGCCGTTCCGCAGGCTCAGGCGGCCAAACCGCCCCCTCCGCAGCCCCCGACAGCCCGCTGTCCGACACCGATGCCCGTCTGGAAAATATCCGCAGTTTCTATCAGGACAATCCCCGCGTAAGCGTAATGGCCTATACCGACCTGACCGTGGATGCCGCACGCCGCGTGGGAGCCACCTGCCTGCTGCGCGGCCTGCGCACCGGCAAGGACTTTGAATATGAGCGCGACATAGCCGACATCAACCGCCGCATCAGCGGCCTCGACACCGTGATGCTCTTCACCAATCCCCAGTATCAGTGCATATCCTCCCGCATCGTGCGCGACCTTCAGCGGCACGGCAAGGACATGTCCGCCTATCTGCCCAAGAAGTCTTGAGCCTCCACGCCCCCTCCTATGCTCCGGTTCCCCACGTCCAAGGCCCTTGTGGCCATCCTCCTGTGCGCCTTGACGGCTCTCTCCGCCTGCCGCACCGACGATACCCCCGACATCCCCGCCGAGAGGCGCACGCTCATCGTCTTCATGCCGTGGACAACCAATCTCACACGCTCGCTGACCAACAACCTCAACTGCCTTGCCACCGCCTTCGCCCGTAGCGGAGCCGAAGGGCAGCGCATCATCGTTGCCCAGGCCGTCAATCAGGACGAGGCCCGGCTCATGGAACTCCAGCGCACAGGCAAGGGCACGAAATACACGACCCTCGCCACCTACACCGCCCGGAGCCTCACCACCCCGGACGGCATGACACAGGTCTTCACCGACGCCATGCGCCACGCCCCTGCCGACGACTACACCCTTGTGGTGGGCGGCCACGGGCATGGCCTGGCTGCCCGCCGACCCAGCCCCCGCCCATACGCTGCGGCAGGGAAAAGCACCGGCAGCCCCACCGGCCACCGCCCCCGAAGCCCTCACCCGCACCGCACGCCACCCGTCCGAAGCCGCCACCCGTTATTTCGGAAACCTCACCGCTGGCTACCAGATAGAAACGGCCGACCTTGCGGCAGCCCTCACCCGTTCCGTACTCGTGCCCAGCCTCCTCGTGCTCGACATGTGCTACGGAGCCAATGTAGAAAACCTCTATCAGCTGCGCACCCACGCCCGCTACATCATAGCCTCCGAAACGGAAATAATGGCCTACGGAATGCCCTACGACATCGTGGGCCCCCACCTCTTTGGCCGCCCCGACCCCGTAGCCGCCATCGACAAGGCCATAGCCTTCTACCGAGGCTACGCCTATCCCTACTACAATGCCAGCGTCATCCGGCCGCAGGGGCTCGATTCTCTCGCCCTCCTTGTGCTCGAAGCCCAGACGCGCCATACGCTGCCCCCCGGAGCCGAGGCCGACATGCAGACGGCCGACAACTATCCCGCCACCCTCTTCTACGACCTCGGCGACTATATGACGCATCTCTGTGCCGCCGACACCCCCCTCCTCCATCGTTTTCGCCGCCAGCTGGCCCGCACGGTCGTCCATACCGTCCACACCGATTCCTTCTACACCAACGGCGGCCGCACCCTCCCCCTGCGCACCTACTCTGGCCTCACCACTTCCGCCCCCACCGCCGGACCCCATGCCGAGGCCCTCCGCCGTACCGAATGGTACAAGGCCACGCACCCGTAACCCCCGCAGGAAGAATATTCAGTAACGCACTCCACGGTACGTAACCGCCCCCCCTTGCACCGACCCTCTCCATGGCCAGTGCAAGGGCTTGCTTTGTGCGCAGAACCGAAGCCGCTTTGAATCTTCAGGAGGGGGGCGTATATATCCCTATACACTTCCCGGGGGGAAGGCCTGAAGGCTTGTATTCCTCTTTTTACGCTCTACTTCTTGATGCTTTTGTCGCCATCGCTAAAAATCCCGTTTAAGTAGCAAAAAACAGAAAGGGGGAAGAAAATCCGCCTTTTCCCCTCAAAAAACATCTTATCAAAACGTTCAATTTTGAACAAAATCATAAGATTTCGCACGTTTTTATAAGAAGTTATCAATTTGCAAGACGTTTTTATAATGACTTGAACGAAAAAACGCCGTACTTTTGCACTCGCAAAGCCGCAGAAGCGACCGCGACCCGGAAGGTCGGATGCTTTCGCTCCCTCCTCTTCCGACCCACCGCTCTTTGCTTCGTGCGAGAAAGCACCGGATTCAAAAAAAACAAGCATCCGCAACCTCAAAAACATTCAGCAAATCCTCTCTGCAACCTTTCACATAGCCACACAATAAATAATAATATAAATACAAACTCCTAAAACTTAAACATTATGAAAACGTCATCTATCTCCCTCAAATCTCTGCTCATGGGCTTCGCCCTGGCAGCCGCAACTTCTGTCGGTCTCACCTCCTGCATGGATGACATGGACGAAGGTCTTTACGACAACGATTTCGCCGCTGAAAACATGGTAATAAGTGATGTCGATACGACTTTGCTGAACTTCTACCAAAACTGGCGTAGTTGCACGAAGCTGACATACCAGACCGAGGGCCGGATAGTATCGACCGGGGCACCCTGGGCAGACCATGTTAGTGTAAACAGCCGTATCCCCGATGAAATTTTAAGAGGACTCAAGAGTGATACTCTCTGGCATGTTGCTTTCAGCGGCTTCAACAACCCTGACGCTTACGAACTACCCTACATCATCTTCTACAACAAGATGAGCGGCATTGCTCGCGTGCTCTACTTCAGCACGAAATCCTCAGAAAGCGACCAGGTTTTCTTCGTTGTTCAGGCTCAAGATAGGAACAGTGTGTGGAACCACGCCATGAACTACGGTGTGCCTGACTGCGCCACTGCGGGAGCCAAGTGCGTAAACTACTTCATTGACGGCAACGAAAAAACCTGCGAAAAGTTCTGCACATTCATTAGACCGTATAATGATGAAGACGACATGTTGGCTGGCCAACTGACATTCGAAAAGGGCTGGTATGCCTTTGATATGGATATGAGCTCCTACAATGGAGGCTCTTTCCCCAACTTTAAAATCTTTGCCACTGGCAAATCCAATATGGACGTCAACCTCTTCTCGTCAATGACAGCCTCCTCCAAGGGAGATATTACACAAGATATTCACCATGCTGCCGTTTCCTCCGCATTCGGCAACTTCACAAGCCTCTCCGGTATCCTGAAGAGTGTCACGCACGTATATAATGATTATGTGAAGGATGGCCTAAAACTCGTAGCCTCGAAGGGTACAGACGTAGGTAGCTATCTGTCTATCGGCAAGACGTTATACACTGACATCACCACCAAAAGTAAGCCCGCGAGTGACGAGGAAAAAGGTTGGGGACACATCGTATTCACCACCACCGGTACGATTTCTTCTTCCGGCACTATTAGCAAAAACGAGTCCACAAATGTGCCTTGCCTCAGTGTTAATCCAGATGCTGCCGTCAACTCCAGCTCTCTCTTCGGCCAAGGCGTTTGGAACATTGTAGATAAGCCCGTCGTCTATGTTACCGACAACATTCAAAACGGCTACCTGCGCTATTTCCTTGACCCCACAAGTATCAAGGTAAAAATAAACCCCAACCTTTCAAAAGGTCTCGGAGACATCCAGAACATCCATGTCACTTCCTTCGTATGTGCTTACACTGCTGATTCTCTCGGCCACACCGATATATATCAGACGGCCATCTATGGCAATGCCGAAAGAGTTCGTCTTACTAATGTTACCTCTACCACAAACAAATATACCACCAACATGCACCTTAAATGCCTGGAAGAGAACGGATACACAACCTCTGTCAAAGGCTGTAATTCTATCAAACTCGAGGGAACGCCCATAGACGGCAATGCTATGATTGAGCCTCTCATCAAAATTTCCGACACAAACTCCATAGAACTCCCCGACCTTGTCGTTGTGGTAAACCTCAGCTTCAATCTCAACGGCCAAACCTACTTCTACACCAAGCGCTTCATTCCCAGCTACAAAAAAGTTTCCCTCCCCACCTATGAAAATAAGGCTCTGGACCTGCTGGAAAATGTATACTTTGACGACTACGTCATGAAATACGACGGCCGTTCCGTAGAATATGTTCTTCCTGAACTCTCTCTCGGCCATCTCGCCCAGGAATTTGACACCGACATGGCTGCAAAAATCAGAAAGAAGAATATCCGCTTATAATCTCTTTCTCTTCCATATCATATATAAAAGAGCAAGGAACCCACGTTCCTTGCTCTTTTTTGGGGAACAATTGCCTCTGTACAATAGAAGTGCACACATATATCTTCCTTTCTCTGACGAAGCCGCTAAGTACGCAAAGTTTTTTCGTGGGGGCTTTTGGGGCACGCGAGTTCATTGCATTCTGCCCCTCCATCTTTCCCTCTGGGTGAGAAATAGCTCTCTGAGCAAGGCACAGAGTTCCCCACTCTTAGCTTCCCAAGGAAGGAAGATGTGATGGGTTTCTTCCGTTTTTAAGGTTCTTCTGGGGGCAGATGAAGAGCAGGATTCCTCTCCCCATTTGGAGGGGAAAGTGCTTTGCGACCTTGTCAGGAGTGTCTCAGCCCCTGCGGACCTTTGCGAACACTGAGCCTTTGCGGGGAGATATGCCACTTGAGGTATTGGCAAAAGTCAAATACTACCACACTGGGTATTCTGTTCTTTTTATTAGGATAATCCCCTTCGGGGTATAGCCGTATTATTTTCTGGACAACAATACTTATCTTCAGAAAAAGAAGGAAAAGTACTGATTTTCGCTATATTTTTCTCAAAAGAATCTTATCAAAACGTTCAATTTTGAACAAAATCATAAGATTCCGCACATATTTATAAGAAGTTATCAATTTGCAAGACGTTTTTATAATGACTTGAACGAAAAAAGCCCGTACTTTTGCACTCGCAAAGCCGCAGAAGCGACCGCGACCCGGAAGGTCGGATGCTTTCGCTCCCTCCTCGTCCGACCCCCCGCTCTTTGCTTCGTGCGAGAAAGCACCGGATTCAAAAATCAAACGAAAACGAAAAATTCCACCGCACACATTATTAATAATAAATAACATTTAACAAACCTCTAAAACTTAAACATTATGAAAACGATCAACAACACCCCCGCCCAGGCTAATGCCAACAGTAACAATGCAGCCCGCATGATCAACTCCGTCCTTGGTAAGTTTATCGCCCTCGTCGCCATTCTGCTGATGGCAGCACTTCCCTGTTCCGCAAAAGACCAGGTAAAGATGATTGCATACGTTACACAGGGTCCCTGTGACTACTACCTCTATAGCAACCACACCGCCTCGTTGATGTGCATAGGCGCTGAAAGAAGTCTTTCTGGTATGTTTGAGGCCCAGAATATCACAGTTGACGATACAATAAGGTTTCAGGGCAGCAACTACTTTGTACGTACAATAGCATGTACTCCTCAAAATATTGATATTAATACGGATTGTGATTGGCATTCTTTCCGTGATTCCACCATCACTGTAGAATCTATTATACTGCCTTCCACTGTTTGGGAACTTAAGGATTCCTGCTTTGAAGATGTAAAAATGACCAAGGACGGAGAGATAGTCCTCCCGGCCTCGCTGAAGACTATCGGCTACAGAGCATTCTACAATTGCGGTATCTCAAGAGTGGTGATTCCCAATAGTGTGAAGAACCTCAGCGAATATGCCTTTTACGGGTGCAGCAACCTTCGCTCCCTCACCTTCGGCACTGGACTGGACAGTATCCCTATGTATGCGTTTTCCGAGTGTACGGGACTTAAGGAGCTGATACTGCGCGACAATCTTGAAATTATCTGTTCTCGTGCTTTCTACAACTGCAAGAATCTCGAAACCATCGTTCTTCCCAGTTCATTGAAGACAATAGGTACTTCGGCTTTTGCCGGTTCGGAAAAATTGCGCATGGTGGAGTTGCCCGAAAACATTCAAGAAGTAAAGAGATATGCCTTTGAGTGCTGCAATAACCTGACACACATCGTCATCACAGGCAATGTTCCCAAGTTCACCAGCCGCTGCTTTGAGAAAAACCCCAACCTGAAGTTCTTCGAAGTTCTTTCTGAGACGCCTCAGAAACTGGATAACGACATTCCGGGTTGCGAGAAACTCTTCCTGGTAGTACCCAACAACGCCGTAGAGGCCTATAAGAACGCTCCCCACTGGAATAAATTCAAGTGTATCGTTCCTACCTGCTGCCTCAGCATGGATGGCGACAGCATCCGCTTCAACTATGAATATGACAATATGCGCTTCACGACAGAAGACTTAAAGGAATGCATTGTTACCGGTTTCACCAGCTACGTTGATTCTATCACCATCCCCGACACCATCTGCGGACTTCCTGTAACCCGCATCGCTGCATCCGCCTTTAACGGAAGCCCTTTTTTACAGAAAGTCACTCTCCCCAATACTGTCACCGTCATTGGCAGCATGGCTTTCGCCAACTGTCCCAACCTCACCAATGTAATCCTGTCAGAGAATATTACGAGTATTGCTAAAGATGCCTTCCGGAACACCAATGTGACTACCGTTGCTATCAAAAACGATGTCTGCCTTCTGGCCAAGTGCTTCAATAAGTCTCTTAAGAGCGTGACCCTTGGCAAGAACGTTACCGTCATCCCCGATAATATATTCCTAAACTATACCAACCTCACATCCGTCACCTTTGAGAATGACAATACTAAAATAAAAGAAATAGGCTGCAATGCTTTCAAAAATACGGGTCTGACCAGTATCAAAATTCCTAATGGAGTTACCTATATCGACCGCCAGGCCTTCGCAAACTGCTTAGCCCTAACTGATGTCATTCTTCCCCCGAGCCTTGAGACATTAGACTACATGGCATTTGATGAGACCCATAACATTGAATCTGTTACAATCTTTGCCAGCATCCCTCCGACCATCGATGCTAACATGGAAGTGGAAACGCCTACTATGTTCTCTCAAGATGTACTGGAAAAAGCCACACTCTATTACCCCCAGAGCACAGAGGGTAAGTATGCAAAAGTCGAATTCCTTTATTTCAAAAACCACAAGGGCTTCGAAACCATAGATGCCAACTCTTCCGAGGAAATCAACTCCTCCAAGGATCTCAAATTCGACGACGCAGCAAGCGTGAAAGGTTTCAGCCTTGGCAGCGATGACGACAACGTTACCGGTATTGAGGAAAGCCTCGTTCCCGAACGCCCCGTTTCCTCCGCAGCCTACAACCTCGCCGGACAGTCCGCAAATGTCAACAACATCCACGGCATTGTCATCAAGAACGGAAAGAAAATGCTGATGCGATAAATCTGATGGAAAAAACACGGCTGTCCTGTAAAACTCTAAACAGCATGGAATCCCGCTCCGCGCCCTGCTGCCTCCGCCTCCTACGGCATTGACGGCCAGCGCATGAACGACGCTTATCCTCAGGGTATCGCCATTCAGAACGGACGCAAGAGGGTGTGCCAAAGTCGGAATGAAGACTTTTGACACACCCTCTTCCTTTTTCTCCCTGATTGAAAACTATAACTGTCCGCTAAAACTTTTTGAAAAAATAAGAGAGGACTGATTCCATTTTGTGGAGTCAGCCCAAATTGTTACCTTTGTTTCAGCGACCAAACTTCAATAACACGCGCAAAGGTACACATTTGTTCTTATTTACAGGCGCAGGTGGAGTTTCACAGGATTGGCTACTATGGTGAGAATTGTGCGCATGTATTACATCAATCTGGATTCTTTCCTTGAAAGTCCTGATGAAGACTTGACAAGGATGCTTGCCGAATGCGCGGCATCACCACCAGAAAAACACGGAAGAGCTATAAAGGGGCTTATTCACTCTACAAATGTAGTCCAACCGCTTACATTCAAGGGGTTGGGCTGGGTGAGTTGTGGTTTAGCGGACAGTAATATCCCCTATACACTTCCCGGGTGGAAAGGCCTGAAGGCTTGTATTTCTCTTTTTACGCTCTACTTCTTGATGCTTTTGTCGCCATCGCTATAAATCCCGTTGAAGTAGCAAAAAACAGAAAAGGGGAAGAAAAATCCGCCTTTTCCCCTCAAAAAACATCTTATCAAAACGTTCAATTTTGAACAAAATCATAAGATTCCGCACGTATTTATAAGAAGTTATCAATTTGCAAGACGTTTTTATAATGACTTGAACGAAAAAACGCCGTACCTTTGCACTCGCAAAGCCGTAGAAACGGTCGCGGCACCGGCAGGTCGGACGCTCCACTTTGTTCCGCCCCTCCTCTGCCGACTTACCGCTCTTTGCTTCGAGCGGGGAAGCACTCGCAAAGCCGCAGAGGCGACCGCGACCCGGAAGGTCGGATGCTTTCGCTCCCTCCTCTTCCGACCCACCGCTCTTTGCTTCGTGCGAGAAAGCACCGGATTCAAAAAAACAAGCATCCGCAACCTCAAAAACATTCACAAATTCTCACTTCGACACTTACACATTATTAATAATAAAAACAACATTTTATTAACCCCTAAAAAACAAGCCTTATGAAAACAAACATTTCCCTCCGCTCCATTGCTGCTCTTCTTCTTATCGCAGTTCCCAGCATATCCGTCGTTTCTTGCACCGATGACGAAGACCTTGCCGACCTCTCCGTTCCTGAGACCACAGTAACTGTCCCCGCTGAAGAATGGGACATTCTCGGCCCCACATCATTTGAAAAAGTTGGCCCCGACGTCGCCACCGCCAGCCAGATTGCCAAGATCAATGAGGAATATAAGTTCAACACGCCCATGGCCACCTGCAGCCCCGACGGCCGCCGCAAGATTATCGGCACCATCACCCTGTCAGCCATAGGATCCACGATTGCCAAGACGGCTCTTGACCAGGTTAAGAACTATGCCAAGGACTATGCAAAGAAAAAAGCCACTGGCTTCGCCAAGAAGTTGTTCGGAATCCAGGAAAAAAAGGACTCCACCATGATAAAGATTAATATGATCAACTCCCAGGTTGGTGAAATCAACAACAAGCTTGACGAAATGACCACGGTGCTGATAAACGTTGATGACAAGGCCGACAATATCTACAGTTTCCTCCTTAACGACACTTATCAGAAGTTCAACAGCCGCCGTATGCAGCTCGCCATGCACAATGAGAAGTATATCAGCAGAATTGCCTTTGAAATAGAGAAGGACAGTGTTCAGGCCGAAGAGGAACTTCCCGACATTCTCAGCATGTGGGCAAACGCCACCGTAGGCGGAAACGCCGCCTACAACGAAGCCGTATGCTATGCCAAAGAAATGTGCCAATTTAATGTGGCTACCGGTGCCGGTGCCGGCATGGGGTCGAGTATGAACCTCTGCACGCTCTACGACAAGATTGTCTATGATTCCTTCCCCTGGGAAAACCTCGGCTACGAATCCCGCGAACAGTTCCGAGCTCTCCAGGCCTTGCAGAGCATACAGGGGCTTGAACTCGCCTATTTGTACTGCAGCACGATGGCCAACTGCGACAATACGGACAAAGCCTATTACGAATCCCAGATGAACATGATTCAAAACGCTATACAGAACGTTCACAGGTTCTTTGAAATCAACGAAATCGTACGCCATGAGGACAAGGCTATCTGCCAGATTAAGGGCAGCCACTTTGAAATGGACATTAAGGGCAGCATACAGCCTCATCCCGCACTCACCTGGAAGGACGGCAAGCCCTGCGCCATGAAGGACACAGAAATCCCTTTCCTGTCCGGCGAACGCAGCAGCTCCATGAGCGACCAGGAACTGAAGGATGCCAAGTCCCACTGCCTCTCCATGGCTGACGCTGACCGCATGAAGAAATACTTTGACAACTACCTCGGAAAAAACACTTCCCCCAGAGACTGGTTCACTCTCGCAGGAATTGATATGACCCCGTTCTCTGATAGGTCCCACATCGTAACCAGCGACTCATATACACTCATTGGTTATAATGAAGGACTGGGCTTCGGTTCCTTCTCGGGCGACATAGATCTTGTTGATATTGAAATAAGGTTCAAAAATCTCGTCAGAGTGGATCTCAGCTACAACCCCGACAAGGTAATGGAAGAAATCCTTAGTGGCAGCTGGCAACGGGTAAAGCATGACTCTGAGTTTACTATGAAAGCACTTTATGGTAACGTGGAAAAGAAGAACGCATATAAGACGGATGAAATCGATCATGCATGGCACACCATCAAAATCAAAAACAGCAAGGGCCTTACGTTTGACCCCGACTTCCTTACTCTCACGCTGAACAGAATAAAATAACAGAGAAGCGACAGTTAGAATATAAATGTTTAAGTTTTCACCTCCCCGTCGGCACCTTGCCGATGGGGAGGCTTGTTTTTCCTCATCTGAAAACAAGAAAATGGATGAATCAGGGGGCTGACCCCTTGATTCAGATTAAATATAGGGGTGGAAGTATGTGGATATGGTAGTTTTTCGTACTTTTGCAGCGACATTGAGTACACACATACGGCACGGGTGGGGCGGCAACTGGCGCTTACCGACATTAAAAGTACACAAGTCTATGCTGATGTGGTTTTAGACACGAAGATTGATGCCATCAATAGGATGTCAAAATTCTTTAGTTAAGGATGACATAAGGCACATGAGAATTATCACTTGGCAAATCTATTATTTGAACTGGCGTTTTCTACATGGAAAATTGAGAAAAAGGCATTTCTGCACTCATATACAGGTAGATTCGTATAGATGCAAAAAAAGCACGCCATTGCTGACGTGCTATGTACGAAAAAGCAAAGAAGTGTCTTCCAAACGCTTTATCTTATCCATGCTTTTACCTGCACAGTTCCGTCTTCAAATCTATGGAATAAACTTCAGACATGTCATTGCGCATATTGAAAAGCATAGTCTTTTCCGCAGGGTTATATACGCACGACCAGTTCGTCACATCATTGGGAACTTCAATCTCGAAAGTCCCTTCCTGCAGACACAACAGAGCCTCTTTCTCCGACATTACCGGCTTGTAGGCACTCATCATATGGAATACTCTGGCCTTGCTGGCGAAACTTATCTGCCAGTTGTCATCATTGAAGTTTCTCGCGGCCTCCGGATTGCAATAATAGTTTTCAATACTGTTGTACTCGTACGGGACACCGAATTATGTAGTGTTTCCAGACTCTATGTAACGAGTTAAAGCATCTGTCATGACGTTCAATTTGAATGGAGATTCTGGAGTGCCCTTGCCCCAATATTCAATTACGGCATACTTTCCAGTAGCATCAGCAACGTACCAGTGAACGTTTTCAGAATTCCAAATAGTGACATAATCATACTGCTTCAACATTGCTTCAACTTCATCGACAGTCTTGCATTTGGAGAGAATGAGATAATGGAGGGTGGAAACTGTTATCTGAGGCTTGCCGGTGTTCTGGTCAACAGGCATCTGCATATATGGATCACTCACAGCTTTCTCCGGATCGAAACCTGGCAACTGGTATCCTGCAAAGCAAAGTCCATGCTCGTTCATTCCGTCAAGACTGAGAATAGGCTGTCTAAGCGCGAGAGAGAGGTCTGTCTTTCCGTCCATAAAAATTCCGTCCACTCCGTTATCGTGTTTAATACCGTTCATAGCATCAACATATGCCTGATTCGTCATCATGACGAATTTGTATCCACTCTTCTGATGTGCGTGGAAGGTAACAATTAGATTACCACTTCCAGAATCCATATTACGACCAAAAAGCAACTGTCCCTGAGGATTGTGGCAGACAAAACC
>JAGHRT010000056.1 GCA_018066245.1 Candidatus Equimonas faecalis | reverse complement strand
AAACACCATTTTTTCGCAGCCAAAGCCATTCTTCCTCCACCCTCCCACTTCCCCAACCCCACATTATAAATTATACATTATACATTACAAATCCCCCTCCCCCACCCTGCCGTCCACAAGTCCGCCGCCGGTGCCGAGCAAGCCGCCGCTAGGGAAAAGCGGCGGCGGACTTGTCATTTTTATCCCTTTGCCGCAATTTTTGGGAGCGGCTGACGGCAGAAGTCATCCTTTTTTGCTAACTTTGCGCCTGAAACCCTAATAAGCGTGCCCCGCACGCGTCAACAACGCAAGCACCAGCCAGAACTGCACCATGACCGAATACAGCAACGACATCAACGACCTCTTGCGCCCAAGGATTGAGGAAAAAGCCATCGTGCTTGATCTCTTTGCAGGATGCGGAGGGCTCTCCCTTGGCTTCGAGGCTGCCGGATTCCGCACAATAGGCTACGAGATGGCAGATGCTGCGGTTGAGACCTACAACTTGAACCTTCAGGGAAAGTGCATCAGCCAATTCCTAACCGTAGGCTTTGAATATGCTGAAGCTGACAATATCGGCATAGTCATTGGCGGCCCACCCTGCCAGCCCTTCAGCCGATTCGGCAACCAGATGGGCATGGAGGATGCCCGCGACGGCTTCCCCATTTTCATTGATGCTGTGAGGAGGATTCAGCCTAGGGTATTCCTCTTTGAAAACGTAGCCAACATCCTTGGCCGCCACAAGTGGTATCTCGACCTCATCGTAAGCGAACTGGCCAATCTGGGCTACCGCGTGGAATGGCGCGTACTGAATGCTGTAAACCACGGTGTACCTCAAAATCGGGAACGGCTCATTTGCGTGGGCCACAGGGCACACTTCCGCTTCCCTCCCCATGAGTTCAAAAAAGTAACAGTGAAAGAAGCCATAGGAGACACTATGCTGAGTGCCGAACCCGCCGACAAAATCCTCACGCCAAGACAAGACGAATATATCGCAGCTTACGAAAAGAAATCGCATTGTATCAACCCCCGCGACCTATACCCCAACAAGCCCGCACGCACCATAACCTGCCGAAACCTTGCCGGAGCAACAAGCGACATGCAACGCGTAAAGCTGGAAGACGGAAGAAGGCGCAGGCTGACGGCACGCGAAGCTGCCAGATTGCAGAGCTTCCCAGATTGGTTTGAATTCGCCGGAAACGAAACGAGGCAGTTCTATCAAATTGGCAATGCGGTACCTCCCCTCCTCGCCTACAAGATTGCACTGAAAGTAAAAGAGACTTACCACATGGAACAGCAGGCTCCCGAATACATTTTAGATAGTCTCATACCACAAAGCCTATTTGCAGAAGCATGAACATTACAGTTAAAGACGGAACACCCGCCAGAATCAAAAAACTCGTATTCCAAACGCTTGACATACTAAAGGCCACGGGAGTACCCGTTGAAAACACAGACCGCAAACTGGAACGGATGGCCAAGGCCTGCCTTGCCGTGGGCCATATCAAACATAGCTTTGCCGAAGCCCTGTCTTCCGATAACGGACAATTCCTCAAAACGAGGGACATCATCACCTTTGAAAATAAATTCTATGGTGAAAACATGTCGCCAGGCTCCTACGACGACATCAGACGGCAAGACCTGAAGCTACTCGTGGAAGCAGGCATCGCTGTAAACTCCTCGGCTACCGTCGGCCAGGCCACTAACGACCCTTCAAGGGGCTACGCCCTCAGCCCTGCCTTTGCAAGCCTCATCAGAAATTACGGCAAAGACACATGGGAGCAAGCCCTGACGGCATACACGGCAGAAATACAATCGCTGAAAGAAGAGCTGGAACGCAGGAGAAACCTCAATAAAGTAAACGTTACACTGCCCGGAGGAAAAGTCATTGACCTAAGCTACGGCGCACACAACGACCTGCAAAAAGCCATCATCGAAAGCTTCCTTCCCATCTTTGGATTTAATGCTGTTGTATTGTATGTAGGCGACACTTCAGATAAGTTCCTGCACTTGGAACGTGAGGCACTGGAAAAGCTCCATTTCTTTGAGTTGGAACATGAGGAGCTGCCCGACGTTGTAGCCTACAGCGAAGAAAAAAATCTCCTCTACCTGATAGAAGCCTACCACTCTACCGGAGAATGGAGTGAAGTACGTGTACGCAAAATCAAACGCAAGCTCCAAGAATCAGGATGCACGGCAAATGTCGTGTTCTTCACAGCCTTTGAAAACAGAAATATATTCCGACAGAAAGCCAAGGATATTGCATGGGAGACCGAAGTGTGGATAGCAGATTCTCCCGAGCACCTCGTTCATTTCAACGGCTACAAATTTTTGGAAATCAACAAGTAAAAAAGTTATTCATCCTTACATCTGTGTAGCACATTCAGTACGCCACACACACTGTCGTGCTGCCCACTATCTCCTGCGGCACAATCAGCCACAGCCCCTGCACCATCTTATGCAGGGGCTGTTGTTTTTAATCCACCAATCGCTTTATTTCACAAAAACTCCTCACTTATCCTTTCTCCCCCTCCCCCACCCTGCCGTCCACAAGTCCGCCGACGGTGCCGAGCAAGCCGCCGATAGGGAAAAGCGGCGGCGGACTTGTCATTTTTATCCCTTTGCCGCAATTTTTGGGAGCGGCTGACGGCA
>JAGHRT010000049.1 GCA_018066245.1 Candidatus Equimonas faecalis | reverse complement strand
TATTAATACCTTTTAATAAAATTATAACTGATTAGCGATAGCACCCAGACAAAACGCCAAGTATACATTATTATATATACGTGCGCGCGTGAGACATTTTACACTCAGAGAGGGAAGTGTTTATTGGCCATTTTCAAGCCAATTCTGGGCTTCCAAAAGTACGATTTTTCATGCCTCGGGTAACAAACGATACACGGTTTTGCGAAAAAGTGGCAATTTGGGCCAAAATCACGATGCCAAGTAGCAACCAGCAACATTACCCAATGTGCACACGAATTCCTGAACGATTTATATCCATAGACCAGCTCCATCTTTCATCAGAATTGCTAGGGAAGATCATGCTAAAACCAGCATCATTTATACCCAATCTGGGGACATTCCACATGTTACTTTTACCACAATCCGTATGGGCACAAATTGACTCTTGTTTTTACCCAAAAATGCCGTTGCATTTTATTACGCAGACAGTTTTCGTTCGCTCTCGTCAGTTGGCATAAATGCTATTGGTTTTATCGAAATATTTGTTGTCTCAAACAGTCTGCGTAATATTTTATTCTTTTTGCAGACACAGAAGAAATAATGCTGAAAGTGTCTGCAATAATCTGAAAATTAACACTATACGCGTCTGGTGGCTGCGCTTTTTATGAATGTAATTGCTTATAATACAGCCCTTTTGAAAAATTACTTTTGAAATTGCCACCATTATAAAAATCATGAGCCAGTTTTTGCAAAGTAATTTTTTTACCGCTTCTGGTGATGTTCCAGGATGAATCCTTTTTGAGATGATTATCAGAGGTACCTGAAATTGCTTGAAAAATGGCAAAAGTAACAAAATAGGAACGGTTATGGGGAAAACAACGGAAAATGAACTACTCGTGGCGACTCGACTCATGGGATTTTACTCTCGTAAATCAGTCGCCACCAGTAGTTCATTTTCATTTTGACGCATTTTGTTTTCCTCTCTCGGGTGGGGTTTATAAAGTATCATTGAGGTGAACATTGAGGATCGCAGAAACAAGAGACTCCGTGACCCGGATGCGTTGCTGGAGTATGTGGACTCCAAAATGGTGGATATGGACACGTATTACATTCTGCTGGATGAGGTGCAACTGGTACCGGAGTTTGAGGATGTGCTGAATTCGTATCTGCATGTGAAGAATGCAGAGGTGTTCGTGACGGGATCAAATGCAAAGTTTCTGTCGAAAGATGTCATCACAGAGTTCCGTGGACGAGGTTGGGAGATACGTGTACACCCTCTGAGTTTTGCCGAGATTTATGAAGCCAGAGGTGGCGATAAGTCCCAGCTGCTGATGGAGTATTATCGTTATGGAGGACTTCCCGGAGTGGTGCTGGAGTCTTCAGAAGAGAAGGTGGCGTATCTGAAGGAGGTGTATGAGACGGTGTATATACGTGATGTCGTGCAGCGAAATCACCTCAGGAATGCTGATGGTTTACGAGAACTGGTGCGTGTGCTTGCATCGGCAATGGGGGCAGGTACGAACGTGAAGCGTATCGTGAACACCTTCAAGTCGGAGGCGGGAATGGATATTTCGCCCAATACGATTGCAAAGTATCTGGAACATCTGGAGGATGCCTTCATCATTTCGGAGGCGTTGCGCTACAATGTGAAGGGACGGAAATATATTGGTACAGGCACGAAGTACTATTTTGAGGATATGGGGGGGCGCAATGTCGTGCTCGGTTTCAGACAGGTGGAAGAGGCTCACGCTATGGAGAATGTCATGTACAACGAACTTATAAGAAGACACTATCAGGTGGATGTGGGACAGGTTGATGTGTGGGGAAAGGATGCAGCGGGCATTACATTCAAGAAGCAGCTGGAGGTTGATTTTGTGCTCAACAAGGCGTCTGTGAGAATCTACATCCAATCCGCTCTGATTATGCCCGACCGCAAGAAAGAGGAGCAGGAACAGGCTTCGCTCCTGAACATCAACGATGCTTTCAAGAAAGTGATCATCGTGGGAGGGTATCATATACCGCACTATAATGAATATGGCATATTGATAACTGGTCTGTTTGATTTCCTAATGGATACTGATAGTTTGGAGAGGATGTGAAAGATTAGGAAAGACGATGAACGATGAATGATGAGAGGATAAACGATAACGAAAACGAAAAGGCCTTCGGCAACGAAAACGATAACTATAACGAAAACTTGTATGAAGGAGGATGAAAATTTAGAAAATAAAGCTTTGTGGCTATAGTTAGCTACGCTCACTCTTCCCGCTGAAGAACGGACGAAACTGAAAAACGAGTTTTTCCTTTCGTCCGTTCCTCATCGGACAGGACTGCGCTGCGCCCCCTAACGTCTCATGGTGGGGGCTGAGAAACGTTTGGGGACAGACAGGCAGGCAGGGGTAGGGTAGGGGGCGTTAGTTGTCTTCGCCCTTGAGGAAGGGGAGGTGGAGTTTGAACATGACGGCCACGAGGCGGAGTACGATGACAAGCACGGCACAGGCTATGCCGCACGTAACGTGGTTGCAGCCAAAAGCTGACAGGACCCAATAGAACACTCCGCCTGCAATGCATGCCATGGCGTAGATTTCTCCTCGGAAGATGAGGGGTACTTGATTCATGAATACGTCGCGGAACACGCCGCCTGCGGCTCCGGTCAGGGCTCCCATGATGATGGCCACCCAAAAGGGGTAGTCGTCGGGTGCGGAGAGTGTCTTCTCGATGCCCGTTACGGTGAACATGGCCAGGCCGATGGTGTCGAACAGGAACCAGGTGGAGTTCTGGTGGATGAGTTGCTTGCCGAATATCATCACCCAGATGAGGGCAATGCCCGTGAGAATGAGGTAGATGGGATCGTGCATCCAGAAGATTTCGTTGTTGAGCATGATGTCGCGTGCCGTGCCGCCGCCGATAGCCGTAACGAGGCCCACGATGTAGGCTCCGAAGAGGTCGAAGCGCTTGGCGGAGGAGAGGCGTATGCCGGAGATGGCGAAGGCCAGCGTGCCGATGATGTCGAGAATCTGTGTAAATGTGAACTGCATAGAGGTTGTTCAAGCGTAAGAAAACCTATGCACAAGTGTCCTCGTGCATAGGTCGCGTTTAGAAGTGTCTGTGTCAGGCTTTTCCGGAGAGGAATTCGTGCATCGAGACAGCTGCCTTGCGTCCGTCGCCCATAGCGAGGATGACGGTGGCGCCGCCACGCACAATGTCGCCGCCGGCGAAGATGGTGGGGATGCTGCTCTGCATCTGGTCGTTCACGGCGATGGTGTTCTTGCGGCCGAGTTCCAGACCGTCGATGCTGGTGGGTACGATGGGGTTGGGGCTGACGCCTACGGCCACGATGGCCTGGTCAATCTCTATGGTCTCCGTAGCTCCGGGAATGGGTTCGGGGCGACGGCGTCCGCTGGCATCGGGCTCGCCGAGTTGCATCTTCTGGAGTACGACGGCGCGGACATTGCCCTTGTCGTCGGTGAGGTATTCCAGGGGAGTGTGGAGCGTCTTGAACTCAATACCCTCTTCCTTGGCGTGGCGTACCTCTTCCAGACGGGCGGGCATCTCGGCTTCGGAGCGGCGATAGACAATCATCACGTGTTCGGCGCCGAGGCGCTTGGCTGTGCGGCAAGAGTCCATAGCGGTGTTGCCGCCGCCCACCACCATTACGCGGCGGGCCTTCTTGATGGGTGTGGCGCTGTCGGGTGAGGAGGCGTCCATAAGGTTGATGCGGGTGAGGTATTCGTTGGACGACATAATGCCGTTGGCGTTCTCGCCGGGGATACCCATAAAGTTGGGCAGGCCGGCGCCGGAGCCTACGAAGATGCCCTCGAAGCCTTCCTTTTTGAGGTCGTCCACGCTGATGGTCTTGCCCACCACGCAGTCCTTCACGAACTTCACGCCAATCTTCTCGAGGTTGCTGATTTCCACATCCACGATACGGTTGGGCAGACGAAATTCGGGTATGCCGTATTTCAGCACGCCGCCAATCTCGTGGAGGGCTTCAAAGACGGTGACGTCGTAGCCCATTTTGGCCATATCGCCGGCGAAGGAGAGTCCGGAGGGGCCGCTGCCGATGACGGCCACCTTGTGTCCGTTGGCGGGGGCGCACTCTGGCTGGACCATTTGGCCGCTCTCGCGCTCATAGTCGGCGGCGAAACGCTCCAGATAGCCGATGGCCACGGGCGCCTTCTTCATCTTGTTGTAGATGCACTGGCTCTCGCACTGCTTCTCCTGCGGACATACGCGGCCGCAGACGGCGGGCAGGGCAGAGGTCTGTTTCAGCACTCTGGCGGCGCCGAGGAAGTCGCCCTCGCTGATTTTGCCGATGAACTCGGGGATGTGGATGCTCACGGGGCATCCCGTCATACAGGTGGGGTTCTTGCAGTTGAGACAGCGCAGTGCCTCGCGCTGGGCCATAGCGGCAGTGAGGCCTTGGCTGACCTCTTCGGTGCGCGTAGTGGCACGATAGACGGGGTCGAGTTCCGGCATCTTCACGCGCTCAATCTGGGCACGCTCTTTGGGGGTGATTACCCCCTCCGCCCTTTCGGGCACCTCCCCCTTTATGGGGAGGCCGTGCGGTTCGCCCGCGATGTCTTTACCCGTTTCTTGTCCGCAGGCGGAGGGGGCAATTTGCTCCTCCTCCTTGAAGGCGCCCATACGCTTCAGCATCTCGTCGAAATCCACTTCGTGGCCGTTGAATTCAGGGCCGTCCACGCACACGAAGCGCGTCTTGCCTCCCACGCTGATACGGCAGGCACCGCACATTCCGGTACCGTCAACCATAATCGTGTTGAGGGAGACATCGGTGGGAATCTCATATTTCTTTGTCAGCAGACAGCAGAACTTCATCATAATGGCAGGGCCGATGGCGAAGCACTTGTCCACTTTCTCGCGCTGGATGACCTGCTCCATGCCTACCGTCACCACACCCTGCTGGCCGTAGCTGCCATCGTCGGTCATTATGATGACCTCGTCGGCTGCCTCGCGCATCTCCTTTTCAAGGATGATTAGTTCCTTCGTGCGGCCTGCCAGTACGACGACCACCTTGTTGCCGGCCTCTTTCAGTGCCCGCACGATAGGCAGCATCGGTGCCACGCCCACGCCGCCGCCTGCGCAGAGACAGGTGCCGAAATTCTCGATATGCGTGGCCTTGCCCAGGGGGCCAACCACATCGGTGATGCAGTCGCCGGGGTTGAGGGCGCAGAGTTGCGTGGTGCTGTGGCCCACGGTCTGAACGACGAGGGTGATGGTGCCTTCCACAGGGTCGGCATCAGCGATGGTGAGGGGCACGCGCTCGCCTTTCTGGCCTACGCGTACGATAACAAAATGCCCGGCTCGGCGGCTGCGGGCGATGAGTGGAGCTTCTACGACGAGTTTATAGACTTTCTCGCTGAATTGCTCCTTGCTGATTATCTGGAACACTTTATTGTGTAATTAAGATTGTATCGTAAAAAAGTGGTGGTCTGGCCGGTCAGATGATGCGTCGAAACTTCCTCAACACGCGGTAGCCAATCAGCAGGCCATCGGCAATGGCGGCCATGGTGGAGACGTTGGAAATGGCTTTAGACACAAGGCCGGAGGGACGTGTGGAAGGGGCGGTAAGGGCATCGTAGATGCTGCGCATACGACGTTCCTTTATACGTATCTGCCTGTCTAACTCTTTCTTGCGCTGCTCAATCATTTGGAGCCGCTCTTCTTGGGTCGATTGGGGGCTATACATCGTTGTCGGGTGTGTCTTTGGTGGAGAGGAAAAGTTCGTGGAGAAAGAGTGTGAGTGGCTTGACAATCCAGTCGTGGCGCTTGGCATACACGACAAGGGCCGCAGCTGCATAGAAGGCCGCTACCACAAGCATGGCCAAAGCCCTGCTTCCCATCCACGAGGCGAGAGCGTAGCCGGCCGCAAGGCTGAGGAAAATGAGGGCACACAGGCTGATGGTTGCCACGGCCGTTCCCATTACGAGGAAACCTATGGCCAGAGCCATTTTCTGCGTCAGGTCCAGCTGTAGGCGTTCGAGACGCAGGCTGCCATACTCCTTGATGTCTTTCAGAAGCTGACAGATGAGCTCCACATTCTGTTTACTATAAAATAACATTGTGTGCGGAGATTTTGAGAGATGGAGAAAAACGAGGACACCCTGCGCCTCCCTCCGTGTCAGCAGTGTCCATGCCGGTTCCTGCTAGGTTGTAAGGTTGTAAGGCCTGAACCTCAAAACCACAAAACCGATATGTGAGGAAGGAGAAGGGTGTCTTTCAATTTAAATCATTTCATCGCGGAGTTCCTCGGAGATGTCCTCCAAGTCCTTCTTGTTGAGCTGGATGCCACGCTCTTCAAGAGCTTCCTTCATGCGCTGTTTCAGATTGTGGGTCTGGTCGGCCAGTTTCTTGCGCGTGTCTTTACCCGATTCGGGAGCGTAGAGGATGCCTGCGGCTGCACCTAGGGCTGCGCCACCGATGAAGGCGGCCAAAATGCTGAAAGTTCTCATAGTGGTAAATGTGAAATGAATGGTGAAAAGTTAGGGTGTGGGCTAATGGACAGTGGGAGTACTGCCCTTTCGCTTGCCAAAATTACGCATTTCTCATTTATCTGCCAAGCAAAAGCTCACTTTTTAGCGATTCGCCCTGCAAAATGTATAATGTATAGCGTAAAATGCATAATGTACGTACCCTTTCGGCCATCCATTTTTTAAAATCACAGTGCGTGTCCTTTGCCGTTTTCTCATTTTTTCATATATTTGCACACAGATGCAAATAATTTCCATTTCTCACTCTTTAATTTCCAAATCCAACACGATGAAGCACTCCCTTCTCACTCTTCTTATGCTTGCCACGACGGCCAGCCTTCCCGCTCAGGCTCAAGACGGCCAGCCCAGTATGCTTGTAGGCTACTGCGGCGACATCTCCGTCGATGCCATAGGCTCACCCCTGCTTGAGGACGACGCCTTCGCCGTCTATTTTGACGACGCCTTCACGCAGAAGTACGCCGGCTGCAAGGTTACCGCCGTCGCCGTCATGTGGGGCTCCACCTACGGCATCAACAACAGCATCTTCATCACCCCCACGCTCTCCGACGGCCCCCTTCCCGCCACCTATCCCATACAGCAGGAGGTCAAGGACGACCCCATGCCCTTCACCTGGGATGAGCGCCCCCTCGACCAGCCCTTCACCATCGAGGCCGGAAAGCCCTTCTATGCCGGAGCACGCACCACACCCGTCAAGGAATGGGGCGGCACCTACTACTTCTCCGTGGAAGAAGCCGAAGATGCCAGCCACTCCCTCCTCTACGACCCCGAGACGCAGAAGTGGAAGTCGCCCGCAGCCTTCCCCCCCTACGCTGCCGACATCGACTACACCCACTACAACTTCCTCCTCAAGCTCCGCATCACCGGCAACAGCCTCCCCACCGGCGACATCGCCATCTCCGACGTCAGCGGCCCCGACTATAGCCGCGTAGGCGAGACCAAGACCTTCTCCTACACCGTCACCAACAAGGCCGCAACCCCCGTCTCCGGCTTCGACCTCGTGTGGAGCGAGCAAGGCACCGAACTGGGCCGAGCCACCCTCAATGCCGTCCTCCCCGCACAGCAGAGCAAATCCTTCACGCAGGACATCCTCTGCGACAGGGAAGGAGCCCACACCCTCACCTTCACCGTCATCCCCGCCGGCACCGACGACCCCAACCCCGCCGACAATGCCGCCACCGCCCTCATCAACGTATTCGACACCTATTTCGACCGCAACGTCCTCGTAGAAGGATTCACCACCATGCAGTGCGCCAACTGCCCCATAGCCCACGAGCGCGAGGACGAAGCCTTCGGCACCCTTGCCAACGTCGTGCGCGTGGACCATCACTCCGGCTTCGGCACCGACCGCCTCACCACCGATGCCGACAAGGCCTTCACATGGTTCTATAATGAGAACGGCACCACTTGGGCCCCCGGCATCATGTTCGACCGAACCAACCTTTACGGCTTCTACGACGCTGCCACCGCCTTCTCGCCCCTCGTAGGCCCCGGCGACGTGGAGACACTCCTGGACATCCATACCCGTCAGGCCGCCGTGCCCGCCTTCGTCCGGCTCACCCTCACCCCCAGCTACGACCCCGCCACGCGCCAGCTCACCCTTGACGTAGCCACCGAGCAACTCGGCATACTCCCCTGTTCCGACTGCCGCCTCAACGTGTGGCTCACCGAGGACGGCATCCTCTCCTCCTCCGTAGGTCAGGGGCAGATGCTCTCCACCGGCCAGCAGGACAAGAGCTACGTCCACAACAACGTCATGCGTGCCACCCTCACCGGCACCTGGGGCACCGCCCACGACAACACCGACGGCAGCCGCACCAAGACCTTCACCGCCACCCTCGACACCGCGTGGAACCCCGCCAATATGCACGCCATAGCCTTCATCGCCAACTACAACGCCACCGACCCCTGCGACTGTACCGTCTGCAACGCCGCCACCGCGCCCCTCCTCGGAGCCGAAGGCATCACCCCCTCACCGATCTCAACTGCAAACTCTCAACTCTCAACAGCCTACGACCTTCAAGGCCGCGCGATAAACGCCCCCGTCAAGGGAGTAAGCATCCTTGGCGGGCAAAAAGTGCTGCGATAAAGCAGGAGCCGGGAGAGCTCTCCCTTCCCGTTCCACAGCGAAAGCAGACAAGGTTAGAACCCATACGTAGATATAATACAATGTATTCAAGCCCCGCAGCGCCATCTGCGGGGCTTGTTTTCTTCGCCCGGCATCGGGCATTACCCTTGGCGGGGGCAAGGGAAAGCTGGGGGCAACTTGCCGCACACCGTGAAATAAGAAAATGCGAAGCTGCCGTATGCGGAACCGCTTGTACGGCGGTGTGGGGGGATGGTAAATGTGAAAGCAGGAGGCAAATGCCTTTTTGGTTAGCATTTGCCTCCTATCCTGATTACTTCCCCTTGTGTATGGGGGGTATGTCGTGTGTTTATTTCTTCTTGGGGTCTTCCAATTCCACGAGGAACATCTTCTTGATGCCGCTCTTGGTGACTGCGCGGATTTCAAGCACGCGGTCGGTGCTGAGGTTGGCGGCCTTGACGACGGCGTTGAAGTCATCGACGGTGCGCATTTCCTTGCCGTTTACTTTCTGGATGATGAGGTCCTTCTCAATGCCGGCAGCCTTCATCTTGCCCTGCGTGAGGGTGCGCACCACGAGGCCGTGGCTGAGGGCGAGTTCCTTCTTTTCCTGTTCGCTGACGGGGCGGAGTGAGGCTCCGAGACCTTCTTCGTCGATGATTTCCAGCTTGGAGGCCTTGCCCTGTTCGTTGAGCAGGGTGACGGTGGCGGTGTGGCGCTTCTTGTTGCGGAGATAAACGACTGGCACCTTGTCGCCGGGTTGCTTCACGGCGATGATTTCCTGAAGGTCGCCGCTCTTGGTGATTTCCTTGCCGTCGATGCTGACGATGACATCGCCCTTTTCGAGGCCGGCTTCTTCGGCTGCGCCGTCGGCCGCGACTTCCTCAATGTAGGCTCCGCTGACCGTGCCGAGATCGACTTCCTTGTCCTTGCCGTGCTGTTCGTCGATGTAGGCGCTTACGTCGCGATACTGTATGCCCAGCTTGGCCCGTTGCACCATGCCGAACTCCTTGAGGTCGGCCACCACCTTGTTCATCATGGAGGAGGGGATGGCAAAGCCGTAGCCGGTGAAGGAGCCCGTCTGGCTGTAGAGCATGGCGTTGATGCCTACGAGGGCGCCGTCGGCATTGACGAGGGCACCGCCGGAGTTGCCGGGGTTGATGGCGGCATCGGTCTGGATGAAGCTCTCGATGCTGTTTTGGCGTGCGCCGAGGGAGCGGGCCTTGGCACTGACGATGCCTGCCGTAACGGTGGATGTGAGACCGTAGGGGTTGCCGATGGCCAGCACCCATTCGCCTACTTTGAGCGTATTGCTGTCGGCCACGCGAATGGCGGGCAGTCCCTTCTCCTCCACTTTGATGAGGGCGAGGTCGGTGCTCTTGTCCGACCCGATGATGCGGGCGGCAAACTCACGGTTGTCGTTCATCTTCACCAGTATCTCGTCGGCTCCTTCCACGACGTGGCTGTTGGTAACAATGTAGCCGTCTTCCGAAAGGATGACACCGGAGCCTGAGCCTTGCTTCTTGGGCGTTTCCACTTGGCGCTGGCGCTTACCGTTTCCCTGCCCGCGGCCGAAGAAGTCGCCGAAGGGATCGCTAAAGAAATCCTCGAAGGGGTCGAAATACTCCACGGTCTGCGTTTTGCTGTTCACCGTGACCTTGATGTAAACCACTGAATTGACGGCCTGCTCGGCGGCACCTGTCAAATCTACGTGTTCAATGGCCATGACGGCCATGCTCATGGCAAAGGCCAGAAAAGATAGAAGGGTTTTCTTCATATTATATAAATAATGTGTAAAGTTTAGATGTTTTCGCTGGGGGGGATGCGTGTGGCCTGTGGGAGACATGGGCTTTGGGCTTTCCGACTGCGAAATTACGAAATCATTGCGACACAATGCGCCATTTGCATAAATAAAATATCTCTCTTTTATATTTTTAAACCGTAAAAAGCAGGCCATATTATCAAAAAAGGGGTTAGAAAACGAAAAACAGTCCGGAATTTCCTTGGTAGTTGAAAAAAATTAGTATCTTTGCCCCTGCAAAAATTATTAACCCCCTTAATACCCTTTGCTATGAAAGCGTATTCCGCTCATGACATCAAGAACATTGCCCTCTTGGGCAACGACGGGTCAGGCAAGACAACCCTGACCGAGGCTTTACTTTTCCATGCTGGCCAGATTCAGCGACGTGGACGCATTACACAGAAGAACACTGTGAGCGACTATTTCCCCGTGGAGCAGGACTATGGCTACAGTGTGTTCAGCACACCTTTCCATGTGGAGTGGAAGGGCAAGAAGCTCAACATCATCGACTGCCCGGGCAGTGACGACTTCGTGGGTGCTGCCGTCAGCTCCCTGGCCGTAACCGATACCGCCGTGCTCCTTATCAACGGAGCCTTCGGTCCCGAGGTGGGCACGCAGAACCACTTCCGCTATGCCGAGAAGCTGAAGAAACCCGTCATTTTCCTCATCAACCAACTGGACTCTGAACAATGCGACTATGACCAAGTGCTGGAACAGTTGCAGACCATCTATGGCTCCAAGGCAGTCCCCGTGCAGTACCCCATCAACTGTGGCCCCGACTTCCATGAGCTCATTGACGTGATACTGATGAAGAAACTGGTGTGGGATGCCGAAGGCGGCGACTACAAGGCTGAGGACATTCCCGCCTCGGAAATGGAACGAGCCACCGAGATGCATAAAGCCCTCGTGGAAGCTGCTGCCGAGAATGACGAGACCCTCATGGAGAAGTTCTTTGAAACTGAACAGCTCACAGAAGATGAAATGCGTGAAGGCATCCGCAAGGGTATGGTGACGCGCAGCATCTTCCCCGTGTTCTGCGTATGTGCAGGCAAGAATATGGGCGTAGGCCGCCTGATGGAGTTCCTTGGCAACGTTGTGCCTTTCGTGGATGAAATGCCTGCCGAACACAACACGCGCGGTGAGGAAGTGCCTCTCGATCCCAACGGCCCCACTTCCATCTATTTCTACAAGACGGGTATCGAACCGCATATCGGTGAGGTGCAGTACTTCAAGGTAATGAGCGGCACCGTGCATGAGGGCGATGACCTTGCCAATGGCGACCGTGGTTCCAAGGAGCGTCTTGGCCAAATCTTTGTCTGCTCTGGCTCCAACCGCGACAAAGTGGAGAAGTTGGAAGCTGGTGATCTCGGCTGTACCGTCAAATTGAAGGACGTGCGCACCGGCAACACCCTCAACGGTAAGGACTGCGACAATAAGTTTAATTTTATCAAATACCCCAATTCCAAATATACCCGCGCCATCAAGGCCGTGAATGAGGCCGAGACCGAGAAGATGATGGCTGCTCTCACCCGTATGCGCCAGGAAGACCCCACATGGGTAGTGGAGCAGAGCAAGGAACTGCGCCAGATTCTCGTGCATGGCCAAGGCGAGTTCCACCTCCGCACCCTCAAGTGGCGTCTGGAGAACTTGGACAAGATACAGGTGCAGTTTGAAGAACAGCGCATACCCTACCGCGAAACCATCACCAAGGCAGCCCGCGCTGATTACCGCCACAAGAAGCAGTCGGGCGGAGCCGGCCAGTTCGGCGAGGTGCATCTCATAGTAGAACCTTACTTCGATGGCATGGAAGACCCCGTAGCTTACAACTTCGGCGGGCAGGAAATCCGTATCAATGTCAAAGGTAAGGAAGAAGTGCAACTGGAATGGGGCGGCAAGCTCGTGTTCATCAACAGCGTGGTGGGCGGTGCCATTGATGCTCGCTTCATGCCCGCCATCCTCAAGGGTGTGATGTCGCGTCTGGAGCAAGGCCCCCTGACCGGCAGCTATGCCCGCGATGTGCGCGTAGTGGTTTACGACGGCAAGATGCACCCCGTGGATTCCAACGAACTTTCCTTCATGCTTGCAGGCCGCAATGCCTTCAGCCAGGCCTTCCGTGAGGCTGGTCCCAAGGTGCTCGAACCTATCTACGACGTCGAGGTGTTCGTGCCCTCCGACAAGATGGGCGACATTATGAGCGACATTCAGGGCCGCCGTGGTATGGTGATAGGCATGAGCAGCGAGAACGGCTACGAAAAGTTGCAGGCCAAGGTGCCTCTCAAGGAGATGGCTTCCTACAGCACCACGCTCAGCAGTCTCACCGGTGGCCGCGCCAGCTTCATCATGCAGTTTGCCTCCTACGAACTCGTGCCCAGCGACATACAGCAGAAGCTCATTGCCGAGAATCAGCAGAAGGACGACGAATAGCCACCGCGCTATTTGGTACAATACAAAGCACCCGGACCTACGCGAATGTGGTAGGTTCGGGTGCTTGTTTTGTTATAAGGCGTTTTTGAGTCTGATACAGCGGAAACGAATGTATGTGGCGCAATGGAATTTACGGCAGCGTATTCCAAGCTTTACCCTCATATACTCCCGTTTTTCCGCTCATATACTCCCGTTTTACCGCTCATATACTCCCGTTTTACCGCTCATATACTTCCGTAATATGTCTATCCCTTTCAAATTCCGTGTTAAAGGTAAATGTCATCAGGATAGCGCACATTGGCAAGGAAGAGGGCCTCGCCCATCACGCTGTCGCCGGCGGAACAGCGGTCGTGGGCATTGATGATGCGGTGGAGGTCGTCTTCGGAGATTTTGCCGCGCCCCACGTCGAGGAGCGTGCCCACGATGGCCCGTACCATATTGCGGAGAAAGCGGTCGGCCGTGATGGTGAAGCGCCAGAGGCCTAGCTCCGTCTCTTCCCAATGGGCGGCGGTGAGGTGGCAGATGTTGGTTTTCGTGTCGGTGTGGAGTTTGGAGAAGGAGGTGAAGTCCTCCGTCTGCAAAAGGATTTCCGCAGCGTGGTTCATTTTTTCAAAATCCACGGCGAAAGGCAGCCGCATGGCATAGTGGCGGTGGAAGGGCGCTTTCTGCGTGCAGATATAGTAATGATACGTGCGTGCGAGGGCGGCGAAACGGGCGTGGGCATCGTCCTTCACGGGGCGTATGTCGTGGATGGCAATGTCGGGCGGCAGGAGGCGGTTGAGCTTATAGACGAGTTGCTCAGGAGGATAGGGTAGGGTGTCGCAGTCGAAGTGAGCCACCATGTAGGCAGCGTTCACGCCGGTATCAGTGCGTCCGGCTCCCACCGTGGCGATGGGGGTACGTAGCACCGTGGCAAGAGCTTCGTTGAGCTTTTGCTGCACAGTGATGTCGTTGGGCTGTACCTGCCATCCATGGTAGGCCGCGCCGTCGTAGGCAAGGTTGATGAAATAGCGCATTGTGAAAATTACCTGTCTCCACCTCGGTTGGGCTGTTGTCTGGTTGGAGGCGGGGGTTGCTGATGCGTATGGGAAGACTTGGGATGAGCAGACGGAGACGTGTGCGTGGTCGATGGTCTGTGGTAGGTGTTGGAACAATCGCCTGTGGTGTATTCCTCGGAGTATGACGAGGTGTAACTTCCAGGGCCGCCGCCGATGTACGCAATTTGCTTGTCCTCGTCCCATTTTTCCTGAATATAGTTTTTAAGGCTTGATGGATTGCGTACATAGGCTTGGCCGCGACCGTTGTCATCGGTATAGACACAATAGATGCCAAGGTACTCCCCGTCGCCGTATTCCAGAATCTGGATGTTGCGGTCGATGTCCCACTTCTCGCTGACTTTATCCTGCATGGCGCTGAATGAGTTTGCCCACACATAGCCTTGCGAGGAGTAGGCTGCTGTGCGCGACATCACGAAGTGCCAGTACTTGCCGTTGAAGGTGGCCGAGGTGATGTAGAACCCTTCGTCCCATTTCTGACGAATCCATTGTGCATCATCTGTCCATTCGTAGCCGTAGTAGCATTGCTCCTTGTAGTCCGTGCCTTTTGACATTACCACGGCCCATTCGCCGCTACCATAGGCCATTGACGTGATATAGTAGCCGGCGGCCCAGTTGGAACGAATCCATTTCTCTGGCCATTCATTACTGATTTTGATTTGTTGGTCGCGGAGGTCGGTGTCCTTGGCCATCGTCACGAACCATCCCTGCTTGGTGTAGGCCAGTGAGATGATTTGGCGGCCTTCATCCCAGTTTTTGCGTATCTTTCGTTCGCTCAATTGGCAGTTTCCGCCTTCAGTCCACCACACCTGCGAGGTGTATGGCAGGCGTGTCTCGGAGATTATCAATGTTTGTTGCGCCCGTATCGGAGTGAAGACTTGTGCCAACAAAAGGAATAAGACAAAGACCTTCTTCATGTTTTTAGGCAGGTTCTATAAAAAAGCCCAGTTCTCCCTTTATGCCAAGGAGAACTGGGCTTGTATGTTATTGTTCAACGGGACGCAAATCCAGCATCAACTCGTCAAGCTGCTTCTGATCCACGCAGCTGGGAGCATCGAGCATCACGTCACGACCAGAGTTGTTCTTCGGGAAGGCGATGCAGTCGCGGATGCTGTCGAGGCCGGCGAAGATGCTCACGAAACGGTCGAGGCCGTAGGCCAGGCCACCGTGAGGGGGAGCACCGTACTTGAAGGCGTTCATCAGGAAGCCGAACTGCTCCTGTGCCTTCTCGGGCGTGAAGCCCAGCACCTCGAATATCTTGGCTTGCAGCACGGCGTCGTGGATACGGATGGAACCGCCGCCCACTTCAATGCCGTTGCACACCATGTCGTAGGCATCGGCCAGCACATTGGCGGGGTCGGTGTCGAGCTTGGGCACGTCGCAGGGCTTCGGAGCCGTAAACGGATGGTGCATGGCCATCAGTCGGCCTTCCTCGTCGCTCCACTCGAACATCGGGAAATCGACTACCCACAGCAGGGCAAACTTGTTCTTGTCGCGCAGGCCGAGGCGTTCGCCCATCAGCAGACGGAGTTCGCACAACTGCTTGCGCGTCTTCATGGTGTCCTCGCCGCTGAGGATGAGGATGAGGTCGCCGGGCTTGGCCTGCATGGCGGCCTTCAGTTCTTGCAGCACCTCCTGCGTGTAGAACTTATCTACGGAGGACTTCACGTTGCCGTCCTCTTCCACGCGGGCATAGACGAGGCCCTTGGCGCCCACCTGCTGGCTCTTCACGAAGTTCGTCAGTTCGTCAATCTGCTTGCGGGTATAGCTTGCGCAACCCTCGGCGCAGATGCCGCCGATGTAGGCTGCCTGATTGAACACGCTGAAATCGCTCTTGCCCTTCAGCACGTCCATCAGTTCCACAAACTCCATGCCGAAGCGCATATCGGGCTTGTCGCTGCCGAAGCGGCGCATAGCCTCGTTCCAACTCATGCGCAGGAAGGGCTCCTCGCCCAAATCCACGCCGCGTACCTCCTTGAAGAGATGCTTCGTCATCTCCTCAAAAGTGCGGATGATGTCATTCTGTTCCACGAAACTCATCTCGCAGTCAATCTGCGTGAACTCCGGCTGGCGGTCGGCGCGTAGGTCTTCGTCGCGGAAACACTTCACAATCTGGAAGTAGCGGTCCATGCCGGCCACCATAAGAAGTTGCTTCAAAGTCTGCGGGCTCTGCGGCAAAGCATAGAACTGACCGGGATTCATACGGCTGGGCACGATGAAGTCGCGAGCGCCTTCTGGCGTGCTGCCCACCAGCACCGGTGTCTCAATCTCCAGGAAGCCCTTCGAGTCGAGGAAGTGGCGCACGGCCAGGCAGAACTTGTGGCGCAGTTCAAGATTGGCACGCACCGGAGCACGGCGCAGGTCCAGATAGCGGTATTTCATACGCAGGTCGTCGCCACCGTCCGTGTTCTCTTCAATGGTGAAGGGAGGTACGGCCGAAGCGTTGAGCACGCGCAGTTCAGTCACATTGATTTCGATGTCGCCCGTAGGCATATTGGGGTTTTTGGAGTAGCGCTCGCGCACTTCACCCACGGTCTGAATCACATATTCGCGTCCAAGGCGCTTGGCCTCGTGGCAGAGGTCGGCGTTCACCTCCTCGTCAAATACCAGCTGCGTGATGCCGTAGCGGTCGCGGAGGTCCACGAAGATGAGTCCACCATGTTCACGGGTGCGCTGCACCCACCCGGCGAGGGTCACGCTCTCGCCCACATTTTCAATGCGGAGTTCACCGCAGTTTTTTGTTCTATACATGTAAATATATAATGTATTGTTTGAAATTCGACTGCAAAATTACAAAAAATGCACCTAATAGTGAAGAAAAAGCCTGAAAAGTTTTGGAAGTTTGCGAAAAAGTCGTACTTTTGCACTTGCGTTTGGGAAACAAACGTCCTCCTAGCGAGAAGGAAGGATGGGTGAGTGGCTGAAACCACCAGTTTGCTAAACTGACGTACTCGATTAGGGTACCGGGGGTTCGAATCCCCCTCCTTCCGCTCTCCACGGCGCTTTCATCTAGTGGTTAGGATACCGGCCTCTCACGCCGGGTACACGGGTTCGAGTCCCGTAGGCGCTACAACTTAAAATCTCCAGAGACAACTCTGGAGATTTTTTTGTTTTTGTAGTAACCCGTTAAAAAAGAGTTGAATTTGGGTTCAGAGGAAATGTAGTTATGTGTACAGTTTGAGCATATCATTTAGAATATACTTAATCTTCTCTCGTAATTCCAGCGGCTCTAGAACTTGTGTAAACTCACGTTGGGCGAGCACTTGCTGGATGAAGTCGAAGGTCGGGCGAAGGAAAACCGTGAACTCAGAGTATTCGTCTTCTGTGAGCACTTCTTTTTGTGAGGGGTGGAGTGGGAGAGTGCGGAAATAGTCGCGTTGGGCCTTTTTGACACGCAGGCGAATAAGTTCGGGTTTGATACTATCATCGTGTATGACGCCGAAGGTGTCGGCGTAGTATTCCTCCGCATTAAAGGATTTTGGCACTTTGTAACTGTCGTCCAGCATATCAACCCCTGACATGCGATCAAGGGCGTAGGTTCGGAGAGAATCCTTTTCCACATTGCGTCCCACCACATACCAGCGCCGTTCATAGAGCTTCACGCAGTATGGTTCAAGAATGACCTCCTGCGTGTCGCCAGAGACGAACTTGCTATACTGGAAGCGCACGCGCCTGTTACCCTTCATGGCAGCCACGAAATGCTTCAGGCACACCTGACCACTCGGTACGTTCTCCAACAGGATGCGACCCTCCAGAGCATCGCGCTCGCTCAGGAGGTTGCTGACGGTGAAGGCATTCAGCATCCATTCGCGAATGCTGCCGTCTTTGATGTCGTCAATGCGGTCAATGGAATAGCCGTTTGTGCGGCGGTTGCACAGAAGTTTAATGCCGAACTCGTCGAGGATGTCCTTCTTCCAGTTGCAGAAAGTGCGTACCGGCAGCGAATCTCCAGTGGGATTCACGGAGCTGCGTTGCCATTCCTCGTTAATTTCGGGGAAGGTGATTCCTTGCCGGTTGGCTATGAGGTCGATGAGCCAGATATGTCGGCTGATAATGTTGAGCATATTAAATGCGGCTTAACTTTCAAAATCAAAAGAGAGCTGTTGAGCTATTCTTATTGTTGAACTTGTTCCCTGTATTCTTTTTAATAAGCTTTCAAAGTTTTCATAAACCTCATAGGGATATGATATTTTAAGGTCAGAATAATATAGTAAAGTAACATCGTTTTCTTTGCAAAGGTTGCGTTTGAGGTTGTCTCTATCTTGAATATCTTTAAGACCATTAGTTCCTCCAAAAAAAACATGACTTTTAAAGTGTTGAAGTCCTTGACATTCTATTGCAATGTTATATTCTGGTAGATAGAAATCAAGGGGCATTACACGTCCACGACGTAACCAAGGAAACTGTTTTTCTCTTTCATATTGTATAGAATGTCTTTCCAAAAAATGCCGCATTTCAGATTCTTGCCGACTTTCAATTTTCAGGGCCGTACACACAGGGCAATTGCCTCCATTCATGTGGTATGAAGGACTTATTTCAAAAGATCCGTGCTCTTTGCAGATGACCTTTACATTTGTATGGTTGTTAATATATTGTGTTTCTGAATAGTCGTATCTATCTCCGTGTTCGTCTTTTGCGAGTTTTATGAATTCGGCAGTAGTATAAGCCCAGCTTCTTTGTGTGCATTTCGGACAGCCACAACCGGAAAGATGGTGGTTGGGATCTTGATAAAAATCTCCGTGTTCAGGGCAGGTTATACAGACTGGCGTTCTTGCCGACTGATAGTTAACCTTACTGTAATCATACTTCTCGCCATGAACTTCTCTGGCCTTTGATTCAAAATCTGATGCAGCTCTTTTTTTTCGAAGGTTCGCCTGTTCTTCAACAGCGCACTTCTTACAGCCGTGCCCTCGCATAAAGTTGTTTGGTGTAACGATGATGTCTCCATGTCTCCTGCAAGTTACATGTATCTTTTCGTAAATGCCTTTGTATAAGGTATTTTCGTAAGTGTATTTTTCACCATGAACGTTTTTAACAATCTCTAGAAATTGCTCTTGAGTTAATCCGAGATGTGGAGAAGTACATTTGGGACATCCTTCGTGAAAATGTGAAGTTGTATTTTTGTAGTATTCACCATGCTGTGGACATATAACGCAAATCAGACCATCTTTGCGATTGTCAAGGTTTGTCTTGCTATAATCGTATTTGTCTCCATGAATACTTTTATGTTTCACAATGAACTCTGCGGTAGTGTAACGCCCACTTTTTCCACATCGTTGACAGCCATGTCCATAGAGATGTTGACAAGCGCAAATTGCAAACTCTCCATGTTCAGGACAAATAATCTGGACGGCCTGTTTGTAATTTTTATAGACAGTTTTGGAATAATTATATTTATTTCCGTGAATATCTTTGCATTTAGCGATAAATTCTTGAGTCGTCAGTCCATAGTTTGGGTCTGCGCACCTTCGACATCCTCTTCCGATTAAATGCTTGTTGGGCGTTTGTAGAAATTCACCATGTTCGGGGCAAATAATAACAACGGGAGAAGTGGCTTTTATGTAGACCACTTTTGAATAGTCATACTTCGAGCCATGAATTTCTCTGGCACGTTGTATAAAAGTTCCTGTTGTTACTTTCCGTGACATATTCGATTATCCGTCCTTGTTAAGTAAACTGTTTTTTAGTGTATAGACTAGTTATCATTAGTGTAATGCTAATTTTGCATAGTGTATAGAGTAGTTATTCTTACTTCTAGGTTTATTACAATTGGACTTCAACTATTTGGATTTCAAACTTCGTAAACCTTTAGTAGAGGTTATTGTCTATGTGGTTTATTTCTGCTTTGAGGATAGAAATGTTAGCTGATGATGTTGAGCACGGATTGAGATTCTTATTTGTTAGGTTTCATCTATCTACGGAGGCATTGTATGTGGTATTTGCGTGATGCAAATGTATGTCAGCGGTCTTTGTCAAAAGTAAGTTGGGGAACCTCCACTTACTTATCTGCGTGCAAATATAATAAAAAGGATTCACCTGTGCGCATAGAAGTGCCAAAAAATTGCGTAAAGACCAAAAATATATACAAAGACCTAATTTATAACCTTCTTTTTTAGCAATTCAATGGGTTTCAACTGTGCCTTAGCTTTTCCGTGATGGCGGAGTCTCGTTCCATTTCGCGGCAGCTGCGGCAGAGGCAGTGGAAGTCTTTCAGCGAAAGTCCGTCTAGAGCGTTGCCGATGAGAATATAATCATTGTGGTGTGGGTTGTCGGCTCCGAACTTCTCCTGGTAGTTGTAGCCACAGAGTTCGCAAGACTCTCCCCGGGTGCGATGCAGGTATTCCTGTAGGTGGGCGTTGGGGTAGAGGGCATTAGAGGAGATGTAGGCATTAGGGGTCTCAATGTCGTAGAAATCATCTACCTCTCCGTAGGCAGCATAACGCTGCAGGATGAAGTCCATATAGAGCGCCTCAAGTTTTTGGGCCTGTTCATCGGTGAGCACGCGCCCAGAATGTCCATCGGTCCAATCGAAGTCGGGAATGGCCTCTTGGAGTTGTGCGGTGGTGATGATGGGCTCTCGGTCGGGGTGGAAGATGCTCTCGGCATCTAAATCAGCATAGAACACTTCGCGTCCTTTTCCGCTCCAATCTTCGCCTTGCCAGGGGAGGCTAACGAAGGTGCCGGACATGACGATGCCGGTATTACCTTCGCCGACACGCACAAGGAAGAAACGGTCTTCGAAATCAAGGTCTTCGTAATCCCATACGCTCCAGTTGAGTTCCTGGGTAGGGTCAATAATGTAGTTCTCAAACTCGTCCATTTTCACCGAGGAAATGGCGGGGTTCCACATAAGGATATACGTTCTCATAATGTACGTTGTTTATTTGTGAGTAAGATAGATATTAACTTCCACACGGCGGTTGAGCTGTGCGTCGGGATAGATTCCCACGATGCGGAGTTCGAAGATGTCCATGCGGTCCATCTCGATGAAAGGGATGAGTTCTTCGTTGCATAAGTCCCCGGAAGCCGGCACATAGCCGAGCTTGTGCTCTTCTTTCGTCTCTTTGTCCTTCCAGCCACGATGATGGCGTTGGTGTCGTGCTTGTTAGTAGGCTCGGGGTAGAGTAGGAGGGTGTCGCCCAGTTTGAGCTTGTCCATCACGAAGGGGCCTTCATAATATTTGAAGCCTGCGATAAAGAACGATGCGAAGTGTACGCGTTTGGTTTCAAATTTCTTTGTAGCCATAGTTGTGCAAACGTTAAGGGCTAGCAGAAGTGATCCTCGTGCGTAGCGCGATAGATATTAAAGATGATAGTAGCGGGGATGGCTATTGTGGCAGCCATCAGGCCGAGTGCAAGAAGGTTGATGAGTACAAGCATAATGTGATTTTTGTTTGTTTGCGAGTGCTTTTTCGTCCGAAGCAAAGAGCGGTTTGTCGGCCCGCGCAGTATAGTTGCGCGAAGGCCGGGGCGCGGTCGTTTTCGACTTTGCGAGTGCAAAAGTAGGGTGGTAAAGTGCCAATCCAAGGCATAAGCTAAAATTTTTTCCCCAAAAAGTGCATTTTCCCTCAAAAAAACTCTAATTTTGCACCCGAGTAAGGTATAAACATGCCTTACTCATCTACATCTCCAACGGCGTGGGGCTGTATGCAGGCCACCTCAGGTGCTCTGGGGTGGCCATTTTATTACATCACGCCTTGGCTCCAATCGCCCCATCATACACCCCATTCTGCGGGAACTTCTCGCAGCGGAAAGTCCACGTTATGTATTTGAGCGCATAGCCCTTCACCTGTTAAATATCTGTCCGACGTTGGTGTCTGCATCGGACTTGGCCAAGGAGTTTGATGTAAAGTCGTTCAGGAGTGTCCGTGTGGAGCAAGTTAACAAAGGCAATTTCCATCTTCTTTGCGAGGTTGAAGGTCGGGAACGAAAGTATGTCATTGCAAGGGCAAGGAATGAATAAGCCGTTGTATGTTTGCTTGGGGGTGCAAAGATACAACGGCACGATGGAATATCGTTATAAGTATTTACTCTCTTGTTCTATCTTAAACTGCCATTTACGCTTACACTGTATGTACTTTCCGTTTTTAGTTATATCTTTTTTTGAGTTGCCAGCAGGCTTTTTCTCAAATTTACCATTTTTATAAACATACTCTGCCACATTTACTCGGTAGTCGGTCTTTACCTTGTCCTCGGGTATCATCCGTTCTCTCTTTACCCAATGTATCTTGGCAAGTGTTTCTGCACTAATGCCATAAGGGAACAAATCATCAAAAAGATGAGTGGGACACTTATCCCGAGTGCCTCTTTCGCCCTTCCGATGATATGTGTATTCGCGAATGAGAAACGATGCTCGATAAGGACGCTCAGTCTTTTCTTTCTCAAAAGTAACATCCACACCGGATGGATGCAGATTGAATGTTCCCATTTCAAAATAGGGATACTCCCGTACACCTCTCTTCTTTAAATAATCGGGCACTTGCTCGTTGGTGTGATACATAATGTGGTCCTTGATGCCTTCAGGCACTTCCTCGTGAAAGTACAGTTCTATGGCATCGGGCTCTATTACATAATCCTTGCCGTCAATTTCGAAGCATCCTCGGCAAAGGACTTCCTTCGCAATTTCAGATTCAAACAATTCTCCAAGCTTTTCCTCACTCCGTTCTGACTTCTCCCATTGGGTCTGAAATGCATTCAGCGCTGTTTTCAGTTCGTTCATGGCTAATAATAAATTGGTGTGCAAAATTAATATAAAGTTGTTGTCCTACCAAATTCTCTTCACATTTTTACAGTATTGAACTTTCTGTTAATAAACTTCTCCGTTCATAAACGGGCTTATCTCCCAGCTTGCACAATTCAGGCAGCCCTCATACCTTATGAGGTCGGTGGCATCTACCATCTCAATTCGTCCTTTGTATTCGGGCACGAAGGCTGATACCTGTCGCAAGGCCTGTTCATCCTCGGGCGCATTAAACTTTGGCAGAATCAATACCTTGTCTGTCTGCAACCAATTGATGTAGGCCCAACTGTTTTTATGTGGCTTTGGCACGTCATAATGAAGTTCGCCGGTGAAGTCATAGAATATGCTTACCCAGCAGCAAGGATGTCTGATTTGGAAACAGAATACAGACCCTTATGATGTTTTGACAAAATGCTGTGGATTAACGCGGCCCTCGGCATCAAAGGTGATACCTTCTGATGTCAGCAGTAAGCGTTTGCGCAGGAGTTGTTCTCCGCCACGCTGACCCATGAAACCGCCGAGGCTGCCATCGGCAGAAACTACACGGTGGCAGGGTACGACGGGAGCATAGGGATTGCGCCGCAGCGCCTGACCGACGGCTTGTGCGCTGCCGCAGCCAATGATTCGCGCCAACTGGCCGTAGCTCATTACCTTGCCCGCCGGTATCTGGCGGGTGGCAGAATAGACGCGCTGCTGGAAGGGAGTGGGCATAGGCTTGTAGTTTGGAGCACAAAGTTACATATTCTTCGCGATTTCAGCAAGAATACTTGTTTGGATTCTATGTCATAGAAATACTTACTACGGCTTAGGAAAATCAAAGTCTCTATTTTGAAGAACCTTTCCAGTGGAAGGATCAAATAAGCGACAAGTTATTTTCTGGGGGTATTTAGTACCTGGATAGTATTCAATTTCTCTTGTCCTTATTAATTTCTTACCCGGGTTCTCCTTAAGGAAATTACGAGTTATTGAGGCTTCTTTGTTTTCATAATTAGCCCAATCTGAACCTTGTTCTTGGAGTTCTCTTATCATAGGAATCAGGTTGATATTTTCGTTGGGGCCTCCCATTTGCTTTCCAAGAATGTGGCTAGCGTCCAGACCATCATGAGGCTTTAGCCCTATACCTTCTCGCCTTTGTGCATCTAAATTGGGCCTTTCTTTGTTGATAGTATCTTCATTAAGTTCTTGCTCAACATATTTTGTGCGTCCTTCGCTATCTATCTTGGCGCCTATCTTGTCATTAGGTATTTCATACTTGGCGTTAGGTTCAGGCCTATCCAAAGCGTGATTAGGAGCCCAAATCTCTGCACCTTTGTTACAGCCTGATTTTGCTACGAACGTACCATCTTGTCGTTTTGTTATACTTGTATTAGTGCCTGGCACAGAATATGTTATCGAACCGTCTGGGTTCTTCGTTTGTGTCGTTTTCGGAGCGTCAGCTAAAGGTTTGTATGAGCCCTTTCTAAGACTTTTGAATGGGTCTTTTTCTTCTTCTACTTCCTCCGTTGAATCAGATATTTCTTTAAGGTTAGGAAGCGTCTTAGATACAGAGAGCCAAGATAGTAGTCCCTTTGACTTTATAACAAGTAAAATAAGAATCAATGCAATTAATAGCCACCACCAATAAAAGTTGAAAGATTTACTTTTCTCTGTTATAGTCTTGCCAATAAACTTCTTGCTTGGGATATTGGTAACTTGGCTTTCTGAACAGGTGCTTCCTTTCTCGTTAGGTGTTGGTATATACAAACTATCAAGAAGGATGAAATTATTGACGCTGTCAAACACTGCAGCGAGTGGAGAGGTTTTGATATTTTCTGTCAATGCCACAAAATAATAGTAATTATTCTTGTTTGCATTCTTAATTGCATTGAGCGACTGTGAAAGTTGCTCAACAGATTGACCTGTAGTTTGAAGTCCGTCTGATAGGAGAAAAACACTTTTGACGGAATCGTTTATAACCTTTGGCAAATAGTTCAAAGCCTTCAAAATGTTTGTATTCCCTCTCCGTTTTATGATGGGACTGGAAATAAAGTCTTTGCCTTCATATTGGCCAAATACTTTGTCTGTGAAAGGGATGACGGTAATTTCTGCTGAATCCAAGGAGTTCACAAAGGAGATAAGTTGACTTTTTGCTTTAGGCAGAATTTTCTCTCCGTTGATGCCGTCCATTGAACCCGAAACGTCAAAAAGCACAATGTTACTCTGTGCATAACCTATTGCGATTTGCAAAAGAAACAAAGATAAAAATAAGATTTTTTTCATAATGATTGTTATTGATGGATAATAAAAAAGGCGGAACTGTTCTTTGCATTTCCGTCTTACGGGCACCGCCAAGCGCCTTTGTGTGGAAAGTGCGAACAATTCACGCCTTGCAAGCGTGAACTATCATCACTTGTTCTCACACAGGAAGTTTTGGCGGTTTCGTAAGACGAGAACAAGGACTTAAGTCCAAGTTAATATGTCGTGGCTTCTATGTGCTTGGCACACTTCGGCCGGAAGAAGTTGCGCTACCTCATATATCAAATGAGAGAGCCCTCACCTGTGGACTTTTGTTAGCACAGGTGAGGACTTAGACTTTAATATACTTTAATCAGCAAGCTTGGCCTTGAGGAACTCGCGGTTGAGACGGGCGATGTTGGCAATGCTCTCGTTCTTCGGGCATACGGCTTCGCAGGCACGGGTGTTGGTGCAGTTGCCGAAGCCGAGTTCGTCCATCTTGGCTACCATGGCCTTGGCACGCTTGGCAGCCTCTACGCGACCTTGGGGAAGGAGGGCGAACTGGCTGACCTTGCTGCTGACGAAGAGCATGGCGGAACCGTTTTTACAAGCAGCTACGCAGGCACCGCAACCGATGCAGGTGGCGCAGTCCATGGCTTCATCGGCATCCTGCTTGGGAATGAGGATGGCGTTGGCATCCTGAGCCTGGCCGGTGCGGATGGTGGTGTAGCCGCCAGCTGCCTGAATCTTGTCGAAGGCGGAGCGATCGACCATGCAGTCCTTAATCACGGGGAATGCGGCGGAGCGCCAGGGTTCCACGGTGATTACGTCGCCATCGTTGAAGCGGCGCATATAGAGCTGGCAAGTGGTGGCTCCCCGCTCTGTCTTGCCGTGGGGCGTGCCGTTGATGTAGAGCGAGCACATGCCGCAGATGCCCTCGCGGCAGTCGTGGTCGAACACGAAGGGCTCTTTACCTTCATTGACGAGCTCCTCGTTGAGGATGTCGAGCATCTCCAGGAAGCTGGTGTCGTCGGGGATGTTGTGCATCTGCTTCTCCTCGAAGTGGCCGGCATCCTTGGGGCCGTTCTGTTTCCAGTATTTAACTGTAAAAGAGATATTGCGTGCCATTAGTTCTTGTAGTTACGGGTTTGTACTTTGATGATTTCGTATTCGAGGGGCTCCTTGCTGAGGACGGGAGTGTTGTCGTCGTTGCCCTGGTATTCCCAGCAGCCAACGTAGAAGAAGTTCTCGTCGTCGCGCTTGGCTTCGCCTTCCTCCGTCTGGTGTTCTTCGCGGAAGTGGCCGCCGCATGATTCTTCGCGGTGGAGTGCATCGTTGGCGATGAGTTCGCCCATGAGGATGAAGTCGCGCAGGTGGATGGCCTTGTCGAGTTCCACGTTGAGGCCTTCCTTGGTGCCGGGGATGAAGAGGTTGGTGTCGAATTCCTTGCGGAGTTCCTTGAGGAGCTTGAGACCTTCTTCGAGGCCGGCCTTGTTGCGGCCCATGCCGACGTGTTCCCACATAATGTGGCCGAGTTCCTTGTGGAGGGAATCTACGGAGCGCTTGCCCTGGATGCCCATGAGACGGTCGATTTCGGCTTCAACGCCCTTCTCGGCTTCGGCAAATTCGGGGAGGTCGGTGCTGAGGCGGGGCCAGATGGCCTGGTCGGCGAGGTAGTTCTGGATGGTGTAGGGGAGTACGAAGTAGCCGTCGGCCAGGCCTTGCATGAGGGCGGAGGCGCCGAGGCGGTTGGCTCCGTGGTCGGAGAAGTTGCACTCGCCGATGGCGAAGAGGCCGGGGATGGCGGTTTGCAGCTCATAGTCCACCCAGATGCCGCCCATCGTGTAGTGCACGGCGGGGAATATCATCATGGGCTTGTAGTAGTCGATGCCGTTTTCGTTGCGGACAAATTCGCCGGGATTGACGTCGGTGATTTCCTCATACATGTCGAAGAGGTTGCCGTAGCGGGCGCGGATTTCATCGATGCCGAGACGCTGGATGGACTCGGAGAAGTCGAGGAACACGGCCAGACCGGTGTTGTTCACGCCGAAGCCCTTGTCGCAACGCTCCTTGGCTGCGCGGCTGGCTACGTCGCGGGGCACGAGGTTACCGAAGGCGGGGTAGCGGCGCTCCAGATAGTAGTCGCGATCCTGTTCGGGGATGTCCCAACCTTGCTTGGTGCCTTCCTGCAGGGCCTTGGCGTCCTCAATCTTCTTGGGCACCCAGATGCGGCCGTCGTTGCGGAGCGATTCGGACATGAGGGTGAGCTTGGACTGCTTGTCGCCGTGTACGGGGATGCAGGTGGGGTGAATCTGTACATAGCTGGGGTTGGCGAAATAGGCACCCTTGCGGTAGGCCTGAACGGCGGCGGTGCAGTTGCAACCCATGGCGTTGGTGGAAAGGAAGTAGGTATTGCCGTAACCGCCGGTGGCTATGACAACGGCGTTTGCGCTGAAGCGCTCAAGTTTGCCGGTAACGAGGTTCTTGGCGATGATGCCGCGTGCGCGACCGTCGATCACCACGACGTCTTCCATCTCATAGCGGGTGTAGAGCTTCACCTTGCCCTTGTTCACCTGGCACATCAGGGAGGAGTAGGCACCGAGTAGAAGCTGCTGGCCCGTCTGGCCCTTGGCGTAGAACGTGCGGCTCACCTGGGCACCGCCGAAGGAGCGGTTGGCCAGCATACCGCCATATTCGCGGGCGAAGGGCACGCCTTGTGCCACGCACTGGTCAATGATGTTGTTGGACACTTCGGCCAGACGATAGACGTTGGCCTCGCGGGCGCGGTAGTCGCCGCCCTTCACGGTGTCGTAGAACAGACGGTAAACGCTGTCGCCGTCGTTCTGGTAGTTCTTTGCTGCGTTGATGCCGCCCTGAGCTGCAATGGAGTGTGCGCGGCGGGGGCTGTCCTGAATGCAGAAGTTGAGCACATTGAAGCCCATCTCACCCAAGGATGCTGCGGCGCTGGCACCGGCCAAGCCTGTACCTACCACAATGACATCGAGCTTCAGCTTGTTCTTGGGATTCACCAGACGCTGGTGAGCCTTGAAGTTGGTCCACTTTTCAGCAACGGGACCTTCGGGTATTCTTGAATTGAGTGTAGCCATTTGTTGGTTTAACGTTTAGTGTTTAACGTTTAAGGTAATTAGCAGCAGCCACCGCAGCAAGCGAAGCGCACGACAACAACTGCAAACATAAGGATAAGGATGGTTACGTAGGTCTGGCCGATGCAACGCCAGCGTTCAAACCACACCTTGCCGCTCCAGCCAAGGGTCTGAAGGGCACTCCAGAAGCCGTGGGTCAGGTGGAACCACAGGGCTGTGAGCCATACGAGGTAGAGCACGCTGTAGATGATGCTGCACATGCCGGCACCGCCGAAGGTGTAGCAAATCATGGCGTAGCCGTCGGAGGCCGTGGCGTTCGTTACGTAGGCCACGCCGCCATTGGCGAGTTCGGCAAACATCATGTTGAACCAGAAGTTGAACAGATGCAGGCAGAGGCCGAGCACGACGATGAGGCCGAGCACGAACATGTTCTGGCTGGCCCACTCCACCGTTTCAGGCTTCTCTGCCACAGCGTAGGGGCTGGTGCCGCGTGCCTTCTTGTTCTGGAGGGTAAGGATGAAGGCATACACGAAGTGGAGTACAACGAGGCCGGCCAGCAGGATGGTAGCCACGATGGCGTACCAGTTGGCACCGAGCATCTCGCAAATCCAGTTGTAGCCTTCCGCACTGAAAAGGGCAACGACGTTCATGCAGGCATGGAACGTCAGGAAGAGAATCAAGGCAATGCCCGTTACGGACATCACGACTTTTCTCCCGATGGATGAGTTAAATAACCACATAGGTAAAAGAAATGTTTAATATGTTAAAGGTTTAATGGGTTTTCTAAGCAGGTGCAAATTTAGTAAAATTTAACGAAGCGGCAAAGGCTTTCCCTCACTTTTTCAGGTCGGGGATGAAAAACACGGCATGTCCCCTTCGCTTTTCCTCGGGTGGGAGTTTCATATAGTCGCGGTAGAGGTCCTGCAAATAGGCATCGGGATTGGCCGGCCCCTGGAACGTGTGCCCCTCAAAGGCGATGGGCGCGGTGGGGAATACGCTGTCGGTGCGGTGCATGATGCCGTAGCCGTTGTTGTGGAGCACGTTGCTGGTGTACTCTCCTTTGCCTCGCAGGGCCACGGCTGCGTGCCACAGCAGTTTCAGAGCCGCCCGTTTCGAGCCGAACCACAACAGTTCGGCACACGACCGCCATGAGTAGTAGTGCTGGCTTTGCAGTATGGCATTGGCCTTGCAGTAGCCGCCGGCCACGCGCCTGATGAAGCGGCGGCTCACGCTGGGGTAGGGTATCATGGGGAATATATCGACATACAGCCCCTTGCCGTAGGGACGCGTGAAGTCGTCGGCATATTCCACGAGGAACGACTCCTTGTCCCTCACCTTGCAGATGGGCAGCCGGCAGGCGGGTTCCGTGTCCGTCGTTTGGAGGTAGAGATGGTCAGGCAGTTCCGTGCGGCAGGCTTCGGCAAAGCGCGGCAGGTCTTCTTCCCGCATGGCAATGTCGATGTCGTCGTCCCAAGGGATGAAGCCGCCGTGGCGCACGGCGCCCAGCAACGTGCCGCCGTCCAGCCAGTAGTCAATGGCGTGGGCGGTGCAGATGCGGTGGATTTCCTGCAAGATGGCGAGCTGCTTCAACTGAGCCTCGCGCAGGTGCGTATATAAATAATGTGTGAGGGCGGTGGACATGGGCTTGCGGGGGTGGCAGGCAAGAAGTGAGGGAACGGACGGTGCAGCTACGTTCCGTGGCCCAGGGGCAACGGGTTAGGGTAGGGGGCGTGCCGTTTCCTCACTTCTCATGTGCCGTTTAGTGGCTTAGCCGTCAGATGAGCTTGCCTTCGTCCATGCTTTCCGCAATGGCGCGGGCTTGCTTGCGGCCTTTGCATCCGGTCTTCACCTCATCGGCCTTCTTCTTATAGTTGCGGCGCTCGGAGGCTTCAAGGTCGATGATACGCTTGGCGATGGCTTTTCTCACGGTTTTCTTTTGGCTGAGATACAATGCCCAGAAGGCATCAACGCTGCTGACGATAGCCTGTTCGGCAGGAGCTTTCTTGATGTTAGCCATAGTTGTGGGGTGTTTAGGGTTACGTTAAAAGGTGATTTGAGGGGTTTTATATTTGGCGTAGCTTCAGCGCCTGAGTTTCTGCTTGCAAAGATACGTATTTTTTCCAATACCCAAGCACCTTTTCCTCGTTTTTTTCACATTCACCATCTCTTTTCAATGAAAAAGTGAACAATGGGAGAGTGAACAGTGAAAGAGTGAACAATGTTGGTTGTCGCACCTGCGTCCCCAGGGCGGCGCTCCCTTCGGTCGCTCTGCCTTGGGCTATCACCTATGGGCCTTTGGCCCGTTCCTTCCCTTCTACGACATGGGCACGGCCTACCGTTCAACCGGCTTGTAACGGCAATAATCTACACTATCGCTTCTATCAACGTTCGCCCATCCAATTCTACTGGAGGCAGCAAGCCGGACTTCTTTGTCTTATTGAAGCAGAAACTTACCATGTAACCGGTTTGCAGGTTGTACCGTTCAAGATATTCTGCAAGCTGTTTCTCGCCACGCTCGTTATATGACTGTCCTCGCCATATCTTCAGCTCCACAATGTACTGCTGGCCGAGATAGTCTATGATAATGTCAGTACGGGTGAGGTCGCGTGTCTGGGCTTCGCAGTAGTAATTGCCTATGCCGTTGATAATAGGGCGCAGGTAAGTAAGGAAAATCTTTCTGCCGTTGTCCTCAACAAACTGATCATCGTGACCGGGGCGATAGATTTCGTTGAAGTGAACGCAGAAACGCTCCATAAGGCGGCGCATGTCGATAATGCCGTCATGGACGAACTGATTCTTTTCGTATTCGCCCAACTGATAAATGGGTGATGGTTTGTCCAGAGAAATGTAATAGTTGTAAAGCCATGTCTCGAATATGCGGCAAGCTATCATTGTCGCTCCGCCTTCTTCCTTCACGAAGTTGAACATCACGGCAATGTTGATATCCTGATTGTAATAGTTGAAGGCCACTCGCCTACCGCCAAAGATGATGGATTTCAACATATCGGACAGCCCTGGGAACTGAGTGAGTTTCTTCTGCATGTCATCAAAGAGCGTATTGCCCTCTTTGAGCAGAGCATTGGCCGCCTTCAGTATGCCTTCCTTGTCCCATGTGTACCGTTCAGCATCGACAATCTGGCAGATACGGCTCACCAGGAATGGATAACCGGCTGTATAGTCGCGTATCATCTGACCTGCAAATACCTCATCAAAAGCCAGGTTGTGTTCTGCCTTATATTCAGCAAGCATACCGGCAATGCCCTTGGCCGAAAGGCTCATATCCACATTGAAGGGAACCGCGATGTTCCATGGCGAATTATACTGATGCTCATCTTCCGGGCGCATCTTCAGCTTCAAGTTCTTGATGTCATAGACACCGGCGAGGATGACACTTTGGAAAGTTTTGAACATTGCGCGTGATAGGAACATATTGCGCAGCACACCCAGAAATGTGATGAACCCATCATTGTTGCTGGCTTGATCAACCTCGTCAATCAAGACAACTACAGGTTTCTCGGAGAGAACACATAATTCATCTATAACTTCTGCAAAGTCTGTGCTCGCAATTTCCTCGCACCCAATTGGTGCGACATCTTTGAGAAGCGATTGCATGGCCTCTGACGCTCCGTTGACTCTTGCGTGCCTTTTCATTATTTTGAGGAACGCGGTACAAACTGTGGCCGCGCTTGCAAAGACGCTATCATCCAAACCCTCAAAGCTGATGCTAAATACACAATAATCAGTCTTAAGATATTCAGCCAGAGCTGCCAATGTCGTAGTCTTGCCATACTGCCTGCCACGGTTGATGCAGAAATAGTCCCCCTTGGCAATCATCTTGCGGATAATTTCCAAACGCTCGGTGATGTCCACCATGTAGTGTTCGTTCGGGCGACAAGTACCCGCTGTGTTGAATGTTTTCATACTTGCAGTGGTGAAAGTACTTCTGACCGCAAATTTATGAAAAATTTCTCAAACACAAGCAAGGCAGCCCTTGGAATTGGTGTTTTGTCATAAAACCCCGTAACTTATGTTATACCAAACTGACATTTTGGAGAGTGAAAAGTGAGAGAGTGAACAATGGGAGAATTGGGCTGAAAGCCCTGCGTTGTATAGAGCACCGAAGGTGCGACAGATTGGAGGATAGGGCGTCAGCCCTGTCTTTTGTGTTTGATTCTTTATGGAAGCACTGTATGTGCGATATAATTACCATTTTACTTGAAACATGTCGCACTTACAGCGCTCCCAAAGAAAAGGCTTCTGGAGTGAGGCAGGGCTCACGCCCTACCCTCCGTTATACCGTCCTTTCAGGACTTTCAAGCGACCGCAGGGAGCGCCGCCGTAGGTAGGGGCACACACACAGTAGGATGACGAGCTGTAACACGCATTGCCGCGGCCGTATGTACGGCAACCATTGCCCCCAGGGCGGCGCTTCCTGAGGTCGCTCTGCCCTAGGGTATACACCTATGGACCTTTGGCCCATTCTTTCCCTCATACAATATGGG
>JAGHRT010000033.1 GCA_018066245.1 Candidatus Equimonas faecalis | reverse complement strand
CGGAAGGCGTTGTCCTTGATGTCCCAGCCCTTGTTGTTGGTGGTAAGGTAGGGCATACTTGTGGCCTGGTTCCAGTCGAGGTAGTTGGCGCTTCCGGAACGGAAAGCCCAGGAGCCGTCTTCTTTTTTGATGAGCTTCCACTCGGCAAACTTGGGTGCGATGGCGGAAGGCATCACCTCGTTGCCTTTCGAGGTAAGGAAGTATCCGTTGTCGCACACTACATAGAAAAGATCACCGTCTTTAGGCTTGTCGGAAGTGAGGCCGTCGGTGTTCACTTGTGCCGTGCCGGTCAGGAGGCTCAGGGCAGCGGCTGCGAATAAGAGTGCTTTTTTCATGTTGTGAATTAGTTTGGTATTAATAATGTGTGGTTTAGTGGGCGAGATAGGTCTTGCGGTTCTGGATATAGATGCCCTGGCCGTGCGGAGCGGTCAGGCGGCGACCGGAAAGTTCATATTGAGTCGTGGAGAGTGTGCCGGCGGACGTGTCCAGCACGGCTCCGATGCCTTCGGGCATCTGTACTTTGACGCGTGCGGCATTGGCAACCTGTCCCTTGGCATCGAGGACGAGGGCTACGAGGTAGATTTGGTCGTACCGGAGGGCGGCGCGTCCGTATTCGTTGCAGGTGATTTGTACGGTGCGGGCGGTGCGGGCGGTGGTGCCGGCCTTGCCTTCGGCGGGCAGGGCGTCGGTGGCGGAGCCGCCGGCGGTGGAGTAGCTGCTGCCTATCAGCACGTCGTTGAACACGAGGTTGGTGAGCTTTGTGCTGCCGTACTTGCCGCCTTCGGCAAATTCGGCGTAGAGGTTGCGTATTTCGCAGGAGCCGTCGCCCCGGTAGTGGTTGCGCGTCTCCATCTTGGCGAATACGTTGGCCTGTTCCCACATGTGCAGCGTCTTGGCGTCGGGGTTCTCGGGACAGGTCAGGCCGTCGGCGGTGATGGCGTAGAACACGGTGCAATCGGGGCAGTGATTGAGGAAATCGACGTCCACGACGGCTGCCACGCTCTGGCCGTCGGGTTGCAGGCGGCCGTCGGCGTGTACTTCCACTTCGGGCATGACGGCGTTCCAGCGTTCAAAGTCGGCGATGATGAACTTCTCCTCGTCGGAACCGTAGAGGGGGTCGAGGGACTTGGTCTTGCGGTCGATCAGACAGGACGGGGCTGCGGAAAGGCCGAGGGGGGGATAGTTCTGATTGTACATGGCATCGTCCTGATTGTGCTGGTGATTACTGATGGCTATGTAGCGGTCGAAGTGGGTTTTCATATACTCCATGCCGGCCCATCCTCGGGTGCAGTGCTGACAACCCGTACCGGTGTGTTCTTCCATCACGGTGTAGCGTGGCACCTGTCGGATATAGATGGTGGCGGTGGCGGTGGCGGAGGTGGGGGCGACGGGCTGTCCGTTCACCGTCTGGAGGGTTACGGTGGCAGGGTAGGTGCCTACCTCGGCAGGGGTGGGTACGGCGATGTCGATGGTGGCCTGCTTGTTGAAGCCCGGGGCTATATTGACGTTGGCTGTGCCTTGGGTGGTCTGGCCTCCCATGCTGACGCTGTAGCCCAGCGTGTGGATGGCGTTGGCGCTGTTGCCGCTCACGACGGCCTGAAGCGTGGAGGAAGAGTTGATGCCGCCGCCGAAGTCGAAGACATTTACTATGGAGGCGTTGTCGGGCGGCAGGGTGGCTCCCTGGATGTGTACCTGAAGGCCGCTGTTGCCCCAGCCTTCGGCGGAGTAGTCCGCCCACTCCTTTTTATTATATACCATGAGGCCGCCCTTTTTGGCTACGCCGCCGGTGAGGATGGGCGCTTTTTCCTCTTTCGTCGCTGTGGAAATGATGCGGAAGGTATAGCCCACGTACACGTCCTTGCCCTTCTGGAGGCAGTAGGGCTGGGAGAAGGTGTAGGTGTTGTAGCCCACGACGGTGCCGTCGTCGGAGAAGGTGCTCGTCAGGGGGGTGTCGATGTCGTCGGCGGAGGCTACGAAAGCCGTTACCTCCCACGCCTCTTCGGTGTTGAAGGGTACGTCGATGCCGGTGATAAGGCTGCCGTCGAACATGTCATCGACAGTGAGGCGCACGGCTGCGCCAAACATGTTTTGCGTGCTGAAACCGTGGCCTTGCAGTGCGGTGAAGTCGTTGGGCACATAGCCCCAGAGCTGCGTGTCGCCGGCTGCGTGGGCCGTGATGCTGCCCAGGAGGGCAGCGATGAGTAGAATTGTTTTCTTCATGATGCTTTCAGTTAAGTATTTTCTTACCGTTGATGATGTGCAGGGTGCGGGTGGCAGGGACGGGCCGGCTGATGCGCCCGTCGAGGCCGTAGGAACCGGCGAGGGGGCATGGCTGCGAGGGCGTGAGCACCGTGCCGATGCCTTCGGGCACTTCTACGCGTGCGCGGGCTGCATTGGCCACGTGTCCTTCCCGGTCGATGACGAGGGCCACGATGTTGAGCCGGTCGTACTGGATGGCGGCTCGGCAGTAGGGGCTGCAGCTGACGGGGACGGTGCAGGCGTGCTGCGCGGTGGTGCCGGCCTTGCCTTCGGCGGGCAGGGCGGCGGAGTGGTTTTTACTGTCGGCGGAGTAGGAAAAACTGTCGGCGGACTTGTGGGAACTCTCGGCGGAGTAGTTTTCACTCTCCTTAGGGGTGCTGCACCCTATCATTACGTCGTTGAACACGAGGCCGTAGAGTTCGGTGCTGCCGTACTGGCCTCCTTTGGCGAACTCGGCGTAGAAGTTGCGGAGAGGGTTGGAGCCGTCGCCCCGGAAGTGGTCGCGCGTTTCGCTCTGGGCGAATATGTTGGCCTGCATCCACATGCGCCGCGTCCTTTCGTCGGCATCGGGAGGGCAGGTCAGGCCGTCGGCCGTGATGGCGTAGAACACGGAACAGCCCGGGCTGGGGTAGAGGAAATCCACGCTGGCCGTGGCTTCCACGCTTTGGCCGTCGGGCTGCAACTGTCCGGCCACGCGTACCTCCACGGGGGACACCAGGGCGTTGCAGTCCTCAAAGTCGCCGATGATATACCTTTGGGAGTTGGAGCCGAACAGGGGGTCGATGGCTTCGGTCCTGCGGTCGATTATGCAGGAGGGGGCCGAACTCAGGCCGATGGAGGGATAGCCCGTGTTATACATGGCATCCTCGGCGTTATAGTGATGGGTGCTGATGGCTATGAAGCGGTCGTAGTGGTCCCGCATATACTCCATGCCGGCCCATCCTCGGGTGCAGTGCATACAACCGGTGCCGGTCTGTTCCTCCATCACCGTGTAGCGTGGCACGAGTCGGGTGTAGAGTGTGGCCGTGGCGGTGGCGGAGGTGGGCGGCACGGGCTGTCCGTTCACCGTCTGTAGGGTTACGGTGACGGGATAGGTACCCACCTCGGCAGGGGTGGGTACGGCGAGGCTGACCGTGGCCAGTTGAGCCAGTCCTGCCGGCACGCTGACGCTGGCTGTGCCTTGGGTGGTGCGGCCTCCCAGGCTGACGCTGTAGCCCAGCGTGTGGATGGCGTTGGCGCTGTTGCCGTGCAGGAACACCTGGCAGGTGGCCGAGGAATTGACGGCGCCCGAGAAGTCGCAAGCCTTGCCCATGACGGCGTAATCGCTCGGCAGGACAAGCCCTTGGAGACGTACCTGAAGGCCGCTGTTGCCCCAGCCTTCGGCGGAGTAGTCCGTCCACTCCTTTTTATTATATACCATGAGGCCGCCCGGCATGGCTGCGCCGCCAGTGAGAATCGGTGCCTTCTCCTGCTTTGTCGCTGTGGAAATGATGCGGAAGGTATAGCCCACGTACACGTCCTTGCCCTTCTGGAGGCGGTAGGGCTGGGAGAAGGTGTAGGTGTTGTAGCCCACGGCGGTGCCGTCGTCGGAGAAGGTGCTTGTCAGGGGGGTGTCGATGTCGTCGGCAGAGGCCACGAAAGCCGTAACCTCCCACGCCTCTTCAGTGTTGAAGGGTACGTCGATGCCGGTGATAAGGCTGCCGTCGAACATGTCATCGACAGTGAGGCGCACCGCTGCGCCAAACACATTCTGCTGGTTGAAGCCGTGGGCTTGCAGTGCAGAGAAGTCGGCAGGGGTGTAGCCCCAGAGCTGCGTGTCGTCGGCCGCGTGCATCGGAGTGCCGCAGAGCAGGGCGACAAGGCCGGCCACAAGGGCAGTCAGGCTCGGCATACGGGCCACCCGGCCTGCTCCCAGACAAATTCTCCGGCTGTCAGTATTCATTCTCCTCATTTGCTCATTTGCTGATTTTCAAATTTGCTAATTTTCCCCCAGGACTTTCTTGCCGCCGACTATGCGCAAGCCGTGGGCAGCGGCGGAGGGACTGAGCGTGCGGCCCGTGAGGTCGTAACCGGTCGCAGCGGCGGTGGCGGCAGGCCGTACCACGGTGCCGATGCCTTCGGGGAGGCTGACACGCACCCGTGCGGCATTGCACACACGGCCTGCGCCGTCCATCACGAAGGCCACGGCAAACAGTTTGTCGGGCCGGATGGCCTGCAGCAGGGCAGGGCGCGTGGGCAGCGCGAGTGTGTAGCGGCTCTCCACCCTGTCGCCTACCTTCCCGCCCTCTATATGCGCCTTCGAAATACCCGTGCCGGAGGCAAAAGAGTGGGCGACACACACGTCGTTGTAGGTAATGAACACGCTGCTGGAACCATACATGCCGCCAATGCCGAACTCGGCGAGTTCGGTCATGCCGCCGAACACTTCCGACAGGAGTATGGACTCCTTGGACTGGCTGCCCCAAGTGTTCTTCTGCCGCCAGGCGGAAGTGGTGCCCCGCAGGCTGTCGGCGGTGAGCACAAAGGCGATGGTGGGATTTTCCACGTGGCCGAGATATTCCACTCCTGCCACGGCTTCCACCGTCTTGCCGTCGGCGCCAAGCGATGCGGTAAGGGCCAAATCGACATCGGCGGGCTCGGCGTTGATGGTGGCGAAGTCGGTGCGGATGCCGTTGGGGCCGTAGGTGCCGTAGTAGGCGTCGCACGACTCATTCTTGCGGTCGATGACGCAGGTGGGGGACCCCTTGAAAATGTCGGGGTAGTCCAGGCACGCCATGGGGTCGTCGGCGTTATAGTTGTGCACGCTGACGCCAATGAAGGCGGGCTCGTTCTTCTTGAGGTACTCCATGGCCACCCAACCTCGGGGGCAGTAGATGCAACCCGTGCCGGTGCTTTCCTCCACCACGCTGCGACGCTGCACGATGCGCCCGAGAGTGGTGCCTGAGAAAGCGCGGGGTGCCACGGCTTTATCGGAGGCCTGACCGTTGAACTTGGTGAGTGTGAGCGTGGCGGTGTAGGAACCGACGGAGGCGGGGGCTACGAAGCTCAGGGGCAGGGTGGCTCGGCGCTTGAAGCCGGCCGGCACAGGCTCGTCGAGGGTCTGTGTGTAGGACTGCTGCTTCCCGTCGATTTCCACGGTATATTCGACAGAAGTGATGGGCTGCCCGCCGTTGCTCACCACGCTGGCATTGACCACTGCCGTAGCCCCTGCGGACACTGTGGAGGCAGCGGCACTTTTGAGGGCTACGCTGACTGCCGGCTGGGAAGCGCCGGCCACGTGGGCCAGCATGGCCGTGGGTGCGGCCTGCCACGACATGTTGCTCCAGGAGGAGCCTGACATGAGCCAGAGGGAGTGCTCGGCGGACGGAAGGTCGATATCGATGACGGCGTGGGCGTCGGCATCGGTCTTGAGGCGGGTTACGTTGAAGAGGTAGCCCACAAAGAGCCCTTCGGAGGGGATGGGCACGGGCTTGTCGAAGCACACGGTGGTGTAGCCGTTAGGCTGGACGGCACCGCTGTATGAGGCGATGGCCAGCAGGCTATCGGTGGGGAAGAAGGCGTCGCCCTCGTCGTTCATCGTGGCGCCGGCAAAGATTTTCAGGTCGGCGATGTTGTCGGACATGAAGGGTATGCTAATGGCATTGACCGTAGCGCCTTTGAGCGCTTTTTCGTAGGGGATTTTCATGGCCACGCCGAATTGTCCGGCGAAGCGCACGTTCACGTATTTCCACTCGCTGGTCTGGCCTGTGGCGAAGCCCCACTCCACGGTACCGTCGAGCGTGGCGGCACGACGGCTCTGGGCACCGGTGGCTATCACGGCGGCGAGAGCCACGATTAGCATAAGGAGGCGTTTCATGGTTTAGCGGAGTATTTTTTTGCCGTTCTGGATGTAGAGGCCCTTGGCCTGCTTCTGGATGGAGCGTCCGGTGAGGTCGTAGGTCGTGGTCTGGGAAGCGGTACACACGGGCGTGCTGGACAGGCCTTCGGGGCTTCCCACCCGGCAACGCGCTGCGTTGGCTACGGTGCCGTCGGCGTTGAGTACGATGGCGGTAAGGTATATTTTGTTGAAGTCCATGGCTTGACGCATGGCACTGCTGACATTGATGGTTACGACTCCCGTGGCGGTAGCGGTGTTGCCCTTGCCGGTAGGTGCGAGTGCGGCACCGCCATCGACGATGACGTCCTTACTTTGCTGCCGCCAAGTGGAGCCTATGAGCACGTCGTTGTAGGTCAGGAAGATGAAGCCCTCGCCCAGTTCGCCGCCCCGGCAGAATATGGCGAGGTCGCCCATACCCATGGGGTCGGTGTCATAGAAACTGTTGTTCTGCCGCCAAGCGCTGCTTGTGCCCGTAATGCTGTCGGCTGTCAGGACGAAGGCGATACGGCTGCCCGGGCTGTCTTCGAGGAATGTGACTTCGGCGGTGGCGTTCACGCTGCCATGCACATTGTCGGCCCAAGTGCCGGCCACGTTGATGGTGGCGGTGGGGTCGATGTCGCTGTACTTGTCCACGGTTTTGCTGAAGCCTCCTGAGATTTCGCCATAGTAGGGGTCGATGTTGATGGCCTTGCGGTCGATCATGGCACTGGGGGCTCCGTCCCACGGCAAGTCGGCATAGTCGGGACAATACATGGGGTCGGTGGTGTTGTACTGATGGATGCCCACCACGAGGGCTTGGTCGGATTGTTTTTCGCGTACGCGTTCAAGCGACAGCCAGCCGCGAGGACAGTTGCCGCACCACGTGCCGGTGAACTCTTCGATGAGTGTGAGGCGCTGGTATATCTTATCGCGCACATCCAAGTAGAAGGAGCAGGCACTGCCGCCGAAGTACGGCTCGCCATTGATGGATGTGAGGCTGGCTCTGCCTTCGTAGGTGCCGGCTTTCTGGGGGGCAGTGAAGGTGACGGCTACTTCGCCGACTTGGTTCACGCCGGAGGGAATGGGTTGGGGAAGGATGGCCGTAACCGGCTGTATTTGGTCATCTACTGTTATATTGAAGCCGATGGACTCCACGGGCTTCTGGCTGTTGCTGACCAGCGTGATTGTGGCTTTGGTCTGCTTGCCTTTTTCGCATTTGCGGGTCTGTGCCTGCAGTACATCGACTTTGTGGGTGTCGAGTTGCATTCCTGTGACGAAGAGCTGCATGGCGCTCACGCCGAGTTCGGGATAGTCGTACCAGCGTCCGAACAAGGCGTCGCGGAGCCAAAGGCCGTCCTTCGCCGTGCCCGGTGCGGTGCAGATGGGGTAGTAGTAGTCGGTGTGGAAGCTATAGCCGATGAAGAATCCTTCGGCGGGAATCTCAAGGGGCTTGCTGAGTTCCACGCGGTTGTAGGCGTTGCCTTTCATCGTGCCGCTGACCCGTTGCTCGTACACCTTCTGCGGGAGCGAGGCGGCGGCATACTCGATGGCAGGCACGGCCCAAATGCTGAGATTTGTGATGTCGGAGGAGGCGAAGGGCAGGTTGAGGGCCGTGATGCTGGCCCCGCTGAGTTCTCCGTCGCCGGGCACCCACATGGCGATGTCCATGTCTCCGCCGCCGCTGCCTGCCACGGAAAATTCGGAGTCGTAGGAATAGCCCCACAGTTCTTCGGACTGTGCGAAGGCGGTGAGGGGAAGAATGGCGCACAGGGCGCAGAGTAATTGTTTGAGCATAGCGGGTTGTTGTTGTCTTATATGTGCGTACACGCGCGTTTTATAAATAGGATATATCTCTTGCCGGCAAGGAAGTCCCATCACAGGGATGGGTCTTCCTCGCCGTAAGAGTGTGGGTTTGGGAGGCAGGGGGGCGCTGTGCTGTCCGGCTGATGGGCTGTGCGGCCTTATACACCGGATTTTCCTATCCTATACACGGGGGAAAACTGTCCTATACACTGGTTTTTCCTTTCCTATACGGTAGGGAAAACTGTCCTATAGACTAAGTTGGCCTGGCTGTGGCGCTGCGCCCCGCCTCCGTAGGGTGTAGGCGGAACTACTTCACCAGCATCTTCTTGCCGTCCTTCACCACGATGCCGTGGCTGGCTGCCGTGGCCGCGCGGCCCTGAAGGTCGTAGGCAGGAGCGGAGGAGGAGGCGGCAGAGGTGTCGCTGAGCACGGTGCCTATGCCTTCGGGTATCTGCACCTTGGCCTTGGCGGCATTGGCGATGTGCCCGTTGGAATCGAGCACCATAGCCACCACGTAAACCTTTTCGTAGTCGAGGGCGGCCTTGGCGTAGGTGCCGGCGGTGAGCTTCACGGTGTAGCTGTGCTCAGCCGTTTCGCCGGCCGTGGCGGCCGTGGGGAAGCCGGAAGCCTGGTTGAGGTGGGCGGAACTGTAGGAGGAACCCACCATCACGTCGTTGAACACGAGGCCGCTGACCTTGCTCACGCCATATTCTCCGCCCTTGCAGAACTTGGCACCCAGGGCGCCGATTTCAGTGGTGGGGTCGAAGTCTCCCTCCTCGGGCTGGAAGCCGGAGTAGTTGTTCCACTGCTGCCAGCGACTCTGCACCGTGGCGGAAGCGCCGGCGGGGCAGGTGAGGTCGTCGGCCGTGAGCACATAGACGATGGTATGCTTGCTGCAATCCTTCAGGAAGGATACCTTGGCCTTGGCGTCCACCTTGTCCATGGCGGGCTGGAATGTGCCGGACACCTCTATGTCCACGCTGGGCTCCTGGCTGGCGTAGTAGTGGAAGTCGCCCTCAATGTTTTCATTGTAGCCCTCGCCGTAGTAGGGGTCGGCAAATTCGCTCGCACGGTCGATGAAGCAGCCCGGAGCGCCGCTCCACTTGAGGTTGGCATAGTTTACGTTGTACATCGGGTCGCTGCTGTTGTACTGATGCACGGCGATGCCGATGAAATGGGGGTAGGTCTTCTTCAGATACTCCATGCCCACCCAGCCACGGGGGCACCAGTGGCACTGCGTGCCGGTGAATTCTTCCACCACGGTGTTGCGGTGGGGCACGTAGCACTGTACGGTGGATTCAAGGCTCTGGGGCTTTATGTCCACGCCGTTCACCTTTGTGAGCGTGAGCTTTACGGGATAGGTGCCGGCGGAAGCGGGCAGGCTGACGGGCACGCTGAAGTAGCCCTTCTTGCCGAAGCCAGCCGAAACATTGGTCTGAATGTCGTGCGTGGCGGTCTGCCCTTGGAACTCAACGGCGTAGGTCAGGCTCTTGATGGCATTGGAACTGGTGCTCTCAAAGGCAGCCAGACACTTGGCTTCTCTGCCGGAAAGGCCCGTTACGCTGCCGAAACCCGTCAGCGTAACGTTGTTGGCGGGCAGGTTCACGCCGGCCAGAAGCACTTGCAGGCCGCTGTTGCCGTAGCCTTCAGAGGACAAGTCGTCCCACTGGCCGCCTGTCATGATGGTCAGGCCGCCCTTTTCAGCCGAACCGCCAATGAGGATGGGGTATTGGGCCGTCTGGGTGGAGGCAGCGGTGATTGTGAACGTGTAGCCCACGTACACGCTTTCGCCCTGCTTGAGCGCATAGGGCTCGTCCAGGGCTATGGTGTTGTAGCCGGCCTTCACCTTGCCGGAGAAGGCTTTGGAGACAATGGGGGTGCTGACGTCGGACTGCGCGGCTATGAATACGGACACTTCGGTCGGCTCTGACGACGAGAAAGGCACGCTCACGCCGTTGATGGTGGCGTTGGCCAGTAGCTCATCGACGGGCATGAGTATGGCCACGCCGAATGTGCCGGCCTTTCCCGTTCCAAGTCCGCCGAGACCGTTGATGTCGGCTTCGGTATAGCCCCACTGCATGGTGTTGGCAAGCGACGCGGCGCCTGCCACTATGCCCTGCGCCGAAGTTGCGCCCAGCCCGAGATTGCCGCACTTCTTGAAAACCGTCTGCGCCTGCAGGCCGGCAGAGGCCCACAGCAGGAGAGCGAAAAGAATAGCTTTTTTCATGAAAAGGTTCAGTTAAGAGGCCCCGCAGCCCAAAGGAAGGCTCGGAGCGCAAGTTATGAAGCGTTGATGCGGATTGTTAGCGGCGGAGCAACTTCTGGCCGTTCTGAATGAGCAGGCCGCGGCTCTGCTTGCCGGCCACGCGGCCCTGGAGGTCATAAATCCTCTGCTGCTTGGCCTTTGCGGCAGCCTGCTCGATGCCGGTGCTCTCTGTGTAAGCGTACTTCACGGTATAAGTGTTGCCCTTCTGGCCGTTCACGTAGAACTCCATTATACAGGTGCATTCACCATGCTCATACTCGAAAGTCTCCGTACTCATGCAGTTCCACTCAGTCAAGATGCTCTTCACCTTGCCTGCTTCGAGAGGTTCGTTGTCCGTAGTGTAAGTGCCACCTGCATCATACATCTTGCATGAGCCTCCCAGACAGCACTGGAAACTGCCAAAGCTATACTGCGGCGTAAAGGTCATCTTGACCTGAACATCCTTGCTTCCCTTGTTCAGCAGGAGGGGAGACTCAAAAATAACGTCGCCCCACTCGGGATCCACGTCGGGAGTGATAATCACGGTCTGGCCGTCGGTGTACTCTTTCCCGTCGTTAGGGCTGACGAGGACTACTTCCTTCTGCGCGAAGGTAGGGGCAGCCAACAGGGCGGCTGCGAAAAAAGCGTAAAGTTTCTTCATAATTGTTTTGTATTAAATTGTTTTAGATAATCTACACATTGTTATAATTACACTCTGAATGAATACCTCTACAGCCTTATTTGGCTGTCAGAGGTACTTTCTTTACTTGCAGCACCTCACCGCCAGGCTTGCTAACGATGATGACCATGGCCATGTTGTCGGCCTTCCAGTCTGCGGCGGGCATGAAGTTGTAGGTATAAGCCACGGGAGCGTTCTTTTTCAGGCTGCTCTGCGTGCCGTCAAGCTCTGTGAGGCTCTTTCTGAACACGCTGTTGTGGACATATTCGTTATTGCGGGAGCCATCGGGCATTGACTGATAACTTACGACACCGCTCTCAATGGCCCACACCTGCACGGCCACGTCTAGGTCTTCCTGACTGCTGACGTTGAAGGCTATGTCGTAGGAACCGGCCTCCGCACCGCTCTTCACGACGGCATCAAGGATTTCGACAGGCGTTTCCTGGGCGAGTAATTCTCTTATACTCTTGTGGAGATTGGCTGTTACGGCGTTACCCGTGAACACTTCCGAGGCACGGCTCACCTGTGCGGCGGGCTGAGGAAGGTTGGGGTCGTTCAGAAGGTCGAAGAAGTGCTGACCGTCCTGGGCCACCTTATGGAAGAGGTCGCCTTTACCCATGTTGCCACTGTGTATGGCCACGGCGATTACGGCCTCGTCATAGCCGGCGGCCTTGTTGCTGTACCCGGCCTCCAGCTTCTCTATCAGCGAGGCGGCCGTGGGGCAGTTGGGGCAGCGCTGACCGGTAAAGTCTTCGACGAGCACGTTGCGCTTGATATGCTTGGCGGGCAAGAATCCCACTTCTGCCAATCTGTCGTCTTCTTCTATATTGCTGCAGGCGCACAGGCAGATTGCCGCAGCCAGTATGTATAAAAAGTTTTTCATTCCGGAGACTAAAAATTGTAGTTGTAGTTAATGGTTAAGCCCTTTGAAGCGGGGATGTAGCGGCATACACCGCCGGTGCAGTTCACGCCGGCACGGGTACGGCCGAATCCCACTTGCAGACGATGCCCCTTGTGGCTACCCGTCACGCAGAAGTTGTAGTAGTGTGTCACGTCGCCATAACTATGGCCGTCGGCTTTTTCCGGACGACCAATCTGATCGCTGACGGTGAACATCAGGTAGGGAGCTACGCTGAGTTCGAGGAGACCGAAGCCCCAGTCGCCGCTCTCGTGGTCGGTGAGAAGATACTGGGCTTCGGCGCGGAGCGTAAGCTTCTTGTTGATTTTCCACTTGGGCTCAAAGATGAACACGTGGGAGCGGATGTGGCCGTCGTGCTTCTGAATGATGCGATTGAAGTCCTGATACATGTACATGGCGTGGATGTCCCAGTTGCTCGTCAGCTTTTTCTCCAGCTGCACGTCCAAGTCCTGATAATAGGTGCCGTGCCCCCATTTCCAGAAGGCGGAGCCGTAGCCGTCTGTGGCGGCCAAGGCACCTTCATAAGTATCAATGGCTTCGCGGCCGTGGAAGTTGTAGTCGATGGGCTTCACCAGCGAGTAGTTCACCTTCACCTTCGTGCCATACTTGCCGCCCAGGGCGGTCTTCTTCTTGAAGTTGTAGCCCACGGAAGCCTGATAGGCCCATTCGCCGTTATTGTCGCCCTCGGCCATGGTGGAGTAGGGGTAGAGAGCTGCCAGAGCGTAGGTCTGGTCCACGGTAAAGGCCGGCTGATGATTGATGAAGGAGGTGGTGCTATGGGGGTCTTCCCTCTTCGAACGGAAGCCCATATTGTCGCTGCGCTTCATCTGGAATAGAGCGGAGAGGCCTTTCTTCGAGTAGGTGGCCGAAATCATGGCGGCGCGGCCCTTTCTGAAGATTTGGTTGTTGAGTGAGTTGGGGTCGGCACTCTTCTGGGCATATTCTCCCAGTAAGCTGAAGCCACCTTTACTTAATGTAACGCGTGCGTCAAAAGCATTGACAAATTCAGGGGCCACTGCATAGTAGTTGGCATTAGGCGTAAACAGCAGGGAATCCTTGTAGTCTTCCCACTTGTTTACCCATGAACCTCCGACGAGCAGGCGCATTCCTTTCTCCTTGAGGGGTTTTATCCACTGGTCGAGGTTCAGTTCTGCGTCCACGCCGCTGACGATGGCGCCGTTGTGCTCCCAGTAGTTGCGCTGTACGCCTGAGAGTACTTTGAGCTGGAGTCCGTCGGTGGGGTTGATGACGGCGCGTCCGCCCAGCAGGGAGTTGTCCACGCCGAGGGTACGCTCTTCGTAGGTGCGGAGGATGAAGCCTGAGCCGAACTGCTCGTAGAAGGAGCCGAAGGTGAGTTCCACGCGCTTGAGGCGGCCTTTTATCCACAGGTTGGGCACGCCCCAGCCTTTGAAGTCCTGATTGGGTGCGGTGGCGAAGCCGGGCATGGGCCATTGGGTGAGCTCGAAGCGACCGCCGGCATCCACGCTCTTGCTCTGGAGCAGGAGGTCCACATAGGTGTTGGTGAGGAAGTACTTATTGTCGTACTCCGACGTGCCAATCTGCTCATCCTGAAGCGGGGCCACCATCATGTCGCTCTGTACTGAGCCTGTAACGCTCACTTGTGCATGGGACTGTGGGAGGGCGGTTGCCGCCAGCAGTCCGCACGCGGCGAGGCGCATGGCCTTTCTCATCGTGTTGTTCATTGGAGGGTTGTTCTGGTTGTTGGGGTTGTGGGGGGTGGGGCTTCGCGGCCCTCGGGTCGTTATTCCTCGCGGGCGGCTTTCAGTTCGCGGAGCTTTTCGAGGAGTTCGAGTTCAGCCCCTTCGGTGTAGCCGCTGTGGCGATAGACGATTTCGCCCTTGCCGTCGATAATCAGGACGTAGGGAATCATCTGTATGCCGAGGGCCCGCTTGAGGTCGGAGTTGGGGTCGAGCAGCACGTCGTACTCCCAGCCGTTCTCATCGACGAGGGGCTTCACCTTGTGGATATTCTGAGCCTGGTCTATGCTTACGGCTACGAGGCGCACGCCGGTTTCTTCTTTCCACTCGTCATAGACTTCGCTGATGGCGGTGAGCTCGCGGTTGCAGGGCTTGCACCATGTGGCGAAGAAGTCGATGATTACGGGCTGGCCGTGGGTGCCGAGTGTGTCGGTCTGTACCTTGTTGCCGTCCATGTCGGTCAGGGTGATTACGGGCATCTGTGCGCTGGCCGTGCATGCGGCGGCGGCAGCGACGAGGGTCAGGAGGATTTTTTTGATTTTCATAGGGCTAATTGTTTTTTGTGAATAGTCGTGTTAGTAAATTCGGCATTTTCGTGCGCAAAAGTACATAAAAAAAATAACATTACCTCATTTGTTAAGCTTTTTTACTTGAAAAATCGCAGATTTCGTTTCTCCGACAGCGATAGTTACCCCTCTGACAGTCAATTTGGCTTCTTAACCTCTGCTTCTTTTCCGCCTTTCCGTGACGTCTTTCCCGCCGTGCCTCCTGCCTGTCCCGTGACTGCGAAAAACTACTCTATAGGGTAGGGAAAACTGTTCTATAGAGTAAGATGAACTACTCTATACGGCAGGAAATGCTGTCCTATAGAGTAGTAACGGCTGCCTTAAAGCACACGGGTGCAGAGTCTTGCGAAACTCTGCACCCGTGCTTGGGTTTTGTGGAGCCGTAGGGCTCAGCGTAGGATTTTCTTGCCGTCCTGAAGGATGATGCCCCGGGTCGGAGCCTGCTGACGGCGGCCCTGGAGGTCGAAGCCGGCGAGGCTGCCGCGCTGGCCTGCCGCGCCGTTGATTCCCGTAGGTTCGGCGACGATGACAAACACGGGGACTTCCAGCACGGGGGCGCCTTCGGCGCTGAACACCAGCATCACGCCGTACTGGCCCGGGGCGTCGGCCGTGAAGCTCAGGCCCACCGTTCCGCCCTGGGCGGGCAGCGTGGGCGTGGAGAGGGTGAAGAGGCCCTTGTCGGCTCCTGAGAGGCTCACGCTTATGTCGCCCTTGAGGTTCTCGCCGCTCACGGTGAGGCCTTCCAGCTGAAGGGTCTCGCCCACGGCGGCCATGTGGGGCGCGGTGTCGATGGCGGACTTCATGAGGCTGACATCGGTGCGGCCCCAGCTGAAGTCGTCCACATAGTAGGTGGCGGCATTCTCCGTGCCGCGCTGCGAGGTGAAGCGGAAGCCGATGAAGAAGACGTCGGCGGTGGGCACGTCGGTGAAGTCCAGCACGTAGTCCTTCCACACGCCGTTGTCGTCGGCAATGGCGGGCACGTCCATCGGAATGGTTTCCATGTAGGGTTCGCCGTCCAGCATGTCAATGTACACGACTTCAAGCTTGTCGCTCTGTCCCTCAACGAGGTAGTCGCCGCGCAGGCGGAAGGTTACGAGCTTCGTGGCGGAATTGGCGGCGTCGAGCGGGGGGCTGACGAGCAGCATCTGGCAGGGCGTGGTGGCCTCGGCCTTGCTGTCGTAGGGCGTTACCTTGGCGCAGCCGTTGCCGTCGAAACTGTAGCCCCACCAGGCGCGAGTGCCTTCCACGGCTACGTTGGTCCAGCCGCCGAGGGCGAGGGGGACGTTGCGCAGGTCGGAGCTGAAGTCGGTGGTGTAGAGGGCGTGGGGCTGCGCGGTGGAGAGTTTCATCTCGTCGCCTTCCACGGCAGGCTCTTCCTGCGGCTCTTCACACACGCCGCTGATGACGAAGCGCACGGTGTCGGCCAGCAGGGAGGTGGCCTCCACCACGGCGGAGTAGGAGCCGGTGGCCTTGGGCTTGAAGCTGAGGGTGTAGGTCTGCGTGCCCGACTTGAGCAGGCTGGTGCTGGACAGCGTGAAAGCGGCCTCGGGCGACTGCTCCACAAGGCTGACCTTGCCTTCCCAGTTCAGCAGGTTGGCCGTGGTTACGGTGAACTGCTGCGTCTGCACCTCACCGGCCTTGGCCGTGAAGGGCACGAGGGCGGCGGCATCGGCCTGAATGGTGGGCGGATTGGCGGCATCGTAGGCCACCGCGCTGACGGAGAACATCTGGTTCAGCGCATTGTTGCTGGCGGATTCTATGATGATGTTGGCTTTCTGTACGCCCGCAGCCGTCGGCTGGAAGGAGAGGAACACCTGCGTCTCCCCGGCTCCGGCGGGAATCTCGGATGTGCTGAGCTCGAAGTGCTTTGCGCCTGCGCCGGTCAGGGTCAGGGTGAGCGGATCGGCCAGGGCGTGGGCTTTCACGCTGAGCTGGGCGAAGTGGCCTACGGTGTCGCCTATAGCGGTGCCGGCACCGGTGAAGAGAAGTTCAAGGTTCACATCGACGGAGTCGGGTTCTGCTGCCTTTTCCGTAGTGTTGGTCAGGTCGGTCAGGGCTCGGGGGGCCAGCGTCAGGCCGGTCTGCGAGAGGCTGATGCCGACAATGTCTGCCGTCTGGGGAATCGCGCTGCCCACGAGGTCGCCGGCGAAAGGCTTCACGCGGGCCGCTTCGCCCGAGCCGTCCGTCACTTCCACGGAGGCGGTGGAGAAAGTGCCGCCGGCTGCCGTCCCGAAGTCCACGCCGCTTACGCTGATGAGCGCGTAGGGGTAGTACTCCAGATTCTCCTTCCACTCGTCCAGCGTAAGGGCGACGGGGGCCACGGTCTTGCCCGTGTTGATGACCTTAGCGAAGTAGGAGGCGGCAGGATGGGCCGTTACGTTGCCCATACTCTTGGTGAGATAGACATGGATGTTCTGAAGCTCATCGCCCACGCTGAGGTTCTGGCACTCGCCGAAGGACTTGATTTCAGAGAGGTCGAGCACGGCGCCGGCTTTGTTGAGCGACTGCTCAATATACGCCCGATTGCCGTCAATATGGGTAACTATCGCCTTACCCGTCATACGATAGATGGTGTAATCCTCGGTGTCGGTGCCGTCGGCGTAGAAGGCGAGGAGGCTAATCAAGTCCTTGTCGGCTGCATAGGCGGCCACGCTGACGCTGAGGCTCTGCGGCTCTGCACCTTCGGCGGACACCGTGAGCGTCTCGGTGTACTCGCCCAACTCAGCCCCGTCGGGGAGCGACACGGTCAGCTCCACGCCGGCAGCGGCCTGCTCGGCAGTTACCGTCTGGGGCTTAACGACCACGTTCTTCCCGCCGCTGACGGTAACGTCGCCTTTGAGGCCCGTGGCTGTCAGGCTGACAGTTGCAGCCGGTATTACGCCGCGGAAACCGGCCAGGCTGAGCGTGGGGGTGCTCAGTCTGATGGAGCCGCTTGCCGCAGGCTGGTCCTCGTCCTCGTCGCCTCCGGTGGTCTCGCCGTCGCCTTCGGTGGCCTCAAACAGGCTGGCCCATGTGTCCGTCACGCGGAGTGCATCGACGGTGAGGGCGGCTGCGGTCTTCGTGGCCGTGGTGCCTTGGCGCAACTCTATGCCCTGGAGGCCGTTGGTGGTTGAGGCGTCGCCTTGGGAGGCGATTCCCACAAGCGTGGTGGCGGGTTCGGTGGCGGAGGCCGTGGGATTCACCCACAGGGAGGTGAGGTCGTTGGTCGAACCTTCCTGAAACTCGTATTTAAGCACCACGAGATGCGTCGTGCCGCAGGGGAGGTCGGCACTGACGGCGGAGGGACTGGCGTTGTTCTTGCTCACGCCGAACTTAAAGGTGCCCTCGGTGTCACCGGCCATGACGAAGATGCGACCGTACTCGGTAGCGTTCACGCCATCCATCCACCCCTTGGAGGTCTTGCCCGTGAAGGCGGCAAAGTAGGCGGAAGCGGCGGTGGCGTCGCTCACATTGACGAGCATGGCGGCGTAGATGGCGCCCGAAAGCACGGGCTCCTTGGAAAAGGCCAGCTGGAGGTCTTCGCCCAGGTTCTCGGACGAGAGGCTCACGGCCTTGCCCACTGCCGTAGTCTGGTAGCCCGCCAGACTGAGCGGCGTATTGGTCAGTGCCACGGGGCTTGCCGTGTTTGCCCCGTACCGAATCCAGCCCAGACCGGCAGGGTCGATGGACGCCCCCTGCCCGTAGAGGGGGCCGGAGGCGGAGTAGTCGAAGTTCTCGGTGATGAACACCGCGGCTCCCGCACTCAGGGAACAGGAGGCCAGCAGCAAAGCGCCGAAGGCTTTGCGGAGAGAAGTGTGTAAGTTACTCATTGCGTTTTTGTATTGTAGGATTACTGTAACGTGGCTGCAAAAGTACGGCTATTTAAACAAAGTGCAAAGTTTTGTGCGGTATAAATTCGTTTTTATAGGTATAACGATGCTGAAAACAAGCATAATGACAACTTCTCTGCGCAATAAGGAAAGTTTTATCACTTCCGCCGACCGTTTTTGCCGGTCGCCGGATAAAGTTCCGCCCTCTGTACGTCAGTATTTTCCACTCCATGAAAGAGCCGTAACTATCCTATACGACAGGAAAAACTATCCTATAGGGTAAGGAAAACTATCCTATACGGCAGTAAAAACTATCCCGCCGATAGGAAAAGCCATCGGCGGGACAGGGGGCGGAACCGTAGGGACGGGCGCGGCGGCACGGGCTATGCGTGGCCCTCGCCGGCACAGCAGGAACCGTGGCCGTGGCTATGGTCGTGCCCGTGCCTGAGACTGTGTATAAAGGCGTTAATGAGCAGAAGGACGAGCAGTACGCTGCAAGCCGCGCCAAGCCAGCCCGCGTGGGCTTCCGTAGGGCAGGTCTCCTGCGACAGCAGGGTGGGCACAAACCAGTTGCGGGGCAAAAGGTGGTCAATCAGCAGGCCGAATCCCACCGACCCTGCGATGATGCTCAGCAGGTAGGCGGCAAGCGTGCGGCGCCCCAGGCTGCGGCCAATCACCAGCAGGCTGGCCACGTTGCAGGCAGGGCCGGCCATCAGCAGCACAAGGCCCGCGCCAGGCGTCAGCCCCTTCAGCATCAGCGCCACGGCGATGGGTATGCTGCCCGTAGCGCAGATGTACATGGGTATGGCGATGGCCAGCACCAGCAGCATGGACAGGAAAGAGTTGTCCTGGAACACGGCAAAGAAACTGTCGGGTACGAACACCGTAATCAGCCCTGCCGCCACGAGGCCCGCCACCAGCCATTTCCCGATGTCCTCCATCATTTCCAAGTAGGCGTAGGCCAGCACCTCGCGCACCTTCTGCCATGCGCCCTTGGCGGATTGCGGCTCCTGGCCGGCCTTTTCGTGGCAGTGGCAGCAAGAGCAGGCGTGAGCCTCCTCTGCCTGAGGTTCGCCGCCGGGCACTCCGTCCGCAGGCTTCTGCACGGCATTCACCGCCCAGCCGCCGAACAGCGCCGTCAGAAAAGCCGCCACGGGACGCAGCACGGCGAAGGGCAGGCCCATCAGGGCGTAGGTGGCCGCGATGGAATCGATGCCCGTCTGCGGCGTTGCGATGAGGAAACTCACCGTGGCGCCGTGCGACGCGCCCTCCTTGCGGAGCGACATCGCCGTAGGCAGCACGCCGCACGAGCAAAGGGGCAGGGGCACGCCAAACAGGGCCGCGTAGAACACACTCCGCAGATTGTGGCCGGAAAGGTACTTGTGAAACCAGCGGGCGGGCACATAGACGTGCATCACGCCTGCCAACAGAAAACCCAACAGCAGGTAGGGCGACATTTCGTTGATGAGAGCAATCGTTTCAAGCATAGTAAGCAGTTTTTGCGCTGCAAAATTACGCATTATCGTATGCAAACCGGTTGCAAAGTCATAATTTCAGGATTTTGCACAATAAAGGAGCGCGTCGCGCGTTAAGTGATTGCGAAATCACTTCCCAAGCCATGAAAGGAATAGTCCTTGCAGGCGGTTCGGGCACCCGCCTCTATCCGATTACGAAAGGCATAAGTAAGCAACTCATGCCTATCTACGACAAGCCCATGATCTACTACCCCATCTCCGTGCTCATGCTGGCAGGCATCCGTGAGATACTGATCATCTCCACGCCCTGCGACCTGCCGGGCTTCCGCCGCCTGCTGGGCGACGGCAGCGACTACGGCGTGCGCTTCGAGTATGCCGAGCAGCCCTCGCCCGACGGACTGGCGCAAGCCTTCACCATAGGAGCCGACTTCATAGGCAGCGACTGCGCCTGCCTCGTGCTGGGCGACAACATCTTCCACGGCGCAGGCTTCACGGCCATGCTCCAGGAAGCCGTGCGCACCGCCGAGCAGGACAACAAAGCCACCGTGTTCGGCTACTGGGTCAGCGACCCCGAACGCTACGGCGTGGCCGAGTTCGACCGCTCGGGCAACTGCCTTTCCATCGAAGAGAAACCCGTGAAGCCTAAAAGCAACTATGCTGTGGTCGGTCTGTACTTCTACCCCAACAAAGTGGTGGACGTGGCGCGGCAAATCAAGCCCTCGGCACGCGGCGAATATGAAATAACCACCGTCAATCAGCAATTCCTCGCCGACGGCCAGCTGAAAGTCCAAACCCTCGGGCGGGGCTTCGCATGGCTCGATACGGGCACGCACGACTCCCTCTCCGAAGCCTCCACCTACATCGAGGTGCTGGAAAAGCGTCAGGGGCTTAAGGTGGGCTGCCTTGAGGGTATTGCCTACCGAAAGGGCTGGATTGACGCCGACCGTATGCGCCAGCTCGCCCAACCCATGCTCAAGAACCAATACGGCCAGTACCTGTTGAAAGTAATCGACGAAGTAGCGGAAACGGGTATGCCTAATCTGTAAAAACAATCTATATGAAGCATAAGGTCCTCTTAATAACAGGCGGCGCTGGTTTTATCGGGAGCCACGTCGTGCGCTTGTTTGTGAACAAGTATCCTGACTACAAAATCATCAACCTCGATAAACTAACCTACGCCGGCAACCTTGCCAATCTCAGCGACGTAGAGGACAGGCCCAACTACCGCTTCGTAAGGCTGGACATCTGCGACTTCGAGGCCGTCTGCCGGCTGATGCGCGAGGAGCAAGTCAGCGGCATTGTCCATCTGGCCGCCGAGAGCCACGTGGACCGCAGCATCAAGGACCCTTTCACCTTCGCCCGTACCAACGTGCTGGGCACTCTTTCGCTCCTTCAGGCGGCCCGTCTCTACTGGGAAAGCCTGCCGGAGAAGTATGAGGGCAAGCGCTTCTACCACATCTCTACGGACGAGGTGTACGGCGCACTGGAAATGACGCGCCCCGAAGGCCTGCCCGCACCTTTCACTACGAAAGCCTCCAGCCGCACGCGGGGAGAGGCCGGCCTCGCCTATGGGGAGACATTCTTCACCGAGGACATGAAATACCAGCCGCACTCTCCTTATTCGGCGTCCAAGGCCGGTAGCGACCACTTCGTGAGGGCTTTCCACGACACCTACGGTATGCCCACCGTGGTTACCAACTGCTCAAACAACTACGGCCCCTACCAATTCCCGGAAAAACTCATCCCGCTTTTCATCAATAATATACGCCACCGTAAGCCCCTGCCCGTATATGGCAAAGGCGAGAACGTGCGCGACTGGCTATACGTCGAGGACCACGCCCGTGCCATTGACCTCATCTTCCATAGGGGCGAGGTGGCCGAGACCTACAACATCGGCGGCTTCAACGAGTGGAAGAACATCGACATCGTAAAGTTGCTCATACGCACGGTGGACCGCTTGCTCGGCCGCAAGGAGGACGAAGACCTGGGCCTGATTTCCTACGTCGCCGACCGCGCCGGCCACGACCTGCGCTATGCCATAGACAGCACTAAACTGCAACGCGAACTCGGCTGGGAGCCTTCGCTCCAGTTTGAGGAAGGCATAGAGAAAACCGTCCGCTGGTATCTCGACAACGAAGCTTGGATGGATAACATCACCAGCGGGGAGTATGAAAAGTACTACGACGATATGTATGGCCGCCGCTAACAGCGCAGCTCACAATTTGACCGCCCCCACCTATGAATATATATAATACTGCCATCGACGGCGTGGCCGTCATCGAGCCGCGCGTATTCCACGACTGTCGCGGCTACTTTTTCGAATCATTCAACCAGGCCGAGTTTCAGGAGAAAGTGGGCTGCGTGCAATTCGTGCAGGACAACGAGAGCATGTCCACACGCGGCGTGATGCGCGGCCTCCACTTCCAGCGTCCGCCCCACACGCAGGCCAAACTGGTGCGCTGCGTGCGCGGCGCGGTGCTTGACGTGGCCGTGGACATCCGTAAGGGAAGCCCCACCTACGGGCAGCACGTCAGTTGCCTCCTTACGGGCCGCGACGACGAGGGCAGGCGCATGGCCGAGGCCTTCCGCGAGAAGGGCTACGCGCCCCAAGGCTGCGAGGGCCTTCCCACGCTTGAGGGCCTCCAGTTCTTCGTGCCGCGCGGCTTTGCCCACGGCTTCGCCGTACTGAGCGAGGTGGCGGTGTTCCAATACAAGTGCGACAATTTCTACGCGCCGCAGGCCGACGGAGGCATCAGCATACTGGACCGGAGTCTCGGCATAGACTGGCACATTCCCACCGCCGAGGCGCTGCTCTCCGAGAAGGACACGAAACATCCTGTTCTTGCCGATTTCCAGTCCCCCTTTACTTTTTGACACAGCTCCGAAGCTACGGAACACAAGTCCGCCGATAGGAAAAACTATCGGCGGACTAATTTTTTCTATCGGCGGACTAATTTTTCCTACCCTCTAGGATAGTTTTCGCGGGCGGCGGACGGCGGCCCACTCACCGTACCGCACAATTTCCTCACCCTACTGCTCTGCCTCCTAATCTATAAACCAGAAGAACTGATTCAGTATATAAGTTTTCCGTAAAACACTTATTAGTAATTATTTACGCGTCATTTGTTTTTATTCTTATGCGATTAGTTTTGCCTTGTTTTGCAACCCGTGTATTACATTCATAGGGTTTATTAGATTTATTTTATTGAGAAAATAAAAATTTCCGCCCAATAATTTGTAGCATACGGCAATCGGCTTTACTTTTGCCAACGACAAATAGGACTAATCGCTCCAACCAACCGTCTAACCTTAAACTTTTAACCACTATGAAGAAGCTACTTTTCACCATTCTGGCAGTTTCGTTATTTGCGGCCTGCGAATCGGACACCGATTTCCAATTCACTTCGTCCGACATCCCCGAAGCTATGAAGGGGCAATGGGTTAGTTATCTTTCCAAAGGCGGCACCGAGCGCGTCATCAGCTTTGCCGAAGGCTCCCGCACCGCCACGTATTCCTCCACAGCCTTCGCTCCATGCCTGAGCAGGGAAACGCTCAACGTGCCCTACACTTACGACAACCGGAAAAGCGAGCTGACGATGGACTTTCAGGGCCTGCACACCCAGGAAGGCATCCGTTCCATCCAGTTCAGCCTCATGGACGAAAACTGCATGGCAGGTGTCATCAACTATGCCGATGCCCAGGCCAAGCCCGACACCGTTCTAATGCTGTCCGCCCCTGAACAAACAGCCGTTGGGCAGAGTGCCAACCCTCCTCAGGAAAGCATGGCGGAAGCCAAGCGCGGCCCCCAGAGTCTGCAAGACCAGATTGATGCCCTCCGCTGGAAGAACCCCATAAGTCCCACAAGCGGTTCACCAGTCGCTACGCGCGGCATAGCTACCGACATTCTGCTTTGGGCCGGCGACCAGTTGCTCTCCACGGCGGGCTTTGATGTGGCCGACGAACTGCTGGGTGTGATGTGGGGGTCCTTGTTCCCGAGTGAGGATGAGACCGCCAAGAACATCGAGCAGATAATGGACGACATCGCAGTCATAAAGAAAGACCTGTCTGCCGTCAATGCAAAGGTGGATCAACTTGTACGGCAGCAACGACTGACGGAGCTTATGCAAGTTCTGACCGACCGCAATAATCGCTTCCAGGAGCTCTACATCAGCACAAGCAATACGCTGAAAACCATCAACCGCATAGTAAAGGACAGTGCCAGTACGCCGGAGGGCAAGGATGCTGCCATAGCCCGCGCTATTACCCAGTGGGGTGAGAGCAACTACTACAGCAACTACCACTACAATGCCGCCATGGTTTACGCCGCCAAGGCCATGCAGGCCTATGCCGACTTCTCTTTCCCCGATATCTACGACAAGTTTGCCTACGAGACCAACGAGTGGGAACACACAGGCTACGAGTGGCGCGAGATGCTACGCACCACCGACATGGCGGTGGTGGCCTCATGCGCACACCTTACGATGCTTTACTGGATGGCACAGCACAAGCTACACCCTCAAAGCGTAACGCCGGCCATGGTTACGGGCTACGCCGAAGACCTCAGCAAGGTGCTTAAACAGATGGACGACTTCTACAAGCAGAAGGCCGTGGAGCGCCATCCCGACCTGATGATATGCCAAATTCCCGGACTGCACCTTACGTTTAAAAAGCAACTGGAATGGCGCGACCTTGGGAATCCCACTTGGTATGGCACGTTGCAGGATTACTATTTCAAAAGAAACGGCAAGAACCTTCCCCTGGACATCGATTACCTGCTCTATGCCAACGACGAAAGCCCCATTTATCTGCACAAGGAGCGGTTCCTGACCTCCGATGAATACGACAAACTGAACAACTACTACGCTGACAGCAAGGGCTCCTTGCTTGAGTTGCTCTCCTCCATAGGATTCGACATCAACGCCAAGGTCTCCCCTGACGAAACCCGCGCCATGATGGTGCTACCCGACGGTTGCTACTTAATTCCCACGCCCGAACTTGACCGCAACGACGACCTCTATTTCAAGGCCGCAATAAGAAACTACAGCAGATGTAAGGACTATGACGTGAAGATAGGCGAAATTTGGGCTCCGTTGGTGGACAACAGATTCTCGTCCTTTATCCGCAACACGAAGCGCTTTGAGCGTTATGTGGACTATGAAGACAAGTTGTGGTTCAACTTAGAGGTGGTGCGCTGATGCTGCCGGCAGGCTGCATTGCCTTACCGCCAGACTTCACAGCTCTGAGTACAGTCATTACAAGTCCGCCGATAGGAAAAATTAGTCCGCCGACAGTTTTTTCTATCGGCGGACTAATTTTCTCTGCCCTATAGGATGGTTTTCGCGACCGGCGGGCGGCTTGCGCCGTGCCTGTACGTTGATGGCCACTAAGCCAGCAGGAGGGCTATGCGCCAAGCCCCGCGCAGGCCCCACTTCACCAGATGCATCAGGCAGCGGGCGGGGAAGGTGTGCGGGCGCTCCGCCCCGAGGGGATAGCCCTCCCTGAGGAGCAGGCCGCAGAGGATGCCCCGGCGCAGGTCGAGGGCTCGGTGCAGGCGGGGCTGCTCGACGGGCCCGGCAAGGGTGGATACCAGCTGATCCGCCACTTTCAGGGCGGCGAAACGCGCCGGTGCGCGGTCGGAGAAGTTGGACCCGGTGAGGCTGTCGCCGTGCAGGCGTATGCGGTGGTAGGCATGGGCGGTGTCGGCCCAGAAGAGGCGCGGCTTGCGGAGCAGGACGCGCAGGCCCAGCTCCCAGTCTTCCCACACGGGCAGGCTCTCGTCCCACCCGCCTATGCTCCTGAGCCACGCGGTGCGCAGTATCATGCTCTGCGTGGCCAGCATCGTGACGAGTATCTGGTGGAGGGGCGAGGCCGTGGGGCGGTAGGCACGAGCCTTCAGGCGGGTGCCGCTTTCGTCGCTGCGCTCCATCGTCGTGCGCAGGCACACCACGTCCAGATTGTCGCACGGGGGCACGCCGTCCCATTGGAAAAAGGGCGTGGGAGCGCAGAAGCGGTCGTCGGAATCGAAGAAATAGACCCACTCGGTCCTGACCTCGGCCAGTCCGGCGTTGCGGGCGGCGGAAGCCCCGCCTCCCTCGTGGCTGATGCACCGCACGTGGGGACGCGTGGCGGCGAACTCGCGGCAGATGTCGGCGCTCTGGTCCGTGCTGCCGTTATCGACAAGCACGAGGGGCACGCCGATGGGCAGCGAGGCCAGCGTGGAGGGGAGAAACGCGGCGCGGTTGCGGTAGGGGATGACTATGGTGTAGTTCATGCGGAGGCTCCGAGGGTTGTGGCCCGCGCAGGGCGGGCAGGTGCGGGGGCTTGGACGGCCCTGCTTAGAACATGGCCACGACGCGCCGGAGGGCGGCGGCGAAGGCGTCCACCTCCTCCAGCGTGTTGTAGAGGCCGAAGGAGATACGCGCCATGCCCTCCACGCCGCAGCGGGCCATAAGGGGCTGCACACAGTGGTGCCCGGTGCGGATGGCTATGCCCAGGCGGTCGAGCAGCGTCCCAAGGTCGAGGGGGTGTATCCGCCCGACGTTGAAGCTTATCGGGCCGAGGCCGGGGCCGTAGATGCGGAGGCCGTCGATTTCCTGCATGACCTGTCGGGCGCGGCGGCTGAGTGCGGCTTCGTGGGCCTGGATTTGGGTCATGCCGAGGGCGGACACGTAGTCGAGGGCCACGGCCAGGGCGTGGGAGCCTACGTAGTCGGGCGTGCCGGCCTCAAACTTGAAGGGCAGGCGCTCAAAGGTTGTTTTCTCCCACGTTACGCGGGCTATCATTTCCCCGCCGCCCTGATAGGGGGGCATACGCTCCAGCAGTTCCTCGCGCCCCCAGAGCACGCCGATGCCGGTGGGGCCGTAGATTTTGTGGCCGCTCATCACGAAGAAGTCGCAGCCCAGCGCCTGCACGTCCACCGCGAGGTGGGGCACGCTTTGGGCTCCGTCCACGAGGAAGTGGGCTCCCGCCTCGTGGGCCAGGGCGGCCATTTCCCTGACGGGATTCAGGGTGCCGAGCACGTTGCTTACCTGGCAGCAGCACACCAGCCGTGTGCGCTCGCCCAGGAGGCGGCGGTAGGCTTCGAGGTCCAGCGTGCCGTCGTCCAGCATGGGGATGACCTTGAGGCGGACACCTTTTCGCTGGGCCATAAGCTGCCACGGCACAATGTCGGAGTGGTGCTCCATCTCGCTCACGAGGATTTCGTCGCCGGCGCGGAGGAATGCCTCGCCGTAGCTGAAAGCCACGAGGTTTAGGCTTTCGGTGGTGCCTCGCGTAAAGATGATTTCGGCGGTGGAGCGGGCTCCGATGAAGCGGCGCACGGTCTCGCGTGCGGCCTCGTGCAGTTCGGTGGCCTGCTGGCTGAGGTAGTGTACGCCACGGTGTACGTTGGCGTTCACGTTCTCATACTCCTGGCTGATGGCCTCTATGACGCAGCGCGGCTTCTGGGTGGTGGCGGCGCTGTCGAGGTATATGAGGGGCTTGCCATAGACGCTGCGGCTGAGAATGGGGAAGTCGTTGCGCACTTCTTCCACGCTGAAAGGCCGGCCTGACGGGGGAGGGGTTGTTGTCATCGGAGGTGAAGGAATTACTGTCCTATAGAGTCGTTTTTTCTAGAGTATAGACTAGGAAAAACTAGAGTATAGACTAGAGAAAACCAGTGTATAGACTAGGAAAGAGAACTGGCCTGCCGAGCTTGCGGCCCGGCCTGCTGAGGGGCACGTGCCCTGAGTTTCTACGCCTTACAGCTGTGCTGGCACACGCTGCACCTGCTCTGCTGGCCACGGAAGCGTTGCTCCACAAGCGCGGCGAAGTGGGCGCGATGACCCTCGTCCTGAATGCGCAGCAGCACGTCCTCCACAAAGGCGTGTTGCAGCAGGAGGCAGGCTTCGGGTTCGGGGATGCCGCGCTGCCTCATATAGAAGAGGGCATCGTCGTCCAGTTTGCCTACGGTGGCTCCGTGGTTGCACTTCACGTCGTCGGCGTATATTTCAAGCTGCGGCAGGGCCTGTGCCCGAGCTTCGCCGGAGGTGAGGAGCGAGGCGAAGGTCTGCTCCGACTCGCTCTGCTGAGCCCCTTCGTCCACCAGTACGCGCCCGCTCAGGTAGCCGCGGCTGCGGTCGCCCAGCACCTGCTTGAAGAGCATCTCGGAGCGGCACCCTTCGGCGCAGTGTTCCACGGTGAGGTCCTGCTCCGCCACCATTTCGCCGCAGCCCACCACGGCTCCGCCCAGGCTCACCTCCGCGCCGCAGCCCCTCAGGCTGACGTGCATCCGGAGGCGGCTCCGGCCTTCGTGGAGGGTGAGCAGCACGAGGCAGAGGCGGCTGCCTTCGGCGAGGTCCACCTGCACCTGGCGCTGGCCCGCTTCGGCTTCCACGCAGTAGAGGTTCAGCTGGCTGTAGGGCTGGAGCGAGAGCGCGATGTCGTCGGATCCGCCCTGCAACTGCACGAAGCGTGTGAGCTGTCCGTGCGAGGGTATTTCGTATCTGTCCACGGCTGTCTATTCGCTTTGTCCTACAATCCACTCAAAGCCCTTCTCTTCGATGTCGTAGCCCAGCTGCAAGTCGCCGGAGCGGACGATGCGGCCCTCCGAGAGGACGTGTACGAAGTCGGGGCGCATGTAGTCGAGCATACGCTGGTAGTGTGTGATGACGAGTGCCGAGGTTTTCGCCGTGCGGAGGGACTGGAAGCCCTCGGCCACCGTGCGGAGCGCGTCCACGTCGAGTCCGCTGTCGGTCTCGTCGAGTATGCTGAACGTGGGCTCCAGTACGGCCATCTGGAAGATTTCCCCGCGTTTCTTCTCGCCGCCCGAGAAGCCTTCGTTCACCCCTCGGTTCATGAATCGGGCGTCGAGGCCCACGAGCTGGCGCTTCTCGCGCAGCAGGCGGAGGAACTCTTGTGCGGGGAGGGGCTCCAGGCCCTGGTACTTGCGCTTGGCGTTGAGCGCGGCGCGTAGGAAGTTGGTCATGCTCACGCCGGGAATCTCCACGGGTGTCTGGAACGACATGAACAGTCCTTCGTGGGCTCGGTCTTCGGGCGGGAGGGCGAGCAGGTCCTTGCCGTTGAAGGTGATGCTGCCCTCGGTTACTTCGTAGCGGGGGTTGCCCACGAGCACGTGGCTCAGGGTTGATTTGCCGGAGCCGTTGGGTCCCATGAGTACGTGTACTTCTCCGTCGCCGATGCGTAGGTTTACGCCGCGCAGGATGGCTTTCCCTTCGACGGCGGCGTGGAGGTTTTTGATTTCTAACATAGTCTGGTCGGTTATTTCGGGCGGGCGATGCGCAGCTGCGCAACGTAGAGCTTGCCTTTCAGCACGTAGGCGAATGTCGCAAGGGCTTCCTCGCCGTAGGAGTCCCGCCATTGCAGGTTGAAGTGTATAAAGTCGGAGAACTGATACTGCCTTTGCTCCACCAGCAGGCCGCCTGCGGTGATGTCGCGCAGCAGGGTGATGTTGCGGTGGGGAGCGCGGACGAGCACGCTGTAGGAGCCTTGTGCCGCGTCGTGGCGCTGCACTTCCACGCGGAGGTGGGCCGGGTCGGCGGTGGCCACGGTTCCCCATCCGTTGCCCTGGTGGAAATGTATGGCCTTTAGGGTGTTGGCCTTGCCCTCGGCGGCGAGGCAGGGCTGGAGGCTCCAGTCGTACAGGCCGTCGTAGTCGTGGATTTGCTGGGGCCGCTGCCAGACGTTGCCGTTGCCATCGGCAGTGAAGTCTTGTTCCTGGCCGCGTCCGTCGCTGCGGTGGAGCCGCCATTGCTTGACGGGGTTGCCTGTCTCGCTCTCAAAGAGTGAGATGCGCGACACGCCGCCCGGCACGGAGAACACGCAGGCCGTGTAGTTTCCGGAGAGGGCTGCGGCTTCCCAGTCCTGCTTGAGCGTGGGCGGCACTACGGGTTCGGCGGAAGCCTCCTTGGGGAGGGTCTGTCCTGTCGTATAGGGTGGTTTTTCCTCTCCTATAGGATAGTTTTTCCTATCGGCGGACTTGTGCGAACTGTCGGCGGACTTGTTTTCGCTCTCCTTAGGAGCTGTGCCTTCTCCTCTTAACGGGGCGTCGGAGGGGCGCTGCGGGCGGTTTTCGCTAAGGTAGGCGTCGAACACCTCAAACAGGTTGAAGCCTTTCGTCAGGGGGAGCAAGTGCCGCGCATTCTGCGCCTTGAGAAAAGCGGTGTCGGCCACGGAGAGCCTCAGCAGGTCGTCGTTTTCCGTGAGCCGCCCCAGCATGTGCGTGTAGAGGACGTGCTGCACCGGATTCCTCTCGGCCAGACGCGCCTCCCATACGCGGTCGGCGGCTGCGTCGGCGTGGACGGCGCCCAGCCGTGCGCCCAGTGCGTCGTAGGCGTAGAGGGCTCGTGTCAGTTCTATGGGGTTGTCGGTCTTCAAGGCGAGGTCGAACACCTTATCTATATACTCGCACGCACGCTCGGTGTCGCGGTCGCGCTGGGCTTTACCCGCTTTTTTCCAGAGGCTCCCATACTCGTCGGCCGCCGCCGTCAGCACGCTCGCGGTCATAAGGAGAGCCAAAAATAGCCGTACCTTCACAGTCTCTTTCATTACGTTAGGACGTGCAAAGGTACGGAAATTTTCTCACATCGCCAAATCCGTGGCCGTCAAACCGCCTATTGCGGCAGCACCTCTATGGTCTGGTTGGCAGTGGAAGCCCGATATTCCGGCGCATACACGCACTCGGCACTCGCCACGCCCAGCGAGAAGCGGCCAGCCCGCTGGAGCGTCATCTCCTCGGTGAACGTGTGCGTGCCCTTGGCAAGATGCTCAAAGCTGAAGTCGGAGCGCTGGTCGCGCACGGCTCGGTAGGCCCGCGTCAGCCAGTCGTAGCCCGACAGGGGCCGCCGAGGCTCCATACAGGCTGCCCGCTGCGCCCGCACGCTCACGAAGTCCATGTCGCGCTCGGCACGGAGCGTGTAGCTCAGCCGTATGCGGTCGCCCACTCTCAGGCCGTCGGTCTCCACCCAGCCTTCGGGACGCTCCACCTCCAGCCGGCGCGTCAGCGTCAGGCCGCTTTGCGTGGCCACGGCCTTGTCGGCGGGCAGCAAGTACTGCACGTAGGCGGCGCCCCAGAGCAGGCCGCCGTCCGTGTTCTCCACCGTGAGCGACGGCTGTCCCATACGGGCGGCGTCGGTCTCGGTGTGGCGCGTGTAGCCTGCCCCTGCCTCGGTGGGACGCAGGCCGCCCGGGGTGTCGGTCATCACGGCGTAGATGGCATCTGCCGTAGCCTCGCTGCTCATCCATTGCTGGGTGCGTTTGCTCTGGAGGAGCCAGAGGCGCATCTGCTGCAGGGCTTCGCGCTCCTCCTCTGGCTTGAGGCGTTGCAGGGCCTCCACGGCGAACGTCTGGGTGGGGATTTTGTAGGCGTACCAGCCGGACAGGGCTCGGTCGGTGTCGAATGAGCGGCCCATCTCCTCCGACACGACGGTGTGCTCCAGGAGGCTGCGCAACAGGAGGTTGGCTCGTTTCTCCTGGCCGTAGGCCGCGAGTATGACCGCCGCCCCGGCTTTGCCGTACATGCTGAGTTCGTGGTTGGCCTTCTGGAGTTTTTCGAGCAGGTAGGCCATGTCGGCATTCTTGGGCTGGGAGAGGAGTGCGCAGAGGTAGAGGAAGCGGCAGTGGCGGTCGGACAGGCCGTACTTCACGCCGTGGCGTTTTTCCTCGCGCTTCATTTCCTGCACGTCGCGGTGGACCACGCCTTTCAGGTAGGGGAGTGCCTTGTCGAGCAGGGCGGCCAGGCGGTTGTCCTTCCCCGTGAGCACTTGCAGGCGGGCGAGTAGCGTACACACCTCAAGGGTTATCCACGGGCTGTCCTCCATTCCCTTGTACCAGCTCCATGCACCCGTGCCGGTTTGCAGGCGGGTGAGTTCGTCGGTCGCCCAAGTGGCATACACGCTCAGGGCGGTGGGGTCCAGCAACTCGGCCATGCGGTTCCGCCGCTCCGCCTCGGAGTAGGCTCGAAGGAGCCAGGGCGTTTCCTCCAGCAGGGTCTGGCGGAGGTCGGCGTTGCGGTCGAAGGGACTGTCGGAGCCGGAATCGGCACCCTCGGCGGGAGCCTCAAAATTAGTCCGCCGACAGTTTTCCGTAGTCCGCCGACAGTTTTCCGTAGTCCGCCGACAGTTCGCACTATCCCGCCGACAGTTTTCACTCTCCTTAGGGTAGTTGTCCGTATCCTTAAAATCAGGCAGATAAGTCCTGACGTACTGTGCCGTCTTCAGGGCGTAGAGCCTTTCGGCCCAGCTTGACGCGCTCTCGGCTCGGGCCTGGAGCATCGGAGTCAGGGCTTCGGCCACATACCAGGCGGGGTTGGCCGTCTGCTCCGTGGTGAACGTGGCTCGGCGGGCATAGGGGAGTTCCTGCCAGAGGGGCGTGAGGTCCAGCGTGCGGCGGCCCGGTTTCACGAGGGAGTAGGGCACGCTGCGCGTCAGCTCCACAAGGTTCGACAGGAGGGGCACCAGGCGTTCCTCGCCGTCGGCAAATTCATCGGAGGCCAGCCTTACGCGGAGCGTGGCCCAGCCGCCGGCCTCCGCCTCTACGGTGTAGGGGAACGTGAGGGTGCGGCGTTCGTTCGGAGCCAGGGCCAGGGTGTGCGTGGCGGTGCTGTCGCCGATGCTGAAGGCGAGGCGGCAGGCCTGCGCCGCAGGGGTGAGGTTGGTGAGCGTTACGGGAATTTCCGTCCGGTCGCCGTGGCGCAGGAAGCGCGGGGCGCTGATTTCCGCCATCAGTTGCTTGCGGGCCACGATTGTATCGCGCAGGAAACCGTAGTTCAGCGCGGCATCGTGCGCAAGGGCGGTGAAGTGCCACGTCGTCAGGCTCTCGGGCAACGTGAAGCGGAGGGCTACGCGCCCTTCAGCGTCGGATCGGAGCGCAGGCATAAAGAACGCGGTTTCATCGAAGTTTTCGCGCACGCTTCCCACGGTTTCATCGGCACTTTCCGCCCGCTGGCTCTCAATGTCGGCGGCCTCGTCTTTCGCAGCCATGGCCCCGTTGGCCATAGCGGTGGGGGCGGTGGCCATGGCCTTGGTCAGCGGGCCGCCGGCCAAGGCCGCCTCCTCCAAATCGGCGGCCCCCTTCAAGCGGCGGTTGGCGTAGAGCCGGCGGGGGCTGAACAAGTCGGCACCGACGTAAGCGAACAGGCCGCTGCGCCATCGGGTAAGGCTGAGGGGCTTATAGGCGGGCAGCTTGGCGCTGAGGTATTGGCTGGGGAAGTCCCACGAAGAGGTGTGCCAGTAGGCCGAGGGAAGATTGCGGCGGAAGTCGAGGGAGAAGCCCCAGTCGTTGGAGGTGAACGCGTCCAGCGCGGCATCGTAGAGGCGGGCGGTTACGAGGGCCTGGGCGGGCGAACCGTCGGGATGGCGCACGGAGAGCATCCACTCCTCCCGGGCTCCCGGCTGGAGGTCGGAGCGGAAGGTTTCCCAGCGCAGCAGGAGGCGCTTGTCGGGGCGGGGGCGCACCACTTCGGCGCGGGCCTCATGCAACTCGCCCTCCTTGACGAAAGCGAGGTGGAGCACGGCGCCGTCGCCCCATTCAGGACGGTAGCGCAGGGTGTGGCGGAAGCTGTCGGTGAACTCAACGATGCGCTGCTCTATCACCCGACTGCCGCTCACTACGTCGAGGAAAGCCCACACGGGCCTATGGCAGGAGCCTATGCTGACTACGGCTTCGGAGCCGTCGGCGGAGCAGGAGATTTTCTCCCAGTAGGGCAGGGTTTTCCTATCGGCGGACTTGTGCGAACTGTCGGCGGAGTAGGAAAAACTGTCGGCGGACTTGTTTTCACTCTCCTTAGGGTCGGTCCGAATACTCCAGTGTACGGTGGCCTCAGCCGTCTCGCCGTTGGCCGCCACGGCCTTGAGCGTCAGGCTCTGCCTGCCCCAGAACCACGGCATCGCCTTCTGGCGCTTCACCTCCACGGGGAAGGCAAAACGCCCGTCGGCATCGGTGGTGAGGGTGTCGCCCTGGTCGGTCGTAACGGGGGTGTCGGCCAAAGGCACGCCCGAGTAGGTTACGGCACGCCCCCTGACGACAACCGTGTCGCCAAGGGAAAATGTTCCGATGAAACCGTCGGTTTTCAGCAGGAAGGTGGGACGCTTGTATTCTTCTACGCGGATATACTGCCGCGCACCGATGCCCTCGTCTCCTTCGGCGCAAATGCAGAAGCTTCCGGGGAGGCAAACGCTCGGCAGGGCGAAGGTGGCGGCTGCCGTGCCGAGGGTGTCGGTGGTCAGCGTGTCGGAGGCCACGTCGCGGCGGTTGCTGTCCACGAGGCGCAGCACGAGGCGTTGGCCGGCTGCTGCCCGGTAGTCGTCGTCGGCACGGCGGTAGGCCATCACGGCGACCTGCACCTGCTGCCCGGGGCGGTAGATGTTGCGGTCGGTGGCTATGTGGGCCAGGGTCTCGCTGATGGGGCGGCCTTCATTATAGTAGCCTGCGGAGAAGTTCCACGATGCGAGGGCGGGGTGGTAGGTGTCGGAGCCGGCTCGGGGGTAGAAGTCGCAGGTCTGCCCCGAGGGGTTGAAGTCGGCACGGCTGAGGTAGATGAAGCCGTCGGCCTCGGGCTTGAAGGTTACCGTTGCCTTGCTCTTCCTCGCCTTGCGCACTAGCGAGGGCTGGGGGAGCATCCGCCCTGTCGCCGCATCGACGATGGCAAGGCGGCAGCGTCCGTCGGGAAGGCCGAAAAAGAGCGGTTTCACCGAGGAAATCTGCACGTTTTCGGTGTCGGAGAGACCGGCGGCGGCGAGGCAGGCTTCATAAGAGCCGGCCTTGGGGGCCGTCAGGGTGAGGGTGTCGGTACGGGTCTGCCATGCGGGCGTGTCGGCGAAGCGCAGGGTGTGCGTCTGGCCGGCGAAGGTGAACGTGGCCTGCCGCAGGTTGCGGGCATGGGCGACGAAGGTGGCCTTCTGGCCCGGCCGCAACAGTCCGGCGGTGAGGCAGTCGATGGAGAGGGTGGCCTGCTCCACGCCGGCCAAGTAGTTCATAATGGGACTGACGCGGCGGAGCGAAGCATCGGCATCCACGGCATTGCGCCAAAGGGGATAGAGTGTGCTGTCGGGCAGGTTGAGGCGCTCGGCCAGCAGGAGGGAGGCAGCGGTGCGGCCCTGCCGGGCGTAAAGGCTCTGAGCCTCGCGGATGACGGCGGCATAGGAGGGCGCGGCCACGTCGGAGAGGAACAGACTGAGCAGGTCGTCGGCATAGAGCCACCGGGAGTCGGCACCGGTCTCAATCAAAGGCAGATAGTCGGCGGCACGGGCTTCTGCCAGGAGGGGCAGGTCGGCAAAGGAGGCACGCAGGAGGGCCGTATCGTTCTGACAGAGGCCGAGGACGTGCTGATAGACGGCACGCTGCACGGGCCGCTGTTCGGCATCAAGGGCCTGGCGTATGGCATCGAGGGAGGGCTGGAGCGAATCGGGGGAAATCTCCACGCTGCAATGCAGGGACTGAAAAAGGGCGCGGCACAACTGCGGCATATCGCCCTCGCGGGCGGCACGCTGGCGTATGGCCGTGAGTTCTTTCAGGGCGGTGGCGGGCAGGTCGTCGGCCAGGGCTTTTTCCACCCGCTGCCAGCGGATGTCGTAGTCCGCCGAGCCGCTTCCGTAGTCCGCCGACAGTTTTTCGTAGTCCGCCGATAGGGAAAACGCTCCTATAGGATAGGAACGGGCACTCGGCAGGGGAGCGGCACTTGCCTTACAGACAGGGACTTCGGAGGCCGCCGCGAGGCCGCCGGAAAGCAGGGAAAGAAGGCACGCCAGCAAGAGGACGCAGTACGGGTTGGCAGGCTTATTCATACGCAAAGTGGGCTATTATTCATCACTCAGGCCGCAAATGTACGGAAAAAGGGGTGAAATGCCAAAAGTTTTGCGTAAATTTGCACTGAAATTAGGGAATTTTATCTTTTCTCAGCCCATGACCATCCTCACTTTCACCTTGATACTCCTCGCGGCGGCCTATGCCGCAGGCCTTTTGGGCTCGCTCACCGGACTGGGCGGCGGGGTGGTGGTCATCCCCGTGCTGACCCTCGGTTTCGGCGTGGATTTCCACTACGCGGTGGGCGCGGCCCTCGTGGCCAGCATCGCCACGTCCAGCGGGGCGGGCAGCGCGTATGTGAAGGAGGGCATCACCAACGTGCGCCTGGGCATGTTCCTCGAAATAGCCACCACGGTGGGCGCAGTCGTGGGCGCATGGATAGCCGTCTGGCTGAACAACGCCGTAATCGCCTTCATCTACAGCCTCGTGCTCCTGCTCACTGCCGCCGTCCAGTTCCGCCGCCGCGCCGTCCGCCGCGCCGTGGAACCCAGCCCCCTCGCCACGCGCCTGCGCCTGAACGGCTCATGGCCGCAGCCCGACGGCTCACTTCAGGCGTATGGCCTGCGCAACGTCGCGGGCGGCTTCGGCGTGATGGGTGCGGCGGGCATGTTGAGCGGCATACTGGGCATCGGCAGCGGCGTGCTGAAAGTCATCGCTATGGACGACCTGATGAAATGCCCCTTTAAGGTAAGCACCACGACCAGCAACTTCATGATGGGCGTAACGGCGTGCGCCTCGGCTGTCGTGTATGTGCAGCGCGGCGTGATTACCCCCGGCATCGCCTTCCCCGTAATGGCGGGCGTACTGGCGGGCGCTCTGACGGGCGCACGCCTGCTCAAGCGGCTCGATGTCCGCCTGCTGCGCAAAGTGTTTGCCGTGGCCGTGCTCGGTGTCGCGCTGAACATGATGTACATGGCCTTGGCCGGAAAATTCTAATCCTCCGATGAAACACTCCTCCTCTACTCCCGACACCGCCATCCAGGCCCTCGTGTGCCACACCCTGCGCATAGGCGTAGGAATCGCCCTGGCCGTGTGTCTGGCCGGCGGCAGCGTGTATCTCGTCCGCCACGGCGGCGAAGCCCTGCCCGACTATACGCAATTCTCCTATACCGACCCCGCCTTCCATCCCGCCGAAAGCACTACCCTCCCAGGCATCTGTGGCGGCGTGCTGGCCGGTAGCGGACGCTCCCTCATACAACTCGGCGTGCTGGTGCTCATTCTGACGCCCGTAGTCAGGGTGCTGCTCTCACTGTTGGGCTATCTGCGCCAGCGCGACTGGCTCTACGCCGCCATAACCGCCGCCGTGCTCGCCGTAATCCTCTTCAACTCGTTCCCCGCGTAAGCCTGCATTCCTTATATTATGGACCAGATAAAAGTAGCCATAGTAGAAGACAACCGCCTCGCCGCCATGGGGCTGCGTATGCTGCTGCAAGACATCATTCCCTACGCCGAACTGTGCATTTTCCGCTCGCTGGAGGAACTTGCCGTAGCCCAGCCGGAAAGTTTCATGCACTACTTCGTGAGCTCCTCCATATACTTCCAGCACACAGCCTACTTCCAGCAACGCTCCCACCGCAGCATCGTGCTCGTGCAGGGCGACGGCTTCCCCCGCCTCCCCGGCCTGCTCACCCTGAACGTCTGCCAGGACGAAGCCGCCCTCACCAAGGACGTGCTGCGCCTGCGCCACCTTGGCCATCCCGCCATGCCCGCCTGCTCACACCCGGCTCCCGGCCCCACCGGCAAAGCCCTGCTCACGCTGCGCGAAGCCGAAGTGGCCGTGCTCCTGGCGAAAGGCTACATCAACAAGGAGATAGCCGACCGCCTCTGCATCAGCCTGACCACTGTCATTACGCACCGCAAAAACATCATGGAGAAACTCCGTGCCCGCTCACTGGCCGCCGTCATCATCCACGTGGTCATGCAGCGGCTCGTAGCGATAGAGGAACTGGGTGAAAGCTGAAGGCGAAGGGCAAAAGGAGTAAACCGAAAAACTCGCAGGATATGAAAAAACTCGTTGTACTCACCGGTGCAGGCATCAGCGCCGAAAGCGGATTCGCCACCTTCCGCGACAGCGGTGGCCTTTGGGAAAAATACGATGTCAGTCAGGTGGCCACGCCCGAGGGCTGGCAGGCCGACCCCGACCTCGTTACGGCATTCTACAACGGCCTGCGCACGCAACTGCAGGCCGCCCAGCCCAACCGCGCCCACCGGTTGCTGGCAGAACTGGAGCGGGAATACGACGTAACGGTGGTTACGCAAAACGTCGATGACCTCCACGCCCGCGCCGGCAGCAGCAAAATCATCTATCTCCACGGCGAATTGATGAAGGCCTGCTCCTCGCGCCGCCCCGACGACCTCACGCAAGTCGTTACGCTCCCCGCCGACCGCTGCCAGCTTACGGCAGCCGACCGCGCCCGCGACGGCAGCCGGCTGCGCCCCTTCATCGTGTGGTTTGGCGAAGCCGTGCCGCGCATGGAGGAAGCCGCAGCCGCAGCCATGCAGGCGGACGTGTTTGCCATCGTAGGAACCAGCCTTAATGTCTATCCGGCAGCGGGACTTATCCATTACGTCAATCCCTCTGCCCCCGTATTCCTCATCGACCCCAAGGAAGTACAGGTGCCTTCCACCGGCCACCGCGTTACGGTCATCCAGGACGTGGCGACGCTCGGCGTGGAGAAGATGGTCGAGATGCTGAAAGCGTGAAACGGAAGTGCCCCGTGCGCATAGCCTCTCCATATACGCGCATAACCTAATCCATATACGCGCATACCCTAATCCATATACGCGCATAGCTTAATCCATATACGCGCATAGCTTAATCCATATACGCGCATAACTTAATCCATATATGCGCATAACTTAATCCATATACGCGCATAACCTAATATATATATAATAATGAGTAGCCAGTCGCCCCGTAAAGCGGCTGGCTTACTTGTTCCCGGAATCAAGCTTCCATTTCCCGCTTTTGCGGCAATGCGATATTGCTGTCAGCCTGATTTGCCCTTCCGGGTCGCTTGCCGTCGTACCCCCTTCTCCCTCTCTCCGCACTCTCGGCGGCTTACGCGAAACTCTCGGCGGACTACGCGCAACTCTCGGCGGCTTACGCGAAATTCTCGGCGGACTACGACGGGGGAGAACAGGCAGGAAAGACCATAGGAGTGTTGCGGGATACATTATTATATATATAAGTCGCAACCTTTCCTGCTGTGCGTGTAAAATACCCTGCCGACATACAAAAGTCCCCCTTCCTTCGCTTTCGGTAATCCCTGAATTCGGAAAATCGGCGCTTGTGTACACTAAATAAACCCTAAAATCCGATTATTTCTATCGTATTTGGCATTTCTGCATAGCATAATCCTATAAAATCGCACATATATACAAAAAATATGCAAATCTTTTTGGATTTTATTTGGTAGGTATGAAAATAACTCGTACTTTTGCACTCGGAAACAGAAAGAGACACACAACGGATTCCTCTAACCAACACAAAAACGAAAAACTCCTACGAGGTCTTCCAGCAAAACTAAACTAGACACTCTTCCACTTCCAACCGCGGCGCACTGCCGCAGAACAAAAACGAAATAAAGGTTAGTAAGTATATTTTTCATTAGTTTTTAAGTTAAGTAAGTAGGGAGCCGCAGCGTGCGTGATGCATACTGCGGCTTTTTGTTATGCCCGCCCGATAGAACCGATTCCCGGGGAACTGTTTCCCGGGGCTGGATTCCGTGCCCTCTTCGGGGCGTTGAGGGTACACATTATATATTATATATTGTCAGTTTAGGCCGCTTGCGTAGGGAAATGCTTAAATTTCGCTGTGTAGGTTTGGCAATTCGCTTGCTTATTCGTATCTTTGCGCTTTGAAAGCTTAAAATTACATAGAATAACATGAGAAAAGGTTTCATTCTCCTGACGGTGGCCGTCCTCTGGGGCGGACAGGGCACTTGGGCCCAGGTGGAGACGACGGACTCGCTGAGCGTGGACAATGCCGACTTCACCTTCACCGAATCGCAGCTCGACGAGGATGCCGACGTGGCGCAGACCGTGAGCAACGTCCAAACCGCCGACCCCTACCTGAGCGCCGTGGGCTATGGCTTCAGCGCCATGCGCTTCAAGGTGCGTGCCTTCGACAACGTGTACAGTCAGACCTACATCAACGGCCTGATGATGCAGGACGTGGAGCGCGGCAGCTTCAACTACAGCTCGGTGGGCGGCCTGAACGAGGCCACGCGCAACAAGGAGGGCATCGGCTTCGGGCAGATGGCCGGCTACGGCCTGAGCGACGTGGGCGGCGCACAGAGCATAAACATGCGCCCCTCGCAAATCTATGCGGGCAACAAACTCACGCTGAGCGCCTGCAACCGCAACTATGTGGGCCGCGTGATGTACACCCACGGCACGGGCTTCAACCGCAATGGCTGGGCCTTCGCCGGCAGCCTGAGCTACAGGGGCGCACCCATGGGGTGGGGCAATGTGCCGGGCACCTTCTACAACTCCCTGGGCTATTATCTGGCCGTGCAGAAGCGCTTCAACCTACAGCACGACCTCTCGCTCGTAACCTACGGCAGCCCCACCGAACGCGCACAGCAGGGAGCCAGCACCGAGGAGGCCTACGCTCTGGCCAACTCCCACTACTACAACCCCAACTGGGGCTATCAGGGCGGCAAAAAGCGCAACGCCCGCGTGGTGGAGAGCTTTGACCCCACCGCCATACTGACTTGGGACTGGAAAAGCCTGGACGGCACCAAGGACCTCACCACCAGCGCCGGCTTCCACTATGCCAAGTACAGCAGCACGGCCCTGGGATGGAGCGGCGATGCCTACGACCCCCGTCCCGACTACTACAAGAATCTGCCTTCCAGCGTATTCAACGTGTATGACCCCGAGGAGAACAGCATGGCCTATCTGGAGGAAAATCCCTTCCTCGTGGAGCAGTGGAAAGACCTGCGCGACCGTTGGACCGCCTGTGAGGAGAATCGCCAGATTGACTGGGACCGCATGTATTTCGTCAATCGGCAGAACGGCTCGGAAAGCCTCTATTATCAGGAGCGCCGCCACAATGACCAGATGGGTACGGCCCTCTCCACCACATTCAACCACCGCTTCAACGCCCACGGCAAGTATGCCGCCGGCTTGCAGCTGAGCATGAACAAGGGTCTGCACTACAAGACCATGGCCGACCTCCTTGGCGGACAGTACTTCACCGACATCGATAAGTTTGCCGCCAATGCTCACGGCCTGCAAAGCGAGGAGGCACAGAACGACCTGAGAAATCCCAACCGCCGTGTGGGCGTGGACGACAAGTTCGGCTACAACTACAACCTCTTCGTGAACAAGGCCCGCGCATGGGTGCAGGCCGAATACAATCTGGCCGACTGGTATCTCGCCTTGGGCGGCAGCATCGACGGCACCACCATGGAGCGCGAAGGCCTTATGGAGAACGGATGCTACAAGGGCTACTCCTATGGCAAGAGCGGGGCGGCCAAGTTCCTCGGAGGCAATGCCAAGCTCATCGTGGCCTGGACTCCCAACGCCAACCACCGCCTCAGTCTGGCTGCCAACGTGGCCAGCCGTGCCCCCGAAGCACGTAATGCCTTCGTGGCTCCCCGCGTGCAAAACAACTTCGTGAATAATCTCACCAATCAGGGCCTCACTTCTGCCGAGCTGGCTTATAAGTTTACCTTCGGCAAGTTCAGCGGACAGCTGAGCGGCTACTTCGCCTACTTCAAGAACGGCATTGAGCAGACGGCCTACTATAACGACCAGCAGTCCTGCTTCACCTACCTCACAATGACAGGAGTGGACAAACGCCACTATGGTCTGGAAGCCTATTTCAACTATCAGGTAACCAACAACCTCAGCTTCCATCTCTACGGCACCATAGCCGAGGCCAAATACGTCAGCAACCCCTTTGCACAGGTCAATCCCGAAGGCTCCGATGCCAAGCAGATACGCGAACTCAACACCTTCAAAAACCCCGTAACGGGGCAGAACGGTCAGTTGCAGGTGATTGCCGAAGACATGCGGGTGGGCGGCACTCCGCTGGCGGCAGCCTGCCTGGGCGTGAAGTATAACATCAACTACTGGTTCTTTGAGCTTAATCTGAACTACTACGACCGCGTGTATGTGGCATTCAGCCCCTACCAGCGCCTGAACAGCACCTACATCACCGCAGGCAAGTGGGACAAACTCACTGCCGACGGCCAGTCCAAATTCACCAAGGCCGAGGCAGAGGCCGAGGGTGCGCTGATTTATAATACCCAAGGACAACTCGTGGCTTCCTATGCCAAGGAGCAGGAGAAGTTTAAGGGAGGCTTCATGCTGGATGCCAGCATAGGCAAGAGCCTCCGCCTGAAGCACGGACGCACACTCAGCATCAATCTGAACCTGACCAACATTACGAACAACCGCAACTTGAAGACGGGCGGCTATGAGCAGAACCGCGACGACAGCTACTACAAGGAATCGGACGGACAGTACACCAAGGGCGAGGATCGCGCCTACAAGTTCAGCCGAAACTCAAAGTACTACTACGCCTTCCCCTTCAACTTTTTCCTGAACGTGGGCCTCAAGTTCTAATCCCCTACGGCAGGTACACACATTATAAAGTATAGAGCGAACTTGAACCCCAACAAGCATCAGAACTCATGAAAAAGATTATCCCCACCCTCGCTTGCGCCCTCATGGCCTTAGGCTTGACAGGCTGTCTCGATAGGACCGACAGCCCTGACGTGAGCGACTATATCATCACCAGCCCCACTGGCGTGGGCCAGACCAATTCCACGATTTACCAGCTCAAGCAGGACTATGCCGAGTATATGGCTGCCGAGTCCGGCGGTACCGACTTCGTGAAAGTGGACACCTCACTCGTGATTGAGGGCGTAGTCGTGGCCAACGATGCCGGCGGCAACCTCTACCAGACCCTTGTCATCCGCGACCTCGGCGGCGGCGAGGCTGGCGGCGAGAAAGACCAGTGCATACAGATTGGCGTGAAGAACACATGGATTGCCCCCTACTTCCCGCTTGGCCAGCGGATAAAAATCAATCTCCAGGGCCTGTATGTGGGCAACTACAGCCAGGTGCCCAAAATCGGTACGCCCTACTACACCAGCGCAGGCAACCGCAAGCTGGGTCCCATGCTCCTGCAATCCTGCCGCACCAACGTAGAGCTTCTGGGCAAGCCCGACCCCAAGGCTCCTGAACTCACGCCCATCAACCTTACCACAGCCGAGGGCATAAGCTGGCTGGAAAAGGGCAGCAACCAGTCGCACATGACTACTCCGCGCCTCATTACCGTGAAAGGCTATATAGCCGAAGTGCTCGGTTCGCAGCTGCGCATCCCCCTTACGGGAAGCAATTCCGGCGACCCGGAGCCTTACCGTGAGGCAGTGATAGACCCCGCTACTGGTAAGCAGAAGGTGGATCCCGCCACCGGTCAGCCCGTGTATAACTACTACAAGCTGTTTGCACCCGAAGAGTTGTATGACGACGGCTATGGTGTGAACCGCACTCTCCTGGCCGAGAGCGAAGGCCAGTCCGGACGTGCCGTGCAAATAGCCCTGCGCACCGGCACACAGAACGAAATAAGCTTCATGCGCATCCCGCTGGTAGAGAGCACCTATACTGGCGTGCTGACGAAGTACGGCTCCGACTGGCAGATGCAGCTCCGCAGCAAGGACGACGTGCGCCCCGTGGGCAACGGCAACTCCAAATAGGATATAAAGAGATAAACGCGACAATTATAACAAACAACAACCACAGATATGAAAACCCTAAGCAAGTTTTTCGCCATCGTAACGGTCGTGGCCGCCTTCGCTGCCTGCGAGGACGTGCCCATGCCCTATGAAATCAATGAGCCCGCAGGGGGCGGCAAAACCCTGCCTTACTCCACCGTCGCTCCCAAGGCTGGCTGGACAATGCTCGGCATCGACAACCTCTCCAACCCCTGGAGCGCAGGTTCCGACTACACCCAGGCCACAGGCTACCAGAAGTGGGACGGCGCGTCTGCCAAGACCAACCGCGAAGTCAGCGGCGTGCTTGTCTCCCCCGCCTTCAACACCGCAGCCAAGTCGGGCAAGATAAAAATCAGCATCGACTACTGCATAGCCTACGCCAAGAACGATGCCAGCTACAAAGACCACGTCATTGTTTATGTAGCTAAGGGTGCCGACGTCAAGAAGTTCAACAAGGCCGAGTGGACGGCTCTTTCGTGGAAGCCCACCTTCGAGTCGTCCGACTGGACGCTGAAGACCGAGGAAATCCAGGTGCCCGACTCCTTCGCCAACCAGAAGGACGTGCGCATAGCCTTCTGGTTCTACGCTCCCGAGAGCGGCTCCACCACATTCGAGATTAAGAACTTCATATTCGAGGAGGGCGTGGCCGGCGACAACCCCGACGATCCCGCTGGTGAGAAGAGCACGAAAGAGAAGCCCTACTCTGTGGCACAGGCGCAGACGGGCGTGGGAAGCCAGTATGTGAAGGGCTACATTGTGGGCTATGTGGACGGCCAGAACTATAAGGACAGCTGCGTGTTTGCCGTACCTTCCGCCGCACAGACCGAAATACTCTTGGCCGATAGTCCTGATGAGACTTCCTGCGACAAGTGCATCCCTGTGCAGCTTCCCGCAGGTGCAATCCGCACCGCCCTTGAACTCAAGGCCAATTCAGGCCTCTATAAGAAAGAGGTGGAGGTTTACGGTTCGCTGGAGAAGTACTTTGGCGTGCCTGGCATAAAGAGCACTTCGTGGGCACTTGTGAACGGCAAGGCCGTCGGTACCGACCCCGACGCTCCCAAGCCGGTAGTCGATGACAGCACTAAGGAAAATCCGCTCACCGTGGCTAAAGCTCAGCTCGGGACGGGCAACCAATATGTGAAGGGCTATATAGTAGGTTATGTGGAAGGACAAGTATATGATTCTGGAGCCAAGTTTGGTGTTGCCGCAAGTGTAGAGACCAACCTCTTGCTGGCTGACAACGCCGGAGAGACCGACCTGACAAAGTGTATGCCCGTACAACTTCCCACAGGCGCCATACGCGATGCCCTGAAGCCCACCATAGCTTCCAACATCGGCAAGCAGGTGGAACTCTACGGTTCGCTGGAGAAATACTTCGGCACAGCAGGCATAAAGAGCGTAACCTGGGCTCTCCTCGATAACAAGAGCATAGGAAAAGATCCTACCAAGGAAGATGTCATTGCAGGTGAGCCGAAGGGCACAGGTACTCAGACCGACCCCTACAACATCGCAGGCGTGCTGAAGTTCATCGCCACACTCGGTGCTGACAAAAACTCCAGTAGCGAAGTCTATGTGTCAGGCACGGTAACCGCAGTCAAGGAAATCGACACAGGCCAGTATGGTAACGCCACCTTCACCCTCTCCGATGACGCAGCAGGCAGCAACGTGTTCACCGTCTATCGCTGCTACAGTTTCGGCAACCAGCACTTCACGGACTCCAAGGCCGTGAAAGTGGGAGACAAGGTCGTAGTAAAGGGTCTTGTCGTAAACTACAAGGGCAACACGCCTGAGACCGTGCAAAACAAAGCCTGCCTTTATTCCGTCAATGGGGCAACTGATTAAATCTACCCTATAGACTCCTGAAACCTATCCTATAGACTACGACGCACTATCCCGCCGATAGGAACGACTATCGGCGGGATAATTTCCAACCTCCCGACGATGCGCATTTCCCAGCCTTCCCCAGCCCGCCTTCTCCGTGCCCTGCTGCCCTTTTTGGCCTTGCCCCTGCTGCTTTCAGCCTGTGGCGATGACGACGACGGCATACGGTGGGCCCCGGGCGGCGGCGACGACGCTCCCGAAGTGTCCCAATCGGAGGCACGCGTGGCCGATCGCATGGAGTGCCCGCGCCTGAAGGGCGACGCCTCCGAGCGCCTGCTCTCCTACTGGACGCGGGAGGGCGGCGACTCCGTGATGACCTACTGCCTGGCCTACGACCTTGAGAAGCTCCATGCCCGATGGGTGGCCTTCCGCTTCGACGCGCAGACACGCAAAACGGGCAGCAACCGCAACGATGCCTGGCAGGACGACACGCGCCTGCCCCAGAAGTACCGCATCGGCACGGGCACCTTCGGCAGCGGCTACGACCGTGGCCACATCTGCGCCAGCTATGACCGCCAGTACTCCGTGGCTGCCAATCAGAACACCTTCTACATGACCAACATGTCGCCCATGATTGGCGACTTCAACGGCGGCTACTGGAGCACCCTCGAACAACTCGTCCAGAACCTCGGGCGCGACAAGGCATTCGCCTCCACGCTCTACGTGGTGAAGGGCGGCACGCTCTCCGAGCTGACGGGCTATGTCAGCCGCACGGGCGGCAAGCGCGTGGCCGTGCCCCGCTACTACTTCACCGCCCTCCTGAGCCGGCACAACGGCGTGTACCACAGCATAGCCTTCCTCATGGAACACAAGGACTACGGCTATTCCTACGAATCGCCCGCCCCGCGCAGCGTGCTCAAGCAGCACGTCCTCACGGTCAATGCGCTGGAAAAGCGCACGGGCATAGACCTGTTCCCCAATCTGCCCGACGACAGGGAGGAGAGCATAGAGGATGAGTGCGAGCCCTCCGTCTGGCGCATCTATTAGTACAAACCCCTTAAATACATACTACCATGAAAAAAGACAATCTCATCCCCGCCGTCATCCTGGCCCTGGGCCTCGTCATCGGCGGTTTCGCCCTGCGTTCGGGCATCGTAACGTTCAAGGACCGCGACCGGCAGGTCAGCGTAAAAGGTTTGGCCGAGAAGGAAGTCAAGGCCGACAAGGTAACGTGGCCGCTTGTCTATAAGGAAATCGGAAACGACCCCACCGAAATGTACTCCCGCCTCACGCAGAAGAATGCCACCGTGGTGCAGTTCCTCAAGCAGGGCGGCATCGCCGAGGCCGAAATCAGCGTCAATCCACCCATGATTGAGGACCGCCAGGCCGACAACTACGGCAACGACCTCCTGAACTACCGCTACAAGGCCACCAGCGTCATCACCGTAACCTCGGGCGAAGTCGATAAGGTGCGCCGCCTCATGGCTCGGCAGGCCGAACTGATGAACCGGGGCGTGCCCCTCATCACCGAACAGTACGGCGACCACGCCGTGCGCTACGACTTCACCAGCCTCAACGACGTGAAGCCTGCCATGGTCGAGGAAGCCACGAAAAATGCCCGTGCCACAGCCGAAAAGTTCGCCTCCGACAGCGGCAGCAAGGTAGGGAAAATCAACCATGCCAGCCAAGGACAGTTCACCATCGAGGACCGCGACGCCACCACCCCCTACATCAAGAACGTCCGCGTGGTCATCACGATGGACTATCAGCTGGAATAGAAATCCTGTCGGAGCCGCAGGCGGTGCAGAGGCCTGTCCCCTTGCCGCGCCCGTGGCTCACCCTAAACATTCCCCCGTATGACAAGACACACCCTGAACCGACTGCTCGGCACTCTCCTGCTGCTGGGAGTTGCCCTCCCCGCCGCCGCCCAGCAGGACTTTATGGACATTGTGCTGCGCAGCGGCCAGAAAATCAGCTATCCCGTCAGCGAGATAGCCGAAGTGTGCTTCCACGCCGAAGCCGAGCCGGGCGACGGCACGCGCGAGCACCCCTACACCGTGCCCGAAGCCCTCGTGGCCTACCAGACGCAGGGGGCGGCGCGGCAAGTGTGGGTCAAGGGCGTGGTGGTGGGCACCGTGGCCGGCTCCTACCTCAGCGACGCACGCTTCTCCCTGGACGGCTGCAGCGCGTCCAACCTCCTCATAGCCGCCTCGGCCTGGGAAACCGGCGCAAGCCGCTGCCTGCCCGTACAGCTCCCCGCCGGCGACATACGCAAGGCACTCAACCTTCAGGACAACCCCGACAACTTCCACCGCGAGCTGCTGCTCTACGGCTCATTGGACAAGTACTTCGGCGGAGCCGGCCTCAAAGGCCCGCAGAAGTATGAAATAGGTGCCAAGGCCGACACGGAAATCGAACCTGCGGGCGACCACCCCGGACGCATCGAGGTGCCGGCCCTCATCAGCGGCGACGAGCTCATCGTCCACCAAGCCTTCGTGAGCGACGGCTCCACCGACCGCGTGCCCAACTACTACGTCAGCTATTCCCCCACGGCCCACCATGCCCACTGGGTGGCCTATCGCTTCGACAACGTAACCCGCCGGCAAAACACCTCACGCGCCGAGGGCAGCTCCTATCCCCAGGATCCCGACTGCCGCAGCTCCCTGCCCGCCAACGCCTTCGCCGCCACGGGCTACGACCACGGCCACATCTGCGCCTCAGCCGACCGCCTCTACTCCTCGCAGGCCAACGAGCAGACGTTCTACATGACCAACATGTCGCCCCAAATCCCCAATTTCAACCGAGGCTACTGGCGGGGCTACGAAAGCTTCGTGCAAAGCCTTGCCGCCGATGCCGCATTCGCCGATACCCTCTATGTCGTCAAGGGCGGCACCATTGCCTCGGGGCAGACCGCCGGCCAGATTGACTGTAGCGGACTGAGCGTGCCCGTGCCCAAACACTATTTCGTGGCCTTGCTGAAGCTCAAGGCGGGACGCTACTCGGCCATCGCCTTCTGGATGGAGCACCGCGAGTACGACACCGTGGGCGACAAGCCCGCCGACTTCCGAGCCCACGCCCTCAGCATCGACGAACTGGAGCGCCTCACGGGCTTCGACTTCTATACCGCCCTGCCCGCCGCCACGCAGCAGGAGGTGGAGGCCGCCTACGACTTCGGCCAATGGGGCCTGGCTCCCGACCGCGTGGCCACCCGCTACTTCCAATGGGAATGGGAGTAGGGCCAGCCTTTCTGTAAGCCACGGAAAACTCCTGTATAGAGTAGTAAAAACTCTTGTATAGAGTAGTAAGAACTCCCGTATAGAGTAGGAAAAGCCATCGTATAGGGTAGGGAAGACAGTCCTACGGACTTCCGCAGACCCTCGGCAGAGGCGTGCCCCCTGCCGCCCCGCCCATGCCCTCTTGCGGGGCGAAAAAAGACGTTTTCAGAGGGAAACGCCTTTTTTTCTTAAAAAAAGCCAAAAAGCCTTTCCCAATTCGCAAAAATTTCGTAACTTTGCCGCGTTAAATCAAAGAGAAATGACAGACAATCCCCAGGCTGGCAACTACAGTGCCAGCAATATCCAAGTACTCGAAGGCCTTGAGGCCGTGCGCAAGCGGCCTGCCATGTACATCGGCGACATCAGCGAGCGCGGCCTCCACCACCTGGTCTATGAGACCGTCGATAACTCCATCGACGAAGCCCTGGCCGGCTACTGCACCCACATTGAGGTAACCATCAACGCCGACAACTCCATCACCGTGCAGGACGACGGACGCGGCATCCCCGTGGACGAACACCCCAAAGAGCATCGCTCCGCACTCGAAGTCGTCATGACCGTGCTCCACGCCGGCGGCAAGTTCGACAAAGGCTCCTACAAAGTATCCGGCGGCCTCCACGGCGTAGGCGTCAGCTGCGTCAATGCCCTCTCCCGCCACATGCTCTCACAAGTGTTCCGCGATGGCAAAATCTACCAGCAGGAATACGAAAAAGGCAAGCCCCTCTATCCCGTCAAGGTGGTGGGCGACACCCAGCTTCGCGGCACGCGCCAGCAATTCTGGCCCGACGACACCATCTTCAGCACGACCGTTTACAATTACGACACCCTGGCCGCCCGTATGCGCGAACTCGCCTACCTCAACGCCGGCATCACCATCGTCCTCCACGACGAAAGGCCCGACGAGGAAGGCAACCTTCGCCACGAAACCTTCCACAGCGATCAGGGACTGCCCGAGTTCGTGCGCTACATCGACGAGCATGACGGCCGCACCCCCCTCATTGCCGACGTCATCCACATTGAGACGGAGAAAGCCGGCATCCCCATCGAGGTGGCCCTGACCTACAACACCTCCTTTAAGGAAAAAATACAGTCCTACGTCAATAACATCAACACCCACGAGGGCGGTACCCACCACGCCGGCTTCCGCACAGCCCTTACCCGCGTGCTGAAAAAATATGCCGAGGACACCGCCGCCAAAACCATAGCCAAGGACAAAATAGAAATAAGCGGCGAAGACTTCCGCGAAGGCCTCACCGCCGTAATCAGCGTCAAGGTGGCCGAACCCCAGTTTGAAGGACAAACCAAAACCAAACTCGGCAACAGCGAAGTGGCAGGCGCTGTCAATCAGGCCGTAGGCGAGGCCCTCGCCTACTACCTTGAGGAGCACCCGCAGCCCGCCAAGACCATCGTGGACAAGGTGCTGCTCGCAGCCAAGGCACGCATCGCCGCCCTCCGAGCCCGAGAGCAAGTCATACGCAAGAGCCCCATGACAGGAGGCGGCATGCCCGGCAAGCTCGCCGACTGCTCCAGCAAAGACCCCCAGCAGTGCGAAATCTTCCTCGTCGAGGGTGATTCAGCCGGCGGCAGTGCAAAGCAAGGCCGCAGCCGACTGACGCAAGCCATCCTGCCCCTGCGCGGCAAAATCCTTAACGTGGAGCGCGTCCTGGCCACCAACTGGCACAAGGCGCTTGAGAGTGAGGAAGTGCGCAATATAATCCAGGCCCTCGGCATCCGCTTCGTGCTGGACGAAAAGCCCAGCAACGAACCCGCAGAGGACGACGGCGAAGCCTCATACATGCACTCCTACGTGCCGGACGCCAACATCGAGAAACTCCGCTACGACAAGTGCATCATCATGGCCGATGCCGACGTCGATGGCCAGCACATCGCCACACTCATCATGACGCTGTTCTACCGCTACTTCCCACGCGTCATCCGTGAAGGGCACCTCTACATCGCCATGCCGCCGCTCTACCAGTGCGTCAAGGGCAAGACGAAGCGCTACTGCTACAACGACGAGGAGCGGGCCGCCTTTGCCAGCGAGTTCGGCGGCGGCACGGAAAGCGGCATTACGGTGAAGCGATTCAAGGGTCTGGGCGAAATGAACGCCGAGGAACTCTGGGAAACCACAATGAACCCCGACACCCGACTGCTCAAGCAGGTAACGCTCGAAGATGCCGAGAACGCCGATTCCACCTTCTCCATGTTGATGGGAGACGACGTGGCGTTGCGACGCGCGTTCATCGAGAAAAACGCCACGTACGCCACAATCGACGCATAAAAGCGCAAAGTGGCTTCCAAAAAGCGAGAAAAATAACCAGATAAGCTATGAAAAGGATTAACACCCTTCTGCTGGCGGCCCTCCTGCTGATGGCCACAGCCCTCGGCGCTTCGGCGCAAACCATCACCCCGAAAGACTATGAGCCTTACCCCTACGTGTTCGTGGGCGTACAGGGCGGCGTGCAGACCACCTTCACCGACTACGACCAGGGCAAGCTCATCACGCCCACTGCCGCCGTGCAGGTGGGCGCAATGTTCACTCCCGTCGTCGGAGCCCGCCTCCATGTGAACGGCCTTTGGAACAAGGGCGGCGTAACAGGCGTGGGTGAATACAAGTATAAGTATGTGAACACCAACATCGACGTGATGTTGAACCTCCGCAACATTTTCTGCCCCTCGTCCACCGGGAGTTTCTTCAACCCCTACCTCGTGGGCGGCGTAGGCCTGGCCTACGCGTGGGACAACGACGACTTCACGGCCTTCAACGCCGCCAAGCCCGTGTCATCGCTGGCCTGGACCGACGACCGCTATACCCACGCCTTCCGTGTGGGCATGATGTTCGACTTCAACCTGTGCAAGCAGGTGAGCGTGAACCTTGAAGTGGATGCCAACAACTACCACGACCGCTACAACTCCAAGATTAACGGACGCGGCGACTGGCAGCTGACCGCCATGGCCGGCGTGAATTTCAAGTTCGGCTACCGCAAGGCCAAGGCTCAGCCAGAGCCCGTGATTGTACCCGAGCCCGTGGTGGTGCCTCCCGCACCCGAGCCCGCACCCGTGGTAGAAGAAGTGGTGAAGGAGCCCGAACCGGAGCCCGTTGTAGCACCCGAACCCGTGAAGGAGCCTGCCCGCACCGAAACCTCCATCTACTACAATCTGGGCAAGAGCACCGTGCGTGAGAGCGAGCTGGGCAAGCTGGCCGATTTCGCCGCCTTCATGAAGGCCCATCCCGAGACTAAGGCCGAGCTCACAGGCTACGCCGACGCCGGCACGGGCAATCCTACCATCAACGCCAAGCTGGCTGAGCAGCGCGTCGCCCGCGTGAAGAAGATGCTGGTGGAGAAGTACGGCATCGCCGCCGACCGCATCGCCACGTCCAGCAAGGGCGACACCGTGCAGCCCTTCAGCAACAACGACGACAACCGCGTGGTACTCGGCATCGCCGCCGAGTAAGCACGGCCTGCCGACTGTGTGCGCCAGTCCCCCGTGGGGGGCCGGAGTTCTATAGACTAAGCCCTCCCCACATAGGGGAGGGTTTGCCGTTTCGCAGCGGAAGGGCAACTTCTCCGTGGCCCAGCGCGAACTGCAGGCGGACTAAGGCGAACTGTCCTATACGGTAGGAAAAACCATCCTATACGGTAGGAAAAACCATCCTATAGGGTAGAAAACGCTATCCCATAGGCGAGGGAAAACGGCCGTAGGGACGCGCAGTGGCATCGGCGGGCGGCACGCTGCCACCGCCTGATTTGTCAGACCGATACCTGCGAAAAACAGGTCTGCAAGGTTAATTTTTGCCACAAATTTTAAAATAATACAACGAAAAGGCGGGAAAGTCGTGCGAAATCAGTAAATTTGCCACGTCTTACTAAACCCTTGCTGCAAGGCTCCGACAAACCGCTTGCAAGCCGCAGGCGGATGGCATACAGTCTCAGCCGGCAAACGTGCAAGTAGCCCTCAGGAAACTTGCAACCCCTATACCGAAAAACCCCATGAGCAAACCCATACGCGTGATAATCAGCGGCGGAGGAACGGGCGGCCACATATTCCCTGCCGTCAGCATTGCCGACGAACTGCGCCGCAAGCACCCCGATGCCAGCATCCTTTTCGTAGGAGCCGAAGGCCGCATGGAAATGCAGCGTGTGCCCAAGGCCGGCTACGACATCGTGGGACTGCCCGTCAGCGGCCTTGTGCGGCCGCTGTGGAGTCCTAAGAACGTGGGCGTGATGATGGACTTCCTCAAAAGCCGCCGCAAGGCCAAGAAAATCATCCGCGAGTTCCGTCCCGACGTGGTGGTGGGCGTGGGCGGCTATGCCTCCAGTGCCACGCTCAATGCGGCACACGCGCTCGGCCTCCCCTGCCTGGTGCAGGAACAGAATTCATACGCCGGCGTTACGAACAAGAGCCTGGCCCACAAGGCTCGGCGCTTCTGCGTGGCCTACCCGGGCATGGAGCGCTTCTTCCCCAAGGAGAAAATCGTGCTGACGGGCAATCCCGTGCGCCAGAACCTGCTGGACTGCGCCGTGTCGCCCCAGGAGGCCCGCCGCCGCTATGGGCTGAAGCCCGATGCCAAGACGGTGCTCGTGGTGGGCGGCAGCCTCGGCGCCCGTACCCTCAACCAGAGCATACTCCGCCACCTCGATGACATTCGCCAGCACACCGAGATTCAGATTATCTGGCAGACGGGCAAATACTACAGTGCCGGCATTGCCGAGGCGCTGAACACCTATAGCGGCAGCCGTCCCGAAAATCTCTACGTCAGTGAGTTCCTCGACGACATGGCCACCGCCTACGCCGCCGCCGACCTGGTGGTGAGCCGCGCCGGAGCGGGCAGCATCAGCGAACTCTGCCTGCTGGGCAAACCCTCCATACTCGTGCCCTCGCCCAACGTGGCCGAGGACCATCAGACCAAGAACGCGCAGGCCCTCAGCAGCCGGGGAGCCGCCATACTCCTGCCCGACGCCGAAGCCCCCGACAAGCTCATCCGCCTGGCCTATGACACCCTCCTCGACGATGCCCTGCTCCGCAGCCTCGCCGCCGAGGTGCGCAAGCTGGCCTGCCCCAATGCGGCCAGCGACATCGCCGACGAGGTGGTCGGCCTTATCAAGTAGGCCGCCGCTCCCAAAGGCCGGAAAAACCGCTCCCTAAGGCCGGTGAAAACTATCGGCGGACTGGTTTTTCCTATCGGCGGCCCAGTGAAAACTCTCCTATAGACTACGCAGAACTCCCCTATATGACAGAAAATACCATTCCGCAAACAACTGCCGCCGCAGCCGCCGAGAGCCCTGGCGCCGTCTATTTCGTAGGCGCGGGCGGTATAGGCATGAGCGCACTGGTGCGCTACTTCCTGCACGCCGGCTATACGGTGGGCGGCTACGACCGTACAGAAACGCCCCTTACCCGCGCCCTCGTGGAAGAAGGCGCACTGATACACTACACCGACAGCGTCAGCCTCATCCCCCAAGCCTGCCTCGACCCCACGCGCACGCTGGTGGTCTATACGCCCGCCATTCCCGACAGCCACAGCGAACTGCAATACTTCCGCACCCACGGCTTCGACATACAGAAACGCGCCCAAGTGCTCGGCACCCTGACGCGCCGGATGCGCGGCCTGTGCGTGGCCGGCACCCACGGCAAGACCACCACCACCTCCATGGCCGCCCATCTGCTCCATCAGAGCCATGTGGGCTGCAACGCCTTCCTCGGCGGCATCACGAAGAACTACGGCACCAACTACCTCATAAAGCCCCAGAGCGCCGACCCTGCAACCGACTGCGTCGTCATAGAAGCCGACGAGTTCGACCGTTCCTTCCACCACCTGCGGCCCTACGCCACCGTCGTCACGGCCACCGATGCCGACCACCTCGACATCTACGGTACCGAGGAAGCCTACCTTGAGAGCTTCGCCCACTACACCAGTCTCATACAGCCCGGCGGCTACCTCATCCAGCACACAGGGCTGAAGATGCAGGCCCGCCCCCGGCAGGGCGTAACCGTGTGGTCCTACAGCCGCAACGCCGGCGACTTCCACGCCGAGCACGAGCGCATAGGCGGAGGCCGCATCCTCTTCGACCTCGTCAGCCCCCTGGGCCACATAGCCGACATCGAGCTGGGCGTACCCGTGAGCATCAACATCGAAAACGGCATAGCCGCCATCGCCCTGGCCCAAATCGCAGGAGCCACGCCCGACGAAATCCGACAGGCCATGCGCACATTCGCAGGCGTGGAGCGCCGCTTCGACTTCAAGCTGCGCGACGACCGCCACGTCTTCCTCTCCGACTATGCCCACCACCCCGAGGAAATACGCCACAGCGTGGAAAGCATACGCGAAGTATTCACAGGCCGCCGCATCACCGGCATCTTCCAGCCCCACCTCTACACCCGCACACGCGACTTCTACCGCGAATTTGCCGAGGCCCTGTCCGGTCTCGACGACCTCATACTCCTCGACATCTATCCCGCCCGCGAGCTCCCCATACCCGGCGTTACCTCCGACATCATCCGCCGCGAGCTGCGACCCTCCATGCCCTGCCGCATGGCCCGCAAGGAAGAGCTCCCCGCCATCGTAGAGGGCGAAGACTTCGACGTGCTGATGCTCATCGGCGCAGGCGATGCCGACGACTATTGCCCCCAACTCACACAGATTATCCAAGCCAAATAAACCCCGAAAGCCCCCCAAACCGTGAAACACGTCGTACTGCTCTTCAAAACCCTGCTCCTCGTAGGCCTCCTCGCCTATCTGGTCTATGCCTTCACCTGCATCAACGTCAGGGGAGGCAGAGAGCGTTGCAACGTGCTCAACGTGCAAATCATCGACAGCCTCCACGCCTCCTTCATCACCGCCGCCGACGTGGACCGCAAGCTCCGCCGTGCCCACCTCCACCCCGAAGGGCAGCTCATGGACAGCGTCAGCGGACAGGACATCGAGAACAGTCTGCTCCGCGACCCCTTCATTCAGAAGGCCACCTGCTACAAGACCCCCGGCGGTATGGTGAACATTCTCGTGGAGCAGCGCATCCCCGTACTGCGCGTGCGGGCCGACAACGGCGACGACTACTACCTCGACGAGAACGGCTACCGCATGAAACCCACAGGCTACCAGGCCGACCTCGTGGTAGTTACCGGCCACGTCGATGAGCAGTACGCCCGCAAAAGCCTCCTCCCCGTGGGACAATACATACGCAGCGACGCCTTCTGGGACAGCCAAATCGAACAAATCAACGTAACGCCGCAGCGCGAGCTCCAGCTCTTCACGCGCATCGGCGACCAGACCATACACGCCGGCACCCCCGCCGACTTCCCCCAGAAACTCGCCAACCTTCGCCTCTTCTACGAAAAAGTAATGCCCGAAGTAGGCTGGAACCGCTATAAGGACATCAACATCAGCTTTGCCAACCAAATCATCTGCAAGCACTGAAGTCCGCACTCCCCCTCCTCCGCGAAAAACAAAAACAAAGCCACATATCACTATGAGTCAGAACCTAATCGCCGCCATTGAGATAGGCTCACAGCAAGTAAGCGCTGTCGTTGGCCGCAAAGAACCCGATGGAGCTATCAACGTGATAGCCGCCGAGCAAGAGCCTTCGGCAAAATTCATCCAGCGAGGGCGCGTGTTCAACCCCGACCTCATGTCGCAGTGCGTCAAGGGCATGATCGGCAAGTTGGAGGCTACGTCCCACAAGGCCATAAACAAGGTCTATGTAGGCGTGGGCGGCATCGGCCTGCACACCGTGCTCAACAAAGTAGTCCGCAACTTCGCCGAAACGACCAAGGTAACGCAGGACATTGTCGATAGCATCCTTGACGAGAACCGCTCCTGTAAGATTCCCGACTTCAGCATTATCGACGTCCAGACCCTGGAGTACAAGTTGCAGACGCAGAGCCTCGCCGATCCGGTCGGCGTGATGAGCAACAGAATCGAAGGCAACTTTCTCAACATCATAGTGCCCTCCGTGTCTCTTGAGCAGCTGGACATCAGCTTCCAAGCCGCCAAACTGCCCATCGCCGAGACCATCGTCAGCCCCATACAGCTGGCCAACACCATCCTTACGGACGCAGAAAAGCTCAGCGGCTGCGGTTTCATCGACATGGGCGCACAATCCACTACCATAGGGATATTCGAGGGCAAGCTGCTGCGCTATCTCGCTGTCCTGCCTCTGGGCGGCGACAACGTAACGCGCGACCTCATGACCGTGCTTTCCATCGAACAGCAGGAAGCGGAAGACATCAAGCGCCGCCACGGAGCAGCCTTCATCGAGGCGGTGGAGAGTTCTCCCGTAGCCCACGACGACATCCGCCTGCAAGACGGGCGCAGCGTGCCCTACGACAAGGTGGTCGATATCATAGAGTCGCGCATGGCAGAGATACTCCTGAACGTCGCACACATCATCAAGGTTGAAGCCGGCTATACGCCCGACCGTCTCATCGGCGGCCTCGTGGTAACTGGCGGAGCCAGCAACATGTCTGCCGTGGACAAGGCTCTCATCGAATATACCCACATTCGCAAGCTGCGCTTCGTGAAGAACGCGCCTCTCACCATCCGCCGCAGCAAGCCCAGCAACTTCAACATCGACGGCACCTTCAACGGCGTGCTCTCCATAGTGGCCAACGCCACGGAGGAGTGCTGCAGCGACGAGAGGCAGAACCCCGACATATTCTCCGAACCCCAGCAGCCCACGCCCGAGGAACTGGAACAGCAACGCCTCGAACAGGAGCGGCAGGAGCAGGAGCGCCTCGAAAAGGAACGGCAGGAGCAGGAACGCCTCAAGCAGGAAGAGAAGGAGAGGCGCCGCAACCGCTTCGGAAGCCTCAAGCGGGTACTCAAGAACGGCCTCGACAATCTCGGCAAGGTGTTCACCGAACCCTCGGACGACGAGGAGGACTAACCCCAATACCCAATCCGTAAAACAAAAGCATAGAACATAATGGACAACTTTGACGACGACATGATTGACATGGGCGGAGAGTTCTACGCCCCGAAGAAGCAACAGGAAGCCAAGCACGACGACGGCCTCATCGTGGATATGGGAAAAGGCATTGAAGCCCCCACACCCTCCATCATCAAAGTGATAGGCGTGGGCGGCGGCGGCGGAAACGCCGTCAACCACATGTTCAGGGAAGGCATCGGCGGCGTGAATTTCGTGCTCTGCAACACCGATTCCAAGGCTCTGGCCGACAGCCCTGTGCCCTACCGCCTCCAGTTGGGCCAGGACGGCCTCGGTGCCGGCAACGACCCCGAGCGGGCCAAGCAGGCCGCCCAGCAGAGCATCGAGAGCATACGCCATATCCTCAGCGACGGCACAAAGATGGTGTTCATCACCGCCGGCATGGGCGGCGGCACCGGTACGGGAGCTGCCCCCATCATAGCCCACGAAGCCAAGGAGATGGGCATACTCACGGTGGGCATCGTGACCATCCCGTTCCGCTTTGAGGGCTTACGCAAGATTGACAAGGCTCTCGACGGCGTGGAGGCCATGTCAAAGGAGGTGGACGCCCTTCTCGTGGTGAACAACGAGCGCCTGCGCGACGTCTATTCCGAGCTCTCAGTGCTCAACGCCTTTGAAAAAGCCGACGACACCCTCACAGTGGCCGCACGCTCCATCGCCGACATCATAACGATGCGCGGCGTAATGAACCTCGACTTCCAAGACGTGTGTACCATGATGCGCGACAGCGGCGTGGCCATCATCTCCACCGGCTACGCAGAAGGCGAAGGCCGCGTCAGCCGAGCCATCGAAAGTGCGCTCCACAGCCCGCTCCTCAACAACAACGAGTACTACCATGCCAAGCGCGTGCTCCTCTGTATATCCTACAGCGACGAAGGGGAGACCAACACGCTCATGATGGACGAGATGAACGAAGTGGACGAGTTCATGAGCAAATTCCCCGCCGACGTAGAGACCAAGTGGGGCTTGAGCATCGACAGCAACCTTGGCCCCAAGGTGAAGGTTACCATACTGGCCACGGGCTTTGGTCTCAACAGCGTTACCGGCATGGAGGAACACAAGGAAGAGGACGACGAGGACCGTGCAGAGCGCCGCAGCGTGTACTATCCCACAGGCGTGCGCGGCGGTTCCTCGGCCCACCGCCACAAAATCTTCTACTTCTCCGCAGCCGACCTCAACAACGAGGAGGTCATTTCCAGCCTCGACGTGAGCGCCACCTACCTCCGCTCAAAGGAGGAACTGAAGGCCATCAAGGAGAAAAACAAGTAGGGCCGCGCCCCCTGCGGACAAATTGCATGAGGAGTGCCGACAGCATCGGCACTCCTTATTGTATATTCGCGCACGCCTGCGGGAGAAAGCCCTTTCCTTGGGACAGAATGCAGCCCGCGCCGCGGGCCGCAGCCTGTCCTACAGGCGCGTTGCAACTACCCTATACAGTAAGAGAAACTACTCTATACGATAAAAGCAACTACCCTATACGACAGCGGAAACTCTCGTATAGGGTAGGAAATCATGGGCCGCCGCATCTGCCCGTCCGGCATACGGTGGCCTTCCGTGCAGCCTACTGCTCGCTTGGCTCGTTGCCCTCCTGCCTTTTGGCAAGGTATTCGGGCAGGGAGAGCCCCGCCTGCTCAAACAGCTCGTTGAGGGGCGGCACGCTCTTCATCAGGCCGCTCACGAAGCCGGCCGTAGAGCCCTTGCCGTCTGCGCTCTGACCCGAATCCCAAACGGTAACCTTGTCGATGTTGATGCCCTTGATGGCTTCAACCTGCGTCTTGACCAGTTCGGGGAGCTTCTCCAGAAGGAGCAGCGTGTAAGCCTTGGTGGCATCGCCGCCGGCGGCCTGTATCATCTTGTCGTAGCCCTGTGCCTGCTTGGTCAGGATTTCGTAGAGGCCCTTGGCCTCGGCTTCCATCTTGGCAAAGATGGCATCGGCCTCGCCCTTGGCGTTTACGCGCTTCTGTTCGGCTTCGGCTTCGGCGGCTATGACAAGGCGCTTCTTCTCTATCTCCTGGCTCACCAGCACGTCGGCATTCTGCGTGCTGCGCTCACGCTCGGCACGCGCCTCCTCGGCCTTGCGCTCGGCGGCGTAGGCCTCCTCCTTGGCAGCGGCATCGGCCACCTTTTCGGCGGCAGTGGCTCGGCGCTGGGCCTCGGCTTCGGCCTCACGGCGCTCCGCATCGCTCTGCGCAATGGCCACCTTGGCCTCATTTTCGCCCTTCACGGCGGAAGCGTTGGCCTCGGCGGTACGGATGCGCGTCTCGCGCATGGCATCGGCCTTACCGATTTCGCCGAACTTTTCCTGCTCGGCCACGCGCACCTTAGCCTCATTGATGGCCTTGGCGGCAGCTTCTTGGCCCAGAGCCTCGATGTAGCCGCTCTCGTCCTTGATGTCGGTAACGTTCACGTTGATAAGTTTCAAGCCAATCTTCTTCAGTTCCACCTCCACGTTGGCCGTGATGGCCTCAAGGAACTTGTCGCGGTCGGAGTTCAGCTCCTCAATGCTCATGGTGGCGATGACCAGACGCAACTGGCCGAACAGAATATCGCGGGCCAGTTCCTGAATCTGCGCGGAGGTGAGGCCCAGCAGACGCTCGGCGGCTGCCAGCATCGTGTCGGGGTCGGTGCTCACGCCCACGGTAAAGCGGCAGGGCACGTCCACGCGGATGTTCTGCTTGGAGAGGGCACTCGTCAGGTTGGCATCTATGCCGATGGGCGTCAGGCTAAGGTATTGGTAGTCCTGAATGATAGGCCACACCATCTTGCCGCCGCCGTGTATGCACTTGGCGCTTTTGTTGGCTCCACGCGAGCCGTAGATAACGAGAATTTTGTCGGACGGACACCGACGGTAACGGTTGAGAAAACCGGCAATCAGGCCGAAAGCCACGATTGCAAAGACAACAAACATGTAGGGTTCCATATCGTAAGGGGTTTTAGGTTATAAACTATGGGAAATTAGCAAATGAGGAAATTAGCGAATCAGCGAATGAGGAATTTGGCGAATAGGGAGATGGGAAAATTAGCGAACCGGGCCGCGGCCCGCAGGGTCTTTGCTCATTTGCTAATTGTCTCATTCGCTAATCCCCTCATTATGGCCGTTCAAGCCTTCTCCACGAGCAGGCTGTCCGCACCGATGACTTCCACCACGCGCACCTTCGCTCCGCTGGGCAGTTCCTCCGCAACGTCGGTGTAGGCCTGAAACTCATGCACGCTGCCGTCAAGGCTAATCTGCACCTTCCCTGCGCGGCTGCGCGACGGCCCTATGCGGAGATACACGTCGCCAACGAGGCCCACGGCCTGCCGTATGTCATAATTTCCTGCGCTTTCCAGACGGAACATCATCTTCCAGAGAAACATAAAGATGAGCAGGAAAGCAATGCCTACGCCCAAACTGGCGAGAGCCAGTAGGGTGGGGCTGTCAATCACATTATAGAAGCACACGCCGCCCCAGCCAACGCCGAGCATGAAGTTGATGAAGTTGCGCAGGCTGAACAGCTCCCACACCCCGCCGTCGCCCAGCGTGTGGCCGCCGTCGCTCAGGTCAGCGCCTGCCGTGTCGGCATCGAGGCCGCCCATGTCGCCGTGGTCGAAATCGCCCAAGCCGATGAACGTCATGATGCTCTGGAGAATGAAAAACGTGCTGAACGCAAGGGCAATGCCCCAGTAGGTCTGCAAAAGCGAGGGCTGGCTGTGGAACCAGTCAAGCATGGAATTGAGAATCGTAAGCATGGCTTGCAAAGTCTTAGGGTGTGGATTTGGGAGCAAAGTTAAGCATTTGTTTTGATAAAAAAAGGGCCAACGGCAACAAAAATAAGCATTTTTATCAAAAAACATGCGAAAAAACGGTCTATCCTGCCCCTACAATCAAAAATAAGTTGTATATTTGCCGCCCAAAGCGAAAAACATCTAATTATTCACCTTAACAAAGTCCTCGCCGCCGCTTCTGCCCCGCCTTCGCCCGCCGATGGGCTGTACGGAGGAGCAGGAGAGAAGTCCGAGGCTACGAAAACTATGTATTGGACACTGGAACTTGCCACCTATCTGGAGGATGCTCCCTGGCCCGCCACCAAGGCCGAACTTCTGGACTACGCCCAGCGCTCAGGATGCCCTCTTGAAGTCATTGAAAACTTGGAGGAACTGGAAGAAGAAAGCGAAATCTACGAAACCATCGAGGACGTTTGGCCCGACTATCCCTCCAAAGAGGATTTCCTTTGGAACGAGGATGAGTATTAAATCCTAACCTGATTCCAATTCAGCAACATAGCGACCCTGCCGCAGGGTCGCTATGTTTTTTTTGCGCCTTTTAGATCCTTATTTTCTCATTAAAAACCGCCTGAAAATTGTCTGGAATAGAAACTTGTGTTAGAAAGCTTATTCCGACCTGAGGCATAACATTGCGCAAAAGTATAGTTATACCGTTTTTTTTCGTAACTTTGCAGCAGAAAACAATTGCATCGGATGTCCTTCGCAGAAAATAATCCCTCTGGCATCCTTGTGCCGCCCGACATGGCGCAGGTGATTGATGACCGTGCCTTCTCCGAGAAAGAGAATCTGGCTATGGGTGTCTATTGCTGCCTCGTAAAGGCGCGGCGGCAGGGCCAGTGGTGGGTGTTGAAGTGCCTGAAGGAGGAGTACGTGGGGCAGGCGTTTTACGAGGGTCTGTTGCAGAAAGAATATGACGTACTGACGCGGTTGAGTCACCCCTGTGTGGTGAAAGCCGTGGGTCTGGAGCAGGTGGCGGGCCTGGGGGAGTGCCTCGTGATGGAATATGTGCAGGGCCTCACGCTCGATGCCTTCGTAGGCAGCCGCGCGGAGCGCCGCCGTCTGGCCGAACAGATGGTGGAGACTGTGGCGTGGGTGCATGCCCATCAGGTGGTGCACCGTGACCTGAAGCCCCAGAATATCCTCGTCACGGACAACGGCCATAACCTCAAAATCATCGATTTCGGGCTGGCCGATGCCGACAACTACGCTGTGCTGAAGCAGGCTGCAGGCACGCTGGCGTATGTGTCGCCCGAGCAGCAGCAAGGCGGCAATCCTGACGTACGCAACGATATATATAGCCTCGGCGTGATACTTCGAGAACTGCGCTTAGGAGTAATGTACGCCCCCGTGGTGCGACGCTGCACGGCGAAACTTGCACGGCGTTACAACGGCGTTCAGGAACTGCGGGAGGCCCTTGCCCGCGTGGACCGGCGCCGGCGATGGCTGACGCTGGCAGGCGGCATAATGCTGGGCATAATAGCCGTGGTGGGCGTGCTGACGGCCACGGGGCTTATGGACATTCGTCACACAGATCTGGAACCTGTGTCAGCCGTTGTGCCTGTGGCTGAGCCGGCCACCATGGCCGACACCGTACAGCCCCGCCCCGCCGAGGCTCCCCATTCGGTTCCCGAGGCTCCAGCCAGCACGGAGGCAGTGCCCGCTGCCAACTTCTACGCGGAAGAGAAAGAGCGGGGATGTCGCCGTATTGATAAACTGATGGAAGAAATGAACTACGCGGCCTTCCTCGATACGCTCCGCAGAGAGACAGCGCAGCCTTTATCGCTGCGGAGAAAGTGGGATTTGACCCAGCAATCGACCCACTTCTATCTCCAGGGAATGAAGGAGGTGCAAGCCATGCAGAAAGGATGGGACGGCAAGCTCACAGAGCAGGAAAGCATGGCCCTCTATATAGCACTGGGCGACTATATCAACAACCAATATACAAACGTCCTCACCGAAATACTTAAAGAGATAGAAGACTAATTTATAGGATTTAACTTTAGGGCAATGACAGAAGAGAATAATAATGAACGCGCGCTGCGCAAGCAGATAGAAGCCGTGGCTGGACGCACGATGCAGACGGCCCGGGACTTCGACATTCTTGCGGAGAGCATCTTTGAGAAAACACGTCAGAGCGTGAGCGTGAGCACGCTGAAGCGTCTGTATGGCTATGTGAGCAGCGACGGTGGGCAGCGGCGTGCCACGTTGGACATCCTGAGCCAGTATGTGGGCTATCAGTCGTGGGCCGCCTTCTGCCGCCGCACGGCATCGGCGGGAGGTCTGGAGAGTACGCCGCTGCTGTCCGAGAGCCTGAGTGCCGACGAGATATGTGTGGATGACAGGCTGCGGGTGATGTGGCAGCCCGATCACGAGTGCGTGTTTCGCTGCATTGGACACCACCGTTTCGCGGTGGAGAGCAGCGTGGGGAGCAAACTGAGCGTAGGCGACACCTTCCGTTGCCACCTTTTCATAAAGGGCGAGACACTGTATCTCGAAGACGTTGTGATGCAAGGTAAGGCGCCCGTCAATTACGTATGTGGAAACAAGCACGGCATACTATTCTTCCTCATGCATTAGCCTGTGCAGCGTGGCCACCTCCTCCCCGAGGCGGGCCATCTGGCTCTCTATGCGAGAGAGTGCAGCCTCTATCTTCTTGCGACGCTCGGTTTTGCCGGGTGTCGCTTTCTTTTTGTCGCCGGCGATGAAGGCCTCCCAGTCGCGATAGCCCACGAAGTGCGTCAGAGTGTTGAGCGTGAATATGTTGGGCTGATAGTGCGTGGGTGCCGACACGTAGCCCCAGTAGCGTTTGAGTGTGCTGATGCTGATGCTGACGTGGAGCTCGTTATAGATTCTATCGTGCAGACACACAAAGTCCTTGGGCGTATTGACACGTGCGCCCATTTTTTCTTCTACCTCCTTGCGGAGCCTCAGATTGAACTTTGAGATGTCTGCCGGCTTTTTCATCCTAAAAATCCTGCGCGAAGTTACGAAAATAACTTCAAGTCTCTTCGGTTCATTTTGGTTCAAGTTTATATTGTAGGCCAAAAAAGGCGTGAAGACTTGACTGTCACGCCCAGACAACAGGTATCAGCAAACACCTGAGCAACCGGCATGCAGCCTCTTCACGCCTGGAAATGTATGATATCCTCCGCCATCGTACCGAGGGGGAGGGAAGAGTCACACATATCAGGCTCCGATTGCAGGTCGCTGGGTGAAATTTTGCTGATTTCGTTGTCTGGAACAACCGCAGAGTCCTTTCCTCAAGTTTTCTCTCTCAAGGAATCGCTGCAAAGTTACGAAATAATTGGAACATGGAGAGCGTCACGTTCCGAAAAGTGCACATTCTTCGCCGTTTTAGCATCATTATTCCTTGTTTGAACCAAAATGAACTGGAAATGAACCATAATGAACCATAATGAAGTGAAAAGAAAGCCGTAATTTTGCCGTCGGAAATACAACTCCAAACATCTAATATTATGTCACAATTAAGAATTCGTTATAGAGCCTACGGTTGGTACTGTGGTGGCGTTCGTTGGGACGGTGGAGCCTGTCCGCTGGAAATGATCATTGATTCAGAGAACTGGTATCCCCTTGATGCGCAGCAGCGCGATGACACCTTGGCGCGCTACACCAAGATGCAGCATCCCGAAGTGGAAAGCATAGACCACGTCGCTATCCAGAGTGTTGATTAAGGAAAACGCCGAACCGCCTCAAAGGAAGTAGGAAATAGAGAAAGTCGAGTCGCTCGATAGGATGAAGACATAACCCTCTAATACTTTATCAAAATGAAAGAGTATAAGAAAGCACAGATGATTGCTAAGAATCTGCCCACAGGTTCTTACGCAGCTGGTTGTCCTGCTGAAGACCATGGTAATGGTTACAACGACTACTGGTGCCGAAAGTGCGAGCGTACAATGTAACAATTACGAGAACGATGAGTGTGCCTCCCTTGGGAGGTGCACTCTATCTTATGTAAACTAAATTATTAACTAAAAATTAGGCAAAAAAATGATAGAGTTAGTAGAAAACAAAAATGTCGCTCTTGCAAGGCTGTCAGCAACGGCTCAAACTTATGAAATCCTCTCCAAAAAATGGATAAAGCGCGAAGGCCTTCGTGGAATTGAGGAAAATGAACCAGACTTTATTTTTGCAGAAAAGGAGTTGTATGGGCCTCGTGAAGTGGAAAATGTAACAGAAGGAAGAATCCGAATAATCTGGAAATATAATGCTGATAAGAATATCTATTAATAGTTTTATCCGTTGCACGGAGCATTACGGATATATAACAAATCAGCTTACGCGCCATGACCGCACTTATGATTCCGTAGGTGCGGACATGCTGCGCGAGTTAAGCCGTGAGTCCAAGGATGTAGAAGACATCGTCAGTCATCTTCTTACAATCTACAAAGATGTAGATTATGATACGCTCAAGGCCGACTTTATGGAGTTCGCAGAAAGTCTGGCCCGCTATAAGTTTATAGTAATGGGAGAGACGAAGGAGAAATTAGATGCCGCCGACTTGACCTTCTCCTACGCTATGGAGAATCCCAAAACCCTTGCCACGGATTACTATCAGGAGACCGAAACGCCTGTCAGCGAGAACACGCAGGATTTCTTTCTTGAGGAGGTGCAAGGGCGACCGCTTATCTCCAATATTCAGTTTGAGTTGAGCAGTCGCTGCAATGAGCGTTGCATTCATTGCTATATCCCCAACGACAAGAAGAACCACGGCTTCGACATGCCTACAGCAAAGGTGAAGTCGCTCTTGGATGAGTTGGCAGATATGGGTGGACTGCATGTAACCTTCTCCGGTGGCGAAGCCTTCATGCACAGAGACCTTATGGAACTTGTGCGTTATGCACGCGAGAAAGACTTGATGGTAACCATCCTCAGCAACCTGATAGCGCTGAAGGACGAGGACATTCAGGAACTGCACGACCTGAACATATCACTCATACAGACCTCTCTGTACAGTATGGACGCAGGCATTCACGACATGATAACCACCGTAAAGGGTTCTTTCGAGAAGACAAAGGCAGCCATTGAGAAACTTGTGGCCGCCGATGTGCCGGTGCAGATAAGTTGTCCCATTATGAAAGCCAACAGACACGGCTACGACAAGGTGCTGGACTATGCCCGCTCACTCAAGATAAAGGCACAGACGGACTATATCATGATGGCTCAGGCCGACCTGGATACAGCAAATCTCGCTAATCGTATCTCCATAGAAGAGACAGAAGAACTTCTGCGCGACATCATAGAGCACGACTGGCAGTACAAGGACGAGACCCTTAAGCAGCGCCCTATCAGCGAAGAGATAAAGTTTGACCTTGAACGCTACAAGCAGCAGCCCGTGTGTGGTGTAGGCTATGACAATTGCTGCATCACGGCCAACGGCGACGTGTATCCCTGTGCAGGCTGGCAGGATATGGTGCTGGGCAATGTCTATAAGCAGTCCTTGCGGGAAATATGGGAGAACAGTGCCAAGATAAAGGAACTGCGGAAAATTACACAGGCCTCTTTCCCTCAATGTCTGGAATGCGAGGCCCGCGACTATTGTGCCCGCTGCCTTGTGCGCAATTATAATGAAAGTGGAGGCGACATGATGAAGGTCAATGAGCATTTCTGCAAAGTGGCCTTCCTCAATAAGCGTTTAGTAGAAGAATATAGAAGCAAAGGATTACTATGAAAATATATGATGCCCATATTCACGTAGGGCAATTCCGTGAAGACTATACGACTTCCGATGAAGTTGTGGACTTTCTCACGTCTGTAGGCGTTGAACGGTTTGCAGCATCGTCTTCAAGCTCATGTGACGGTAATACGCTGCGGGCCTTGCCCGAGATGGTGCGCTTGGTAGAGCGTGCCGGAGATAAGGTTGTGCCTGTGCTATGGCTTTGTCCGGAATGGCTGGAAGACGGAACAATCTATGAGATGCTCAACAGCGGAATAGAATGGCGGTGTGTGAAGGTACACGGCTATTTTCATCGTTGGGAAGAACGTCCCGACTTGCTTGACAAAGCTATTGACCTTGCCCGCAAATGGGAAGTGCCCCTGTTGTTCCATACGGGTGGTAGAGAAGAAAGTGATGCAGGTTCATATATGGACGTTATCAAGAAGAACGAGGATGTAACTTTCGTCTTGGCACATTGTCGTCCTGTTGATCAAGCTATTGCCGTGATGAAGGCTTGCCCAAACTGTTATGGCGACACCGCCTTTACCCCTACGGAGGACGTTGCAGAAATGATAAAAGAAGGTTTGGCCGACAGAATAATGTTTGGTACGGACTATCCCTTACATATAACCTTCTACCCAGACAATAACCATCAGGAAATGTATGGAAAGATTATCCAAGACTTCCAACAAGTTATGAGCGAAGAAGACTGGGAGAAAGTTTCGTATAGGAATTTTGAGAAAGTCTTTAAGATATGTTAATACCCAATAGAATGACGGAGGAGGACAATCCCATCTGTGCCAAATGTCGCTACAATATGATATGTGCGGCCAATGAGGATTGCCGACTTCATTTACTTATTAATCCAAAAATAAAACACACGTATGGGATTATTTAATAGAGTAAAAGTTTGCAGGAATTGTAAATACAATAGCCGCTGCGATTTGGAAGAATACTTACGTTCGGACATAACTTCCCCCGACGAGAACGGTTGCTTTCAGTATAAGTATTATGCAGGCTTAGACGAAGCAGATGATGATTTCTGGAATACTCAACGAGAACTGTATGAAGAAATGCAGTCATTGCAGGAAGAGGAAGAAGAGGACGAAATAGAAGAAATCGACACTGCTGCTTTAGAGAAAGAGAGAGAAGAAAGAAGAATTGCCGAAGAAAAGCGAGCAAGACAGGAATATCTGGATTCCCTCAGTCCTGAAGAACGTGAAGAAGTCTTAGCCAAAGAAAAAGCAGAGGCCGAGGAGAAAGAACGTAAACGCAAGGAACGAAACGCCAGACGGGCTCAAAAAAGAAGAGAGAAAAAAGCAAGAGAAGCAGAAGAAGACAAGAAAGATACTCGCAACACTCTCATCTTTATGGGAGTCTTGATAGCAATACTGATAGGCATATTCTGTGCAGATGCGTTGAGAAACAGGGAGAATACGAAAGATGTGGAAGAAGAACTCGTTGTGGATACAATCGATAACTACAATACAGACATTGAAGAGGAAGATAATAATACGGAAATCGAATCTGTGACAACAGAAAAGGAATTGAAGCAGCGTAAAGAAACGCAAGATGAAGACAAAGGCATCTCTGCAGAAGAAATGATAGAGGATGTCATGTACGACAATTCTGAAAGCTATGAATAGGTAGGCTTCTTTAAATCCCGACTCCTCCATGTTAGAACTTGTTTTTGGCATTATCGTTGGCCTGGCCTTCGCTGGGCTTGTAGGTTTTGTGCTTTTCATTGCCTTTGCAGTGTTAGAAGTCGTATTTGGAATAATTGTAAGGATAATAGCGCTCTTTTTTGATAATTAGCGTTCATTGTCTTGATAAGCTGTGCCGTTTCTGTTGAAATGTATCAGCGTAAATGAGAAAGGAAATAATTAATTTAATAGACCTCTCACCATGATTACCTTAACTCTGATATTCGCGGCTATTTGTGTCCTTTTCATAGGTGCGTGCGCTGTGGCGGGTGTACTGCTTTTTCTGTACTTTATCATAATGGTATTATTCAGCATGTGGGATGATGCCCATAGTCAGTAAGGCAGATGAGACAAAACTGACAATGGAGAACTTGTGGAAATGAATAGCCGATATAGTATATATGAGGCGTTGCGCCTGTTTTTCAAAATAAACTTCGCCATTCTGGTGTTGATTCTTTTTGTCATCTTCTGCTTCGTGCCCATCACGGCCATCGTAGCCAGTATAGTGTGTACGAAGGTGGCATGGTATGTGCGCGTGCCTGTCTTTTTGGGCGGTGTGCTTTTCAGCGTGGGCGGCAAGCCGCTTTCCAGATTGTTTAATGTTGATTTGAAAGTTTTGTGATTATGACAATAAAGGAAATAGAGAGGGAAATAAAGTTAATAACGGGTGAGGATCGGCTCAAAATGCCTTTGCTCAGTCAGTCGATCTCACGGGAGCAGCGCACCCGGGTTGAGAACCTTCTGGAACAGCGCAAGGCGTGCCTTGACGCTATGCCCCTCACGGAGGACGCCGAGGCGCGTTGTCGGGAAATGGAGACGGAACTCGTGGGCTTGCACCGCAAGATGGTGCGCCAGCACAGGAAAGCTGCGGATCTGTGTCGCGGTATGCAGGATGGCGAGGACGTCATCACAGTTACCACGGAACTGGAGTTTCATTGCAGTCCGTTTGACAGTTGCAAGGCTCTTTCGGATGATGAGGCCTACGGCTCCGATTTTAAGTGTATGCAAATGGTGCTGTACCACTTGGACCTCATGGACAAAACGATTTCTCGAATAAGCAATGAGCAATACCCCGAAAACGTACAGAACGAAAGCCTCTGCCACATCCCCACCGTGCCGTCGCTTGTGGAGTACAATTCATTTGTGTCGGTTCTTGATGTCCTCCACATGGACGCTTTCGTAATACATACTGACACCCGTTTTGAGAACTATTGCTTGGGTCAGGGCGCGTCGTGGCTGAACAGGAACGAAAACGAAGACGAAAGCCCCCTCCCCCGCTCCCCCGGGGGAGAGCCTTTGCGCCCGGCTGCCGCAGAGCAGCAGCGTCTCAAGGAGCGCAGCATCTTCCGTCTCACGCATTATGACCGCAAGGGCGGCCCGTCTTCCGCCACCTCCTTTGCCCTCCAAGCCTCTCCCTCGCTCCTTTTCCCTACCTTGCAGGAAGCTGAAGAAAGAATGTTGCAGGATGTCCGCAATAGGGACGGAAGAACCTATGCGCACGTTATCGTTGAAGAGCCCGTAGGCCTGCCTTGTCGGGAGGATGAAAGCCTCTCCGTCCGTGTGTATCAGCCTGACGGCACGTTGTGGAGCACGCAACCCTACGCCCGCCTCGTGCAATGGGATGCGCCCACCACCGACACGGAAGAATACAACCGCTTTGGCCGCCTGCGGCAGTTTGACGGCAGAACGCCCGAAGAAGTGCATTTCAAGGCAGGCGATGTCGTGGAGATACTGTGTTGCAAGCACACCGCGTACTGGAACACCGATGAACCTTGCGTGGAACGAGCCGTGGTGGAGGCTACGCCGCTGCTTCGCGATGAGGTGTTGCGCAGCAAGAAAGATTATCTTGAAGTTCTCCGCGCATTAGACCGTGAGAACGAGGACCACGATTTGGGCTATGCTTACGGCGGCGATGACGACTGCTACCGTGTGCGTGCCCTCTCCAATCCCGACGTGCTGGACCGCGCTCCCGTGGCCTTCACCCTGGCGTGAAAAATGAAAATGTGAGAATTAGCAAATGCCCTGCGGAAAGGGTTCCTCGTTTGCTGATTTCCTTAGGTAAAGCACACCATTAATATGGAAATCATAACCATCAAAAAGACGGACGCTCTCTTCCCCGCAGCCTTCTTGCCGTTGAGGAAATAGGAAAGACAACGTATTAAACGCAGTAGCGGGCAGGACTTTCGCGTTTGCCGGACAGCACTGTAAAAGTTTTCTGCTGAAATCCTTCATGACTTTTTGTGCGTCGAATGCGTCGATTGCATCGCACACGAAGACCACCGCTAAGGGGTGCAAGGGATGCGGGCGGAGGGAGCGCCCACCGCAGGTGTGGGACACGCACATAGCAGGATGACGCGGTACGGCCTGCCGTAGATAGGCTATAAATGCAGCCGGCCATGAGCGGAGCGTAAGGACAGGACATCGTAGCGAAGCGCCGAAGGTGCGATAGGGTGGAGGGTAGGGCATGAGCCCTACCTCACTCCGGCATCCTTTCCTTTGGGAGCACTGCAAGTGCGACATATTTCAAGTAAAGTGGTAATTATATCGCACTTACAGCGCTCCCATAAAGAATCAAACTCAAGAGACAGGGCTCTCGCCCCATCCTCCATTCTGTCGCACCTTCGGTGCTTAGCCTCCCGAGGTAACAAGGTAAGCCCCTACTAATGTCAATCTCTCAAACCTCTTGCATTTACAAACAATATGAAAGATTACATTCTTTTTTCCCGGACAACAATAATAGTTTTTACTAGTCCACCGATAGTTTTTACTAGTCCGCCGATAGTTTCGCTTAGTCCGCCAGTTGTTGGAGTAAGTCGGTTGCCCGTTGGCGTGTGGCCCTCGCCGTTTCCCTGCCCATTTGTTTGGTGACGCAATCGACGCAATCGACGCACAAAAAGACAAGTGCGTCCCGCTGTGGAAGGCTTAATCTTCCGCCCTGTAATTAAATGGCCTCAAAGCAGTGCCCAAGGCGTAAAGGCTTCCTGGACAATACGCCGTCTGCGTCTAATCTCGCTTTCTGCTATCTCTGCATTTCAAAAATGCAGCGCCGGTACGTTTTTTATTGTGTTTTCTGCAAATTTTCTCCGCAATGCTTGTGTAGTTCTTTAGCATTTTTTAAAATTGCATTGCCAAAACGAGGCGTAATACATTTCGATATGCCATATCCGCTATTCATTCCTTTATAATATACCGACTGCCGACTTTCTTCTCTTCCCTCGCAACCGCAGCTCAAGGCCAAGTGAGGATTCCGGCGTTGCCCTACTGCAAAGAAAACTTGTGAAATCAAGCTGCGAAACTTAACAAAACTCAAAAATTATGAAAAACAAAATCTTAACGACCATGGCACTTTTTGCCACGCTGTGCGCCGCCTCCCTTTTCAGCGGCTGTAGCAGCAGCGACGATTTGGCTTCGGAAACGAGTCTTGAAGGGAAATGGGTGTATGTCTATGACCCTGAGACAGAAGGGGAGCCTACTGAGAAAACCACCGTTGAATTTGTCAAGGACGGCACACTCGTTTGGGAATACAGCGTAGATGAGCCGAGCCTGGCGGGAAAGAGCATCAAGGCGGTAGGTACATGGACGGCCAGCGACTCCAAAGTCTCCTACGCCTTCCCCACCGATGAAGAATCAACGATAATGTTCGAGCTGGAAGTCGCAGCCTATAAAATCAACGGGAACACGCTTACTATCGTATTCCCTGACTGCGAAGCATGTGAACTGCAAAAAGTCAAATAACTAAAAAAACACCGACGACTATGAAAACTCTTATATCGAAGACTCTGCTTGTTGCTTCATTATTACTTTTTACTTTCTCTACCGCCTATGCTTACAGGCCAGTATGGCTGTTGGGCCATCGCTGTAATTCCGAAGAAATGATAAGGCTCGCCTTGGACGACGGCGCCAACGGCGTGGAGATTGACGTGCAGTGCGGAAGCACAGGGGGAAGCCACTGGTGTGTGTCGCATGGCGTATTCGTATCTGAGGACAAATGCGACCCCTCTAACTGGATGGCTCTTAAAGTGCTTCTTAAGAAATCGCTTCTGCTCACTGACAAACGGTTTGCTCTCCTTTATATTGATGTCAAAGACACGAAATACATCAAGGAACTTGTGCAGTACGTACACAAAAGTTGCCCCAATCCGCCGTTTGACATTGTATATGGCCTCAATCTGGACAAAATGTCGAGTATTCCCGATGGCGATATAAAATGGATGGCGGACAGTTTAAGAGAGCGCGAGGGATTCTGCACGCAGAACGACGGAGACATCAAGGGAATTGAGAGTAAGCTCCAAAGATTGAATTTCCCGATAACTAAGTATTGCTATGTGGACGGCAAATGCGTGAGCACGTTTGCCACCTGGAGCTACCTGAGAAAGGCTGCCCAAAAGAAATTCAGCCACCAGCTGTGCTGCCGCACGGGCTTCTGGACATGCCAGTATGCCACGCACGCCAACGGCGCGTATCAGGACGATGTGTTCTGTGATCTCACCATGGTGGAAAGTCGGGGATGGGGAGCCACATCGGCTTTCCGCTGGGCAACTTACTACACCTACCACAACTATATTGCCAATCCAGGAAAATACGGCCTTCAGCTGGCCAACAGAGAGACCAATAGGTTCTGGAAAAGCTATAAGTCTGGCGAATAGTTGACGGCAAAACCTTTCCCCATCGCAAGTATCCTCCGCTATCGGGGGATACTTCGCTTTGGGGGAAAGAAAGCGGCGTGTGCGGCAAGGCAACCGATGCTGCCGGATAAGAGCCCCATCTTTCGATGTGTGTTGAATTAATCAATAAAAACGAAGAATATGAAGAAACTATTATTTGCGCTTTTAAGCCTTGCCGCGATGTCGTCCTTCATGGCGTGCGGTGATGACAATGATGAAGTTACAGTTGATGGGATTGCAGTCGTCGGCAGGCAGCTTTCGGAGGCATCGGTTACCTATACCGTGCCGCTGTACATGCCTTCGCTGGAATGGCTTGACTACATAATTAGCTATACCGTCCCGAACGGCACCACTTCCACGGACACCGTGTCATACGAGAATGTCAATAGCGGTAAGGTGCCCTTGGTGGCATTGGCAGACAAAGACCAGGCCGTCAGGGAACAAAGAGCCTTTTGGGTAAGGAACGGACATTTTACCGCCATACCCGACAGTTGCTGCATACAAGTCCGCATGAGGTACAGGGCCAACGTGGAGATACCGGGCCGGATTGACCTTACAGTACCTCAGCCAGCCATGACCGCCGTCGTCCGAGATGCAAAAGGAAATGTCAGCAGTACCATAGGGGACGGTCTGGACTGTAATGTAATCTCCGTAGAGACGGGAACGGATGTGTTCAGGGGCATCTATGAAGGAGTGTATTCCTCCACCTGCACCTTCTATCCGTCAGTACGGATTACAAGTAATAGAACCCACCTTTAGACTTTTCATGGCGTAAAGGGGCGTGCGGCTATAAAAAAGTGGCTGAAAATTTTGTCAGGTCGCAAACTTGCCGTAATTTTGCACGGAATTTCAGATATTGTGGCCTGACAAACCCTAATTACACTAATATGTACGGTAAATTTCAAGAACATCTCCAAAAGGAGCTGACCGACATCCGCGAAGCCGGTCTTTACAAGAATGAGCGCCTCATTGAAGGCCCTCAGCAGGCTGCCATTCAGGTGGCCGGTAAGGAAGTGCTGAATTTCTGCGCCAACAACTATCTTGGCCTTTCCAACAATCCCCGCCTCATCCAGGCAGCGAAGGATGCCATGGACAAGCGCGGCTACGGCATGTCGAGCGTGCGCTTCATCTGCGGCACGCAGGATATGCACAAGGAACTGGAAGCTGCCATCAGCAAATACTTCCACACGGAGGACACCATTCTCTATGCGGCTTGCTTCGATGCCAACGGCGGCGTGTTTGAGCCCCTGCTCACTAAGGACGACGCCATCATCAGCGATGCCCTGAACCACGCCAGCATCATCGACGGCGTGCGCCTCTGCAAGGCCGTGCGCTACCGCTATGCCAACGCCGACATGGAAGACCTGGAGCGCCAGTTGCAGGCCGCTCAGGCACAGCGCTTCCGCATCATCGTGACGGACGGCGTGTTCTCAATGGACGGCAACGTGGCTCCCATGGACAAAATCTGCGACCTCGCCGAGAAGTACGACGCCCTGGTGATGGTGGACGAGAGCCACAGCGCAGGCGTGGTGGGCCAGACGGGCCACGGCGTGAGCGAGTTCTTCAACACCTACGGACGCGTGGATATCTACACGGGCACGCTGGGCAAGGCCTTCGGCGGTGCCGTGGGCGGCTTCACCACAGGCCGTAAGGAAATCATCGACATGCTGCGTCAGCGCAGCCGCCCCTACCTGTTCTCCAACAGCGTGCCCCCCTCGGTGGTGGGTGCTGCCATCGAGACGTTCAAGATTCTGGAGGAAAGCAATGCTCTGCACGACAAACTGGTTGAGAACGTGGAATACTTCCGCGACAAGATGATTGCAGCCGGCTTCGACATCAAGCCCACGCAGAGCGCCATCTGCGCCGTGATGCTCTACGACGCTCCCCTGAGCCAGAAGTACGCCGCCGCCTTGCAGGAAGAGGGCATCTACGTAACGGGCTTCTACTATCCCGTGGTGCCTCAGGGCCAGGCCCGCATCCGCGTCCAAATCTCCGCCGGACACGAGAAGGAGCACCTTGACAAGTGTATTGCCGCATTTATAAAGGTAGGTAAAGAACTGGGAGTGCTTACCCCCTCCGCCCAGTAACTGGGCACCTCCCCCTCTGTGGGGAGGAAGTATCCCTTCCGACAAACTGAATTTTATTATAAAAAAACAAAATCCTCTGGCGGTCTGTCCGCATGGTCGCCCCCTAAGGGGGAGATGGCGCGAGCGCCAGAGGGGATAGTTATGAAAAACATCCTGATAATTGGAGCCACTGGCCAGATTGGCAGTGAGCTCACCATGACATTGCGTGGCATCTACGGCAATGAGCATGTAATCTGCGGCTACATTCCCAGCGCCGCCCCCCAAGGCATCCTGCTGGAAAGCGGTCCTGCCGAAATCTGCGACGTGACCGATCCTGAGGCCATCGCCGCCGTGGTGAAGAAGCACAACATCGACTCCATCTTCAATCTCGCCGCTCTCCTCAGCGTCGTGGCCGAAGGCAAGCCGAAGCTGGCTTGGAAGATTGGTATCGACGGCTTGTGGAACGTGCTGGAAGTGGCACGCGAAAACGGTTGCGCCGTGTTTACGCCCAGCAGCATTGGCAGTTTCGGCCCCGGCACTCCGAAGGTGAACACCCCGCAGGACACCGTGCAGCGTCCGCGCACCATCTACGGTGTGAGCAAGGTAACAACAGAGCTTCTGAGCGACTACTACTATATTAAATATGGAGTGGACACCCGTTCGGTACGTTTCCCCGGCCTCATCAGTTACGTGGCACCTCCGGGCGGCGGTACGACCGACTATGCCGTGGACATCTACTACAGCGCCGTGAAGGGCGAGAAGTTCGTCTGCCCGATTCCCAAAGGCGTGCATATGGATATGATGTATATGCCCGATGCTCTCAACGCCTGCGTGCAGCTGATGGAGGCCGACCCCGCCAAGCTCATCCATCGCAATGGCTTCAACATTGCTGCCATGAGCTTTGATCCCGAAGGTATCTATGCCGCCATCAAGGCCGAAAAGCCCGACTTCCAGATGGAATATCAGGTGGATGAGCTCAAAAAGAGCATCGCCACCAGCTGGCCCGACAGCCTGGACGACTCCTGCGCCCGTGCCGAATGGGGCTGGAAGCCGGAGTACGACCTTCAGAAGATGACGAAGCACATGCTGCAAAAACTTGCCGAAAAGCTTGCGTAACGTCGGGATTTGACTACAAGACTGAACAATTTATTACCAGAGTGGCTGTTTCTTGGTGAAAACGGCCACTTTTTTTGTCAGTTATGTAGCATATCTGTGCTGTTTTTGCTAAATTTGCAACGGAAAGTATCTCACTCACGACAAAATAACATAAAATAATCAGAATATGTACAAAAAAGTAGTGCTCCTGTTAGCGTGTCTTATCTTAGGGATAGGCATCGCCGAAGCCCAGAAGCGCGTATCAGGAGTCGTTGTGGACGAACAAGGCGAGCCAGTGATTGGCGCGTCCGTCAAAGTGCCTGGTACGGGAAAGGGTATGCAGACAGACGTCAAGGGCGCGTATGATTTCAAAAACGTGCCCGACAACGTGAAGAAACTTGAGATTACGTGTCTCGGTATGGAACCCACCACCGCCCCTGCCCAAGAGGGAGCGAGGGTCGTGATGAAAATTAAGGACAACACCCTCGGCGAAGCTGTGGCTCTGGGTATGACAAAGGTCGATAAGCGACTGATGACCGGTTCGACGGCGAAAGTGGATATGGACAAGGTCAAGCTGGACGGCGTGCCCGACGTGAGCCGTGCCCTTGAAGGTCATGTGGCCGGCGTGAGTATGCAGAACGTCAGCGGCACCTTTGGTACGGCCCCGAAAATCCGCGTGCGCGGTGCCACTTCCATCTACGGTTCTTCCAGCCCTCTGTGGGTGGTCGATGGCGTGATTCTCGAAGATGCCGTCAATGTGAGCGCCGACGACCTTTCTTCAGGTGATGCCGCTACGCTGATTTCCAATGCCATTGCAGGCTTGAATGCCGACGATATTGAGAGCTTCCAAGTTCTGAAGGACGGTTCCGCTACATCTATATATGGTGCGCGCGCGATGGCCGGCGTGATTGTGGTAACTACCAAGAAGGGTCAGGCTGGCCACAGCCAAATCAGTTATACTGGCGAGCTGACCTACCGTCTGAAGCCTTCCTATTCGCAGTATAACATCTGTAACTCTCAGGAGCAGATGAGCATCTACAAGGAGATGGCTGCCAAAGGATGGATGGAGTTCACCGCCCTGGCCAACAGTTCCACTTCGGGTATCTACGGCAAGATGTACAATCTCATCAAGCAGTACGACCTGACGAACCATCAGTTCGGCCTGCCCTACACCGAAGCGGCTATGAACGCCTACCTGCAGCAGGCAGAAATGCGCAATACCGACTGGTTTGACCTGCTGTTCAAGAACAACGTCATGCAAAACCATGCCGTCAGCATCTCGGCCGGTACGGACAGAGCCAATGTATATGCTTCTATCTCCGTGATGAACGACCCGGGATGGTCGCTGGATTCCAAAGTGCAGCGCTACACGGCCAATGTGAATGCCTCTTATAATCTGCTGAAAAACCTGACCGTTACGTTGCGCACGAATGGCAGTTACCGCGACCAGAAGGCTCCCGGTACGCTGAATCAGAGCGTCGATGTCGTGTCCGGTGCCGTAAGCCGTAACTTCGACATCAACCCGTTCAGCTTCTGCTTGAATACGTCGCGCACGTTGGACCCCAACGCTGTATATAAGCGCAACTACACCGACTTCAACATCTTCAGCGAGTTGGACAACAACTATATCGACGTGAAGGTTACCGACATCAAATTCCAGGGTGAGCTTTCTTACAAGCCCATCCAGGGACTTGAAATCAACCTGCTGGGATCTTACCGCACGAACCACTCCAACCGCGAGCATTTCGTGCTGAACAACTCCAACCAGGCCAATGCCTACCGAGCCGGTGTGGACGATCCCAACGTGATGAACGCCAATACTTACCTCTACACCGATCCTGATCAGACCAACGCCCTGCCTATCAGCGTGATGCCCGAAGGCGGTATCTATACGCTGAATAAGAACTCCGTGACGCAGATTGACTTCCGTGGCAGCGTAACCTACAATCATGTCTGGAACGACACGCACATATTCAACCTGTTTGCCGCTATGGAGGCCAACCGTGCCGACTACGATGCCGTGGAAAACAACACCTATGGCGTGGATTACAACAACGGCCGTCTCGTAGTCATCACTCCGGCCTTCTTCAAGCAGGCTAAGGAGGAGGGTACCGTGCTGAACAGCTTCGCCCGCAACTGGAACCGTCGTATGGCTTTCGTGGCCAATGCCAGTTACTCCTACAGAGGGCGCTACACCGTCAATCTGACAGGCCGCTACGATGGATCTAACCAGTTGGGTAAGGGCGCTTCCAGCCGCTGGCTCCCCACCTACAATGTCAGCGGTTCGTGGAATGCCCATGAGGAAACATGGTTCAAGGGCTGGATGAGCGACACGAACTACAAGTTCTCCCACGCCACCCTGCGTCTCTCCTACTCGCTGACCGGTGAGCAGACCACTGCCTCCAACTTCAACCCTATTTTCTACTCCGGCATCGTATGGCGTCCGCAGGCCGATATGCAGCAAACGGGTATTAACCTCTCGCAGAACGGCAATTCCGATTTGACATACGAGAAGAAGTATGAATATAATGTAGGTATCGACCTCGGCTTCCTTGACAACCGTATCAACTTGGTTACCGATATCTATTGGCGTAACAACTTCGACCTGATGGGCTATTGCAACACGCAGGGCCTGGGCGGCGAAGTGCGCAAGTTCGGTAACGTGGCCAAGATGAAGTCCAACGGTTTTGAAGCTACCCTCTCAACGAAAAACATCCAGAATAAGGATTGGGACTGGACCACAGACTTTACCATTTCCCATTCCCGTACAGAAATCACCGACCTTCTCTCCACATCACGTGTCATCGATCTTGTAAGCACGAGCGGTTATGCGCGTCAGGGCTATCCTCAGCGTGCCCTGTTCTCCATCCCCTTCGTAGGTCTCAACGATGAAGGCGTGCCCGTAATCATCAACGAGAAGGGTGAGAAGACTTCTACCGACATCAACTTCCAGGAAAACGAGAAACTTGACTTCCTGAAGTACGAAGGCCCGATTGACCCCACTTTCACTGGCGGCTTCAACAATACGTTGCGTTGGAGAAACTGGCGCTTGAACGTATTCTTTACCTATGCTTTCGGCAACAAGATTCGCCTCGATCCCGTCTTCAGCGCTTCTTACAGCGACCAGAGCGCTATGCCCAAGGACTTCAAAAACCGTTGGGTAATCCCCGGCGACGAAAAGGTTACCAACGTGCCTACCATCGCTTCACGCCGTCAGGTGTATAACGACAACTACCTCGGTTACGCCTACAATGCCTATAACTACAGCACAGAGCGTGTGGCCAACGGCGGCTTTATACGCCTGAAGGACGTGTCCGTTACCTACGAGGTGCCCAAGAGCATTTTGGGTAAAGCCCACATCAATGGCCTTTCCTTCAAGTTGGATGCTACCAACCTTTGCCTGCTCTATGCCGACAAGAAGCTCAATGGCCAAGATCCTGAGTTTATCAACTCCGGCGGTGTGGCTCAGCCTCTTTCCAAGCAGTTTACCTTCACCATTCGTCTAAGCCTTTAATAAGACCAATAATTATGAAGCATACTTATATTTTTTATATGGCGTTGGCCATGTTCGCCCTGACGGCCTGCTCCGACTTCCTGGATCAGCCTGCCGATGAGCGTACAGAAATCAAAATCACAAGCGAGGCCGACGAGGACAAGGTAGTCATGCTGCTCAACACGGCTTACCCCACAGCCAACTATGCTTGGGTGGCTGAGCTTTCGTCCGACAATCTGACGGACAACCAGTGTCCGCACCTCCCCTCCAACCCCAATGACAAGCAGATCAAGACGCACTATAATTACGCCAGCTACGCCAAATGGCAGGACGAGATTTTCCGTTTTGAGCCCGCTGCCAGTGCCGTTGTCGATGACTACGATTCTCCGGGAAGCGTTTGGAGCCAGTTGTGGGGTTCTGTAGCAACCTGCAACTATGCTTTGAAAGCCATTGATGAATGGGAAGCCCAGGGGCACACGCTGAGCAGCAAGCTCCTTGCTGCACGTGCCGAGGCCAAACTGTTGCGTGCCTACAGCCATTTCATTGCGGCCAATCTCTTTTGCCCTGCTTACAAGGATTCTGTTGCAAACAAGAGCGTCATCGGCCTGCCCTATGTCACAGAACCGGAGACCAAGCTCGTGCAGTCCTATGATCGCGGTAACTTGGCCGATCTCTACAAGAACATTCAGGCCGATTTGGAAGATGGCCTGAAGCACGTTTCTGAAATTAATTATGGAGTGGCAGGGAAGTACCACTTCAATGTGAATGCGGCTCACGCTTTTGCAGCTCGCTTCTATCTCTATATCCGCAATTATGAGAAAGTAATAGAACATGCCGATGCCGTGTTGGGAACCAGCGATGAGCGCACGGCTAAGATGCTTCTCGACTATAGCAGTTTTGAGGGTTGCACATATCTGGAAGACTTTTCCCGCAAATGGCAAGACCCCAAGGCTGTCAACAACCTCATGCTGGTATGCACCAACTCCATTCTCATGCGTATGGCTTTCGGCTACCGCTATTCCTATGCCGGTGAGAAGTGCCAGGAAACCATGATGGTGCGCAGCAACAGCCCGATGTGGTCCGGCTATATCTGTCCGCCCCAATCCATAGTGAACGGCAGCCTGTTCAGTAACTCCAGCCATGACTATGGCTTCTTCAGCTCCAAGATTGGCGAGGAGTTTGAATACTCCGATAAAATCGCCGGTATCGGCTATCCTCACGTAGTTCAGCGTGCCTTCACTTGTGCCAACCTTCTGCTGGAACGCGCAGAGGCCAAGATTATGACAGGCCAATATGCCGAAGGAGCCAAGGACATTATGCTGTATTGGAACTCTGCATACGATAGCTTCTGCGAGAAGGACAAGCTTGCCTATAGCAAGTATGTTAAGCCCCTGACGGAAGAGAACCTCGTGGCATACTACTCAAAGGACGGCACACCCAATAGCTTTAAGGATTGGTCGTTCACCACCTGTGTGTCTGACTCTTTCAAAGTGAAGTCAGAGGCTGTGGTTTACATGAATTGCCTCAATGACATGCGCCGTTATGAAACCGCCTTCGAGGGCCTGCGCTTCTTTGATTTGAAGCGCTGGGGAATGCCCTACAAGCATGACATAGGCTTGGATGCCACGGAGTACAAAATGGAAAGTAATTCTCCCAAACGTGCTCTGGAACTGCCTTGGGAAACCCTCGCGTCAGGCATGGAGTCCTCCCGCCCCGAGGTAAAGGAAGATCCTGCCACCCGCCGTATGACGCTGAATCCCTCAAGTTTCATCTACAAGCCTGCCAAAAAGTGAAATCAGTAGGCTCAAAAAAACAGAAACGCTATACATTATGAAAGCTATCTATACAAAACTTACAGTGGCTGTTCTCTTAGTGGCAGCTATGGGCATAGCCTCATGTAGCGACGATGATTTCGGCCCCTCTATCTACGATACGACCGAATATCCTCTCGACCGCTCTGTGGCCACCTTCCCGCTTGATTCATTCGTCAAGAAGAACTTCCTGGAGCCCTATAATGTGCGCTTCATCTACAAGATGGAGGACATAGGCTCCGATATGGACAAAAACCTCACGCCTGCTCCCTACGACCGCAGCACAAAGCTGGCCGTTCTGTCCAAGTATCTTTGGTTTGATGTCTATGACAAGTACGGCGGCAAAACCGACTTCTTGCGTCAGAACAGTCCTCGTATCATCCATTGCATCGGTTCCAAGAGTTACAATCCCACACAGGGCACTGAGACTCTCGGCGTGGCCGAAGGCGGTATCAAGATTACGCTTTATGGTGTCAACGAACTCGACGAGAACAACATCGCCTACATGAACAAGTACTTCTTCCACACCATGCACCATGAGTTCGGCCACATCCTCGATCAGACCAAGCTGCATCCCACCTCTTTCAACCTCCTCTCCAGCGGCCACTACAATGCCATGGGATGGAGCGATATGCCCGACAGCGTGAGCAACGGCTTGGGCTTCGTTACGAGCTATGCCTCCAGCAACTACTCCGAGGACCTCGTAGAGGTGTCCTCCACCTACATCACCGCCGACACCTTGCAGTGGGTTGATATACTCAACACCGCTTCCTACGAGTGGGAATATATCGACACCGAGTACAAGAGCGAGCGCGAGTTCTATGCCGCCCAAGATGCGCCCTTCGACATTGATACCGTGGGCTATTTCAAAAAGTCCGACAATGGCGACTGCAAGATTTACCGCAAGCTTTGTAAGCGCGATGCCGACGGCTATGTTGTGCTCAACGACAGCGGCAAAGTCCAGTGGCTTCACGACAGTGGCATCAACGGGCGCGAACTTATCTTGGAGAAGCTCAATTTAGTACGTACATGGCTGAACGAAAGCTTCCAGTTCAGTATCGACGACATCCGCCGCGAGGTGCAGCAGCGCCAGTTCCTTACCGAAGAGGACGGCAAGTTCGTCATCAAGAACGGTAGCCTTGTCAATCGCCTCGTCCAGAAGGTGCTCGGCGACGAAAAAGGCCGCACGCTTATGCAGAAGCTTCTCGATGAAGTCAATCAGTACAAAGAATTAATGACAACCACCGATAAATAATACGCTATCATGAATAAAAATATAGCCCGTTTCATTATACTCGTTTGTACCGCAATTACTTTCACGGCCTGTGTGAACGAGGAAGATGACATCTTCGGCAAAACAGCCGCAGAGCGTCTCAACGAAGTGAGTGGCCTTTATACATCGCGCCTTGTCGCTTCCGGCGGCACGTGGATTATGGAGTATTATCCCACAAACAGCACTGAGGCTGTATTGGGTCTGGGACGTCCCATCCTTTGTCAGTTCGCCAAGGACAAGACTGTGGTGTGTGGAATGAAAAATTCCGCGTCTTTCAATATCTATATGGAGAGCCAGTCAATGTGGGATGTGATTACCGACGATGGCCCCGTGCTCACTTTCAACACCTGCAATGATGTGCTTCACACCTTCTCCGAGCCTCATGATATTGTGGAGACTACTGAGGATGACGAGTTGGGCAGAGGCTTCGAAGGCGACTATGAATTCATTATCACCAGTCTGGAGGAGGGCGCAGACCACGCCATGCTCAAGGGCAAGAAGCGCGGCACCTACAACCGCATGACCCGCTTGCCTGCCGATGTCAGCTTTTTCAACTATCTGATGGACATAAACTCCTTCACGTCCTCAACCTTTGTTCCCGGTGCCAGCGAGTTGCGTCTCGACTTGGGTGACTTGCGCTATAACGTGTCCGGCATGAGCACAATGCTTCCCATGATCTACCCCAGAGAGAAGCAGTTGGAGCACGACTCCCCCGTCTATCCCTATCTCGTTATCAAGTATAAGGATAAGTACTACCTGCGCTTCCGCTCCGAAGTGGGCGAGGAAGCCAATTCCGAGCAGGAATTTGTCTATCATCCCGAGAGCGACTGCTTCAAGGGCGTGAAGGACAGCACCCACGTGCTCCGTGGCTTGGAAGGCGAAGAAGTGCCCCTCTATCTGGCCAGCGTAGGCGGTACGGGCTTCAGCTTTATCATTTCGGGCGAGAATCCCAATTCCGCGGCTTTCAATCAGGCATGGAAAGACCTCGTGGACGGTTTCAAGGCTTCAGGCAACGAACTCACCAACGTTGTACTTGCCGTGGGCAACGACGGTAAGGAAATGCAGTTGAAAATCAGCTATAAGCTTGGCCGTGGCAGCACTACTGCCGTGTTCAAGGCTCCTATGGAATATGTGGAGGGTGGCTTGAAGTTCGGCGACTATACGGGCTCATCCAACACCGTGGAAGCGCTCAAGACAAAGATAAAGAAAGACGGCGTTCCCGTATTGGTCAACTTCCTCAACATCTTCGGCAATGGCACTTTCAAGGTGGAAGGAACCGAAAAGGCCCTCAACCTCAAGGGCATCCGTATGGAAAAGACCGGTGTCTCTCCCGAAATAGTAATTATGGGTATCCGCAACGTCAAGTAGGCGTAGCGGGTATCCCCCCATTTTGCAAACAATCCACTTTTATTAACTTTTAAAAATTACAATTATGAAGAAACTTTTACTCGTGTTTCTCTCTCTGGCTGTAGTCCTCGGCGTTCAGGCTCAGGACAAGAAGTTCCGGAGCTTGGAAGGCCAGCTCCCCACCGTTGTGTCCTACAACAAGGCTCAGAAGCCCCTCGCACAGCGTTTTAACAAGGCTTTCCAAGGTATGCCCGTTTCTCCGGAAATGCTGCAAGCCGGTCGTATGGGCCAGTCCAGAATGTATGTCAAAGGCCTGTCTGCCAAGACCATGAAGAAGCTTCCTGCCCAGGCCTCCGATCTCTACAATACCTATGTTGAAGACTTCACGGCTGAAACCGATGTTACCAACTACATGGTAAGCCACGGCGTTGAAGTGAGCGAAGCCATTTATGAAGACGTGCCCTACATCTATTTCGAGGGTCTTTGCGGTGGCGATGCCTATGTATTCGGTGAATATGACCCCGAGGACGGCACCATCGTCATTTCCCGTCAGATTTGCTATGAAGACCCCGACTACGGCAAGTTGGGTATTTCTGGCGTAACTGAAATCAGCGACGAAAGCATGTCCCTTGGTGACCTCGTGCTTCAGGTACAGGAAGACGAACTCGGCACCTTCATCACTCTGGGCGAAGGCATGGCCGGATGGGTCATCCAGCTGACGCAGGACATCCCTGAGCAGGGTATTACGGCTGGTGAGATATGGAACTTCTCCACCGACCTCGTCCTCAACGTGGCCAACTACTATGAGACGAAATATGTTGTTGTCAGTGAAGATGCCGACTGGGAAGAGGACGAAGCCCTTCCTGTGTTTGTGGAAGAAATCGGTGATGAAACTCTTACCAACGTGGCTTTCCACGGCTTCACGGGCAACGGCACCGTGTATGCCGATGTCGATGCGAACGGTACTGCCACTCTGCCTACCGGTCAGATGCTGGCCTATCACCCCACCTATGGTGATATTTGCCTTTATGCATGGGCACGTGAGGGCAACAGTATAAAGCTCGACTACGACATTGAATCCATCCCCGTCATCATGCTTCGCGATGGCCGCATTCTGCTGGCCAAGGAAACTGAAGTCGATGAGGAGGCCGGCACTTTCAAGCCTGATTGGGCTTATTTCACTTTGGGTCTTTATGGAAAGGGCTATTTCTATCCCATCATGTGCGACTGCCTCTTCGTACCCCGCGAAATGTATGAAGAAGGCGTGGGCACCGTGCTGGCCACTCCTGCCACCGCAGGCAAGAGCTACACGATTGACGGCAAGCTGGCCACAGATGCTGTGAAGGGCATCAAGCTCAGCAAGGGCTCCAAGACGCTCTTCAACTAATCCGCCCGTCCTTTCCAAATATCAGGCTCCCGTACCTCGTCAGAGAGGTGCGGGAGCCTTGTTTGTGCGACAGACATTATAAGTGAACAGTGAAAGAGTGAACAGTGAACAATTAAAGAGTGAAGAATATATCCCGTTAGGGATGAATACGGCTATGCACGCAGATGGGCTATGGGCTGAAAGCCCTACGTTGTATAGCCTGCGGCAGAGCGACCGTAGGGAGCGCCGCCGTAGGTGTGGGGTACACACATAGTAGGATGCCGTGCCGTCTCATGGAGGGATATCCGCATTGCCGCGTTGCGGCGGCCATAGAGGGGGGCGGGTTACCTATAGCGGCACTCCCTTCGGTCGCTCTGCCATAGGCTGTACACCGATGGGCTTTCAGCCCACATTCATTTCCCCGAAAACGGATTTTTCTGCGTCGATTGCGTCGATTCTGTCGTCGGACAGGCGGGTGATCCGCAATGCGTCGGGGCCGTGTTGCGGCGCAGGACGGCCTGCCTTACAGGGCCACTTGGTAGCAGCGGCGGCGTTTGTGGATGACGCAGTCGAGGTAGGCCCACTGGTCTTGCGACTTGTTGTTGGTTTCGAGTTGGGGGTGGGTCTCGGCGGTTTTGAAGCCCATGGCCTGATAGGTGGGTATGAGGTCGGCGAAGAGGAGGGCGTTCACGCCTTTGCTCTGCCACTCCGGGGTTACGCCCACGAGGAGCATGTCCACGATGTCGGAGCGTTGCCACTTCATGGCCTTGAGCATGTGCCACCATCCGAAGGGGAAGAGGCGGCCCTTGGCTTTCTGTATGGCGTGGGAGAGGGAGGCCATGGTGATGCCCACGGCTATGATTTCGCCTTCCTCGGTCTCGACGACGGACACGAGGCGGGTGTCGAGGAAACGGAGGTACTGTTCCGTGTATTTGTCGATTTGGTGGCGCGTCATCTCGCTGTAGCCGAACAGTTCGGCGTAGGACTTGTTGATGACGTCGAAGATGGGGTACTGATAGCGGCCCTTGATGATTTCGCGTGCGCTCTTGAACTTATGGATGTGCAGCTTGAAGCGTTTTTTCACGAGTTCGGCCACGCGGAAGTAGCGGTCCTGATTGGCTTCGTGGCCTTCGTAGGGCACGGTTACCTTGCGCTCCACCCAGTCGATTTCGTGGGTAAGGCCGAGCCGCTCCATGTGCTGGGGGTAGTAGGGGTAGTTGTAGATGGTGGACATGGTGCTGAGCTGGTCGAAGCCGTCGATGAGCATTCCTTCGGGGTCCATGTCGGTGAATCCGAGGGGGCCGATGAGTTTGTCGCAGCCTTTGTTGCGTCCCCAGTCCTGGGCGGTGTGTATGAGGGCGGTGCTCACTTCCTCGTCGTCGATGAAGTCAATCCAGCCGAAGCGTGCGTTGCGCGTGTGCCACGTTTCGTTGGCCCGGTGGTTCACGATGCATGCCACGCGTCCCACGACTTCGTCGCCACGCAGGGCGAGGAAGAGTTCGGCTTCGCAGAAGTCGTAGGCGGCGTTCTTCTTGGGGTTGAAGGTGTCGAGGATGTCTTCCAGCAGGTCGGGCACGGCATAGGCGTTGTCCTTGTAGAGCTGGTAGTTGAGGCGGGCGAAGCGTTTGAGGTCGGCCTTGGTCTCAACTTTCCGGATGGTTACTGCCATGTGTCTGGTGATTAAAGGTTTTCTATTTCGGTGCAAAGTTACGAAATTCTGCTTTTTCACACAAGCGGCCGGCCGATATTTTTAGTTGTCCGGGCAGAGCGGACGTCCTGCCTATGGGAGAGTGCGCACTGTTCTATACGATAGTTTTTCCTACTGTATAGGGTAGTTTTCCTTACTGTATAGGGGAGGAAACGCTGTCGTATGGAGTAGGGCGGACGGCCGGCGGAGTGGGGGAGCGTGTCCTGCCGTTTTGCCAAGGCTACGCGCCGAAGAAGTGCCGTTTTCGGGCTTCGGCGGTTAAAAATCCTAAAAAATGGGGCGCAGAAGTGCTGCGGTTGAAAACTTTTGCGTAAATTTGTAGCGAATTTGTGCCCGCGCACGTCATATTGTCAGTCTCAAACAAAAAAACATTCCATACAATCATGAAAATCATCAAAACATTCCTCGCCGCACTTGTAGCCTTCGTGGCTGTAGGTGCCGCCGCCCAGGGCCCGCTTCCCCAGCTGCCTATCGACCCTGCCGTCCGCTATGGCAAGCTGCCCAACGGACTGACCTACTACATCCGCCACAACAACGAGCCCCGCAACCAGGCCAACTTCTACATCGCCCAGAAAGTGGGTGCCGTGCAGGAGGAGGAGAACCAGCGCGGCCTGGCCCACTTCCTGGAGCACATGGCCTTCAACGGTTCCGTTACGTTCCCTGCCGACGGCCAGCTGATTAAGGCCTGCGAGCGCATGGGCGTGAAGTTCGGCGCCAACCTCAATGCCTACACCGCCGCCGACGAGACCGTCTATAACATCGACGATGTGCCCACCACCGACCCCGCCAATATCGACACCTGCCTCTGGATTCTCCACGACTGGGCCGACGGCCTCCTGCTCACCGCCGACGAAATCAACAAGGAGCGCGGTGTCATCCACGAGGAATGGCGTATGCGCTCCAGCGCCACGCAGCGCATCCTCAACCGCCAGCTGGAAAACCTCTACCCCGGCAGCCGCTACGGCAAGCGCATGCCCATCGGCCTGATGAGCGTCATCGACAACTTTGAGCCCGACTTCCTCCGAGCCTACTACGAGAAGTGGTACCGCCCCGACCTGCAGGGCATCATCATCGTGGGCGATGTCGATGTCGATGCCGTCGAGGCTAAGGTCAAGTCCATCTTCGGCACCATCCAGATGCCCGAGAATGCCGCCAAGTATGAGCTCTATCCCGTGCCCGACAACGCCGACCCCATCTACGTGGTGGACAAGGACAAGGAAATGCCCCTCGGCCTCATCATGGTGTGCTACAAGACCGAACCCCTGCCCGCCGAGTTGCGCGGCACGCCCGCCTCTATCATGCAGGACTATATGACCGACGTGATTTGCAGCGTGCTGAACGAGCGCCTTGGCGATTTGGCCAAAAAGCCCGACTGCCCCTACGTGGGCGCCGAGGCCGACTATTCCAACTACATCATGTCCAAGACCTGCGATGCCCTCCAGCTCCAGATACTCCCCAAGGAGGGACAGGACGTGGCCGCCCTACGCGCCGTCATGACCGAGATGGAACGCGCACGCCGCCACGGACTGACCGCCACCGAAATACTGCGTGCCCGCGACGAATACCTCTCCCGCCTGGAGAAAATCTACGACAACCGCGACAAGCAGAAGAACGACTTCTACGTGCAGCAGTATGTGCAGCACTTCCTCACCGGCACCGCCATCCCCGACATCGAGACGGAGTACCAGCTCATCAAGATGCTCGCCCAGCAGCTCCCTGCTGAAACCTTCAACATGACCCTCGCCGAGGATTTGCTGGCTAAGGGCGACACCAACTTCGTGGTGCTGGCCATGTACCCCGAGAAGGAAGGCCTGGCCGTGCCCACAGCCGACGACTTCAAGGCTGCCGTGGCCGAAGCCCGCGCAGCACAGGTCGAAGCCTTCGTCGATAACGTCAAGAATGAGCCCCTCGTGGCCCATCTCCCCGTCCCCGTCAAGATTCAGAAGGAAGAACCCGCCGAATTCGGCTATACCAAATGGACACTCAGCAACGGCGCCAACATCTATTACCGCAAGACCGACTTCAACGACTCCGAGGTCATCATGTCCGCCAGCAGTATGGGCGGAACCAGCCTCCTGCCGCAGCAGGACTTGATTAACGCCTCCGTGGCCGGCAGCGTGATGAACACCTGCGGCTGGGGCAACTTCACCAGCACCGAGCTGGAAAAGGCACTCGCCGGCAAGCAGGCCAGCTGCGCCGTCACCCTCGGCCAGGCCAGCGAAAGCATCAGCGGCAGCGCCACTCCCAAGGACCTCCGCACACTCTTCGAACTCACCTACCTGAAGTTCCAGCCCCTGAAGGACGACCCCGATGCCTTCCGCAACTTCACCGACGGCCTGCGCCTCCAGTTGGCCAACATGGAAAAGGTGCCCATGAAATCCTTCCAGGACAGCATACAGCAAGTCGTCTATTGCGGCAATCCCCGCAACATCCAGATTAAAGCAGCCGACGTGGACAAAATCAGCTACGCCGAGTGCCAGCGCATCTACAAGGAACGCTTCACGTCAGTCGGCGACTTCGACTTCTACTTCACCGGCTCCTTCGACGTGGACAGCCTCCGCACCTTCGTGGAGCAGTATATCGCACCCCTGCCCGCCCTCAAGGGCCAGCGCGAAACCTACAACCGCGACAACATCGTACAGGTGGTGAACGGCTGCCGCACCATAGACTACACCCGCCAGATGGAAACGCCCCAGGCCTACACCTTCCAGATGTGGCAGGGCGACATGCCTTTCTCCCTGGAGCAGGATGCCGTGGTCGGAGCCCTCAGTGCCGCCCTCGACCAAATCTATACGAAAACCATTCGTGAGGATGCCGGCCTCGCCTACAGCGTCAGCGCCAACGGCGACACGGGCTACGGCGTGCGCGAAGCCTACAGCCTGCAAATATCCGCCCCCTTCACGCCCGCCAAGGTCGATAGCGTGAAACTCCTCATCAATGAGGGCATACAGGGCATCGCCGAGAAGGGCGTCAGCCAGAAGTACATCGACGACTACAAGCAGTACACGCTCAAGCAGCTGGAAGAAAACCAGCGCAACAACAACTACTGGATGAACCTCATCAGCACGAAGAACATCTGGGGCATTGACCTCCAGAAGGGCCGCCGCGAAGCCATCGAGGGCGTCAGCTCCGAGAAAATCCAGCAGTTCGTGCGCGAGAAGATGCTCACCCAGCACAACGTCGTGAGCGTTACCATGCTCCCCCAGGACTTGACAGAGAAAGAATAAGCCCCCGAAAGTCAGCCCCGACCCGCAGAACCCCCTCCGTCAGCCTCGCTACCGAGGCTGACACCTCCCCCTTGAAGGGGAGAAATACTTACGAGTGATTAAGACTGAATGCTGTTGAAACCTATCGTATGAAAGAGGATTTTGAATGGAAACTTGCTGATTCCGTCCTCTATCCGCTTCTCAAAGAGAATGCTCATAGGTTGAGGAACAACATGACTGAAGGCGAACGATGCCTGTGGCAATACCTTAAAGGCCGTGTAAGAGGATTCCGCTTTCGACGACAGTTTATTATTGGCTCGTATATAGCAGATTTCGCTTGTGTCAAGGCTCATCTCGTCATTGAAATAGACGGGGCATACCACAATACTGAGACACAGCAATTGCGCGATGCCGCACGTACCGAAGTTATCAATAAATTCGGCTATCAGGTACTACGCTTTACCAACGAAGAGGTAATAGCAAACACACAACAAGTATATGACACCATTCTCCAATTCTTCCACGAGTGAAGCCCCTGCAAAAGTATCCCTCCCCCTTAAGGGGGAGGTGGCCAAAGGCCGGAGGGGGTTCTCTCTTATTAATAACACAGTAGGTTGGCTCATCTTCCTGATAGCCGCCTATACCTACTGCTCCACCGTAGAGCCTACGGCCTCATTTTGGGATTGTCCCGAGTTCATCACCACCGCCTTCAAGCTGGAAGTAGGCCACCCGCCCGGCGCACCCTTCTTCATGCTGACGGGCAATCTCTTCAGCCAGTTCGCCAGCGACCCCTCGCAAGTGGCCTTGATGGTGAACATCATGAGCGCATTGCTCTCGGCCTTCTGCATCCTCTTCCTCTTCTGGATAATCACACACCTCGCCCGCAAGCTCATCGTGGCCGACGGCGAAGCCATCACACTGCCCCAGACCATCCTCACGATGGGCTGCGGCATCACGGGAGCGCTGGCCTACACATGGAGCGACACCTTCTGGTTCTCAGCCGTCGAAGGTGAGGTCTATGCCTACTCGGCCATGTTCACCTCGCTCGTGTTCTGGCTCATCCTCAAGTGGGAGGAACGCGCCGACCAGCCGGGCTCCGACCGCTGGCTCGTGCTCATCTTCTATCTCACGGGCCTCAGCATAGGCGTACACCTGCTCAACTTGCTCTGCCTTCCCGCCCTCTGCCTCGTGTACTACTACAAGAAGTTCCCCGAGGCCAACCTGAAAGGCTCACTCCTGGCCCTCGCCATCTCAATGGTGCTCGTGGCAGCCGTGCTCTACGGACTGGTGCCCGGCATCGTGAAGGTAGGCGGATGGTTCGAACTGCTGTGCGTCAATAGCCTCGGTATGCCGTTCAACAGCGGCGTGGTCATCTATCTCGTCATACTGGTGGCCGTCGTGCTCAGTGCCATCTGGGCCACTACCGGCAAGAACCGCAAGCTCATCGTAGGGCTCTACATCGCCAGCGTAGGCCTGCTTGGCATTCCCTTCTTCGGACACGGCACGGGCAGCATCATCCTCGGCATCATCCTGCTGGGAGCCCTCACCGGCCTCCTGCTCGTGAAGCGCGGCGGCGAATACCTCATGCGCAAGCGCTTCCTCAACACCAGCCTCCTCTGTATGCTGGTGCTCATGATAGGCTACAGCTCCTACGCCCTCATCGTCCTGCGATCCACTCAGAACACCCCGATGGACCAGAACTCCCCCGAGGACATCTTCACCCTCGGCTCTTACCTCAGCCGTGAGCAGTATGGCGACTCCCCCTTGGTCTATGGCGAGGCCTTCACCAGTCAGCCCATCGGAACCACCAAGCGCACCCTCGTGCAGCGCCATGAGAAAGCCAATCCAGCCGAGAAGGACAGCTACGACGTTGTAGAGGTGTTCGGCGGCTACGAATTTGCCGACGCGGAGAAGATGCTTTTCCCCCGAATGCACTCCGGTTCGCCCGCCCACATCCAGGCTTACAACGACTGGATGGGCGGTGTCGATATGCGCACCTTCCAGTTCACCTTCACCGACGACAAGGGCCAGCAGCAAGGGCCTTTTGAAGGCAAGATGCCCACTCAGTGGGACAACCTCCGCTTCTTCATGTCCTATCAGGTGAACTTCATGTACTGGCGCTACTTCATGTGGAACTTCGCCGGCCGGCAGAATGACTTCCAGGGCAACGGCGAACTGGAACACGGCAACTGGATTACAGGCATCAAGCCCATCGACAACCTCCTCCTGGGCGACCAGTCCCTCCTGCCCGACGAGTTGCGCGAAAACAAGGGCCACAACGTGTTCTACTGCCTCCCGCTCCTGCTGGGCCTGATTGGCCTTTTCTGGCAGGCTTACCGAGGACAGCGCGGCGTGCAGCAGTTCTGGATAGTCTTCTTTTTCTTCTTCATGACCGGCCTTGCCATCATCCTCTACCTCAACCAGACGCCCATGCAGCCCCGCGAGCGCGACTATGCCTACCAAGGTTCGTTCTCGGCCTTCTGCATCTGGATAGGCCTCGGCGTGGCCGCCATCGCATCGTGGTTGCAGAAATACCTCAAGCAGAAACCCGTGGTGGCTGCCGCAGTGGCCAGCGTGCTGGGTGTGCTTGTGCCTTTGCAGATGGTCAGCCAGACTTGGGACGACCACGACCGCAGCGGGCGCTACACCTGCCGCGATTTCGGTGCCAACTACCTTAATTCGCTTCCTGCCGAGGGCAATCCCATCATCTTCACCAACGGCGACAACGACACCTTCCCGCTGTGGTACGGTCAGGACGTCGAGGGCACCCGCACCGACGCCCGTGTGTGCAACCTCAGCTATCTGCAGACCGACTGGTACGCGGACCAGATGTGCCGTCAGGCTTACGACTCGCCCCCCCTTCCCATCACGTGGCGGCGTGCCGAGTACGTCGATAACATGGGGCGCGACGTGTTCTATGTCAAGGACTACAAGGCCGACCTCGAAGAGTTGAAGCGACGCACGGGCGACGACCCATTTGAACTCCAATACATCATCGACAACTTCCTCCGCAGCGACGACCCCTCCATGCGTATCGTGCCCACCGACTCCGTTGTAGTGAGCATCGACCGCGAAGCCGTCATACGCAGCGGCATGAAGCTCCCCGGCGGCCCCGACTCCATTCCCGCCAAGATGACGATAGACCTCCGTGGCAAAGACCGCGTTACAAAGAGCGAAGTGATGGTTTACGAGATGCTGGCCCACGCCAATTGGACCCGCCCGATGTTTATGTCCACTACGCTGGGTGAGGAGAACGAGGCCCGCCTCACGCACCACCTCCTGCTGGAGGGTCTGGCCCGCCGTATCACGCCGTTCCGCCAGTCGGAGGATGCCTGCGACACCGAGCGCATGTACGACAACATGATGCACCGCTTCCGCTACGGCAACCTGACGCAGCCTGGCCTCTACCTGGACGAGACCACCCTGCGCATGTGCTTCACGCATCGAGCCATGTTCGTGACGCTGGCCAAGGAGCTCCTCAAGGAAGGCAAGCGCGACAAGGCGCTGGCCGTGCTGCGCAAGTGCGAAAAGGAGATACCCGCCTACAACGTGCGCTACGAATACAACTCCGTGGGCTACAACTACGATACGGGCCTCTTCGACCTGCCCGACCTCTTCAATAAGCTGGGACAGAAGAAGGAAGCGGAGCGCATACTCCTCGCCCTTGCCGAAAACGCTGCCCAGTACTTGCGGTGGTACAGCACCATGGAGTGGACCACCCTCGCCACCTACGGGCGCAACTGCGAGCGCTACTTCATCTTCCTGTCCTCCGCCGTCGAAGGCCTGAAGGACTGCCAGTCCAAGCAGGCCGCCAAGTACGATGCGCTCCTCCGCCAGTTGGAGACCGGCCAGGTGGGCCAGTTGCTGGCCCAGCGTATGCAGCAGCGCGGAATGTAAGCACCCGTCATGTTCATTGAGCAGCCGGCGCGTCTGATGCGCTACCTCTATCCACACGCTCTGTGGCGTCCTACGCCCGCAGAGCGCGTGGTTTATCTCACCTTCGACGATGGGCCCATCCCCGAGGTAACCCCTTTCGTGCTGGAGGTGCTTAGGCGCTACGATGTCAAGGCTACTTTCTTCATGGTGGGCGAGAACTGCGTGAAGCACCCCGATGAGTTTGCCGCCGTGCGGGCCGAGGGCCACCGCTTGGGGAATCACACCTACAATCACTGGGGAAGCGTGAAGCACAGTGCCTTCAGTTACATCCGCAACATTGAGAAGGCCAACGAAATCCTCCACACCGACCTCTTCCGCCCGCCCCACGGCCTCATGTTCCACTCCCACTACGCCCTGGTCAAGCGCCACGGCTACAGGGTGGTGATGTGGGATGTCGTAACCCGCGACTACTCCACGCAGCTCAACGGCCAGGACGTGCTGCTCAACGTGCGGCGGCTAGCCCGCCCAGGCTCCATCATCACTTTCCACGACAGCCTGAAATCTTTCGACAAGATACTCTACGCCCTCCCCCGTTCCATCGAGTTTCTCCAGCGCGGCGGCTACACCTTCCGTATGCTCTGACCGTAGGCCGTCGGCGGCTCCTCCCTCCTGTCGGCGGCCTGCGAAAAACTATCGGCGGCCTACGAAAAACTGTCGGCGGACTACGAGAGACTGTCGGCGGACTACGAAGCACAATCCTCTGCCCGCCGCCCTGCCATCCCATATTTCCCACACACGTTTCACCACAGATTGTTGATTTCCCCCTACAGCCCATGTTCCCCCGCAATAAGCTCCCCTTGCTGCTGGCCGTGGCATTAGCCGTCCTTCCCTTGCAGGCCCAGAACTTCCTGTTCAAGGTGGGTGGCGGCGTGGCCGGCCACTGGTCCGACTCCCGCCCCGTGCCTTCCTTCATGGGCGGCGCGGCCTACGAGTATGAGTTCAGCGAGCGTTGGGGCGTCAGCCCCGGCCTCTTCCTTCAGCAGAAGGGCTGGAAGCACCCCGATGCCGACGTTACCTACTTCGACGACCCCATAGAGGGCGACCCCGCCAAGGGCTACCGCACGGGGAAGATGGGGCGCAAGACCTCCCTGCTGTACCTCACCGTCGCCGTGCCGTTCAACTGTTACTTGCGCGTGGACGAGGGGCGCTACGTCATACTCTCCGCCGGCCCCTTCGCCTCCTGCGGCCTCACCGCCCGGCGCGACATTCAGGGCGACCCTTCGCGCACCGAGGGCGACCGCATCAGCTACACAGAGCGCGGTTTCTCCATGCCCTCCGGCGGTCTGCACCGCTTCGACGCGGGCCTTCAGGCTCAGGTAGCCTTCCAGTTTGCCAACGGCTTCACCGTGGGACTGCAAGGCGACTTCTCCATGCTGAACAGCCTCCGCGAGGGCGCAGCCCGCAACGTGGCCGGACTTCTTACCCTCAGCTACAATTTCCACCAGGGCAACTCCTACCGCCAGCGCCAACTCGACGCTATGTGGCAGGAGCAGTAGGCACGGGGCCTGCTTTCTCGCCCGTCAGCAGGGCGTGGGTGCCGTCGGCCAGTGTGGTGGCGAAGGCATAGCACGCTCCTCCGTCGCGCAGGCGCAGCCGCTGTTTGAGCGCGGCCACGCTTAGCGGAAAATTGCGCACGGCCAGGTTCATCTGGCTGCCGCGCAGTTTTTTTTGGTCCTGCCGCCCCAGCCCCCACACGGCTGTCAGGCGGAACGCCCGCCCGGGGAAGCCCTGCACGGGGCGGTCGGAGGTGAAGAGGTGGCTGTTGGGGTGCAACTGCCGCAGGCCGAAGCGCTGCGCCAGCAGGGCGAAGCAGCCCGCCTTCATCAGTACGGGCGACGGGTCGTAGAGGTACTGTCCCGCCTCCACGCCGGGGGCAATGGCCATCGGGGCGGAAGCCGCCTCGTCCGGCGTGAAGGCGAAGCGCAGTCCTCCCTCCGCGCACACGATGTCGGTAGAAGCCCCCCTCTCATCCCCCTTTTGGGGGGAAGTCCCGCTGGAGTGCTCATCCTTAGTCCGCCGCGAGGAAAAACTATCCCGCCGACAGGAAAAATTAGTCCGCCGACAGTTTTCCCTATCGGCGGGATAGTTTTCAGCCTCCTGCCCGCAGGCCGCACTGTCCGTACCGGCGGGCATCCTCAGGCATACCACAATCTCCTTCACCTCCCCCTGGCTGCCCACTATGTGCAGGCTCAGGCTGCCGGCCCCTGCGCCAAGGGCTCGCAGGGCTGCCGTGATGTCCAGCATCGGGCTGAGCTTCACCACCAGCAGGCGGCAACGGCGGCGCAGCAGGGGAAGCAGGGCCGCCACGTCGGGCGTGCAGTCCTCTATCCGTACAGTCTTGCGCCCTGCCCCGTCGCGGCGGAACGGGTCCATATAGATGACGTCCGCCACCTCCTCCATCGCTTCGAGGTAGGCCACCCCGTCGCCCTCCCTCACCTCCGCTTGCGTCAGGCCGAGCAGGGGCAGGTTGTGGCGGGCCAGGCGGCAGAGCTCCGCGTCGCGCTCCACATACACCGCACGGCGGAACCGGCGTGCCATGAAGCCGAAGTCCACGCCCAAGCCCCCCGTCAGGTCCACCAGCAGCTCCCCGCCCTCCACGAGGCCCGCCTTGTAGAGCGCCGTCTCCTGCCCTGAGCATTGCTCCAGGGGCAGGCGGTCGGGGTAGAGCAGGTCGGGGCAGGCGGCCCACTGCGGCACTTTCGTGCGGAGCCGCTGCCAGCCCTCGATTTGGCGGAGTATGAAGCGGCACTCCTCCGCAGGGCGGTCGTGAAGGCTGAGGGCGAGTTGGCGGACGTCGTCCAGCCGGTGTTCCTCTATGAATAGCTGGTGTTCCATGCTGCAAAAGTACAACTTTCCCAGCCAATGGCCGCGCCTATTCAGCAGAAATTCGTAATTTTGCAGGCGCAAGACCCCATAAATCCCCCTTTACCTCCATCTATCATGCCAAACAGCACCATTTCCCAGCGGCTGGAGCAAGTGCGCCGTTGGATGCAGGAACTCGGCATCCGCCGCTTCGTCGTACCCACCGCCGACCCCCACGACTCCGAGTATATGCCCGACCACTGGCTCTGCCGCGAGTGGCTCACCGGATTTACCGGTTCGGCCGGCGTGGCCGTAGTTACCGCCACCGAAGCCCTGCTCTACACCGACTCCCGCTACTGGCTGCAAGCCGCTGCCCAGCTGGAAGGCACGCCCTTCCGCCTCGTCAGGGAAGACCGTCCGCCCCATGAGCCCGACGAGTTGTGGTACAATCCGCTCTGCCTGCCCGACCCCTTCGACCAGTGGTGGACCGACCGACCCGCGCTCCCCCTCTCGCAGGCCTGGCGTATGCCCGACGACGTGGCCGGCCAGACAGCCGCCGACAAGCTCCGCCGCCTCACCGGTTTCCTCCGCGCCGAGGGGCGCGAAGCCCTGCTCGTGAGCGACCTCTCGGAGGTGGCCTGGCTCCTCAACCTGCGCGGCGACGACATCGCCTACAATCCCTTCCTCCTCGCCTTCCTGATGGTGCGCACCGGCGGCAGGCACACGCTCTTCATCCACCCGCAGCAGATACCCGACCCCGTGGCAGACTATCTCGGCGGCTTGGGCGTGGAACTGGCACCCTACGAGGATGCGCCCTGCTTCCTCCGAGCCGACCGCCCCGCCGCCGAAGGGGCGCAACCCTGGGCGGGCCCCTCGCCCGTGGCCGGCTGGCGGGCCGTCAAGAACCCCGTGGAGCAAGACGGATTCCGCCGCGCCCACTTGCAGGACGGAGTGGCCATGGTGCGCTTCCTCCGCTGGCTCGACGAGGCCGACAAGTCCGCCCTCACCGAACTGGACATCGACCGACGGCTCACCGACCTGCGGGCCGAAAGCCCCGACTTCGTGTCGCTGTCCTTCCCCACGATTGCCGCCTACGGCCCCCACGGTGCCATAGTCCACTACGAGGCCACGCCCGCCACGGCCTCGCGCCTCGCACCCAGCGGCCTGCTCCTCCTCGACAGCGGGGCGCACTACCGCACGGGTACCACCGACATCACCCGCACGCTCAGCCTCGGCACGCTCGGCGAAGAAGAAAGGCGCGTCTATACGCTCGTGCTCAAGGCCCACCTGCAACTGCAGACCTGCCGCTTCCCCGAAGGCACCACCGGCCTTCAGCTCGACATGGCCGTGCGGCTGCCGCTCTGGCTCGAAGGGCTGGACTTCGGCCACGGCACGGGCCACGGCGTAGGCCACCTGCTGGGCGTACACGAAGGCCCCCACCAGATTCGCAAGCAGCGGCGCGACTGCACCCTCCAGCCGTTCCGCGCCGGTTTCACCGTTACCGATGAGCCTGGCGTTTACCTGGAAGGCCGCTTCGGCGTGCGCACCGAAAACGTCCTGCTGGCGGTGCCCACGGGCCGGCAGTCCGTGCTGGGCGACCCTATGCTCCGTTTTGAGCCCCTCACCCTCTGTCCCTACGACCTGCGGCCTGTCGTTCCCTCCCTGCTCACTCCCGATGAGATTCAAGCCCTGAACGACTACCACGCCACGGTGCGCCGCACGCTCCTCCCCCACCTCGCTGACGAGGCCGACCGCCAGTGGCTCCTAAAGGCGACGGAGGCGATGGCTGCCCGTTAGAGAAGAGCGTGCAGCCGTGGATTCGCTGCCCGTGGCCGTATCTTGCCTACGGCAAGCGTAGGGATGCGACACCTTTGACCAGCCATTACGGGCTACGCCCTCATGGCTGGCTACCCTTATCGCTTCCCTACGGGAAGCTTTCCTCCCTTTTGTGTACTTCTCTTTCGGGACTGGATTTCAGCCGTCTTGGGGAGAGGTGAGCCTGCCGTTAGGCAGGCCACAAAGGTAGCCAGCCATAAGGGCGGCGGAACGCCGGCCGCAATGGCTGGACGCATAGGCCGGCTTGAAGCATCCCATAGGGATGCGACAGCTGCCCAAGCTGCCTTTTCCACGCTCCTTAAAGGGAACCCACATTAGTCCGCCGATAAGAAAAATCAGTCCGCCGACAGTTTTTCCTATCGGCGGACTGGTTTTTCCTTCTCTATGGGGTAGGTGCCGTCAGCGGCGGGCTGGCGTGCCGTCCTGCTCCCACAGCGTGTAGGGGTGGAGCAGGAGTTGCGAATTGTAGTAGCGGCGGTCGCCCGTAACCTCCTCGCCGAGGAAGTCGGGGCGGAGGAAAGGCTCGTCCTCGCTGCCCAGTTCGATTTCGGCCATCGTCAGGCCCTCGTTCAGGCCGTGGAATTCATCCACCTCCACCGTGTGGCCGTCGGGCGTGGGCACCAGCCAGCGCACCTTCTCCACCACGCCGCCGTGGCAGAGCGCAAGGAGCGACAGGCCCTCGTCGGGCGTCAGCTCCTTCTCGAATTCATAGCGCGTGAGGCCGCCTCCCCGGCTCGGGCCCTTGATTGTGAGGAAGGCCTGCTCCCCACGCAGCCTGACGCGCACCGTGCGTCCCTTCTCGTGGCAGATGTAGCCTTGCACGATGCGGGAGTGCGATGCGGCAAGTGCCTTGTAGGAATCGTCCCTTACAAGGAACTTGCGTTCTATTTCCAAACCCATGCTGTCGGCGGGCGGCTTACATCAGATAGCTCACTGCCACGCACAGCAGCATCACTACGATAAGTCCGATGGCTATACCGTTCACTACGCGGCGGGCCTGACGTTCCTGTGCGGCCTCGCGGGCCTGCTGTTTCTTGGCTTTCTTTTGGTTGCTCATAGTCTTTTGATTGTTTGGCCCCTGGGCGGGGGCGTGGTTTATAATGTTGGGATAATGCTATTGCTCGCTTTCGGCGTTGTCCATGAGGTAGGCCTTGATGAAACCGTGCAGCTTGCCGTCCATCACGCCGCCCACGTCGCTGGTCTGATAGCCCGTGCGGTGGTCCTTCACGCGGCGGTCGTCGAACACGTAGGAGCGTATCTGTGAGCCCCACTCTATTTTCTTCTTGCCTGCCTCTATGGCGGCCTGTGCGGCTCGGCGCTTCTGCATGGCTCGGTCGTAGAGCTGTGAGCGCAGGAGGCGCATGGCGTTCTCGCGGTTCTCAAGTTGCTTGCGGCTCTCGGTGTTCTCGATGAGGATTTCCTCCTCCTCGCCCGTGTCGGGGTCTTTATACTGATAGCGGAGGCGTACACCGGTCTCCACTTTATTTACGTTCTGGCCGCCTGCGCCGCCTGAGCGGAAGAGGTCCCAGCTGATGCGGCTGGGGTCCACCTCCACTTCTATGGTGTCGTCCACCAGTGGCGTAACGAACACGGAGGCGAAGCTCGTCATGCGCTTGCCCTGTGCGTTGTAGGGGCTGACGCGCACGAGGCGGTGTACGCCGTTTTCGCTCTTGAGGTAGCCGTAGGCCATGTCGCCTTCCAGTTCGATGGTTACGGTCTTGATTCCTGCCTCGTCGCCGTCCTGAAGGTTGGCGATGGTCGCTTTGTAGCCGTTGGCCTCGGCGTAGCGGAGGTACATGCGCATGAGCATCTGCGCCCAGTCCTGCGCCTCGGTGCCGCCTGCGCCGGAGTTGATTTTCAGCACGCAGTCCATGCTGTCCTCTTCCTGCCGCAGCATGTTCTTGAGCTCCAGTTCCTCGATGGCGTCAAGGGCTTTCTGATAGGCGGCATCGACTTCGTCTTCCGTAACCATCTGCTCCTTGTGGAAATCGTAGGCCAGGGCGGCCTCTTCGGTGAGTGCGCTCACCTCCTTGTAGCCTTTCAGCCACTTTTCCAAGCCCTTGACGAGTTTCATCTGGGCTTCGGCACGCTCACGGTCGTTCCAAAATTCAGGGTCTTGCGTGCGCAGCTGTTCTTCTTCCCATTGCATTTGCTTCTGGGGTATGTCGAGGTAGCGGTGGAGGGCGGCTGTGCGCTCCTGTAGGGCTTTAAGTTGGTCTTGCGTTATCATAATGTGTCCTGTCCTATGGAGTAGTGCTTCCTCTCCTATAGGGTAGTGTTTTCTGTCGTATAGGGTAGTGTTTCTTAGTCCGCCGCCAGTTTGCAGGGTCGGCGGCCCTGGCGTTTTCCTCCTGCCGGAAGGGTGCGCGAATCAGGCGTAGAAGCTTTCGATGAGGCCGGCGTAGTGGTCGTACACGGCTCGGCGTTTTATTTTCAGGGTGTTGGTGATTTCCTCCGTCTCAAGTGAGAATGGCTTGGGGAGGATGGCGAAGCGCTTCACCTGCTCGTAGGGGGCGAGGTCTTGCTGGAGGACTTGGATGCGCTGCCAGATCATATCCTTCACGGGCTTCAGCTGGCAGAGTTCCTCGCGTGAGCCGAAGGAGAGCCCCTGTTCGCGGGCGTACTGCTCCAGAAGGGGGTAGGTGGGCACGACAAGGGCGCTCACGAACTTCCTCTTGTCGGCCACGACCACGGCCTGCTCGATGTAGCGGTCAATCGTGAGCTTGCCCTCTATGAGCTGGGGCGCAATGTACTTGCCGTTGGATGTCTTGAACAGGTCTTTGATGCGCTCCGTCATATAGAGTTCGCCGTCCTTCAGGTAGCCTGCGTCGCCTGTGTGGAACCACCCGTCGGCATCAATCGCCTTGGCGGTCTCCTCCGGCTTGCGGTAGTAGCCGGGGGTTACTGTGGGGCCTTTCACGAGTATTTCGTTGTCGGGGCCTATCTTTACCTCGATGCCCGGCATCACGCGGCCTATGGAGCCCATCGTTACGGTTTCGTCCTTGTGGTCGAACGACACGCTGGCCGTGGTCTCCGTCAGGCCGTAGCCCACGCAGATGTCGATGCCCGCGGCGTGGACGAAGCGTTCCACCTCGGGGCTTACGGCGGCTCCGGCGGTGGGGAAGCATTTGCTCCTCTCTATGCCGATGGCCTTGCGCAGCTTGGGGATGACGACTTTCCTGTAGAAGGCCACCTTGGCTCGTAGCCAGAGGGGCGCGGGCTTCTGGCGGGCTTCGTAGTTCTCCCAGAAGTCGCCGCAGGTGCGTATGGCTCCGAGAATGAGCCGCCGTTCCACGATGCTGCCCTTCTCGGCTTTGTCCAGCACGGCCTGATAGACTTTTTCCCAGAAGCGGGGCACGCTCGACATGCAGGTGGGGTGCACCTCCTGCATACTGCGCTGCACGTCGTGGGGCCTGAGGTTGATGCACAGGGTGCAGCCCCAGGTGATGCAGAGGTAGCTCCAGCCGCGCTCAAACACATGGGTGAAGGGCAGGAAATTGAGGATAACGTCGGTGTCGTCCACCGTCAGGATTTTGTTGTGCCCCTCCATGGCGGCTCGGTACATGGAGTGGGTGAGAATCACGCCCTTGCTCTGGCCCGTAGTGCCGCTTGTGTAGAGAATGTTGGCCGTGTCGTCGTAGGTGGCGGCGGATCTGCGCACATCGGCCTCGGCCTGGTGCTCGGCGGTGCCTTGGGCGAGGAACTCGTCGAAGTACACCGAAAGCGTGTCGCCGTCCTTGCGCTTCACGTCGGGGTCGAAGATGACGATGCCCTGCAAGGTGTGGCACAGCGGGGCGGCTGCCATCATCGTGTCGTACTGTTGCTGCTCACCCACGAAGACGAAGCGGATTTCAGCGTCGTTCATCATGTAGGCCACCTGCCCCACGCTGCTCGTGGCGTAGAACGGGATGGTAACGGCCCTGATGCCGTAGGCGCCGAAGTCGGCGTAGAGGCATTCGGGCTTGTTTTGCGAAAACACGGCCAAGTGTTCCTGCACGGCCACGCCTCGGGCAATGAGCGCACGGCTGACTTGCCCTACACGCAGGGCGAAGTCGTTCCAACTGACGGGCACCCACTTGCCTTGCCGGTAGTCGCGGTATTTCAAGGCGGTGCGCTGGCCGTAAGTTTCGGCCTGCTGCTGGATGAGATGGGCGTAGTGGGAATTGTTCTGCATAGCTTTAATCGTTAGTGGGGGGCGGATAATCGTTAGTGGGGGGCGGATGGCCGCATGAATTGCGCACAAAGTTACGTTTTTCTTTTGAATTAACATAATTTAAGGCCGGAAAAGGCGTGCTTTCGGCGGACTTTTGCAGAAAACCGGTGTTTTGGTTTGGTCAATTCGGCCTTTTGCCGTAATTTTGCCGTAGATTGTAGAAACTATGCAAGAATTTCAACTTATTGCCAAGACGTTCCAAGGTCTTGAGGAAGTCCTGGCGCAAGAGCTCACCGAACTTGGTTTCAACGAAGTGCAGATAGGCACGCGTATGGTAAGTTTCGTAGGCGACCTCGAAGCGATGTATCGTGCCAACTTCTGTCTGCGCACGGCTGTCAGGGTGTTGAAGCCCATCCTGAGCTTCAAGGCGAGTACGCCCGATGAGGTTTACGACCACGTCAAGGCCTTCGACTGGTCCGTCCTCCTGCGTCGGGGGCAGACATTCAGCGTGGACGCCACCGTTTACAGCAGCGAGATGCGCAACAGCCGCTTCCTCACCTACCGCGTCAAGGACGCCGTCGTGGACAAGTGCCTTGAGGCAGAAGGATGGCGGCCCAACATTTCCCTGTCCAACCCGGACATTCGCCTTAACATACACGTCAGCGAGCGCGACTGCACGCTTTCGCTGGACTCCAGCGGCGAGTCGCTCCACCAGCGCGGCTACAGGGTGGGCTCGGTGGAGGCCCCCATCAACGAGGTCATGGCTGCGGCCATGGTCAAGCTGAGCGGATGGCAGGCCGACTGCGACCTCATCGACCCCTTCTGCGGCTCCGGCACCATAGCTATAGAGGCCGCGCTCATAGCCCGCAACATCTACCCCGGCGTGTTCCGCAAGAAATTCGGATTTGAGAGCTGGCCCGACTTCGACCCCACTCTCCTCAGCCGCATCTATGAGGACGACAGCCAGGAGCGGCCTTTCAGCCACCGCATCTATGCCTACGACCTCAACCGCAATGCCGTGGCTACGGCCTCCGACAACGCCAAGAGCGCGGGCGTGGCCGACTGCATAGCCTTCAAGCAGATGAACTTCCAGGACTTCAGCCAGCCCAAGGAGAAGGCCGTCATCCTGACAAACCCGCCCTACGGCGAGCGCCTCAGCCAAGGCGACACGGTGGGCCTCTACGAGACTATCGGCCAGAAGCTCAAGCATGAGTTTGTGGGTGGCGACGCTTGGATTATCTGCTCCAGGGAGGAGCTGTTCGATGCCGTAGGTATGCGCCCCAGCGTGCGCTATGCGTTGCAGAACGGTGCCTTGGATTGCGAGCTGCGCAAGTATCAGGTGTTCGACGGCAGCATGAAGGACTTCAAGAAGGCGGGCAACTTCATCAAGACCGACGATGAGCGCCGCCACATGAACGACCAGAGCCGCAAGTTCAGTCGGCAGTCGGACTTCAAGAAGGAAACCCGCCAGCCGCGCCCCGACACTTCCAACGAGACGGAGGAGGAACGCGAGCAACGCTTGAAATACAATTTCTTGCGCAAGTTCCACGAAGATTTTACCCGTGCCGGCAATCAGCGGCGGCGGACGGGTGCTTCCGCCTCCAAGGAGCGCACGAACTACTCCGCCGACAGGAAAAACAAGTCCGCCGACAGGAAAAACAAGTCCGCCGACAGGAAAAACTATCGGCAGGGTAATTTCAACCGGCCTAAAGGCCCGTCGAAAGGGGGCCGCCGCACATCGTCAGAATCATGAAGAAAATAATCCTCACCCTTATCCTTCTTTGCCCCCTCATGGCACAGGCCCAAACCCTCAAGCAGCCCACGCTCGACGACCTCCTTTGGGACGGTCAGGGCTATGCCGACCTCGTGCCCAAAAAGCTGAACACCGCCTTCTGGGGCAACAGCCTCATGAAGCGCACCGCCGAGGACATAAGCTTCCTGCGCGATGCAAAAGGCCGGACCGACCGCCGTGGCACCGCCTTCACACGCAGCGACGTGCAGGCCGCACTCGGCACCGACACTCTCAGCCTCAAATCCCTCGAAAAGGCCGGGTTCCCCGACCCCGACCAGCCCCTCGCCCTGATCAATGCCGACAAGGCCCGCCTGCTCTACAACTGGCAGACCCGCCAGCTCGTCTGGCAGCAGCCCCTGCCCCAGGGCAACGTACAGGCCAACCAGTTCTGCTACGCCTCCCGCACCCACGCCTTCGTGCGCGACTGGAACATCTACCTCACCCTGCCCGACGGCACAGAGCATCAGCTCACCTTCGACGGCAGCCGCCAACTCGTTTACGGACAGTCCGTCCACCGCAACGAATGGGGCATAGACCGCGGCCTGTTCTGGAGCCCCGACGGACAGAAGCTGGCCTTTTACCGCATGGACCAGTCGATGGTGGCCGACTTCCCCCTTGTGGATATTGACCACCGCATAGCCCAGGCCGCACCCGTCAAGTACCCGATGGCCGGCGAGGCTTCCCACAAGGTAACAGTCGGCGTGTATGACCAGCAGACGCGCCGCACCGTCTATCTGCAGGCCGGCGACCCCACCGACCGCTACTTCACCAATCTCACATGGAGCCCCGACGGCAGCCTTATCTACCTCATCGAGCTGCCACGCTCCCAGGACAGCTACCAACTCGTCAGCTACGACGCACGCACGGGCGAGCGCCTCAAAGTGCTCTACACAGAGTCCAATCCCAAGTACGTCCACCCCACCCACGCCCTGAGCTTCCTGCCCTGGGACCCCTCCCGCTTCATCCTCCAAAGCGAGCGCGACGGCTTCAACCACCTCTACCTCTTCAACGCCGACGGACAGGAAGTGCGGCAGCTCACCGAGGGACGCTTCGTCGTAACCGACCTGGTGGGCTTCTGCCCCGCCCGCAAGAGCGTCATAGTGGTAAGCACCGAGAGCGGCGACATGCGACACAATATCTATGAAGTGCGCGTGAGCGATGGCCGCCGCACCCTCCTCGACAACGGCGTGGGCTACCACACCCCCACGCTCTCGCCCAGCGGCGAGTGGCTTGTGGACAACTGGAGCAGCCCCAAGGTGTTCCGCCAGTACGACCTCGTGCAAACAGCCAAGGCCTCAGCCTCCAAGCTCCGCACCGACGGCAACCCCTGGGCCGGCTACGTCATGCCCACCGTCAATCACGGACGGCTGAAGGCAGCCGACGACACCACCACGCTCTACTGGCGCACCGTGCTCCCCCCCGACTTTGACGCTGTCAAGAAGTACCCCGCCGTGGTCTATGTCTATGGCGGCCCGGGCCTGCGCAACGTCGATGAATCGTGGAACTACGCCGCCCGCCCTTGGGAATACTACATGGCCAACCGGGGCTACATCGTCTTTGTGCTGGACAACCGAGGCTCCAAAGACCGCGGCTTCGCCTTCGAGAGCTGCACCTTCCGCCACCTCGGCCAGGAAGAAATGGCCGACCAGATGAAGGGCGTGGCCTACCTCCGCTCCCTGTCCTACATCGATAGCGAGCGCATCGGCGTACACGGCTGGTCGTTCGGCGGCTTCATGACCACAAGCCTCATGCTTAACTATCCCGACACGTTCAAGGTGGGCGTGGCCGGCGGACCCGTGATAGACTGGAAGTACTATGAGGTCATGTACGGCGAGCGCTACATGGACACGCCGCAGCAAAACCCCGAGGGCTACGCCTCCTCCTCCCTGCTCAACAAGGCCGGCAATCTGAAGGGCCGCCTGCAAATCATCGTGGGCTACAACGACGACACCTGCATCCTCCAGCACAGCCTCGCCTTCCTCCGAGCCTGTCAGGATGCCGGCACCCAGCCCGACTACTTCGTCTATCCCGGCCAGGAACACAACATGCGGGGAAAGGACCAAATCCACCTCCACGAGCGCATCACCCGCTACTTCGACGACTATCTGAAATAAGTCCGCCCATTCCCCATCCCGCAACTATACATTATTCATTCCACATTCTACATTATTCACTCCCCATGCAAGCCATCCATTCCCCCAAGGCTCCCGCAGCCATCGGCCCCTACAGCCAAGCCATCGAAGCCGCCGGCACAATCTACGTCAGCGGCCAGCTCCCCATCGACCCCGCCACGGGTCAGTTCCCGGAGGGCGACATCAAGGAACTCACCCGCCAGTCGCTCACCAACATGCAGCACATCCTCGCCGAGGCCGGCCTCACCATGCAGCACGTCGTGAAGACCACCGTCCTCCTGGCCGACATGGCCGACTTCGCCGCCATGAACGAAGTCTATGCCGAGTTCTTCCAAGCTCCCTTCCCCGCCCGCTCCGCCTTCGCCGTGAAAGATCTGCCCAAGGGCGCACGCGTGGAAATCGAGTGCATTGCCGTGCGATAACCCCTCCTGCGGCCTTGCCTCGCAAAAAGGCAACACGCCTCCGAAGCTAACCCCTGTTTGGCACGGAGGCGTGCTCTTTTTTTATCATTAATCATAAAGTATCATAATCCGTCATGATAGCCTGCGTAGCGGCCTGCGGCGTTATGAAGATTTATAGGATGAATTTATGATTTATATAATCAGCCTTTAGCAGGATGAGGTGGAATGCTGGAGAGTCGGGAAAGTAGAAGGGAGAATCAGGAGGGGGCTCAATTATTTCCCCTGAGGGGGCTCTATTTCCCCGCGCGTGCTTGCGTATATCATAAAAAAAGAGTAATTTTGCGGCGAAATTACTAATATCATCAAATACGACGGACTAATGAAAACGTTTTTTCAAAAAATCTTCCTCCTTGGCGTGATGATGCTTCTCGCGCTCGGAGCGTCGGCAACACCCGACAGGAATTACCTGTGCTTCACGGCTAACACGGCCCCCTCCACTGTGAGACTTTGTTCGATGGCTATGGAAAAAGATCCGGACCCCGTCCAACTGGAGTATAGCTCTGACGGCAACGTATGGCTTGAGTACTACATAGGGGTTTCCATTTCCCTCGATAATCCTGGCGACAAGGTGTATTTCCGCAATGCAGCGGACGACGTAGCGGAGGGGTTCTCTTCATTGTCGGGCTACTATCAGTTTGAAATGTCCGGTTCAATTGCAGCGAGCGGCAATATAATGTCGCTCATCGATAAGAGCGTCGAAGCAACCGCCATCCCCTGCACCAGATGCTTCTCGTCCCTGTTTGAAAGCTGCTCGGCCCTGACGTCAGCTCCTGAACTTCCTGCCACGACATTGGCAGAAGGTTGCTATGATACTATGTTTGCAGATTGTAGGAACCTGACAACTGCCCCTGCGCTCCCTGCCATGACTTTGAGCCCGTTCTGTTATTCTGCAATGTTCGCGAGCTGCCGGGCACTGGTGCTTGCTCCCGAACTCCCTGCCACGACATTGGCTTATGGTTGCTATGGTAATATGTTCCGTAACTGCATAAGCCTGACGACTGCTCCTGCGCTTCCTGCCACGACATTGGCTTATGGTTGCTATGAAGATATATTCAACGGTTGCAAAAAACTTAACAAAGTGGAAGTGGGCTTTGCTGATTGGGGAGAATCCCATACTGCCAATTGGCTGAACGGTGTAGCCGCAATGGGTGATTTTATCTGCCCCGACGGACTGAGCAAGCAGATGGGCGCAAGTTATATTCCGGAAGATTGGAGTATTAACGGTTCTGAGACGATGCCTCCCTACCTCAACTTCACGGCCAACGCGCCAAGCTCCTGCGTGCAGCTGAACATGGTGGGCGGCGAATCTGCTGGGCTTCCCCTTGAGTATTATGTTGAAGAGAACCGGCAGTGGAAGTCCTACACCTTCACCTACGATGCCGACAGCAACAGCAGCATAGGCCAGCCCATCACTCTCGCCAACGCTGGCGACAAGGTGTATTTCCGCAAGTCGGGCGACGGCGTGGCCACTGGCTTCTCCACCAGCGACAACTCGTATTACAAATTCACCCTGTATGGCTCCGTGGCCGCCGACGGCAATATAATGTCGCTCATCGATAAGAGCGTCGAAGCAACCGCCATCCCCGGCGCGTACTGCTTCGCGCACCTGTTTGAAGGCTGCAATAACCTGACCACGGCACCCCAGCTGCCCGCCACGACGCTGAAACCGTACTGCTACGCGAGTATGTTTTCGGGCTGCACAGGCCTGACAGCGGCTCCCGAACTGCCTGCTGCGACATTGGAGAAGGACTGTTACAACAGGATGTTCTACTACTGCACGAAGCTCAACGAAATCAAGGTGGGCTTCACGGACTGGACGGTGACGGTGAACGAGATAGAATACACGCCCACCAAGGACTGGCTGTACAACGTAAGTTCCGGTGGCGTATTCACCGGCCATGCCGGCCTCGACAAGACGCAGAGGGATGCCAGCCACATACCCGCCGGCTGGATGGCAATGAACTACAGGTGTGTCGTTACGGCCAACAGCTCGGACGAAAGCAAGGGCACCGTCAGCGGCAGCGGCACTTATGCGGATGGTACCGAGGTGACGCTCACCGCCACGCCCGCCGAGGGATATATCTTCAAACAGTGGAGCGACGGCACGACGGCGAACCCCTACGTGTTCAACGCCACGAAGGACGTGAATCTGACGGCGCAGTTCGCCAAGGGCTACACCGTGCAGGTGGCTTCCGCCGATGAGAGCAAGGGCAGCGTGAGCGGCGGCGGCACATACGAGGAAGGCACTGAGGTGACGCTCACCGCCACGCCTGCCGAGTACTATGAATTTGAGAAATGGAGCGACGGCACGACGGCGAATCCCTACGTGTTCACCGCCGAGAAGGATGTGGAACTGACAGCCTCGTTCAGCAAGATTATTTGCACTATAACGGTTGTGAGCAATAACGAAAGATCTGGCACGGTGACCGGCGGCGGCACTTACGAAGCCGGCGAGGAAGTGACTGTGACTGCTACGCCTGCAGAGGGCTATAGATTCATAGAATGGTCGAATGGCTCAACGGACAAATCCTGTCGTTTTATTGCTACGCATGATATAGTTCTTGAAGCGACTTTCGTAAAGGCTGCTTGGGACTTTATAGAGGGTGGCATTGGTTATAAAGTCAATGGTGAAAGAGTCTCTGTGGTAGGTTGCGATAACCCTCCAGCCAACATGGTCATTCCCGGCACTGTCACTCACAACGGTAAGACCTATCGCGTTACAAGAATAGAGGAATTTGTCTTTGCTAATAACCAAAATTTGACTTCAGTAATGATTTCCAACGGTGTGAAGGAAATAGCAACCAGCGCTTTCGCTTATTGCAACAACCTGACAGAAGTTATTTTGGGTACAGATGTCTCTTATATTGACCTTTATGCCTTTGCGTTTTGTAAAAACCTGAAGGATGTGTATTTCTGGAGCCTCACTCCGCCGGAAATGAGCGCTGTGCCGTTTAACGAAGACATCTGCTGCTATATCCCCAACGTGCCCGATGCCATTATGGCGTATGAGGGTCTTGGCAATAGCTATAGCTGTTTCAACACCGTCAATATATACAAACTGGACGTTGCGCCGTCCGATGCCAAAGTTATCATAGACGGAAGACAATATAAAAACGGCGATGCCGTCGGTGTGGGCGGCTCCCTCTCCAACCCTCTGTGCAATGTTATGCAACCTTCGGATGTGAAGAAGGACGAGGCGGCTATGTTCGGCTACGACTTGACGAGCGTGAGCATTTGGAACGGTACCATCCATGTGGAATATACTGCCAACTCGTCCGTTGTCTTCACGGATGCCACGGCCTTTGGCTATGCCAATGAAAAGACCTTCCCCGAACTGACCTACTCCCGCGAGTTCACCAACACGGAGTGGCAGGCCCTTTACGTACCCTTCTCAATGAGCTACGACGAGTGGAAGAATGACTGCGACATCGCCAAGATTGTGAACGTCATTCAGTATGATGATAATGAGGACGGAGACTTTGACCGCACATATCTCGTGGTAAGGCATCTGACGACGGGCAGCATCAAGCCCAACTGCCCCTACCTCGTGCGAGCCAAGCAGAAGGGCACGTGCGTGCTCTATCTGGGCGAAAGGACGCTGAAACCCGCCGAAGATGCCAGCGTGGAGTGCCGCAGCACGGAGTGCATCTATACTTTCACAGGTACCTACACCGGTGTGGCTGACATGGAAGCCAAAGGATATTACGCCTTGGTGGGAGGAAGCCTGAAACAGGCTGCCAGTTCTGAAGTGTCGCTCAACCCCCAGCGTTGGTATCTCAATGTCGAATCCATAGAGGATGACTACAATGCAGCCCCTAAGGCGCAGAGCATCCGCATTCTTGTGGAGGGTGAGGACGACACGGAGGGGATAAGTGGCCTCGCTCCAAAGGTGAAGGATGCCCAGAGCGTCTTCGACCTGATGGGCCGCCGCATGATGGCTCCCATAAAAGGTATAAACATCGTGAACGGAAAGAAAATCATCAAGTAAGCGACGCCCGTACCTAAAAAGATTTATATGATTTCCTAAACCCACTCCCCCCGCTGAGGATTGCCTTGGCGGGGGGAGCTTTATAGGCGCGGTGTCGGAATCGACGGAATCGACGCAAAAATATATAATACGCGCGTGGGCGTATCTATAAACAATGAGTAACCAGCCTCAGAAGGGCAGGGGGAGCTGGCCGTCGTTAATATGCCCGAAGGTGAGGCGGTGGAAGGGTGTCAGCCCGTGGAGGACGATGCCTTCGCGGTGCTCACGCGTGGGGTAGCCCATGTTGTGGTCCCAGCCATAGTGGGGGTACTGGCGGTGAAACTCCATCATGTAGTCGTCGCGGTAGGTCTTGGCCAGGATGCTGGCAGCGGCGATGCTCAGGTACTTGCCGTCGCCTTTCACGATGGTGGAGTGGGGGAGTACCTCTCCCGTGGACTTGTCGCAGTAGTCGTGGAAACGGTTGCCGTCCACGATAATGTAAGCCGGTCGCACGCTGAGCTTGTCGAGGGCGCGGTGCATGGCCTGTATGCTGGCGTTGAGAATGTTGATACGGTCAATCTCTTCTGGCGACACCGATGCCACGGCCCACGCCACGGCGTCGCGCTCTATTTCCTCCCGTAGCTGGTAGCGCCGGCGGGCAGAGAGCTGCTTGGAGTCGTTGAGGCTCGGATTGCTGTAGTCGGGCGGAAAGATGACGGCGGCGGCAAACACGCTGCCGGCCAAACATCCGCGACCGGCTTCGTCGCAGCCTGCCTCGGTAAGTCCCTCCTTATTATATATAGAAGCTAGGGTAGCCAAATTTGGGGAATTAGCAAATTAGCGGATTAACAAATTAGCAAATTAGCAAACGGGCGAATATGATTATGCGCTCCCTTGCCAATTTGCTAATTTTTACATTCTCTCATTCAGCCTAAGCCTGGCCGCCGGGGATGCCGAAGGGCGTGGCCGTTCCTCCCTTTTGGGGAGTCTGCCCGCCTACGTTGATGACACCGAATTGCTGTTCGTATTTTCCGATGTTCTCCTGCAAGGCGAAAAGCAGGCGCTTGGCATGTTCGGGGGCCAAGATGATGCGGCTTTGCACCTGTGCCTTGGGAAGGCCGGGCAGGGCTGCCACGAAGTCGGCGATAAACTCGGTTTTGGAATGTGCGAGAATGACGAGGTTGGCGTAGGTGCCGCCAGCCTGTTCGGGGCGAAGCTCAATCTGGAGCTGGTTTTCTTTGGGGTTGTTGTTTGCCATAATGTGTTTGGTTTGTTGGTTTCGTGTTGCAAAAATACGGATAAAAATGCCGAAAAGCAAAAAAATAAGTCTTAAAATACGTGAAATCCTAAAAACTCCGTAACTTTGCAGCGCTCTTCGGAGCAAAAGTAACATTTAATCAACAAAACACAATGAAAAAAGTACTTTCCATTCTTGCGCTGAGCGTCATCGCCATGACTGCAAGCGCCGACCAGCTCATCACCAAGAGCAAGTTCTTCGACAATTGGTCAATCGGCCTTGAGGGAGGTGCCGTAGCTCCCACCACCCACCACGCCGTCTTTAAGGACGCACGCGGTACCGTAGGTCTGAACGTGACCAAGATGATTACCCCCTCCTTCGGATTGCAGGTAGAGGGTCAGGTTTATTTCAATACCTTCTGTAGCGCTACGCCCAAGGCCCTGCGCAATCCCGCCATCGTCGATGCCAGCAACGTAAGCCTGAACGGAATTTTCAACTTTATGAACATCTTCGGCGGCTATCAGGGCCAACCCCGCTGCTTTGAGATTGAAGGCGTGGTAGGTGCCGGTTGGGGCCACTATTATTCCACCTCTTCTTATGAAGAAGCTACCGGCAGATCCGCCTTTAATTTCATGACAAGCAAGTTCGGCTTGAACTTCAACTTCAATCTCGGCCAGAGCAAGGCTTGGACCATCGGCATCAAGCCCGCCATCGTTTATGGCCTCAGCGTCGGCTCCAGCCAGAGCTTTGAGTCTTACAATATCAACCGCAGCAACCTCGAAGTGCTCGCTGGTCTGACCTATCATTTCAAGAACAGCAACGGCACCCACAGCTTCGTCTATGGCCGTGGCTACGACCAGGCCGAAGTGGATGCTCTGAACGCCCAGATCAACGACCTGCGTGGCGTTGTGGCCGACAAGGATGCCCGCATCGCAGCCGACCAGAAGACCATCAAGGACCTTCAGAACGCCCTGAACGACTGCCGCAACCAGAAGCCCGTCGTGCAGACCATCACCGAAACCAAGACCAACACCATCCCCGACGTGCTCGTAACGTTCCGCCAGGGCAAGAGCGTCATTGATGCCAGCCAGCTTCCCAACGTGGAGCGCGTGGCTACCTATCTCAACAGCCACAAGAACGCTTCCGTGGTCATCAAGGGCTATGCCAGCCCCGAAGGCAGCGCTGAAATCAACGCCAAGATAGCCGCCGCCCGTGCCGAAGCCGTCAAGAGCCTCCTCATCAAGAAGTATCGCATTGCCGAAAACCGCGTGAAAGCCGAAGGTCAGGGCGTGGGCGATATGTTCAGCGAACCCGACTGGAACCGCGTAAGCATCTGCACAATCGGTGAATAAAGAAAGCAAAAAGAGACGCGAAATACAAAAAAGAGTAAAAAAAAGCGCTAAACTTTGCGGGATTTCAAAAATTATGCGTACCTTTGCACCCTGCAACGAGAAGCACGTAATATAAACTCAAAACAAATAACATGATTATTGTACCCGTAAAGGAAGGCGAAAACATTGAACGCGCCCTCAAAAAGTTCAAGAGAAAGTATGAAAAGACCGGCATCGTGAAGGAACTTCGCCGCCGTCAGCAGTTCGACAAGCCCAGCGTGTTGAAGCGTCTGGCCATGGAGCATGCCATCTACGTGCAGAAGCTCCACCGCGAGGAAATCTAATCTGACCTTTCTCTCCGAGAACACTAAACAGTATGTGCCGGAAGCCGCCCGAGGCCTCCGGCACATTTTTCTTTTCTCCCTTTCCGTCCTTCTACTCCTCCTTCCGGGCGTGCGGATGCGCCTTGGCGTACTGTTCGCGCAGTTCGGCAAAAGAGGTGTGGGTGTAAATCTCCGTAGTAGCCACGCTTTCGTGTCCAAGGAGTTGCTGGATGGCTTCCAGGTCGCCGCCGTTGTCCAGCATGATGGTGGCGAAAGTGTGGCGCAGAGTGTGCGGCGACCGTTTTTTCAAGGAAGTAACGCTGCCCAGCACGCCTCTCACCACTTTCCACAACTGTTCGTAGCGCATGGGCTTTCCCTTTGCGCTGAGGAAAAAGGCGGGACAGTCCGCCTGGCCTGCGGGAGCGTCGGGGGCCGTGCGGCGAGCCGCAAGGTAGGCTTCCAGCGTGGCAGCCAGTTCGGGGCCGAAGGGCACGATGCGCTGCTTGTTGCGCTTGCCCGTAACCTTCAGTTGCCCCTCCTGTAAGTCCACGTCGGCCAGTTGCAGGCCCAGTATTTCGCCGGCTCGTATGCCGGTGGTGCAAAGTGTGGCCATGATGGCGCGGTCGCGGTGGCCCATGAAAGTGTCGGCATAGGCCACGCTGTGCAGCAGGCGGTCCACTTCGCTGCGCTTCAGAAACGACGGCAGCGTCTTGGGCACTTTGGGCGGCAACAGTTTGTAGGCGGGGTCTTCGCTGACGTGGCCTTCGCGCAGCAAGTAGTGATAGAAGGTGCGCACGGCGGCCAGAAGTGGCCTCACGGTGCGGGCTTGGACGCCGCGCTCCATATAGGCCGACAGCCAGCGGCGCAGGATGTCCGTGTCCAGCGTCTGCCAGGTCAGGCCCTCGTCCAGTTCGGTGCAGAACGCGCTGAGGTGCCGCAGGGCCTTGCCATAGACTTCGGCGGTGCGCTCGCTCAGTCCGCGCGAGGCGCGTATGTATTGTATGAATTGCTCTACCAGTGTATTGTCCATAGGAGGGGGCGGTAAGTATTTCCCGCTTGCAAAGTTAGGACTATTTTTTGAAAGAAGCAAGGCCCGGTGGCGAAATCCTGCGGTTCGGCGCACTCCGCATGGCGGCTGGTACATAAAAACAGGGTGCGGCACACTCCAGTTGCAGAGTGGCCGCACATCCAAAACCCAAATCACTAACTAACTTGCTTTTGTGCCGGTTCTTTTCGTCTTATCTTCAAAGTATTCTGTCTGCGGCTTTCAGGGCTTTTGCCTTGCAGCGGTTGCGCTTGCGGTTGCGGGCCGTAGTGCGCTTCTGGTCCTGCTTTTTCGGCAGCCGGCGCTCAGCGGCATTGGCCAGTCGGCGGTTCACGCCTGCGTGTTTGTCTTCCAAACAGAAGTCCACCACCACAGGCCTGTGGTCGGAGGCCACGGGTTCATCGGCCACCTGCTGCATTTTCACTACGGGCTGTTTGGCCAGCAACAGGTTGTTGTAGGCTGCGAGGTAGTCGATGCACATCGTGGGAGCGTTGGCCGGATAGGACAGGCAGCAGTCGCTGTTCAGGATGCTGAACCGCTCCGTGATGGCCGTCAGCAAGTCGCTGCCAGGCTCATCGTTCCAGTCGCCGCCAATGAAGAAGGGCTTGTGTGCCCTGGCGGCGGCACGCTGTATAAGGTCCACGGGTTCGCCGTGTTCGCCACGGTCGTAGGACAGGTGCGTGCAGGCCACGTAGCAATCCTCAAACTCGCAAATCAGCAGCACGCGGGCTTCCGTCTTGTTGGGCAGGGGGATGCGCTCCACGCCTATGGGCTTCTCGCGGCTCAGCACGGCCACGCCGTACTCGCCTTTGCCAAGGTCGATGGCATGGCCGAAGGTGGCGTGCATACCCAGCGCACGTGCCATTTCGCCGGCCTCGTCCATGTTGCCGCTGCGCGTGCAGAACTTGTCCACTTCCTGCAAGAGCACGAAGTCGGGATTCCAGCGACGGATAACCTCCGTCTGTCGTTTAAGGTTCATTCTCAGATACATGTCTGCGCCGTGGCGTATGTTGAAGCTCATCAGGCGCAGGCCTTCCTGCTTCTCTGGCACGGTGTAGGTGCAAGCCTCGTCCGTGTCCTCGGTATCCAATGCCAAGTCGCTGGCCGCATCGGCCACTTTGGCCTCCACCACCACAGGACAATGGTCCGACAGCCCCACGGCATCCACCACTTGTTGCAGCGAAGTGAGGCATTTGAAGCCGTTGCCTGCGAAGAAGCCCGCATAGCTGGCACACTTCTTCGGACAATCGGCGGGAGCATTGGGCAGGAAACTGTCGTTCAGTATCTTGAAACTCTCTTCAAATCTATTGAGTGTGTTGCCCCCGGGTACATCGCCCAAGAGGCCGGCCATCAGAAAGGGTTTGCCCATCCTGCGGGCCTCGGTTTCCATCAGCCCGATGGCTTCCATCCGTCCGGCTTCCACGTCCGGCAACTGCACGGCGGCCACCGCAAAATCGGCGTATTCGCCAATCAGCACCACACCTTGCCTTTCACTTCCCGCAAGGCGGAAACGGCTAATTGCGTGGGGACGTTGTCGGCTCAGCAAGGCCACGCCCACCTCCTTGCCGTTGAGGCTGCCGGCCGCAGCAAAGCACGCTTGCATACCGCAGGCCGCAGCGATAGTAGCTGCCTGATCTTCAACCTCGGCATGGCCGGAGTTCTTCCGTACATCCTGCAAGGCCACAAAGTCGGCATTCCAATGTGCAATCAGGGCAATCTGATCGCTCAAGGTGTTGCGCCCGTCGGCACTCTCGCCCTGATGGATGCCAAAAGTCATCAGGCGCACGTCCTTTCTGAAACTCTCGTGGGCAGCGTCCGTGTGCAAAGCCATGGAAGAAGTTTGATTGGTGTTTTTCATGGTACTGTGATTTAAGGTTTTGGGAGGTTGGTTGTGTCTGTCGGCCGTGAAAACCGGCTGACGGGTGCAAAAGTAGGCGCTCTTGTCCGTTTTCCCCAACGTACTCCCCCGAAAAATGCCATTGTACCCCCGAAAAATGTCTTTTACGTCCCTGTTTGTTACCTTCGCTTTGCAGCCGCTGTGATAAAGCGCTCCGACAAAACCACGAAAACTGTGCGTATCTATCTGTTTTCTTGTTAATTACTTAAAACTATAAACCCTTTCCAGTTTTCTTGTTACCCGCTTGTATTCTCCGGCCCTCCCAGCCTCTTTCCTACTCCCTACACTAGTTTTTCTTACTCCCTACACTAGTTTTTCCTACTCCCTATACTGGTTTTTCCTACCCTATACACTGGTTCTGCCCTTTCCCGCTTGAAGGCAGATTCCGACCGGCCTCATGTGTCGCCGGGTGTAGGAAATGTAGCACAAAATGCACGACTCTGCATCGGAGGATGGCATGTCCTTCTACGTCTCGGCGTGTTACTTTGCAATCCAGGCGTATCGATTACACCTCTCTGGTGAGGTAAAAATGCAAATTTCCTATGCAATAATGTGCAACTTATTGAAAAATAATCGTAACTTTGCTGCGCTAAAAATCCCCTTCCCCAATCCGAACATCTTTTTATTAACACAATCACTCATAACCCTTTCACAAATGAAAAAAATCATTGCCCTCTTATGGCTTACTCTGTTGGCTGTGGCCAGCACAGTAAACGTGCAGGCGGATGAAGCCTTCCGCAAGCACCGCTATGATTCATGGAAAGTGATGGCTCTGCCTGAGAACTCTATCGTGTTCGTGGGCAACTCTATCACCGACATGCACAACTGGACGGAAGCCTTCGGCAACGACCCACGCATCGTAAACCGTGGCAACAGCGGCGGTTACAGCTACGAAGTCCTCGACAACGTAGAGAGCTGGGTGCGCTTCAAGCCTGCCAAAGTCTTCATCAAAATCGGTACCAACGACCTCGGCACCAGTTACACGGAGCAGAGCATCGCTGCCAACATCCAGAAGACCGTGGACATCATCCGCAATGAGAGTCCCAACACCAAAATCTACTTGCAGAGCATCCTGCCTGCCAAGGACCAAGCCTACAAGACGCTGACGACCATCCAAGCCGCCAACGAGCTGATTGAAGCCATCGCAACGAAGACAATCAACTGCACCTACATCGATCTCTACAGCGAGTTGGGCGGCATTCGCAGCGGTGGCAGTTACTCCGCCGACAATCTCCACCTAAAAGCCTACGGCTACAAAATTTGGTGCGAGGCCATCCTGCCCTACCTCAACGAGGGAAACACGGGTGCCACATTCTCCTGCGTCTATCCCAGCAACACCGAGACCGTTCAGAATATGGGTGGCCTCGGCGGCAGCAATGGTATGCGTGCCACCTATTTCAGCGTGCAGCCCATCACGAGTAATGACATCCTCTTCTTCGGCGATGAGATGGTGAAGAACGGCGAATGGAACGAGCTCCTGAAGAACGCCAACGTCAAGAACCGCGGCACCGGCTGGGGCTATGGCGGCGACATCGCCACCACCAGCGGCCTTGTGGATGCAACATTTGCTTCCGTCAGTGGCGTAAGCAAGGCTACTCCCAGCAAAATCCTCCTCTACACCGGCACGGGCGACGTAAACGGCAACACGGCTTTGAATACCGTGGAAAGCAACTACCAAGCCCTTATTACCAAATTGCAGCAGAAGGCTCCTGGTACGCCTATCTACCTCGTAAGCCTTATGCCGAGAAGCTCCGCCAATCAGCGCATCATCGACTTTAACACTTGGCTACAGAGCAAGGCTAACGGTAGCAGCATTTTCTACATCGACATCTACACCGCCCTGGCTAGCAGCGGCAAAGCCAATGGCAATTATTTCAGCGGCGACTACATCTACGGCATGGGCTATGTGAAGGTGGCTCAGGAACTGGCCAAGCACATTGACGGTTGCACCACTCTCACCGACGCACAGGCTGCCGCCAACAAGCAAGTCTTTGAGGCTCGCACGGCCCTCAACACCGCCGTGAACAAGGCCAAGAGCCTGCGCATAGGCACCGGAATAGGCGAATATCCCCAGAGCGTGGAAACCACTCTGGCCTCAGCCATCACGACCGCCTACGCCGTGCTGGCCAACACCGACGCAACTGAGGCGAACCTCACGAGTGCCACCAACACTTTCAACACGGTTCTCAATGCCCAGCTGCTCAATATCAACAAGCCTACGACCAACAAGAACTACACCATCAAGGCCAGCTTCTCCAGCGGTGCTAAAGGTCGCAACCTCGTGAACTATAACGGTACCCTGGTGGCCCGCACCTATCTCCCTGGTGGCTATAGTGCCCTGTGGACTTACACGGGTTCTGGTTTCAAGAGCGCGTCTGACCCCACCAAGTATCTGTATGTAGATGGTGGCTTCAAGTTGGCCACGAGCTCTCACACGCTGAATATCAATGCGGGCTTGACAGAGGGCACCGTGACCATTGCTGAAGGTACACGCAATGCGGCCATTAATAAGAATGGTACTGTGTCAGGTGGACAATATACCAATCAGCAATACAATGAGAATAGCGGCTGGACCACCGACTTCGTCCTTGAAGAGGTGGAAGGTGAGATTCCTGCTCCCGAGGTTTCGGCTCCCACGTTCTCTCCCATCAATCTGCTGGACACCCAGACGGGCTGGTACCAGATTGCCGACTATATGAATGGCAGTGGTACGGCTACTTCCGACCCCGCCCTTCTCACGGCATACGCCGATGAGGTAACGGTAAACGGCAACAAGTATCCCGCAGGCTTCTCCGTGAAGAAGACCGCCACCAGCGTGGATGAGTTGGTCAAGACCTTTGTTTATGTTACGAAGACGGGGTCCAACAACAACAATACCAACAACATCAACCTCCAGACGGCCAATGGCCGCTACATGACCTACGATGGCACTAGCAGCCTGACCGCTTCGCAGATTTACCAAATCTACTTCACCGGTAGCCAGAAAACGCGCATTGTAATGAGCAGTGGTTCATCAGGTAATGACCGCCATAGCTGGATTCCCCAGACTTCCAACGCTGTCAATTACGTGGGTTATGTCCAGGGCTCCTACCCCTCTTACCAGTTCTCTGCAGTCGATTTGGATGTTCTCAATCTGAAGACTTATACAGTCAAGGCGGTAGGTACTGCCGAGGATGTTCAGGTTACTTACAACGGCACCGCCAACTACGGCCTTGATAAGGTTTATAACAACGGCGTGTTCTTCTTCGGCATCGATGCATATCCTACTGCTTCCGACTTTACTGCTTCCGTAGCCAACGCCACCATTACTGTGGGCGATGGGGTTATCTATGTAGATGGTGTCCCCGGCACCAAGGTGTTCGAGACTCCCGCCAGCGGCACGCCTTATCGTATCCCCGCTGTGGCTCAGGCCAAGAACGGCGACCTCGTGTTCGTGAGCGACTACCGCTATTCCAAGGCCGACATCGGCATGGCCAACAATGGTAAACTTGACCTCCGTTTCCGTAAGAAGTATGCTGATGGCCACTGGGGCGACATCCAGACCCTTCAGGCTTGTATTGAATCTCCCACCTTCACCGCTTTTGGCGACCCTTGCATCGTTTGCGATCAGGCCACGGGCAAGATTATGGTAACCTCCTGCTGCGGCAACGTGAGCTACCCTAACGGCACCCACAGCAACCATCAGGGCTGGTCACGCTGGTATTCCGAGGACAACGGCGAACATTGGTCCAGCACATACGTGGACCTCTCCGAGCAGGTGATGAACCAGATTGACAAGCGCACGGGTGCCAAACTGGCTTCCTTCTTCATCGGTTCTGGAAAAATCAGCCAGAGCAAGACCATCAAGGTGGGCGAATACTATCGCCTCTACTGCGCTTCCCTCACCCGCGTAAGCCCCGATGGCACAGGAACGGGAGCCCAAACTATGAACTATGTGTGGTACTCCGATGATTTCGGCGTAACATGGCACATGCTCGGCGACCCCGATCACAACCCCATCAACGGCGGCAACGAGCCCAAGGCTGATGAACTGCCCGACGGCAGCGTGCTTATCAGTAGCCGCACAGGTGGTGGCCGCATCTACAACATCTTCCACTACACCGACACCAAAGCCGCCAAAGGCTATTGGGGCTCTCAGGTTAATTCAAACGCCAACAACAATGGCACCTATGGTGCTGACTGCAATGGCGAAATCCTCGTCGTGCCCGTTACCCGCGCCTCCGACAACCAGAAGACCTATCTCCTTCTGCAATCCATCCCCGCTGCCAGCGACCGCCGCAATGTAGGTATCTACTACAAGGAACTCACCGACCTCTCCAAGTACCGCACAGCTGCCGAACTGGCTGCCAACAACTGGACGCTGTTCCCCATCAGCTACACCACCTCTGCCTACAGCACCATGTGCCAGATGAAGAACGACCACGTTGCCTTCTTCTATGAGGAAAACGAACACAACAGCGGCTACGACATGGTGTTCAAGGAATTGAGCATTGAGAGAATCACGGGCAATGCCTATACCTATGGCGAGCTCTCCGAATCCGAGAAAAACACTTACCTCACCAATGGCGTGGATCCCTACTTCTCCACACATAGTTATGGAGATGAAAACATAATTGCTCTGGCTGCAGCTTACAAGACCAGTCCTACTACCTCCAACTATGATGCCTTGAATGCCGCAGTTCAAGATTATTTTAACGTGAATGTGGCCGGTGAATATATCCGTTTGCGCAACTGTCAATACAACAAGTATCTGAATGCCAACGGAACGGGTATTAACAGCATAGAAGATGGTACGGGTAATGGTACCTTGTGGTATGTAGAAGACAATGGAGAAGGTGGTCTTAAGCTGAAAAATGTAGGCACGGGCACTTATATGGGCAACATCAGCCAAAGTGCTGCCGTGACACTGTCAGCAGACAATACCACCACCTTTGAGTTTGAAATGCTGGATAACGGCCATGTCGTATTCAAGCAGCAGAATGGCGGCAATTACCAGTATGGCCATATTGACGCTTCCAATAAACTCGTGGGATGGGAAAAGTCAGCCGGCGCAACTCAATGGGAACTCATAGAGGTGGTTGAGGTTCCTTCTTCCACTCTCAGTTTGGAGCCCAACTCTCAAGTTACGGTAAGCGAACTCTCTGCCCTGGCCATCACCTTCAAGGGCTCTAACGCAGCCAAGGTGAAACTGAACGCTGAGCCTACAAAGCAAATCGCCTACCTTGTGAAGGATGAAGCCCCCGCCCAGACAAAGGTTCAGAATGGCAAGTTTAACGCTCCCAGGCTGAAGGCCGCCGGCGAAGGCGCCATTGAAGGTACAATCACCAAGGACACCGAGGTGGATGGCAAGTTCAACATCAACTTCGGCGCAGCAACTATCGACGACGGCACCTATACGCTGTCTATCCCCTCCGGCACTTTCTATGTGGAAAACGATGAAAACCTCGATACCCCCGTGCCCGCACTCGCTGCTAAATATACGGTGGGAGAGGAAACAACTCCCGTAGATGATATCAATGAGGTAATCGCCTATGGTGCCCTCAATGGCAATACTTGGACGGCTTGGAAGAATGGCGTAGAATTACCTGCTGGCATTTCTGCAATAACTCAGGCTGGTGATGCTACTAAACTTAGAATTATAGAGAAGACTTATTCTTTCAATGAGGGTGACAATCTCAGCGTAATTTTTAAGTGGGATGGAACATCCAATAAGCGTACAGATATTGTCGGTGTGGATATTCTTGGCTCCGATGGCACTGTGCGTTATTCTGATTATCACTATGGATATGCAGGAAATCCTAACTCCAACAATGGCTATACTATTAAGGATATAACCAGCGGTATCTATACGGTTCGCTATATCGCTACTGACAATCAAAGTCAAACGACAACAGGCGGTACAATCACGAATATTCTTTGGGATGTGCCTGTAAATGGTAAGGTTTATACGGTCAATAGCGACCATATGGGTGTGCCTTATTATCTTGTTGCAGGAACATATGAAGGATTTACTGCTATTAATGGCGAGGCAACTCCTATGGAAACATCGTCAAAATGGCTCGCCTCTGGTAGTGATTCTGAAGGTTATGCCTTCTATAATATAAGTACGAAGGAGAACCTGCACACTAACGATGGTACTAAATTTGACATTAAGGATGCTCGTAAACTTGTTGGCACGACTATTGTCACTCACAACACTTGGAATGCTCAAGCTGCTACCACTCAGACTTTAAAAGGAGGACGTTATGGACGAAGTGATGAAGCGGGAATGAAAGGTATTCTTCAAAATGACAAAACAAGTTGGTCCACCGACTTCGTCTTCAACTTCACTGGTGAGTATGCCTACAAAGTACAGACGGAAGAAGGCCAGACTGTAACTTTCAATGATGTTGATTTTGAAAACGGAGATTTTATAATTGTTGACGAACAGCTCACCGATGCCACAGGCCTTGTAGCTTCTGCCAAAGCCGGGTGTAAGTCTGAAATGGCCGTGGACGCTGCCAATTATACGATTACTGTAACTTACAGTAACGTGACCACCGTAGAAGTTCCCTATACTCTCACTCCTACAGACGGTGCCACAATCACCTCCATTGATGACTTGGCTACCATTACTCTCCAGTTTACGGGTAAGGATGTTGAAGAGGGACTTATGCCCGTGACAGCAGAATATATGGAAAGAGATCCTGTATATCCCACTCTTACCAAAGAATCTACTGTCATTACAGCAACGTCCATCGCAATGAACGAAGAGACAGGGGCGTATTATGAAATCACCTTCCCCACGGCAGAAATTACAGATGGTGAATGGAAGCTCAGCATTCCTGAAGGTGCATTCTATACGATGGACTATAATACGATGTCTGAAGTAGTTGTTGCCGGAATAACCGCCACTTACACTGTAACTTGCACCGCTCCTGCAGAAGTTGTCGCCAGCTATATCATCAACGGCGAAGAGACCGAGTTCTATAAGGGCGACGACATCAACCTCGTTGATGCTGGCACCACAGCACTGGTAATTCCTGCCGACATTGACAACGTAAATGTCACCTACACGCGTGACTTCACTGGAACCTCTGGTTACCAGGCTTGGTATGTACCTTTCGAAACCACTGTCACCAATGACATCACGTTTGCCAAGATTCTTCAGATGGCTTATGTTAATGATCGCGGCAAGATTGTTGCAGAAGCTGCAGATGGCGTTCTCGCTATCATCGTTAGCAAGATGAACACAGGCGATGTGGTCAAGGCCAATGTTCCCTATGTCGTAAAGCCCACCACGCGTGAGGCGATAACCTTTGAGGCTACCGGCTTGAAGAAGACAAAGGAGACCTCTTTTGTCATAAACACCTCTACCACCAAATTCACCTTCACAGGTTCTTACAAGCGCTATGAGGGTGATACGGGCTGGTTCTACCTGAATAAGTCTGGAAGCTATAGCAAGGCAACAAAGCTGACGACGGGTGTAAATGCCTACCGTTGGCATATAAACACCGAGTCCACCGATCTTTATGGTGGTGACTCTAACAGCCCTGCTGAGATTCGTATGTTTGTTCTTGGAGAGGATGAAGAGGCAACCTCTATCATGCAGCAGATAACGCAGCAGTCGTCTTCTCTCGAAGGCCTCTACGACATCACCGGTCGC
>JAGHRT010000008.1 GCA_018066245.1 Candidatus Equimonas faecalis | reverse complement strand
GAAGCCCTATCTGTTGGGAACACCCCTTTATGGGAGCGCTGTAAGTGCGACCTATTTCAAGTAAGTAGAGAATAATGTCGCACTTACAGCGCTCCTTGAGAAAAAACGCAACGGGTGAGGTAGGGCTTCGCCCTACCCTCCGTTATGTCGTCCTTTCAGGACTTTCGCTTTGTCGGACAGCTGGACAATGGGAGAGTGGAGAGTGAACAGTGAGAGAGGGGAGAGTATTAAGCGCCGAAGGTGCGATAGGGTGGAGGATAGGGCGAGCCCTATCTGTTGGGAACACCCCTTTATGGGAGCGCTGTAGGTGCGACCTGTTTCAAGTAAGTAGAGAATAATGTCGCACTTACAGCGCTCCTTGAGAAAAAACGTAACGGGTGAGGTAGGGCTCTCGCCCTACCCTCCGTTATGTCGTCCTTTCAGGACTTTCGCTTTGTCGGACAGCTATACAATGAGAGAGGGAAGAGTGTTGGTTGTCGCACCTGCGACCGCCGCCGTAGGTAGGGGGCCCCACATGGTAGGATGACGAGCCGTGATATACCCATTGCCGCGTTGCGGCGGCCAGATAGATGGGCATACACCCAGGGCGGCGCTCCCTTCGGTCGCTCTGCCCTGGGCTACACACCATAGGGCCTTCAGCCCATTTCCCCCCTTCTGCAACATTGGCACGGCCTGCCGTAGGTAGGCCACAGAGGTAGCCAGGCATAAGGGCATCGCCCGCAATGCCTGGTTACGGACGTGCGTTCATACGCCTGCCGTAGGTAGGCAAAAGTAAAATCCCGGTAGGGATTGGACAATGAATCAGGGGAATCCCCGTGATTCTCTCACTCTTGCTTAACGATTAAAGGATATACTGAAAATAACTCAAGAGCAGATGATGCTTCGCCTATCAGTTTATCCTTGACAAATGCCTTTGACTTGTTGTCATTCAGCACCTCGCCAAGGCCTTGCATCAAGAGCTTCGGGCTTGCCTCATGTACACGCTCCGCGCACCAGGCCGCATATTCGCTCACGCTCTTACCTGTTCTGAGCATGACTATTTCTTCGTTGATTTCTGTGTGATTCTGCAAGAAGAACCATACATCGAAGATGTCGCGAGGTGAGAGGCGCTCACCCATGGCACACAACTTATGAGCAAACATGTCGGACATCGTCATCACGCGTATATCTGTACCTGCCAATGAACGCGTTTCATAATGGTCAGGATATTGCCGCACTGATATTTCTACTTTCAGCATCCGCTCGCCTTTGCCATAATTCAGCACAAGCACAGGCCCATAAAGTTTCTTCGCTTCGTCATCAATCGTGCCAAAGCGGGTCAGTATGGTGCGCACCTTGTTATATACCATGTCAAGTTTGTCCGGGTCAAGCAAGTTGAAATCCAAGTCGGTGGAGAAACGATTGAGGCGGTGGAAGAACATCAATGAAGTCCCGCCCTTGAAAGCCAAGGCATTGCAGAGGTCTTTATCCTTGAAGATAAGGCTAAGGATTTGAGCCATATAGAGTTTATGCTTATTCTTGTCCATGACTATTTTAGACTTAGCAGTTCGGCAACACGCTGGGGCAATACCTTTGACTTATAGAGTGGCAGTAATTGCTTAATCTTTGTCTTGTTAAGTGGGTGCAGATTGTCGAAGTAGCAGTTGCCTGCACTCAGATATACCATGTCGAGGAAGGCTCGTTCGGGAGTGGCTATCAGAATGTTGTCGTGCTGGTCGATGCCCTCCATGCCAATCCACAGTTCCGGATTAATGATGCGAAAACGGTATGTCTTCTCATCAATCTCTACGCTTCTGTTCAGGTAACTTACGCATGTAACGGCATCGTCGTACTGAAACACTACGCCACATCGCTGAAGTACATACTCCAACGATACATAGGCCGGCCGGAACAGGCTGCAAGCCATCTCTTTTTCATCGTAGGTCGCCTTGGTATAAATGCCCCGACGCGGGTTGCGTATCTTTTCTTCCTTGACGTAATAATGGAGCGACTTGGTCAGTTTCTGGCTGTCCTCGCTTTCTGTGAGCATCCTCAATGATTGCACATTAAATACTGACCGAGGACTGCTCAAAATAGTTTCCAGAACGTTCTGTTGCAAACTCATAATTCTATTTATTCGTATTATCGGTTTGCAAAAGTAGTAATAACATCCCTAAGAAACAAGAAATAACGGCAGAATCTTGCAAAATTTATCATCTTTCACGTTATTTTGAAGAGGGAACGATGAATAAGTGGAGAGTGGGAGAGTGAACAATGAGGGAAGCCTGCCGTAGGTAGGCAATAAAGGTTCTTGCTCTGGCAAGCGTCCCTACGGGCCGAGCGGCCAGCCATGAGCGGAGCGTAATGGCTGGACATCGTAGGGGACGGACGGCATCCCAAGGGATGAATACAGCCATGCGCGTAAATGTTGCCTACCTACGGCAGGCTTCGTGCGGGTTGGTCTTATCCAGCTTGGTGATTTGGGCGTGAATTGGGGCGATGCCCCGACACACCTATGCCGCGTTGCGGCGGCCAGATAGATGGGCGTACACCCAGGGCGGCGCTCCCTTCGGTCGCTCTGCCCTGGGCTACACACCATAGGGCCTTCGGCCCATTTTCCCCTTCTGCGACATGGGCACGGCCTGCCCCTGGCTACACACCATAGGGCCTTCGGCCCATTTTCTTCCCGCACCTATTGTCGCATCACGGCTGAACGATAGGCGGGAGGTGCGACGCACTCGACGCACTCGACGCATAAAATGGACATTCCACACAAATCTGGTGGGGCCTTTGGGTCAATACTTTTCCCTTGACTTTACACCGCTTTATTGTGCGATTTGTTCTATAGGGCTTGCAAAACACATGGCGGAGAGGGCGAAAAGAGGAAAAAAAGGAGGATGGAAGGGGCGAGGTATGGAAAAATGTTGTAACTTTGTGTCCGATTTGAGTCCGAAGGGGCCAAGAAAGCGCTAAAGGGCCATGCGTGAGGTTTGATGCCTTGCCGCCTCCCTTGATGCCGCCTCCCGGAAAAACCCGTTTAATACATAACAAACAAAATGTACGCAATCGTAGAGATTAACGGTCAGCAGTTTAAGGTTGAGGAGGGCAAGAAGCTCTTCGTGAACCACATTCAGGAAGCTGAAGCAGGACAGACTGTTGAGTATGACAAGGTTCTCCTTGTCGATGCTGACGGAGCAGTCAGCGTAGGCACCCCCACCGTAGAGGGTGCGAAGGTGGTCGTTGAAGTGGTAAGCCCTCTCGTGAAAGGCGACAAGGTGCTGGTATTCCACAAGAAGCGCCGCAAGGGCTATCGCAAGCTCAATGGCTATCGCCACCAGTTCACAGAGGTAACCGTAAAGCAGGTTATCGCTTAATGTTTAACTTAACACAACAAAACTTCTAAGATTATGGCACACAAGAAAGGTGTAGGTAGTTCTAAGAACGGTCGTGAGTCAGCTTCACAGCGACTTGGTGTTAAGATTTGGGGCGGCCAGAAGTGCGTTGCCGGCAACATTATCGTGCGTCAGCGCGGTACTGTTCACTACCCCGGCACCAACGTAAAAATTGGTAAGGACGACACGCTCTATGCCGTGGCCGATGGCATCGTTACTTTCAAGCGCGGCAATCGCAACCGCAGCGTGGTGAGTGTCATTCCCCAGGCTGAAGCCTAAGACATCTGCTCTAAGAAAAAGAGGGCTCGGGAGAGAATCCCGGGCCCTTTTTGCGTGCTGCGAGAGAGGGAAGAGTGAGAAAGTGAACAGTGGGAGAGTGAACAGTGAAAGAAGCCTGCCGTAGGTAGGCAATAAAGGTTCTTGCTCTGGCAAGCGTCCCTACGGGCCGAGCGGCCAGCCATGAGCGGAGCGTAATGGCTGGATTGAGTAGCGGACGGACGGCATCCCGTAGGGATGAATACAGCCATGCGCGTAGATGTCGCCTTCTTAGGGCTTTCAGCCCACGGCCACCACGCCCACAGTCGTAGCATACTGCACTCCATATTATATATACGCGCACGAGCGGAGGACTTTCGGAAGGTGTGAGGGGACAGAAGCGGCGGTTTTTAGGGCGAGGACTTGGTTGTTAGGCTTTTTTTTGCTAATTTTGCGCTACATTTTGCAGGGCTATGTCCTGCCCGCACCCAAACCATCCGTGTATGAAAGCCATACTCTTCTTCCGCCGATTGGCCACAGTCCTGCTGCTGGCCTGCCTTGCACCCAGTCTCACCCACGCCGCCTTGCCCAAACGCGAGTTTAGGGGTGCTTGGGTGCAAATCATCAACGGACAGTTCCAGGGCCTCGGCACCGAAGCCACCCAACGCCGTCTTCTCGAACAGCTTGACGCCATGCAGCAATGCGGCATCAACGTGGTGATGTTTCAGGTGAGGGGCGAGGCCGACGCCATGTACGCCAGTCCCTACGAGCCATGGAGCCGTTTTCTCACGGGCCAGCAGGGGCAGGCCCCGCAGCCCTATTGGGACCCGCTGGCGTGGATGGTACACGAGTGCCACAAGCGGCAGATGGAAATTCATGCCTGGATTAATCCGTACCGAGCCAAGACGAAGGGCACCACGCAGCTGGCCACCACCCATCCCTACGCACAATGGCCCGAACGCTTCTTCGCCTACGACGGCCTGCTGCTGTTTGATCCGGGCCTACAGGAGAACCGCGACTACATCTGCCAGATTGCCAAGGACATCGTGAGCCGCTACGATGTGGACGGCTTGCACATAGACGACTACTTCTACCCTTACCCCGCTGCCGGCCAAGCCATCCCGGACGATGCTACCTATGCTCTGCACAGCAACGGCCTGCACGACCGTGGAGACTGGCGGCGCTACAACGTGAATCTGCTCATCGAGCAACTGCACCGCACCCTGCGCGAAACGAAGCCATGGGTGAAGTTTGGCGTAAGCCCCTTCGGCATCTATCACAACCGGAAGAACGGCGGTTCCATCGTGGGCAGCGCCACGGGCGGCTTGCAGAACTACGACGACCTGTATGCCGACGTGCTGTACTGGGTGGACAAGGGCTGGGTGGACTACACCGTGCCGCAGATTTACTGGGAGATAGGCAATAAGGCCGCCGACTACGACTGCCTGTGCCGCTGGTGGGCGAAATATGCCTCGGGCCGCCCCCTTGTCATCGGGCAGGACATTGAGCGCACCGTGAAGCACGGCGACTTCCAGCAAAAGCTGGACTTGCAACGCAGCCTGAAAGGCGTGAGCGGCAGTTGCATGTGGTACAGCTCGGCCCTTGCGGCCAACACGGGCAACTATGCTGCCGCCCTGCGTGCCAACTACCACCAGAAGCCTGCCCTTCAGCCGCTTATGCCGTTTATGGACAAGGAGGCTCCCGGCAAGGTAAAGAAGCTGAAAACCCTGTGGATGCCCGACGGCTACTACCTGTTTTGGACGGCTCCGAAAGCGAAGGACGAAATGAACCGAGCCCGCCAGTATGCCGTCTATGCCTTCCAGAAGGGCGAGAAAGTCAATACGGAAGATGCCTCTCACCTTGTGGGCATTACCTCCGAACCGCTCATGAAATTGCCCTACGTCCACGGCAAGGACAAGATAACCTACGTCGTAACTGCCCTCGACCGCCTGCACAACGAGAGTAAGGCCGTGAAGAAGAAGATTAAGCTTTAAAACATAATACGCTCACGCACCTATGTTTTTCAACTTTTTTATATACCTTGTTATAATCCTACTTGTGGGCATCCTTGCGTATGCCGCATCGGGAGCATTGGGTCTTGTTTTCGTTATTATTCTGCTGCTCATCCCCGCCATTTGGCAGTATTACAACGGGCCAAAGAAGAAAAAGTGAGTTGTCTGAAGCAGATATGCCTTTGAAATTCTAAGCCCTGCCCATCTGTGATTCTCCGCATCTTCAATCCCTCGCACGATGAGTGTCTGGCCTCGGGTTCGCCCTATTACACGCCCAGCCGGACGGCACGCCTGATGGATGAGGTGCATTTGCCGGGCTGGTACTGCCTCGGCGACGACCTGCCGGCATGGGAGAGTGTGGACAAGATTGAGCCGTGGGGATGGGACGCACGGCTCAAACGCGAATTGCAGAAGCGCGGCTGCCCCCCGAACCTCCTCCCCTCCGACACACAGCTGGCCGACATTCGCCGCCTCAGCAGCAGGCAGACCGCCGTCCGCCTCCTGCCCCTGCTCACTACGCACTTTCACAACGCATGGGCCTGCAACATGGAGGAAGTGGAAGCCGCACAGGATCGACTTGCCCAAGTGTGCCCTTCGGCACGCGAGCAGGGCGGGATGTTGTTCAAGTCGCCGTGGTCATGCTCAGGGCGCGGCGTATTTGCCTACGATGTCCGGCGCATCCGGAAAGTACTTCGCGAGCAAGGCGGCATCGAAGTGGAGCCCTTATACCGCCGCGTGGCCGACTTCGCCATGGAGTTTCGCTGCGAGGACGGCAAAGTGGAGTTTCTCGGACTGTCGGCCATGCTGAACGCTCCACTCGGCGAGAGAAATCATGCAGACTACGGCGGCAATCTTGTACTTTCCGATGCCGATATACTCAGCCTGATGACGCGCTATGTGCCCCAGCACGAAGTACTTGACACACGCGACAGGCTCATCGACGTGCTTGAGCAGGAAATAGCTCCCTTCTACAACGGTCCTTTGGGCGTGGACCAAATGATTGTGGGGCCAGACTACGCACTCCACCCCCTTGTTGAAATCAACTTGCGCCACACCATGGGCCATGTGGCCCTGGCTTGCCGCGCCTTTTGAGTGCCCTGCACAGTGCCGCCCTTCTTGTGCGCGGCTTTGTCAGACAGAGTTTGCAACGCTGCCTCGCTATTCCTTCAATCGCAGCCGCAATAAATAGAAAACGGTACGGCAAGACGGCTTATGCGCGTTAAATTTTGTAAATTTGCCACAGTTAAAGTTATTCCTATGAAGAAATTACTCATTTGCTCCGCCTTTATGGCAGGAAGTCTCACGGCCATGGCCGGCGGCCTTCTTACGAACACCAATCAGAACGCCCATTTCTTGCGCCAGATGTCGCAAGAGGGCATCATCGACATCAACGGCATCTATGCCAACCCTGCCGGTACGGCCTTCCTGAGCGACGGCTTCCACCTCAACCTCAACTACGTCATCACGCAGCAGAGCCGCGACGTTACGGCCACCTTCGATGCCTTCAAGTATGGCGCACGCAACAACGGCCAGACCACCAAGAAGTTCCACGGCCACGCCATCGCGCCCGTCGTACCCTCCTTCATGTTCTCCTACAACAAGGCCAAGTGGAGCGTCATGGCCAGTTTTGCCTTCACGGGCGGCGGTGGCAAGTGTCAGTATGACGACGGTCTCGGTTCCTTTGAAAGTCAGGCTGCCCTGCTCCCCCTGCTCGGCCAGCAGATGGGCATCACGAAGTACGACATCGACAGCTACATGAAAGGCCGCTCCTACTACCTCGGCCTGACCGTGGGCGGCACCTACAAAATCCTGCCCAACCTCGCCGCCTCGCTGGGCCTGCGCGGCATCTACGCCACCACCCACTATGAGGGCTACGCCAAGAACATAAAAATCAACAACCCCCAGAATCCCACTCAGATGGCCAGCCCTGCCGACCTGCGCGACATGTGCGCCGCTGCTGCCGCGCAATACGGCCAAATGGCCATTGAAGCCACCGACCCCGCCCAAAAGCAACAGTATGCCCAACTGGCACAAAGCTATAAGGAGAACACCATCAAGATGGGCGTGCTGGCCGTGGCCACTCAGGACATCACGATGGAGTGCGACCAGACGGGCTTCGGCGTGGCTCCCATCATCGGCATCGACTGGAAAATCAACGACCAGTGGAACGTGGCTGCCCGCTACGACTTCCGCACCCGCCTCTCTCTGAAGAACAAGGCCATCAACAGCCAGTCTGCCGAGGCCATCGAGGCCCTCGGAGCCTACAAGGACGGGCTGAAAGTGCGTGCCGACATGCCCGCCATCCTCGCCGCCGGTGCCCAATACAAGCCCGCAGAGTGGGTGCGCATCAATGCCAGCGGCAAGTACCACTTCGACAAGCAGGCCAAAGCCTACGGCGATGCCCAAAAACTCCTCGACCACGGCACTTGGGAACTCGCAGCCGGCGCGGAGTTTGATTTCTGCAAGTGCTGGACAGTCAGTGCCTCATGGCAGACCACAAACTACGGTGTGAACGACAAATACATCAAGGACACCAATATCATTTGCAGCAGCAACAGCATCGGCCTCGGTCTGCGCGTGCAGGTAGCTCCCCGCTGCAGCCTCGACTTCGGCTACATGCAGACTTTCTACCAGAGCTACGACAAGCAGACGCAGGACTTCAACGGCGTTGCGGCCACCGCCACCAAGGTGCTTGCAGGCCTTGCCACCTACGGCATCGACCCCGCCACGCAGCCCGAAGCCTACCAACAGGCCGTGCAGGGCGCACAGGCTCAAGTAAGCGCCCTCGCCGCTCAGGGAGCCTTCGCAGGCAGCGAACACTTCACCCGCAAGAACTGGGTGCTCGGCGTAGGTGCCAACATTAACTTCTGACAAACCGCCTCCCTCATAGGCAATCCAGCGCAAGGCAGCCCCTTGCGCTGGATTTTTCTTTGCCGCACCACGCTGCCCGCCCCTCCGTGAGGCAGACAGGAGTACGCCTTTTTCGTTCCTTCGCCTGCGGAAGATGCAAAAAAGCACAGGAAAACACCTCTCCTTTCGGAAAAAAGCCGTACTTTTGCACACATACGAACATCTTCCCCAAGCCCTATGTGTCCCATCCCCAAGACTTCGCGCCTTCTCACCGCAGGTATGGCCGCTCTCTCCACCATCGGCCTTTCTGCCGCCCAGCGTCCCAACATCATCCTCTTCCTCGTCGATGACATGGGGTGGCAGGACACCTCCGTGCCCTTCTGGACGGACACTACGGCCTATAACCGCATGTTCCACACGCCCAATATGGAGCGTCTCGCTGCCGAGGGTATGCTCTTCACGCAGGCCTACGCCTGCCCCATCAGTTCGCCAAGCCGCTGCTCGCTCCTCACCGGTGCCAACGCAGCCCGCCACCGCGTGACGAACTGGACGCTCAAACAGGGCGAGAGCACCGACGGCACGCACGCCGGCATCACGCTGCCACAGTGGAACGTCAATGGCATCTGTCAGACGCCCGGCATCGAGCGCACCTTCCATGCTACGGGCTTCGTGCAGCTCTTGCATCAGGCCGGTTACCACACCATCCACTGCGGCAAGGCCCACTTCGGCGCCTTCGGCACGCCCGGCGAGGACCCGCACCACTGGGGCTTCGACGTGAACATCGCCGGACACGCCGCCGGCGGCCTCGCTACCTATCTCAGCGAGAAGAACTACGGCCACAACGCCGACGGCACTCCCTACGCCCTCAACGCCATCCCCGGCCTTGAGAAGTATTGGGGTACGGGAACCTTCGCCACCGAGGCCCTCACCCTTGAAGCCCTTGCCGCCCTCGACCGCCAGCGCAACTCCGGCCGGCCCTTCTTCCTCTACATGGCCCACTATGCCGTGCATGTACCTATCGACCGCGACCCGCGCTTTTTTGACAAATATCTCGCCCAGGGCCTCGACCCGCGTGAGGCAGCCTACGCCTCTCTCGTGGAGGGCATGGACAAGAGCCTCGGCGACCTCCTCGACTGGCTCGACCGCAACCATCAGACCGACAACACCATCGTGCTCTTCATGAGTGACAACGGCGGTCTCGCCACCGAGAACGAATGGCGCTCCGGCCCGCTCTTCACGCAGAACGCCCCCCTCTCCTGTGGCAAGGGCTCCCTCCGCGAAGGCGGCATCCGTGTGCCTCTCATCGTGCGCTGGCCCGGTGTTACGCAGCCCGCCTCGCGCCAGACCTCCGACTATGTGATGATAGAGGACCTCTATCCCACACTCCTCGATATGGCCCAAGTCCGTCTCCCCCGCACACCGCAGCCTATCGACGGCAGCACCTTCACGTCCCTCTTGCGTGGCCGTCCTACCAAGGAGCACCGTCCTCTCGTATGGAACTTCCCCAACGTATGGGGCGACCTCGGCCCCGGCATCGACCTCTGCTGCGCCATCCGTCAGGGCGACTGGAAACTCATCTACCACTACGACACGGGCCAGAAGGAACTCTTCAATATCCCCGCCGACATCAGCGAGAGTCACGACCTCTCCGCCTCCGAGCCCGCCCTCGTGCGCCGTCTCTCCCGCACCCTCGGCCGCTATCTCCGCAAGGTAGGCGCCCAGCGGCCCTCCTTCTCTGCCACCGGCCAGCCCTGCCCCTGGCCGGATGAGAAATAATAACGACGTGCGGCCCTCTTTCTTATCTTATTATTGTTGTTCGGGTAAAAGTAGAAAGGCCTATAAGGACAACATAACGGAGGGTAGGACGAGAGCCCTACCTCCAATCTACCGCACCTTCGGCGCTTTGCCTTTCGAGGAAACAAGGTAAGCCCCCTCACGTAGAAATCTTTCTTGTCTTCAGCAATTACAAAGGAAACGAAAGATTAAGGGCTTGTTTACCGGACACTAATATTTATGAATAGCTTGTGTCTCCTATATGATTGGAGCCACGCTTTTTGTGTGGGCAATGGGGCTGTTGCGGTATAGCGTGCAGGCCGACAGTTAAAAAAGTCCTGCGACAGTTAGAGAAAAACCTGCGACAGTTAGAAAAAGTCCTGTGATGATAACAACTAATCCGAGAGGTCTGCACGACCTGTAGCGCAAGCACCGTTGGCAGGGTTTGGTGTCAGGTGTTTGCGGTTTTTGTGTAGTTGTTGAACGGTAAAATACAAAAGAATCCCCGCAAAGCCTTGGAACCTTGCGGGGATAACTGTGCTAAGCCGTATGGACGGCTGGATTTTAGAGCTTAGGACCAGCAGCTACGATCAGGATGTTCGTTGCTGCGTCCGCTTTCTGCGCTTCGCTTAGAGCTTAGGACCAGCAGCTACGATCAGGATGTTCGTTGCTGCGTCCGCTCTGCGCTTCGCTTAGAGCTTAGGACCAGCAGCTACGAGAGCCTTGCCGGCTTCGTTGGTGGTGTACTTGTCGAAGTTCTTGATGAAGCGGCCGGCGAGGTCTTTGGCCTTCTCTTCCCACTTGCAAGCGCAGTCGTAGGTGTCGCGGGGATCGAGGATGGCGGGATCTACGCCGGGAAGTGCGGTGGGTACTTCAAAGTCGAAGTAAGGTATCTTCTTGGTGGGAGCCTCGTTGATGGCGCCGGAGAGGATGGCGTCGATGATGCCGCGCGTGTCCTTAATGGAGATACGCTTGCCCGTGCCGTTCCAGCCGGTGTTTACGAGGTAGGCCTTGGCACCGCTCTTCTGCATCTTCTTGACGAGTTCCTCGGCGTACTTGGTGGGGTGCAGCTCAAGGAAGGCCTGACCGAAGCAGGCGGAGAAGGTGGGAGTGGGCTCGGTGATGCCGCGCTCGGTACCTGCCAGCTTGGCGGTGAAGCCGGAGAGGAAGTAATACTGGGTCTGCTCGGGAGTCAGGATGCTGACGGGGGGCAGTACGCCAAAGGCGTCGGCGCTCAGGAAGATAACCTGCTTGGCGGCGGGAGCTGCGCTTCCGGGCTGGATGTTCTGAATGTGGTTGATGGGGTAGGACACGCGGGTGTTCTCGGTAACGCTCTTGTCGGCGAAGTCAATCTTGCCGTCCTTATCTACGGTAACGTTCTCGAGGAGGGCATCGCGGCGGATGGCGTTGTAGATGTCGGGCTCGCTTTCCTTGTCGAGGTTGATTACCTTGGCATAGCAGCCGCCTTCGAAGTTGAACACGCCTTCGTCGTCCCAGCCGTGTTCGTCATCACCGATGAGGCGACGCTTGGGGTCGGTGGAGAGGGTGGTCTTACCGGTGCCGGAGAGACCGAAGAAGATGGCGGTGTTTTCGCCGTTCATGTCGCAGTTGGCGGAGCAGTGCATGGAGGCGATGCCCTTGAGGGGGAGGTAGTAGTTCATCATGGAGAACATGCCCTTCTTCATTACGCCGCCGTACCAGGTGTTGATGATAACCTGCTCGCGGCTGGTGGTGTTGAAGGCCACGCAGGTGTCGGAGCGCAGGCCGAGTTCTTCAAAGTTTTCTACCTTAGCCTTGGAAGCGTTGTAGATAACGAAGTTGGGCTCAAAGCTGGCGAGTTCTTCCTCGGTGGGCTGGATGAACATGTTCTTGATGAAGTGGGCCTGCCAAGCTACCTCTACGATGAAGCGGACGGCCATGCGGGTGTCCTTGTTGGCACCGCAGAAGGCGTCAACGACATAGAGATTCTTGTTGCAGAGTTCCTTGACGGCGATTTCCTTAACTTTGGCCCAAACCTCCTCGGACATGGGGTGGTTGTCGTTCTTGTACTCTTCGGTGGTCCACCACACGGTGTCCTTGGAGTTCTCGTCCATGACGATGTACTTGTCCTTGGGTGAACGGCCGGTGAAGATGCCGGTCATCACGTTTACGGCACCGAGTTCGGTCTCCTGGCCTACTTCAAAGCCTTCGAGGCCGGCCTTGGTTTCCTCAGCAAAGAGGGTTTCGTAACTGGGGTTGTGGGCAATCACGGTAGCACCGGTGATGCCATACTTGGTAAGGTCTAATGTTGCCATTATATAAGTTGAAAGTTAAAAGTTAAAAATTAAAAATTAAGAGTTATAGTTTTGGTGGGTGAATTTTGAAAGTGCGGGAGTATGTGCCGCTGTGAGCTGTTGATGCTTATCCGGTGTACTACTTCTTGTCCTTGATGCCCAGAAGCTCAACCTTGAAGATAAGGGTGGCATAGGGAGGAATGCCGCCGCGGCTGCCCTGTTCGCCGTATGCGAGGTCGTAGGGGATATAGAGGTTCCAAGTGGAGCCTACGGGCATCATGCAGAGGGCTTCGGTCCATCCTTTTATGACTTGGTTTACGCCGAAGGTGGCGGGCTTTCCGCGCTTGTAGGAGGAGTCGAATACGGTGCCGTCTATAAGTTTGCCTTCATAGTTCACCTCCACCTGGCAGGTGTCGGCAGGAGTAGCGCCGGTGCCCTGTGTGATGACTTCATACTGGAGGCCGCTGGGAAGTGTCTTGATGCCGGGCTTCTTGGCGTTTTCGGCCAACCAGTTCTGGCCTTCGAGGCGCATGGCTTCCTTGCGGTAGTTGCTCTGGTGCTCCACGATGGCTTCGGCCACGCTGTCGGGCATGGAAGCCTTGCCTTGCACGGCTTCGGCGAGGGCTTTCACATAGAGTTCCTGATTGAGGTAGGTGGAGTCGTTGCCGGCAAACTGCTCGCAAAGGCTCTTGATTACGCGCTCGCGGTTCATGCGGGCTATCTTGAGGCCGGCTGCGTAGGCGATGGCGCGGTTTTCATCCTCTTCGGAGATTTTGGCGGTGAGGCCTTGGGCGAACTGGTCGTAGTCGCTGTCTTTCAGACCTTCCTGCTGGGCGAGGTACTGCTTGAGGCTGGGAGCCTGCATTACGCCGATGGCGTAGCTGAAGCTGTCGGCGGGGGCGGCCTTCATGGTGGGAAGGCTTACGGCGGGAAGTTCAATTTGCTTTTTCTTGACGCGTGCGCCGGCTCCGCCGCAGATGCAGGCGGCCAGGGCAATCATAAGGATTTTTTTCATGGGTAGAATATGAATTGTTAGTTGTTAGTGTTATTCTCCTGCTACTTGGTCATCGCGCAAATCGTCAATAGTACCGGTTGCGCCGCCATGAATACTGGCTGCGCTGCGATGAGTACCGGCTTGTCCGGCTTCGATGCTGACGAGTTTCACCTTGAAGATGAGGACGCTGTGGGGAGGAATCTGGCCCATGTCGCGTTCGCCGTAAGCCAGGTCGGAGGGAATGTAGATTTCCCATTCGCTGCCTACGGGCATCTGCTGGAGAGCCTGTCCGAAGCCTTGAATCATCTGGCTGGGTGTGCAGGGCATGGGCTCGGCCTGGCCGTAGTTGCTGTCGAAGACGGTGCCGTCGATGAGGCGGCCTTCATAGAAGACTTTTGTCTGGCTCTCGGCTGTGGGCTTCTGGCCTTTGCCTTCGGCCAGCACTTTGTACTGTACGCCGCCGGGGAGTTTCTTTACGCCTTCCTGCTTGGCATTCTGGGCGAGGAACTCGGCTCCTTTTTTCTTGTTGGCCTCAAATTGCTTGGCACGGACGGCGCTGATACGGCCTTGCACGTCGTTGCTGGCGGTCTGGGCATCTACGGGAACGCCGTTCAGGGCCATGTTGCTTTTGTGGTTGAGGCCGTTCACCATGCCTGCCAGATAGTTCTGTCGGCTGATGTGTTGGGTGGAGTCGTTGCCAAACAGCTGCTGCTCAAGACCGGTCAGCTGCATGTTGCTCTGTACTCCGAACATTATGCCGACGTATCGTGCCAACTTCTTTTTGTCCTGTGCACCAAGCGTGCCTTCTTTCACACCGGCGAGAAATTCGTCCATATAGGTGCTGTCGAGTTCGGCCTGCTGCATGTAGTTTTCGGCATACATGCTGTTGGCCATGCCCACCTCATAGCTGATGGTGTCGATGTCGTTGGAGAGTGCGGGCTTCATGCTGCCCTTTTTGCAGCCTGCCATAGCGAGGGCGGCTGCGGCGAAGATGAGTGCTTTTTTCATTATAATGTTTATTGTCTTACGGTTCGGGAATGGCGTGCGGGCGGTTTATTGGATGCCGAGGAGCTCCACGTCGAAGATGAGGGTGGCGTAGGGCGGTATGCTCTGGCCTGCGCCGCGTGCGCCGTAGCCCAGCTGGTAGGGGATGGTGAAGCGGAACTTGCTGCCCACGGCCATGAGCTGCAGGCCTTCCGTCCAGCCGGCGATGACCCCTTGGAGGGGGAAGGAGGCGGGCTCGCCCCGGCGGTAGCTGCTGTCGAACACGGTGCCGTCGGTGAGGCGGCCTTCGTAGTGGCAGGTTACGGTGTCGGTGGCCACGGGCTTCTGTCCGAGGGCGGCTTTGAGTATTTCGTACTGCAGGCCGCTGGCTGTTACGGCCACGCCTTCTTTCTTGGCGTTTTCGGCCAGGTATTTTTCGCCTTCGGCGCGTTGTGCCTTGCTTTGTTCCTCTTCTTTCTTCTGAAGGTATTGCTGCACGGTGATTTGGGCCTCGGTGTCGGTGAGGGCTGTCTTCTGCCCGCCAAGAACGGCTTGGACGGCAGCGGCGAAGTCCTCGGTGGCAAGGGTCTCTACGCCCATGCCGCGCAGGTTGTGGGCAATGACCATGCCCAATGCATAACTCGTTTTGTCCATAGTGCTTTTGTTGTGTGCGGTACAAAGTTACGAAAATCTTTTGTATGCACCGCTTTTTTACTCCGCTTTTATATAATATAGGGCTGTTGCGCCCCGTAAAACTGTAACTGGGGTTGCTAAAACGGCCTGCCTGCGTGAGGGACGTGGCTCGCCGCCGGGAAGTTAGACCTCTTGGAAAGGGAAATTTTCCAGAGGTGTTGTGGAGCCCGATGCCTAGGTGAGTGCGAACTCCTGTAAGGACTGGTTTTTCCTCTCATATACACTAGTGCGAACTACTGTATAGACTAGTGCGAACTACTGTATGGACTGGTTTTTCCTCTCATATAGGCCGGGAAAGGCTCAACCTGAACGGCGTGCCACGCCCCTGTGGTACAGGGCTTTGGAAGGGGTAGGGTAGGGGCTTATTCCCCCTTGGCGGCAATAGCTTGGCAGGCGGTGATGGCCACCATCTTGTAGATGTCGTCCACGGAGCAGCCTCGGCTGAGGTCGTTCACGGGGCGTGCGATGCCCTGAAGGATAGGACCGATGGCCTCGGCGCCGCCAAGGCGCTGCACGAGCTTGTAGCCGATGTTGCCTACTTCAAGGCAAGGAGCCACCAGCACGTTGGCGCGGCCGGCTACGGGGCTTCCGGGGCACTTCTTCTCGCCTACGCTGGGCACGAGGGCTGCATCGGCCTGTAGTTCGCCGTCGATGATCAGTTCGGGAGCCATTTCGCGGGCCAGGGCCGTAGCCTCGGTAACCTTATCGACTGCCTCATGCTTGGCGCTGCCCTTGGTGCTGAACGACAGCATGGCCACGCGCGGCTCTATGCCTGCCACGGCCTTGGCGGTCTGGGCGGTGCACACGGCAATCTGGGCGAGTTGGTTGGCGTCGGGTACGGGTGTAACGGCCACGTCGCCCATCACGAGCACACCGTCGTCGCCGTACTCGTGGGCGTTGGTAATGAGGAGCATGGCTCCGCTTACGCAGGTGATGCCGGGGGCGCACTTGATGATTTGCAGGGCAGGGCGTAGGGTGTCGCCCGTGGTGGACAGGGCGCCGCTAATCTGGCCGTCGGCATCGCCGCTCTTGATAACGAGGCAGCCGAAGTAGAGAGGGTTCTTCACCTGCTCACGGGCCTGCTCAATGGTCATGCCCTTCTTCGCACGGAGCTGGGCCAGGAGCTGGGCATACTCCTCCGTCTTGGGGCTGGTGGCGGGGTCGATAATGGTGGCTTGGCCGATGTGCTGAAGTCCCAGCTGGGCAGCTTTGTCCAGGATAGCCTCCCGGCTGCCTATCAGGATGATGTCGGCCAGTCCGTCGGCCAGAGCTTTGTCGGCGGCAGTGATGGTGCGTTCTTCAAGGCTCTCGGGCAGCACGATGCGCTGCTTGTTGGATTGGGCCTTACGGATGAGTTGTTCGATAATGTTTGCCATGGTTTTGGGGTATTAAGTTGTGTTTTACGATAATGCGGCGGCTTTTTCCAGAGCAAAAGTAACAACAATCTGCGACTTGGGCAAATGTTTTCAGGCCGAACTGCCTTAATACGCCTCAAAACTTGGTTGTTTCCATACTTTTCGCTATCTTTGCAATCCAAAACCCACTTATCCTCAAAGCCTATGAACGAACTGACCCTGAAATACGGGTGCAATCCCAATCAGAAGCCCTCGCGCATCTATATGGCCGATGGCAGCGAACTTCCCGTAAAGGTGCTGGGCGGACGGCCTGGCTACATCAACTTCCTCGACGCGCTCAACGCCTGGCAGCTTGTGAGCGAGCTCCGTGCCGCCACGCAGTTGCCCGCCGCCGCTAGTTTCAAGCATGTAAGCCCCGCCGGAGCTGCCGTGGGCCTGCCCCTCACGCCCACGCTCCGCCACATCTATTTCGTACCCGACAGCCTGGGCGAGACGATGTCGGCCCAAGCCTGTGCCTACGCCCGGGCCCGAGGAGCCGACCGTATGTCCAGCTATGGCGACTTCATAGCCCTGTCCGACCTCTGCGACCGCGACACCGCCCTCCTCATCAAACCCGAAGTGAGCGACGGCGTGATAGCTCCTGCCTTCACTCCCGAAGCCCTCGAAATCCTACAGGCCAAGCGCAAGGGGTCCTACAATATCATTCAGATAGACCCCGCTTATCGCCCCGAACCCATAGAGCGCAAGCAGGTGTTCGGCGTTACGTTTGAACAGGGCCGTAATGAAGTGGCACTCAGCGGCGACGAGCTCTTTGCCAACGTGCCCACCGCTTGCAAGGACTTCCCCGAGCAGGCCCGCCGCGACCTTATGATAGCCCTCATCACCCTTAAATATACGCAGAGCAACTCCGTATGCTACGTGAAAGACGGTCAGGCGATAGGCATCGGTGCCGGCCAGCAGAGCCGCATCCATTGTACGCGACTGGCCGGCCAGAAGGCCGACACGTGGTGGCTGCGCCAGCACCCCAAAGTCATGGCCTTGCCGTTCGTGCCCGGCATCCGCAGGGCCGACCGCGACAACACCATAGATATATATATCGGCCCCGAACACGACGACGTGCTCCGCGACGGTGCGTGGCAGCAATTCTTCACCGAGCGCCCCGAACCCCTCACGGACGAGGAGAAGGCCGCATGGATAGCCCAAAATACCGGCGTGAGCCTGGGCAGCGATGCCTTTTTTCCGTTTGGCGACAATATCGAGCGTGCCCACAAGAGCGGCGTGAAGTATGTGGCTCAGGCAGGAGGCTCTGTGCGCGACGACCACGTCATCGACACATGCGACAAGTACGGCATAGCCATGGCCTTCACCGGCATACGACTCTTCCACCACTAAACACCCAACCCCTCCGCCTCCCGTGAGGCGGGGGGAGAAAAACACCCAGGCGCATGATTCCACAAAACGACACTCCCGCCCCGTCGTCCGCCGGGGCGGAAATACGCCATGTCGGCAACGACGAACTGACGCAGGCCATGATGGGCGGCATCACTTTCAAGGGGGCGCGTCTCAAGGACAAGCCCAAAGACGACAAGGTGAAGACCAAGGCCAAGAAGAAAAGCTATATCACCGGCACTCACGGCTCCGCTTCGGCCAAGCACAAGGCCGACATCCGCCAGCGCCGGGCCAACCGCCACAAGCGATGAACCTCTTGCTGTGGCTCCGCCGCTTCCGCCACCGATGCGGCTACGGCATCCACTCCCCGTGGGTCTATACACTCGTGTCCGACGTGATACTTCAGCGTATGCCCTATTATGCCTACGACAGCCTGCCCGACGTGGAGGGCTGGCGCAGAAAGGACCTCCAGCTCCTGCTCCGCCTCGCCAATCATTTCCAGCCCGACGAAGTGGAGGTAAAGGGCTACGGAAAACTATCGGCGGACTGGTTGAAAGCAGGCCGCCGAGAGTTCGCACTGTCCTATACGGAAGGAATGCCCCCCCTTATCACGCTGAAACGCAGCGGTGGGGCCGTATGCCTCATCATGCACGATTGTCGCTCCGCGCAGTGGAGGGAAGCACGGGCCGAGCAAGACTGCGTCAGCCTCGACCTCCACTATCTGGGCCTTATCTACCGAGGCTTGCCCCTGCCGCCGCAACACCACAAGATATGCTATACCTGAACAGCCATGACTCATGAGAAAACCATCCATTGGGGCTTCCTCGGTTGCGGCGAAGTAACCGAGAAGAAGTCGGGCCCCGCCTTCAACGAGGTGGAACACTCCCGCGTGGTGGCCGTCATGAGCCGCAGCCTCGACAAAGCCCGCAGCTATGCCGAGAGGCACGGCATTCCGCGCTACTACGACGACGTGCAGGCCCTCATCTACGACCGTGAGGTGGAGGCCGTTTACATCGCTACGCCGCCGTCCACCCACGCCACCTACGCCATCATGGCTATGAAAGCCGGAAAGGCCGTCTATATAGAGAAGCCCATGGCTACGAAATACGACGACTGCCTGCGTGTGAACCGCATCGCCGAAACCACCGGTATGCCCTGCTTCGTGGCCTACTACCGCCGCTATCTGCCCTACTTCCAGCGCGTCTTTCAGCTTGTCAGGGAGGGTGCTGTGGGCAAGGTGGTGAATGTGCAGATTCGCTTCGCCGTGCCGCCCCGCGACCTCGACTACAACAGCAAGAGCCTCCCCTGGCGCGTCCAGCCCGACATTGCCGGTGGCGGCTACTTCTACGACCTTGCCCCCCACCAGATAGACCTCCTTCAGCAGATGTTCGGCCCCGTCGTGGAGGCACGCGGCTACCACGCCAACTTCGGCGGCCTCTACCAAGCCGAGGACACCCTCTCCGCCGCCTTCACCTTCCAGAGCGGACTGCCCGGCAGCGGGTCGTGGTGCTTCGTGGCCCACGAGAGCGCCCGCGAGGACCGCATCAGCATCGTAGGCGACGAAGGCTCCATCAACTTCAGTGTGTTCACCTACGACCCTATCGTACTTCACAATGCCGGCGGACGGCAGGAAATCATCGTGGAGAATCCGCGCTATGTCCAGCTCCCGCTCATTCGCAACGTAGTGGAACACTTGCAGAACAAGGCGGTGTGTACCTGCGACGGCGTGAGCGCGACGAGTGTCAATTGGGTAGTGGACCGCATCCTGGGTAAAATCTGAACAATCATGCGCTTCCATTTTCTCGGAACAGGAACTTCCATCGGCGTGCCGCACCTGGGGTGCCAGTGTCCCGTGTGCAGGAGTGCCGACCCGCACGACCGGCGCCTGCGTACCTCCGCCCTCCTTCAGGCTCCTACCGGCAAGTACATCCTCTTTGACTGCGGGCCCGACTTCCGGCAGCAGATGCTGCGCTTCCAGCAACGCCACGGCGCAGAGAGCCCCCACTTCCCCGTGGGCATCTATACCTACAGTCTGCCTGTCATATCGGCCTGCCTTATCACCCATGTACACTACGACCACGTGGGCGGCCTCGACGACCTCCGCCCCGTGTCCTACCAGCACCCCATCCGTATATGCGCCGAAGCTCCCGTAGCCAGGGAAATCCACAGCCACATGGCCTACTGCTTCCGCGAAAAGGCCTACCCGGGCGCACCCCACCTCACGTTGGAAGAAATCCGGCCCGGGGAAGGCCTCTCCATAGAAGGACTTGACGTGATGCCCCTGCGCGTGATGCACGGCGAAGCTCCCATCCTCGGTTTCCGTATAGGTACGCTGGCCTACATCACCGACATGACCACCGCTCCTGCCGAGTCGCTGGAAGCCCTCCGTGGGGTGCGCACGCTCATCGTAAACGGGCTGCGGCTGCAACGCCCCCATCCCACGCACCAACGCATAGAGGACGCAGTGGCACTGGCCGAACAGTTGGGCGTGGACAGGGCCTACATCATACACCTCTGCCACGGCGCGGGCTTCCACGCCGAGACCAACGCCCTCCTGCCTCCGCACGTCCAACTGGCCTACGACGGCCTTGAAATAGACGTGTGAGGCTCCAAATTCCCCTAACACTTATGCAAGACAGAACCTTTTACCTGCGAAACATCCTTAACGGCGTGTTTATTCTCCTGGCTCTGGGAGCCATGGTCGGCGTGCTGGTGTGCCGTTCCCGCTTGGGCGTGAACATCAGCTACGGCGTAGGCATCCTGGCCGTAGTCATAAAAATCATTGAAGTCATACTGCGTATGCCTGCCATGACCAACACGACCGTCTATGAGCAGCGCAGGCGTCAGCGCCGGCACGCCAGTGACACGCCTTCCACCGAAAATCCCGAGGAATGAACCTTTACGCATTCATCTACTATAAAGTGCTGGGCTGGAAGGCTACGGACACGTTTCCTGCCCGCCGGAAGTGCATTATCTGCGTAGCTCCGCACACCAGCAACTGGGACTTCATCATGGGCGAGCTATACTACCGGGCCATTCGCCGCCACGCCGGTTTTTTCATGAAGAAGGACTGGTTCTTCTGGCCGCTGGGCCCTATTCTCCGGCGTATGGGCGGTATTCCCGTGCAGCGCGACAGAAAAACCTCCATGACCGATGCCGTGGCTGAGGTCGCCCGGCGGGCCGACGACTTTGTGGTGGCCATCACGCCGGAGGGCACCCGCAGCCGTGTGTCGGCGTGGAAGCGCGGTTTCTACTATATAGCCCTGAAGGCCAACCTGCCCATCCAGTGCTACGCCCTTGACTATAAGAACAAGCAAATCGTGGGTACGCTGGAGTTGCAGCCCACCGGCGATGTCGAGGCCGACTTGAGGCGCATCATGGACTACTTCCGTCCCTACGAGGGCAAGTATCCCGAAAAATTCTGTGTTGAAGAACTATAATCTCATACCGATACTGGCGGCTCTTCTGCTGATGGCAGGAGTCAGGCCGCTTGCGGCGCAGACAGCCGCCGACCCGCAGCCGTGGGTCCGTAATGTTTCCGTACCGTTCCAACCCACTGAGGGGCTGGCGGGGCGGCATATTTGTGTGTGGGCCAGCCACGGCAGTTACTATAAGCAAAAGAAGACGGCACTTGCCCCGGGCGACACTCTCGTGTCGGGAGCCTGGGAGTGGCAGCGCCCCCGCCTGTATTGCACCACGGAGGACTTGCTCACACCCTCCATAGTCTATCCCTTCCTCATCCCTATGTTGGAGAATGCGGGGGCCGTGGTGTGGACGCCGCGCGAGCGGGACATGCAGCGCGGCCAAGCCCTCGTCGATACGGTTACGCGGGAAACGGCCAAGGCTTACGTTTGGCAGGCTGCCGTGCCTGCCGCAGGCGAATATGCCGTGTATGTGCGCTATCCCTATCTGGCCGATGCCGTGCCCGATGCCGTCTATACGATACACCACGGCGGCGAGCGGACGCGCGTGGCCGTGAACCAGCGCATGGGAGCCGGCACCTGGGTGTATTTAGGCACCTACCGCTTCAATCCCGCCCTGCCTTTCGACGGTTGCGTGCAGCTGGCCAAGGGCACGCGCTACAGGGGGCGGATGGCCTTGGGGAGCGTGCGCATCGGCGGCGGTATGGGGCATATCAGCCGCCGCCCCTACAATGCTCCCTTGCCCGCCGAAGGTCCCGACACCCTTGCACGGACGAGTGGCCTGCCCCACTACCTTGAAGCCGCACGCTACTGGACGGAATGGGCGGGCCTGCCCGACACGCTGTGCAACACCGAGAGGGGCTGCGACGACTACAAGGATGATTTGCGCTCGCGCGGGAATATGCTCAACTATCTCATGGAGGAGCGCGACGTGCCCTTCGACATGAGCGTGGCCGTCCACACTGATGCGGGCTACCGCACCGACTCGCTGGTCTATGGCACTTTGGCCATCTGCACCACGGCCTCCGACACCACGCTTCGCCAACAACAGATTGACGAGGCGTCGCTCCGGCTGTGCCGCCGCCTGCTCTCGTCGTTCCGCACCGACCTCTCCGATCTCCGATGGCAGGACCGCTCCCTGCGCGACGGCAACTACGCCGAGACGCGCATACCGCGCGTGCCGGCTGCCATAGTGGAGATGCTGTCGCATCAGAACTTCCTTGACGCGCGTTATGCCCACGACCCCGTGTTCAAGTACCGCATAGCCCGTTCCATCTATAAGAGCGTGCTTCGCAGCCTTGTGCCCGACTCGCTTGCCCCGTATGTGGCAGTGCAGCCCCTGCCCGTGAGGAAGTTTTCAGCTCTGGTGAGCGGCGACTGCGCCCGGCTCAGTTGGCAGGCCACGCCCGATACGCTGGAGCCTACCGCCGCGCCTACTCATTATATAATATACACGCGCACGGAGGATGGCGACTTCGACAACGGCCAGCTCACGACCGACACCTGTTTCAGCCAGCGCCTCATCCCTGGCCTGCGCTATACGTTCCGCGTGGTGGCGGCCAATGCCGGCGGCTTGAGCTTCCCTTCGCACCAGCTCTCCGTCTATAAGAGCCCGATTGCCGACCCGTCCGCGCCGACCCGCCGCGTCCTGTTCGTCGATGCCTTTACGCGCCTGTCGGGGCCGGCCTACATCGACACGCCCGACAGTCTGGGCTTTCTTCTCGACGCCGACGCGGGCGTGCCTTGGGGCCGCACGCTGGAATACTGCGGAGCGCAGCGCGTGTTCGACCGCTCGCGCATAGGCAACGAGAGCGAGACGGGGCTGGGCTACAGCGGCCATGAACGCGAGGGCGTGGAACTCGTGGGCAACGGCTTCGACATCAGCGTGGCCCGCACCGCCGCCTTCGTGATGGAGCACGCCGAGGCCGACATCAGCAGTGCCTGCGCCGATGCCCTGCCTTCGCCTCTCGCCCCCTACGATGCCCTCTACTGGCTGGCAGGGAAGCAGCGGCGCGTACCGCACAACATGGCCGACTATCCCGTGTGGCCTGAAGCCGTGCGCCCCGCCGTGACGCACTATCTGCAATGCGGCGGCGAACTCCACGTGGAGGGCGACTACGTGTCGCCCTGCGACCTCAGCCCCGATGAGCGCGAGTGGTGGCTGTCCTTGGAGAAGTGAGGCTTAGTCCGCCGAGCCGCAGGTGCGGCAACCGATTTCTCCATCTTAGCCCGCCGAGCCGCAGGTGCGGCAACCGATTTCTCCATCTTAGTCCGCCTCGCCGCAGGTGCGGCAACCAACTTCTCCATCTTAGTCCGCCTCTGGTTGTTCCTACTCTATACGATAGTTTTTCTTAGTCCGCCGACAGTTTTACCTACCCTATACGACTGTTTTCCGCCGTCTTGCGGCATACCGCGCTAAGCCGCCTTGCACCTAAACCGCCCCTCCTTCAGACCATGCCTGCCCGCCGATTCTTTCCCGCCCTGTGCCTCCTGCTTCTCCTGGCAGGCGGAGCCGTGGCCCCGCAACTGTGGGGCAGGGCCGACTGGCGCGTGGCCTGTTGGAACGTGGAGAACCTCTTTGACACCGTGCCCGCTCCTGCGCACGACGATGCCGACTTCACGCCCCAAGGGGCCTGCCGTTGGGATGGGTGCCGCTACTGGAGTAAGCTCGGCCGGCTGGCCCGGCACATCGCCGCGCTGGGAGGCGTGCAGCCCTGCGCCCTTGTGGGACTCGTGGAGGTGGAGAACGACAGCGTGGTGCGCGACCTCACGCGCCGCACCTCCCTTGCGCGTCTCGGCTACGAGGCCCTGATGACCCACGGCCCCGACCAGCGCGGCATCAACGTGGCCCTGCTCTACCAGCCCCTGCTGTTCCGGCCCGTAGGCCACGACTCCTTGCGCGTGCCGCCCCTTCAGGGTCAACGCCCAACGCGCGACATCCTGCACGTCTGGGGCGAACTGCCCACAGCCGACACCCTCGACCTCTTTGTCGTCCACCTGCCGTCGCGCAGGGGAGGACGCGCTGCCTCGCGCTACAGGCAGCGTGTGGCCGAGGCCTTGCAACAGTGTGCCGACAGCCTGCAGCGTGTGCGCCGCCAGCCCCTTGTGCTGATGATGGGCGACTTTAACGCCACGGCCGCCGACCCCGTGCTGGCCCGCACCCTTGCCGGCTATGCCGTCCTGACCGACACCCTCGCCGGCACCTACAACAATCAGGGCGAGTGGAGCCAAATCGACCACTTCCTGGCCAATCCCGCCCTCGTGAGTCGCCTGCGGCCCTCGGCCAGCGTGGCTGCGATGCCCTCCCTGCTGGGAAACACCGACCGAGGCCCCGTACCTCGCCGCACCTTCCTCGGCCCGACATATCAGGGCGGCCTGTCCGACCACTTGCCCATCGTCTTGCAACTCCATTCCTGCCCCGCCGAATGAAAATCCAGCTTATCGTCATTGGCCGCACTACCGACGGCCGCCTTCAGTCGCTCATCGACGACTATGTCAGCCGACTGACCCACTATATCCCCTTCCAGATGGAAGTCATCCCCGACCTCCGGCAGACCAAGTCGCTCACGCCCCAGCAGCAAAAGGAGCGCGAGGGCCAGCTCCTGCTGGAACGCCTTGCCGAAGGCGACTGGCTCGTGCTTTTCGATGAGAACGGGCGCGAGATGGGCAGCGTGGCTTTCAGCCAGTACCTTGAAAAGCGGCAGGCTTCGGGCGCACGGCGGCTCGTGCTGGCCGTGGGCGGCCCTTACGGCTTTTCGCCCGCCGTGTATGCGGCAGCCAAGGAGAAACTCAGCCTTTCGCAGATGACATTCTCCCACCAGATGGTGCGCCTCTTCTGTGTGGAACAGCTCTACCGCGCTATGACCATTCAGCGCGGAGAGCCCTATCATCACGCGTAGCCCAGGCCCACTGCCCAGCATTATCCATGTTATGAAATCCTTCCTGCAACGCCTCTACGCCCTACTGGCCCTGTGCGCCCGCCCCCTCAGGCAGGAGGCAGGGCTTGTGCTCCTGCTCCTTGCCGTACAGTTGGTGGCCTTCCACCTCATCGGCCTCCCGTCACGCCGCCAGGCGGGACAGTGCCTTGCCGACTACCTCCTCACGCTCTATCTGCTGGCCGCCACGCTGTGCCTCCTGCCGCACCGTTTGCGCCCGTGGGTGAGAGGGGCCGCAGTCGGTGTGCTGCTGCTCATTGCCGGTACGGAAGCCTTTCTCCGCCAGCGCTTTCACATGGTCTTTGAGCCTACGATGTTCTGTCTCGTGGCTGAGACCGATGGCGAGGAGACAGGCGAGTTCCTCCGTGTCTGCCTGCGCAGTAAAGCCTTCTGGAGTACGCTGACGACTTTCGTCTGCCTACTCCTCACGGGCGAAGCCCTGTGCGAAGCCGGCGGCTGGCTGAAGAGGCGCGTCGCACGGCGGCTCTCCCCTTGCGCCACGCGCCTCGTGCGCCATACGGCCACCCTCATCCTTGCCGTAGCCGCCCTTGTGCTCATCGTTACCACGGTGCGTCCCTGGGCTGAGAGGCGAAGCGATATGCTTGGCTTCCTCTGTTCTGCCGATAGCGGCAAAGTGGAGCGCGTCAGCAGCCGGCCCTACTACAGCTCCCCCATGCGCCTCCTCTACTGCCTGAAGTTCTGGGGACTTATGCAGCAGGAGGGACAGCGCTTCGCGGACAATACGCTCCGCGCCCTTGAACAAGCACCCGTCCAGACAGCCGACAGCCTTGTCGCCAAACCCGAAATCGTGGTTGTCATAGGCGAGAGCTACAACAAGTACCATGCGCAAATCTACGGCTACGACCGCCCCACCACGCCCACGCTCAGCCGCTTGAAACGGCAGGGCACGCTCGTGGCCTTCACCGATGTGGTGAGCCCGTACAACGTAACGTCGCAGGTGTTCAAGTGGGTGTTCAGCACGGCCAGCGTAGGGCACGACAAATCCTGGGCCGACGGCATCTTCTGGCCCGCGCTGTTCCGCAGGGCAGGGTGGAGCGTGAGCTTCGTAACCAATCAGTATGTGCCCTCCTCCCGCCAGAACAAGATAGACTACTCCGGTTCCTTCTTCCTCAACGCCCAGCCCCTCGACTCCTTGGCTTTTTCCCATCGCAACTGCCATAAATACCAGTACGACGGCCCCCTGCTGGGCGAACTCTCCGACACGCTGCCTCAGCCCACCCTCCAGATTGTCCACCTCATCGGCCAGCACATGGATGCCGCCCTGCGTGTGCCCGCGTCCTGGAAAAAGTGGAAGGCCTCCGACTACAACCGTCCCGACCTCAAGGAGGCGCAACGGCAGACGCTGGCCGACTACGACAATGCCACCCGCTACAACGACGAGGTGCTGCGCCGTCTGATTAAGCGCTACCGCAACCGCGAGGCTGTGCTCATCTATTTCAGCGACCACGGCGAGGAGGTGTACGATGCCCCGCTGAGGATGTACGGGCGCAACCACCGGTCGCATCCGTCCGCCGATGTGGTGCGCCATGAGTACGAGGTGCCCTTCTTCGTCTGGACTTCCGCAGCCTTCCGCCGCACGCATCCCCGCTTCCAGCAACGATTGCGGGCTGCGGCCGCCCTGCCCTTCATGACCGACGACCTCTGCCACATCCTCTTCGGCATGGCCCAGTTGCCCACACCCTACTATCGTGCCGACCGCGACCCCCTTTCGCCCGACTATCGCACCGACCGGCCGCGCCTCTTGAAGGACAGGTGGCCCTACGGCCGGTGAGGCTTTTGAGGAGCGGAGTGAAAGATTTCGGGGGAAAAGGCGTGAAAAACGCCACTTTCAGGAGCGTGAACTTGGCTGTTCGGTAAGAAAATCGTACCTTTGCAAAAAATTCAACCCAAACTTTTATGAAAAAACTATACCTTCTTGCAATCGCCACGCTCTGCCTGACCCCTGCCGTGGCCGAGGACACTAAAAAAGAGGCCAAGAACGACAGCCTCGTGTTCACCCCCGTCGTTCAAAACCGCGTTACCAGTATCAAAAATCAGAACCACTCCGGTACTTGCTGGGCCTACTCCTCCTTCGCCTTCCTTGAGAGTGAGGTGCTCAAAAAGCACCCCGATATGAAGCCCGAGGACATTGACCTGTGCGAGAGCTTCCTTGTGAGCAAGACCTATACCGACCGTGCCGACCGCCACGTCCGTACCCACGGCGATGCCTCCTTCAGTCAGGGCGGCTCCTTCTATGATGCCATCTACTGCCTCAAGCATTACGGCTTGATGCCCGAAGGCATTATGCCCTACCCCGAAACGCTCTACGGCGATTCCCTCTACAACTTCGACTCCTTCTTCCCGCCCATGGAGGCCTACCTCAAGAGCATCGCCACCAGCGACTCCAAAAAGTTGAACCCCGCCTGGAAAAAGTCCGTGCAGAGTATGCTGGACAACTACTTCGGCGAGTGTCCCGTAACCTTCACCTACAAGGGCAAGTCCTACACCCCGCAGACCTATGCCCAGAGCCTCGGCCTCAACCCCGACGACTATATCTCCCTCACCTCCTATACTCACCACCCCTTCTATGAATCCTTTATCCTTGAGATACAGGACAACTGGCGTTGGGCAAGCAGCTACAACCTGCCCCTCGACGAGTTTATGGAAGTCATGGAGAGCGCCGTGCGCAATGGCTGGACCTTCGCATGGGGAGCCGACGTAAGCGAAAGTGGTTTTGCCCGCCGTGGCAGCAAAAACCAGTGCGTGGCCACCGTCCCCGACACCAAGGTAACCTCCAGCGTGGGTTCCGACCAGAGCCGCTGGACGGGTGAAAAGGCTGGCGTAAAACTCAGCGAAGACGATGCCGCAGGCGAGAAGACCATCACGCAGGAAATGCGTCAGGAAGGCTACGACAATTGGACCACGACCGACGACCACGGTATGCAAATCTACGGCATTGCCAAGGATCAGAACGGCAAGGAATACTTCATGATGAAGAACTCGTGGGGCGACTACGGACCCTACAAGGGCTTCTGGTACGTCAGCAAGCCTTATGTCGCCTACAAGACCATGAACATCGTAATCAACAAGAACGCCGTGCCCAAGCACATTCTCAAAAAGCTGGGCCTCTAAGTCCTCGCGCTCCGAGAAATCTTGCAGGAGGTGCGTCAGGAAACCGCAAGGAAGCGGCTCCCGATGCACCTCCTTGCATTATAGATACTCCTCTTTATATTATATAAGGCGAACGGTAAACCCCTTCCGGCAACCTGTAAAATGCGCACTTCTGCCCGCAAAATGAGGCCGCCTAAACTTTTTTTGCGGAAAGATAGCCTGTAAGTCGCATTTTTTTAGTATCTTTGCAGCACTTATACATTTACAGCTACAAAAAAACAAAAGCACAACAACAAAATGTCACTGCTCAGCAAGATATTCCATCGTAAAGACACGCAGCAGGAAAGCGGCTGGCGCGTAGGAGGAATGGAGGACTTCATGACGCTCATCCGCGTTTACTTCCAATCAGCCATGGCCTCCACCTACGGAATCAGCAACCTCGCCATGCTGCCCGACCTCCGCGTGTTCAAACAAACCCTCAAGGTGCCCACAGTGAACAACCGCTTGGGACTGGGGGAGCGCACCCGTTGCCGAAAGATGCTCCAGGAAATCTACGGCCTAAGCGATTCCTTCTTCACGGAGGTTGACAAAAGCCTGAAAAAGAACTGCCACAACGTGCGCGACGTGCAGACCTATCTCATCCAGTTCCAGGGCTTCTCGCAGGAGCTCATGATGCTCATGGGCAACCTTATGAAATGGAAGTTCCGCCTTCCCTCCTTCTTCCGCAAGGCTCTCTACAACCTCACGGAGAAGCAAATCAACGACGTCCTGAACAAGCCCGTGTGGAAAGACGAGGGCGTGCAAAAAGCCTGCAACAACGTGCGCCAATACCAAGGCCGCCTCGGCTTTACTGCCCAGTGGATGACAGAATACGTCTATAACATTATCATCCTCGCCAAGAAAGAACCCAAGAAGGCTGAGGAGTGAGTCCCGGCCTCCCGACAGGGTAAACGATATCTCTCCAACCCTTAATCATCCGCGCTTATGACAAAAGAGGAAGAACGCCTGTTCCATCAGTTTGAGGCCAAGGTACGCACACTCGTAGGAAAGTACCGCGCACTCAAGCAGGAAAACGACGAACTCTATGCACTCGTCGATGAGCGGGAGGCGCAAATCAAAAGTCTCACCGCCGACAATGTCCGCATTCAGCAACAACTCGGCGACTTCAAGGCAGGCAAGATGCTTGAACTCTCCTCCGGCGACATCGAATCCGCACGGAGCCGCATAGCTGCCATGATAAGGGAAGTGGACAAATGTATAGCCCTATTAAACGTATAGCCCCGCTATGGACAACCGCCTTACCATCACCCTTTTCGTAGGCCCGAGAGAGTATAAATACCCCGTGCCCCGAGAACACGAGGAAGCCTACCGCGCCGCAGCCAACCTCATCAACGAGAAACTGGCCCGCTACACCGAGCATTTTCCCGGCAAGACCGACCACGACTACATAATGGCTACGATGTTTGACATTGCGGTACGTCTTGTTCGCGGCCAAATAAGTCAGGATGCCACCGACATTCTCAAATCTGTCCGCCTGATGAGCGAAGAAATCGATGAGGTGCTGTAACCCGTCGCAACGAGACTTCAAGGCACTCCTCTCGCAAGGGAAACTGTCCGACCGACCCCCCTGATTCCAATCCCACTTTTTACATCTAATCCCTAATTTCTTATTTTTTCACATCTCACAACTAATTATGATTGTTACTGTCATCATCGGCATAATTGTAGCCGGAGCTGTGCTTGCGGCAAGCTACTATTTCGTACAGAAGGCCGCCCGCGAAAAGGCGCACGGCATCGTACAGGAAGCCGAGCAGCAAGCCAAAGTACTTAAAGAGGAAAAACTCCTCGAAGCCAAAGAAACCCTACTCAACATGAAGGCCGAGCACGAGAAAGACGTGCAGCGCCGTACCCAAGACCTCGTTACGAATGAGAACAAGCTGAAGCAGCGCAACGACGAAGCCCTCCGTCGTCTTGATGAGCTTAATCGCCAGAAGCAGGCCGTGGAAAAGGAACAGAACGAGATAGCCGGACGTGAGCAGAAGCTCCAGCAGGCCCAACTCGACCTTGAAAACGACCGCCAAGTCCTTGAGCAGCGTGAACTCCAACTGGCCGACCTTGACGCACAAGCCCGCCAGCGCCTTGAGGAAATAGGTGGACTTTCGGCAGAGGAAGCGAAAAAGCAACTCATCGACGGCATCCGTGCCGAGGCTCAGACCGAGGCTCAGGCCTACGTTAATGAAATCGTGGACGATGCCCGCCTCAACGCCGCCAAGGAGGCCAAGCGCATTATCATACAAAGCATACAGCGCGTAGCCACCGAGACAGCCGTGGAAAACAGCGTAACGGTGTTCCACATTGAAAACGACGAGATGAAAGGCCGCATCATAGGCCGCGAGGGCCGCAACATACGCGCCCTGGAAGCTGCCGCCGGTGTGGAAATCGTAGTGGACGACACGCCTGAAAGCATCGTAATCAGCGGTTTCGACCCCGTGCGCCGCGAGATAGCCCGCCTGGCTCTCCATCAGCTGATTGCCGACGGACGCATCCATCCCGCCCGCATCGAGGAAGTCGTGGCCAAGGTGAAGAAGCAGGTTGAGGAGGAAGTCATGGAAACCGGTAAGCGCACCACCATTGACCTCGGCATTCACGGCCTCCACCCCGAACTCGTGCGCATCGTCGGTAAGATGAAGTATCGCTCTTCCTACGGACAGAACCTCCTCCAGCACGCCCGCGAGACTGCCAACCTATGCGCCGTCATGGCCGCCGAACTCGGCCTCAATGCCAAGAAGGCCAAGCGTGCCGGCCTCCTCCACGACATAGGCAAGGTGCCCGACGAGGAGGAGGAACTCCCCCACGCCCTCTACGGAGCCAAGCTCGCGGAAAAATACAAGGAGAAGCCCGAAATAGTGAATGCCATAGGCGCACACCATGAGGAGATGGAAATGACGACCCTCCTTGCCCCCATTGTGCTTGCCTGCGACGCCATAAGCGGCGCACGCCCCGGCGCTCGCCGCGAGATTGCCGAAGCCTACATAAAGCGCCTCCACGACCTCGAAGCCATCGCCTCGTCCTACGAAGGCGTTACCAAGACCTACGCCATACAGGCGGGCCGCGAACTTCGCGTCATCGTCGGGGCCGATAAGGTGAGCGACGAGCAAATCGAGGAAATCAGCAACGCCATCGCGCTCCGCATCCAGAACGAAATGACCTATCCGGGACAGGTGAAAATCACCGTTATCCGCGAAACCCGCGCCGTGAGCTACGCCAAGTAGTCCGGCTTCGGTACAACCCGTCGGCAAGAGGGGCAGACTTCCAACCGCGAAGCCTGCCCCTCTTCCTATGCCGGGCTTCGGACTACTCCCTACGCTGGCATTTCCTTTCGGCGGACTAATAAAAACTCTCGGCGGACTAATTTTTCCTACTGTATGGGAGAGTTTCTTCCCCCTTTAGGGAAGGGAACGTTTGGCGCTCCTTCTTTGCACGGAATCCCTGTGAAGGGAATTGCGGCAAGAGCGGTCGGTCTCGCTCCCGGCAGACCCGAAGCGACCGATGGAGGAGGAATGGCGGGCCGTTGTTTATTTTCTAACTTTTCTCCTGAAATATGTCCGTATGTCGGGGAAGTTTTGTAACTTTGCATACGTTTTCGGGTTCGGAGCGGCCTTGACCGCCCCCGAAGGCGGGCAGAAGGGCTACATTCTCTTGTGGGAATGGGCTCCGCCTTACAGTTGCATCAAGGAAAATCAACAATAAACGATAAGAATAAGCCAAGAAGAATGAATCAAAAGACGTATTCGTATGACGAGGCATACGCAGCATCGCTCAAGTATTTCGATGGCGATGAGTTGGCCGCCCGCGTGTGGGTGAACAAGTATGCCATGAAAGACTCCTTCGGCAATATATACGAGGAGTCGCCTGCCGACATGCACTGGCGCATAGCGCATGAGATAGCACGCATAGAGCAGCAGTACGCCAATCCCATGACGGCGCAGGAAGTGTTTGACCTGTTGGACCACTTCCGCTACATCGTGCCGGCAGGCAGCCCGATGACGGGCATCGGCAATAACCATCAGGTGGCCTCGCTGAGTAATTGTTTTGTCATAGGCCTTGACGGCCAGGCCGATAGCTACGGCGCCATTATCAGAATTGACGAAGAGCAGGTGCAGCTCATGAAACGGCGCGGCGGCGTGGGCCACGACCTTTCGCACATCCGCCCCAAGGGCACACCGGTGAAGAACTCCGCCCTCACCTCCACGGGCCTGGTGCCCTTTATGGAGCGCTACAGCAACTCTACGCGCGAGGTGGCACAGGACGGGCGGCGCGGCGCATTGATGCTCTCCGTGTCCATCAAACACCCCGACAGCGTGCCCTTCATCGATGCCAAGATGACGGAGGGCAAGGTAACGGGAGCCAACGTGAGCGTGCGTATCACCGACGACTTCATGCAGGCTGCCATCAAGGGCGAGAAGTTTGTGCAGCAGTACCCCATCGATGGCGAAAATCCCCTTGTGAAGAAGGAAGTGGAAGCTGCGGAGGTTTGGAAAAAAATAGTACACAATGCGTGGAAGAGTGCGGAGCCTGGCGTATTGTTCTGGGATACTATCATTCGTGAGTCCGTGCCCGATTGCTACGCTGATTTAGGCTATAAAACCATATCCACAAACCCCTGCGGCGAAATCCCCCTCTGCCCTTACGACAGTTGTCGCTTGCTGGCCATCAATCTGTATGGTTATGTGGAAAATCCCTTTACAGAAGAAGCCTGCTTCAACTTTGAGAAATTTCGCCAGCACGTGGGCATGGCCCAGCGTATCATGGACGACATCATCGACCTTGAACTGGAGAAAATTCGCCTTATACAAGCCAAAATTGAGGCTGACCCCGAAAGCGATGAAATCAAGCAGAGTGAGCGCCACCTGTGGGAGAAAATCTACGACAAGAGCAAAAAAGGCCGCCGTACGGGCGTGGGAATCACAGCCGAAGGCGACATGCTGGCTGCCCTCGGCCTGACTTACGGTACCGCCGAAGCCACACAGTTCTCCTGCGAAGTCCATCGGACGGTGGCCGTGGAGGCCTATCGCAGTTCCGTGCAGATGGCCAAAGAGCGCGGAGCTTTTGACGTGTACGATGCCCAGCGCGAACAAAACAACCCCTTCGTGGCCCGTCTGCGGGAGGCCGACCCTGCACTCTATGAGGAAATGGCGAAGTACGGACGCCGCAACATAGCCTGCCTGACCATAGCTCCGACGGGCACCACCAGCCTGATGACGCAGACGACCTCAGGCATAGAGCCCGTCTTTATGCCCGTGTATATGCGCCGCCGCAAGGTGAATCCCAACGACACGAACGTGCGCGTGGACTATGTGGATGAAACGGGCGATTCCTTCGAGGAATACATTGTCTATCACCCCAAGTTCCTGACCTGGATGAAGGTGAAGGGCTACGACACCGCCAAGCGTTACACGCAGGCCGAGATTGACGAAATGGTGAGCCGCTCGCCCTATCACAAGGCCACCGCCGCCGATGTGGACTGGATGGAAAAGGTGAAGATGCAGGGGGCCATTCAGAAGTGGGTGGACCATTCCATTTCCGTAACCATCAATCTGCCGTCTGACGTGAGCGAGGAACTTGTCAATCGGCTTTACATCGAAGCCTGGCGGAGCGGCTGCAAAGGCTGCACCGTCTATCGCGACGGTAGCCGTAGCGGCGTGCTCGTGTCCACCAAGAAGGAGGACAAGGAAAAGAAGCCCTGTGATTGTCCGCCGCCCGTGGTGACGGAAGTGCGCCCCAAGAGCTTGGAGTGCGACGTAGTGCGCTTCCAAAACAACAAGGAGAAGTGGGTGGCCTTCGTAGGTCTGCTGGACGGCTATCCCTACGAGATTTTCACGGGTGTGCTGGACGATGAGGACGGCATTGCACTGCCCAAGAACGTGGTCAAGGGACACATCATCAAAAGTCTTGATGAAGAGGGCAACAAGCGCTACGACTTCCAGTTTGAGAACCGACGTGGCTATAAGACAACCATTGAGGGCCTGTCGGAACGCTTCAACAAGGAATACTGGAACTACGCCAAACTCATCAGCGGTGTGCTGCGCTACCGTATGCCCCTGACCAACGTGCTGAAACTCGTAGGCTCCCTGCAACTGGAAAGCGAACACATCAACACCTGGAAGAACGGCGTGGAGCGGGCCCTGAAGAAGTATGTGCAGGACGGTACCCGCGCCTCCGGTCAGACCTGTCCGAATTGCGGCAACGAAACGCTGGTTTATCAGGAAGGTTGCCTGATCTGTACCAACTGCGGCCACTCGCGTTGCGGATAGGCCGTTGGACGCGAGCGAGAGCCGATGGCGGAAAACGTCCCGCAGGACGGCAAATGCCTGTCATCAGCTCTCGCTTTGCCAATCCTACTTGGTAAATCACTCCTTATATATCGCGCGAAAAGGAAAAAGAGGGGTGCATAAGCCTTGCATTTAAGAAAAATTGAGTATCTTTGCACGAAAATGTAGCGGCTCCTGCCGACAGGCCCAGCCTGCGAGGCTTCCGCTGCACCCCCTAAAGGACAAAACAGAAGTTTCCAATGAATATATCTTACAAATGGCTGCGCGAGTACGTGGATTACGGCGCGATGACAGCCCAGGAAGTGGCCGATGCCCTGACGTCCATCGGTCTGGAAGTGGATGGCGTAGAAGAGGTGGAAAGCATCCGTGGCGGACTGAAAGGTCTGGTAGTGGGTGAAGTCGTCGAGTGCGACGTGCATCCCAACTCCGACCACATGCACATCTGTCAGGTCCGCCTTGAAGACGGCGCCGAGGAGCTGCAGCAAATCGTGTGCGGCGCTCCCAACGTGGCAAAAGGCCAGAAGGTCATCGTGGCCACCCTCGGCACGGTATTGTACGACGGCGATGAATCCTTCACCATCAAGCGCTCCAAACTGCGCGGCGTGGAAAGCCTTGGCATGATATGTGCAGAAGACGAAATCGGCGTGGGCGAGAGCCACGACGGCATCATCGTGCTGCCCGACACTTGGCGCGTGGGCACTCCCGCTGCGGAAGTGTTCGGCGTTGAGAGCGACTATGTCATCGAAGTAGATATTACACCCAACAGGGCCGATGCCTGTTCGCACTACGGCGTGGCTCGCGATCTCTATGCTTACCTCGTGCGGCAGGGTGTGCCCACTGCGCTGAAGCGTCCCTCTGTGGCCGACTTCAAAGTGGATAATCATGATTTGCCCGTCAGCGTCAGGGTGGAGAATCAGGAGGCTTGTCCCCGCTATTGTGCCGTCAGCCTCAAGGGGTGTGAGGTGAAGCCCTCACCCAAGTGGCTTCAGGATAAACTCACCGCTATAGGGCTCCGTCCTATCAATAATGTAGTCGATATTACCAACTACATAATGATGGCTTACGGCCAACCGCTGCATTGCTTCGATGCCGACATGGTAACAGGCCAGGCCATCGTGGTGAAGACCCTGCCCGAAGGTACACCTTTCACAACGCTGGACGGCGTGGAGCACAAACTGTCGGAGCGCGACCTTGCCATCTGCAACGCTGAAGAGCCGATGTGCATTGCCGGCGTGTTTGGAGGAAAAGGCAGCGGCACGTACGAAACGACAACCAACGTGGTGCTGGAATCTGCTTACTTCCACCCCACGTGGATTCGTAAGTCAGCCCGTCGCCACGGCCTGAGCACCGACGCTTCCTTCCGATTTGAGCGCGGCATCGACCCCGACGGACAGATTTATGCCTTGAAGCAGGCCGCTATGCTTGTAAAAGAATTGGCTGGCGGTACGATAAGCATGGACATCGTGGACGTAGAAGCACAGCCCGCCCTGCCCAAATACTTTCCCGTAAGTCTGAGCTACAGCTATGTGCATCAACTTGTGGGCAAAAGCATACCCGTGGAACTTATCCGCACCATCGTGGAGGCTTTGGAAATGAAAGTTGTGGGCGAGACGGCGGAAGGCCTGGCTATCCAAGTGCCGGCTTATCGTGTCGATGTGCAGCGTCCCTGCGACGTAGTGGAAGACATCCTCCGCATATACGGCTACAACAACGTGGAAATCCCTACGCAGCTCAAAAGCAGCCTTACGGTGAAGAACGAGGTGGATGTGGCTGCCAAGTTGCAACGCCTTGTGAGCGAGCAGCTGGTGGGTGCGGGCTTCAATGAGATTCTGAACAACTCCCTTACCCGCGAGGCTTACTATGAGAGCCTTAGTGCCTATCCGGCCAAGGAGAGTGTGCGCCTCATCAACCCTCTGAGCAACGACTTGGCCGTGCTGCGCCAGACGTTGCTGTTCGGTGGTCTCGAAAGCATAGTCCACAACGTCAATCGCAAGAGCCAGAACCTGCGCTTCTTTGAGTTCGGCAACTGCTACCACTTCAACGCCGAAAAGAAGCAGGCTGCGCAGGAAGGACTTTCTCCCGAGGAAATAAAAGCTACGCCCGGCAAGGTGCTGGCTGGCTATTCCGAAGAAGCCCACTTGGGCTTGTGGCTCACAGGAAAGCGCGTGGAAGGCAGCTGGGCGCACCCCGATGAAGAAACCTCCGTGTACGAGCTCAAGGCTCACGTCCTCAACGTGCTGGCCCGCCTCGGCCTGCCCTTGGGTGCCTTTTGCTGGGAAAACACGGAGAACGACATCTATGCCGTCGGCCTTGCCTTGCGCGACCGCAACGGAAAGACCTACTTAGAACTGGGCCTCGTCAGCAAAGCCGTGAGCGGCAAGATGGGATTGGAGCAGGAAGTATATTTTGCCGACCTCAACTGGTCCCTCGTATGCAAGAAGTTGCCACAGAAGCCCGTCTCCTTCCAAGAACTTCCCAAGTTCCCCGCCGTGCGCCGCGACCTCGCCTTGCTGATTGACAAGGACGTGGAATTTGCCGCCGTCCAGCGCATAGCCCAGCAGGCCGACAAGAAACTCCTTCGCAGCGTGGAGCTCTTCGACGTTTACGAAGGCAAAAATCTCCCCGAAGGCAAGAAATCCTACGCCGTGAAATTCATCCTGCAAGACGAGACGAAAACGATGTCCGATAAGGCCATCGATGCCATCATGCAGAAAATCATCACCTCCCTGCAAAAACAGTTGGGCGCAGAATTGCGATAGGTGATTTTATACAAAGGACAAAATCAAGCATCTGAAGAAAACGTTTGACTGTCAAAGCCTGAAACCAGAATAATTCAAAATTCATAATATCTAATTTATACAATCATGGGAAGAGCATTTGAATACCGCAAAGCCGCCAAACTGAAAAGATGGGGCCACATGGCCAAGACTTTCACCCGTCTGGGCAAGCAGATTGCCATAGCCGTGAAGGCAGGAGGTCCCGACCCCGACATGAATCCCGCACTCCGCTCCGTCATCGCCGTATGCAAGCGCGAGAATATGCCGAAGGATAACATCGATCGCGCTATCAAGAACGCTCAGGGTAAGGACCAGAGCAGCTATGAGACGCGCACCTACGAGGGCTACGGACCACACGGCATCGCCATTTTCGTGGACACCCTCACCGACAACCCCACCCGCACCGTGGGCGATGTGCGCAGCGTGTTCAACAAATTCTCCGGCAACATGGGTACTTCCGGCTCCCTGGCCTTCCTCTTCGACCACAAGTGCGTGTTCACATTCAAGCGCAAGGACGACATGGACATGGACGACTTCATCCTCTCCATCATTGACCTCGGCGCAGAGGACGAGTACGAAGAAGACCCCGAAGAAGGCACGATGACCATCTACGGCGACCCGAAGAGCTACGCTGAAATCCAGAAATACCTCGAGGACAACGGTTTTGAGGACGTGGGCGGTGAGTTTACCTACATCCCCAACGATTTCAAGGATGTTACCCCCGAGCAGCGCGAGAGCATTAATAAGATGGTCGAGAAGCTGGAGGATTTTGACGACGTGCAGACTGTCTATACCAACATGAAGCCTGAGGAAGGCGAATAATGGCAGAAAAGATAGACACTGGCCTTAAAGGCGAAGAAATCGCTGCCCGCTATTTGGCGGACAGCGGTTTCGTTTTGCTCCACCGCAACTGGCGCTCCCTACACCACGAATTGGACATCGTGGCCGAGTGGCACGGCGAAATAGTGTTTGTGGAAGTGAAGACGCGCCTCAACGAGGATGTCCGCACTGCGCTGTCGGCCGTCAATCAGAAAAAGCGCAACAACCTCATACTGGCGGCGCGACACTACATGAACCGCTTTTACCACGACGTGCCTTTGCCTTACCGTTTCGACGTTATTACCCTCGTGGGCGAAGGGCCGCATTACCGGCTCACGCACCGCCGCCGTGCCTTCTCGGACAGCGACTTCCGGCCTGAAGGGAAGCGGGCGGCCCAAGAGTGGTAGGTCTTCCGTATTATATAATAAGGAGTATGATTGGGGCTTGGACAGGGTGATGAACCTTATCCAAGCCCCCGTTTTGTTTGTCCAAACGCGAACTGAAACTACTCTATACGATAGTTCTCACTACTCTATACGGCAGTTCTCGCTACTCTATACGTGCGTTGTCCCTTGTGTATGGGCCGGTGGCTACGTGGCGCTGACCTGTCCGCCGTCCACTTGGAAGAGTTTGTAGTCGCGCACCGTGGATGCAAGGATTTGGTCAAGGTGCTCGCGGTTGGTGTCGGTGATGAAAATCTGGCCGAAGGCATCGCCGGACACATACTTCACGATGCAGGCCACGCGCCCTGCGTCGAGTTTGTCGAATATGTCGTCAAGCAGAAGTATCGGTGAGCCGGCGGCCATGCCCTGCCCCGTCCGGCTTTCGCTCTTGCGCTTGAGGTAGAGGTATTGCGCCAGCTTCATCGAGATGAAGTAAGTCTTGGTCTGACCCTGGGAGCCCTCGCGCCGCAGTTCAAAGCCATTGAGCAGAAGGCTAAGGTTGTCCTTGTGAGGGCCGTGCAGCGTGTAGCCCACGATGCGTTCCCTCTCGCGCCCCTCCTTAAGCAACGGAAGCAGTTCGCCCCGTTCGGCATGGCTCTCATAGCACACGTCGGGACTTTCGTCCGGAGTGTTGCACAGTTGGCCGTAGAGTTGGCGGAAGATGGGGGTGAACTCCTCCACGAATCGGGCGCGGCCTTCATAGAGGGTGGCGGCGCATTCCGACATCATCGCCTCCAGCACGTCCATGAGCCCCGCGTCGGGCTTGTCCTCGGCCTTGAGCAAGGCGTTGCGCTGAGCCAGGGCGCGTTGGTAGCGCACCAGCCGTTCCAGATAGATGGGGTCGTACTGCGCAATGACCATGTCCATGAACCTGCGCCGCTCCTCCGAACCGCCAGCGACCAGTTCCAAATCGCTGGGGCTGATTATCACCAAAGGCACAAGGCCCACGTGTTCAGCCAGCCGCTTGCAGTCCTTGTCGTTGCGGCGAAGCCGCTTGCGCTGTCCCCGCTGGAGCGAACAGACCACATGCTCCTCCACCTCGGTGGCCTCGTTCACGTAGCGGCCGTCCAGCATGAAGAAATCGTCGCCGTGGTGGATGTTCGCCGCGTCGAGGTTGTTCAGGCTGCTCTTGCAGAACGACAGATAGTAAACGGCATCCAGCACGTTAGTCTTGCCCATGCCGTTGTTGCCCACAAAGCAGTTTACGTTGTCGGAAAGATGGAGCGTTACGTCTTGAAGATTTCGATAGTTTATGACGTTGAGCCTGCGAAGAATCATAAGCTTAATGCATGTTTAGGGTGCAAAAATAGTCATAAAACGCCGAAAAAGCGAAAAAAAAGCAGGATTTGTTTCGTGGAGTGGGCGGTTTTTCCTAATTTTGCGGCTGCAAATGTGTGCTAACCTATGCAATAAATAAAATCATCATACACAAATGGCAAAAAATCAAGCACCCCAATCTCTCGACCTCGAAGCTACAATCAGCAAGACCGAGGCCTTCGTAAACAAGAACAAGAAAATCATCATCACGACCATTGTGGCTCTGATAGCCGTCGTCGTGGCAGTTTTCGCCGGCCATGCCTGGCTCAGCAAGCGCGAAGCCAAAGCCTCCGCCCAACTGCAGCAGGGTATGCAGTACTTCATGCAGGGCAGCGACGAGGGCTACACCAAGGCGCTCAACGGTGAGGGCCAGTACAAGGGCTTCACCAAGATTTCCAAGGACTACAGCTGGACCGATGCCGCCAACCTGGCCCACGCCTATGCAGGCGAATGCTACGCCCACCTCGGCAAGTACAAGGAGGCCATCAAGGAGCTTGAGGCCTTCAGCCCGAAGGGCGACGTCAGCGTAAGCCCTGCCGTGATAGGCTGCCTCGGCGACTGCTATGTGGCCGACGGCCAGACCGACAAGGCCATCGATACGTTCAAGAAGGCTGCCAGCAAGGCCGACAATGAGAGCCTCAGCCCCGTGTATCTGCTCAAGGCCGCTCAGATTCTGGAGAGCCAGAAGAAGTATGCCGAAGCCAAGGCTCTGTACGAGCAGATTAAGAAGGACTATCCCACCTCCGCCCTCGCCATGCCCCAGCAGCAGGGTGCTTCCTTCTCTTCCCCCGAGATTGACAAATACATAGAGAGGGCTACGCGCTAAGCCGCCGGCCGCAAGGGGCAGTTGCCCCAGCGGACAGCCTCTCAAAACACTGGCCAAATGAATAGCTTTTCCTACAATCATTCAGCTACGACGAATAAGCCCGATGCCACCGATATGCGCATCGGGCTTGTCGTTGCCGAATGGAACTCCAGTATCACCGAGCGCCTCATGGCCCACGCCGTCGAGCAACTCAAGGCCGAGGGCGTCGGCGAACAGAACATCACGGTCCGGCGCGTGCCCGGCAGTTTTGAACTCGTGTTCGGCTGCTCACAGCTCCTGCGCCACGGCTACGTGGATGCCGTCATCGCCATCGGATGCGTCATTCGCGGCGACACAGCCCACTTCGACTATATTTGCCAGGGGGCCACGCAGGGCCTCACTGAGCTGAATCTGCGCGGCGACGTGCCCGTAATCAACGGCATCCTTACCGTCAATACCGAGCAGCAGGCCGAAGAGCGTGCCGAAACCAAGGGGCAGGAATTTGCCCTTACCGCCATCCAGATGGTGGACTACGCCCGACGGATGCAAGACTGACGGACGAAAATCCTCCGCTACGAAAGCCGCGGCCATCGTGGCGACCGCGTAAACTACCCTATACGGCAGGACAAACTGCCGTATAGGGTAGTTTTTTCTGCCGTATAGGGTAGGAAGTCCTACTCCATAGGGTGGGGGAGACCCGTGTTGGGAGCGTGATGGCCGGCCCTGCGGGAGAAGCAGGAAATCAAGGGGGCGGAAGACGGAAACGCCTGGTTCCTTTTGGTCTGATACAGGGGCCAAAACAGACAAAAAGCGAGGCTTACATTTTTTTCTTGAAAGTTTTTGGCAGAACCGCCCCTTGCTCTCAGTTTTTTTATGTAATTTTGCAGCCGTAACGCTGAAAGTGTCACCCAAATCCCCTCAGCCAGCCGATGCTCCCTGATTACGCCTCGTTGCAGGCACTCGTAGCCCAGTTTCCGCCCATTACGTTGGAGGAGATGTCCAAGATTAGGCTCATGAACCGCACGGACACAAAGTTCGTGACCACCCTGCCTGTCTTGGAGCGCCTGCTTGCGCTCTGCCAGGGCAGCTACTATGCACAGGTGAACTGCGGCCATGTAATAGCCCCCTACCGCACGGTGTATTGGGATGACGACCTCCACACCATGTACCAGCGCCACCAGTGCGGAGCCCGGCCCCGCATAAAGGTGAGAGCGCGTACCTACGTCGATTCAGCCCTGTCCTTCCTCGAAATAAAGCGCAAGGACAACCACGGCAAGACCAGGAAGAAGCGCGTGGCCGTGCCCAGCATCGAAGCCGTGGTGCAGGAGGCTGCCGGCGAGGACTTCCTGCGCGAGCGCACCGACTTCTGCTTCACGTCCGCCGACGATGGACGGACACTCCTGCGCCCGCGCCTGCAAAACCGTTTCCAGCGCATCACACTCGTGAACAAAGCCCACACCGAACGCCTTACCATCGACTTTGGCCTTTGTTTCAACAACTTCGACAGCGGACAGGAACACGCCCTTCCCCGCACCGTCATCATCGAGCTGAAGCGCGAGGGACGGCAGCCGTCGCCCATACTTCCCCTCCTGCGGCAGTTGCGCGTCAAGCCCGCAGGCTTCTCAAAATACTGCATCGGCACAGCACTGACCAATCCCGACGTGCGCCTCAACCTCTTCAAGGAAAGACTCGCCCTGCTGCGCCACTGTCTCTGAGCAAACCCGTAAAAAATCAATAGCCGACTATGGAAATTATCCTAAGGTACTTCACCGAGAACGTAAACCTGCTGAACCTTATCACAGGCACGCTTCTCAACACCCTGTTCGTCTGGGTCCTCGTCCATTACTTCTATTTCCCCAAGGGCCGCCGCCGCGACTACTACTTCTCCTTCATCCTGATGAGTATTAGCGTGTTCATGCTCATCTTCCTGCTCATCGGCAACGACAAAGCCGTGGGCACAGGCGTAGCCCTGGGCCTGTTCGCCATCTTCAGCATCGTGCGATTCCGAACCGAGAGCGTGCCCATCCGCGAAATGACCTACCTTTTCATTCTCGTGGCCATGAGCGTGCTCAACGGCAAGCTCGGCTCCAACATTTCCCTGGTGGAGGCCGCGCCTACGCCGAAAGATCCGGGCAACACTATGCAAGTGGCACTCAGCGTGCAGTACAGCCTCCTCATCGGCACCATATATATCTGTATCATTAGCCTCATCTTCATCGCCGTGGTCTGGGTGGCCGAGCGCGTACTGACCAAGAACTACACCGAGGGCTGTAAGTATGTCAAGTACGACAATATCGAACTCATCACCCCCGACCGCTACGACGACCTCGTGGCTGATTTGGAGAAGCGCCTCGGGCTGCACATCCTGCGCGTGGAAGTGGGCGCCGTCGATTTCCTTAAGGATGCCACGATGCTCCGTGTGTTCTACGCCGACCAGGACGCGAAAATCAAGCCGGTGGACCGTATTTTCAAAATCGACACCGAGGCCAACGCCGCCTCCTGGCGCGTTCACGAGCAAAAACCTTCACGAAAATAAACCGGCACTATGCAAATGAAAAGACTACCGTTCGTCCTGTTTTTCCTGCTTCCGCTCGGCCTCTGCGCTGAGGGCGGCTTCTGGACAAGCGTCAGCGTGGAAAAGAGTTTCCGGAAAAAATGGAGTATCGGCGCTGAGGCAGATATGCGTGCTAACGACAATCTCAACAGCTTTGGCCGAGCCTCCATCGGCCTGAGCGGCGACTACAAGCTTCTGCCTTGGTTGAAGGTCGGCGCGGGCTACAGCTTCATTGCCGACCACTCCCCCGTGGCCCTCAAGACCGACTACAAGAAAAAGGACGGCAGCTTCAACGGCTTCAACCTGGACGAAGATTTCTGGCGCAACAAGCACCGCGCCGTCATCGACCTGACGGGGAAAATCAAGGCGGGCAACTTCAGCTTCGCCCTGCGCGAGCGCTACCAGTTCACCCACTTCAACAGCAGCAGCTGCCAGCGTACTAAATACCGCGACGGCGTGCGCGAGGGCGAGGGCGTGGACATCACGGGCTACACCCCCATTGGCGGCTACTACTTCGCCCCCGGCGACGAGGAGGTGGTAACCGATGACAAGGGAACCAAGAATACGCACATGCTGCGCTCCCGCGTGAGCATTGACTACAACATTCCGCATTTCCCCCTCACCCCCGAGGTGAGCTACGAGATAACCAACGACCTCTGCGACGGCCTGAGTGCCGTGAAGCAGCGCGTCGTGGCAGGCTTCGACTTGAAAATCACAAAGAAGTTCTACATCTCTGCCGCCTACGTCTATCAACACCAGTTCCAGGCCGAGGAATACGAGCCGGCTACCCTCCACGCCGGCAGTCTGGGCTTTAAGTTCAAACTCTAAATGCACTCCTGCAATCTTTCATCCCAACACATGAAACATCTACTCACCCTTGCGCTGGCCCTCTCCGTGACGGGAGTTGCCAGTGCCGGCAATCCCTACATCACGTTCCGCCAGCAAGACGGCACGGAGCGCAGTCTGCCTCTCATCGGCCTGCAAATGACGTTCGGCGACGGGCAGATGCGGGCTGCCGGAGCAGACGAAGCCTTCACCCTCGACCTATCTACGCTGCATAGTATGTACTTTGCCGACCAGCCCACAGGCATTGAAAATGTGCCTGCCGCCCCTGCCGGCAACGCTCCCGCACGCTTCTACGACCTGCAAGGCCGTCCGCTCAACGCTCTCGGCGGGCAGGAAAAAGGCGTCTATATCGTCAAAGACGGCCAGGAGGCCAGAAAGGAGCTGAAACAATGACACGAAGCACTTCTGCACCGACGCTCAGCACCCGCCCAAGGAGCGTGAAAACTGTCGGCGGACTAAGAAAAACTGTCGGCGGACTAATTTCCCCTCTCGGCGGACTAAGAAAGAGAAGTCGGTTGCCGCACCTGCGGCTCGGCGGACTAAGAAAGAGAAGTCGGTTGCCGCACTTGCGGCTCGGCGGACTGATGGTCTTTTTCAGCCTGATGCTCCTTGCCGGCACGGCGCGGGCACAGTCGCTCATAGTGAGCGAAGGCAACGTCAGCTACGCCTATCCCTACGACCCCGCCACCACGATGACCTACGGCACCAATACGCTCACCATCAACGGCGAGGACTACGACCTGTCCGTCCTCACGTCCATCACCGGCGTGGCCGACCAGACCCTTCCCGCCAGCGTTTTCGTACACTATAGCGGAGCCTCCGCCACCGTCTGCATAAGCGGCGACCTTCGAGGCCGCGTAAGTGCCAGCATCAGTGGAGCCAACGTTACCCTGACCGACGAGCAGGAAAGCATCGACGACCCCGACATTGCCGAAGTAACCTACCATCTCAGCGGCACCTCCACCGACGGCAGCTTCCATCAGGTGGGCGCCTACAAGTGCAGCGTCAGCCTGGAGGGCATCAGCCTGGAGAGCAGCGCGTGCCCCTTTGAAATAGAGAACGGCAAGCGCATTGGCATCCTTCTGGCCGACGGCACGCAAAACACCTTCCGCGACGGCGCGAACAACCTGCGCAAGAGTTGCTTCTGGGTGAAGGGCCATGCCGAGTTTACCGGTGCCGGCACCCTGAACCTGACCGGCACGCAGCGGCACGCCTACTCTTCCAACGAATACACCCAGCTGAAGAGCAGCTTTACCGGAAACATCAACATCCTCGGCGCACAGAGCGACGGAATGAACATCGACCAGTACTTTGAGCAGCGCGGCGGCAACGTGGCCTTCCGCAACGTCGTGGGCGACTGCCTCGACGTGAGCGCCACCACCGACCCCGCCGACGAACTCAACGGACAAATCATCATCAGCGGCGGCACCCTCGACTGCACCGCTTCGGGCGACGACACCAAGTGCCTGAAAAGCGAGAGCCACACCACCATCAGCGGCGGCAACCTTACGCTGCGCTGCACGGGCGACGGGAGCAAGGGCCTCAGCGTAGGCACAACCGTCAATGAAGTAGGTTCGGGCGACCTCACCGTAGAGCAAGACCCAACTGCCGCAAGCAACGAGCGTCCTTACATCTACATACTGGCTACCGGCGACGAGTACGTCAATCCTCTCGACGAGACCGACACGTCGAAGTGCAGGGGTATCAAGGTGAAGGGTAACTTCACGTTCAACGGGGGCACCATTGAGCGCGACCTCTCCAGCACCGTGAAAAGCTCAAAGGTAATCAGTGTGGACGGCACCTACACCTACAAGACCGGAGCCTACAAGAATTGCTCCTTCAGTAAGTAACACGTGCGCCTGGCCTGCCGACAACGCCGTAGGCCCTGCCGACAAATCCTTTCCAAACAAGACCAGTGCAAAGCATAGCCTTCATACAGTGGTGCCTGTCGCACCTGAACTACGCCGTCATACTGCTGCTCATGACGCTCGAAAGCACAGTGATACCTGTGCCCAGTGAACTTGTCGTTCCCCCTGCCGCATGGATCGCAGCCACGGGCGGCGACCTGAACATCGTGCTGGTGGTGGTGTTTGCCACCCTCGGAGCCGACCTCGGCGCAACGATAAACTATGTGCTCGCCCTCTGGCTGGGCCGTCCCGTAGTGTACTGGTTTGCCCGCAGTGCGGTGGGCCGCCTCTGCCTGCTGAACGAGGATAAAATCAAGCACGCAGAGAGCTATTTCGATGCGCACGGAGCCACGGGCACGCTGATAGGCCGCCTCATCCCGGGCATACGCCACCTCATCAGCATACCCGCCGGTCTGGCTCGTATGAACTACTGGCGCTTCCTGCTGTTCACCACCATCGGCGCCGGCCTGTGGAACATCATACTGGCGGCCATCGGCTACTCACTCAAGACGGTGTGCCGCTCGCAGGAGGAACTCGTCCAGACAGCCACCCGCTACAGCCATGAACTCGGCTACGGCATCCTCGCACTCGTGGCGTGCGCCATCGTAGTGCTGGTCTGGAAAAACCGCAAATAAAGACCGCTGCCAGCGCCCGGCCAAGGACGGGAAACTGTCCTATACGACAGGAAAAACTGTCGGCGGACTACGGAAAACTCTCCTATACGCCCGTAAAAACTCTCCTATACGCCCGTAAAAACTCTCCTATAGACTAACAAAACCCACCCCAACGCCTCTTTCTCCTGCAAGGGGAAGGGCAGGGACAGACCTATGGAAAAGGAACAACGACAAAAGCTCATCGCACTCCTGAAGCGCGAGGTGGTGCCCGCAATCGGCTGCACCGAACCCATGGCGGTGGCCCTGTGTGCCGCACGCGCCGCCGAGAAACTCGGCACGCGCCCCGAAAGCATCGAAGTGCTGCTCAGCGCCAACATACTCAAAAACGCCATGGGCGTAGGCATACCCGGCACGGGCATGGTCGGCCTGCCCATAGCCGTGGCGCTCGGTGCGCTCATCGGCAAAAGCGCCTACGGCCTTGAAGTGCTGCGCGACAACACGCCCGAGGCGACCGCCGAGGCCAAGGCCTATATGGAAAGCCACACCATAGGCATTGCCCTGAAGTCCGACGCTCCCGACAATCTCTACATCGAAGTACACGTCCATGCCGGCGGCAGGGAGGCCAGTGCCGTCATAGCCTATGCCCACACCCGCTTCATCGATGAAGAGCAGTCCCCCGCCGGGGCTGCCCCCGACTCCTGCGAAGCACAGCCCGACGCCTCCGATACCGACGACGACCGCTGGCTCTCGCTGCGCCTCGTCTATGAGTTCGCCACCACGGCTCCTATTGAGGAGATAAACTTCATCAACGAAGCCCGGCGGCTCAACCTACACGCCGCCGAAGAAGCCCTGAAGGGCAATTACGGCCACAACCTCGGCAAAACACTCTCCCGCCCCCTCGGGCGCGGCATCCTGGGCGAGAGCATTTTCTCCCACATGCTGAGCGTTACCAGCGCCGCCTGCGATGCCCGCATGGCAGGCGCAATGATTCCTGTAATGAGCAATTCGGGAAGCGGCAACCAGGGAATTGCAGCTACCCTGCCGGTAGTCATTTACGCCCGCGACAACCACAACACCGACGAGGAGCTGACACGTGCTCTCGTAATGAGCCACCTCACCGCCATTTACATCAAGCAGAGCCTCGGCAGGCTGAGTGCCCTTTGCGGCTGCGTAGTGGCCTGCACCGGCAGTAGCTGCGGCATTACCTACCTGATGGGCGGCAATTTCCAGCAGATGGCCTACGCTGTCAAGAACATGATTGCCAATCTCGCAGGGATGGTGTGCGACGGAGCTAAGCCAAGTTGCGCCCTCAAGCTTTGCAGCGGCGTCAGCACGGCCTCGCTGTCCGCCATGCTGGCCATACAGAACCGCTTCGTTACGGCAGCCGAAGGTCTCATAGAGGATGACGTGGACAGGTGTATTCGCAATCTTACGCGCATCGGCCATGATGGCATGAAGGAGACCGACAGGCTGGTCCTCGATATAATGACGCACAAAGGCACCTGCCCTCACTGATGGGCAGGCCGCCTGCCGTGAAAAGTAGGGTAAAGAAAGAGTGAGCCGGGGCTTTGGGGCCTCGGCTCACTTTGTATCTGGGGAGAAAGCGGCGCTTTGGGCGTGGCTTCTTCTGCTTTAGTCGTGAAGCTCTCTGCTTTAGTCGTGAAGCTTTCTGCTTTGGGCGTGAAGCTTTCTGCTTTAGGCGTGAAGTTTTCTGCTTTGGGCGTGGAAACGCCCGGGGGAGTTCAGAAATCGCGGAAGGCGTTGCCGCTCAGGGGCCTTATGGCGGTGCATTCCATCTCTATGAGCCATTCGGGCCGGCATACGGGTGCGAGTGTGAATACGGCGGGAACGCCGGGGAAGCGGCTGGCGAACATGGAGCGGACTGTGGCGTAGTCGGCCACATCGCGCAGATAGACCACAATCTGGGCGACATCGTCGGGCGTGAAGCCGCCTTCGTGGAGAAGGGCGGCGACATTCTCCCACATGCGGAGGGTCTGCTTCACCACGTCGCCCGTGTGGAGCACGCGCCCCTTGTTGTCGATGGAAGCGGTGCCTGAGATAAGGCAGTGGGAGCGGTCGCCAAAATCCACTACCGTGCCGCGCTCGAAGGTTACGCCATACTCTATGGTGGGGTTGAGGTGGGTGAGGGCCCGGACGTAGCGGACTTGGCCGGCCTCCGCCCCTTTCAGGGCGTAGCCGCCCAACTGTATGATGGCGCTGGGGCTGGCCGGTATGCCTTGGATGCCGGTGGAGGCAATGTAGTGGGTGGCGGGTGTGAGCCCTTCCTGGATGAAGTTTTCGCGCCGTGCCTGCACCATGCCGCCGTACTGGGTATCGACGTCGCGCACGTAGAACCAAGTGCGCAGGCAGTTGGCCTCGATGGTGGCGGCGTGCTTGCGGAGTGTGCTTTCGTAGGTCTGGAGCACGCTGGCCGTCTGCCGGTAGGAATCGCCCTCGGGCGCGGTGAGGCCCATCTGCCACAGGTGCTCGTAGCCGTTGCTCCGGCAGAGGGTAACGCCGCCCTCGTCCTGCACGTCCAAGCCCTCGGCCAGATAAATCCAGGCCGCCACCTTGCTGCCGTCCAGAGGCGGCTGCTGAATCAGGCTGACGGCGCACGGGCCGGTGGGGGAGGGGATGAGCGGGGCTTGGTTGGCGGCATCGCTCAGGAAGTAGCGTTTCACGATGGGGCGGGCTTCGGGCAGGAGGTCGGCCAGTCGCCGTTCGGCCTCGCTGAGCCGTGCGTATTGCCCTTCAAACAGTTCGCCGCAGGGCTCCACGTGGAGCATGGCGTGGTGCTCGGGCTTTTTCCCTTCGGCAAAGGTGCTGAGTTGGAGCGTAACGCCGAGGTCGTCCCAGACCGTTGTAGTGTGTTTCATCGTAGGGGGGTGGCCTTCGCGGTCGCCCCTTGAGGGGGACGTTCCGCTGGGGGAATGTTGATTAGTCTATAGGGTAGTTGTTACTGTCGTATAGGGTAGTTTTTCTTAGTCCGCCGACAGGATGAATTAGTCCGCCGACAGTTTTTGCGGCCCGTGGGGGAGTGCGTGCTGTCCTTGCTGAACGGCTTGCGGGGCGGTGGCTCCGATCAGAGCATCCCCAGTTCCAGTTTGGCCTCCTCGCTCATCATGTCTTTGTCCCATTCGGGTTCAAACACGAGGTTTACCGTGGGGCTTTTCACGCCGCTGATGCCTTCCAGCTTCAGGCGGACGTCTTCCACGATGAAGTCGGCTGCGGGGCAGTTGGGTGCAGTGAGGGTCATATCCACGTCAAGGCTGCCGTCGTCGTGCAGGTCGATGCGATAGATTAGTCCGAGGGAATAAATATCTACCGGTATTTCGGGGTCATACACCGTGCGGAGCACATCCACGATGCGCTCCTCCAGGGCGAGTTTCTCTTCGGGTGTCATGGTCTGTCTTTGGCTTGGTGATTAGAGCTTCCCTTGGTCGTTGTAGCTGTAGTAGCCGCGCGTGCTCACTATGATATGGTCTATCAGCCGGATGCCCAGGGTCTGTGCGGCTTCCCGTACTTGGCGGGTAAGGCTGTCGTCCTGCCGGCTGGGCGTGAGGCTGCCCGAGGGATGGTTGTGGCAGAGGGCGATGGCCGTGGCGTTGTGGAGCAGGGCCTGCTTGCACAGGATGCGCACATCGACCGTAGTGGCCGTAAGTCCGCCCATGGCGATGCGCTGGCTGCTGAGCAGGTGGAGCGTGTTGCTCAGGAGCATGACGTGGCACTCCTCGTGGGGGAGGTTGGCCAGAATGGGGGAGAAGTAGGCGGCAATCCGCTCTGAGCTGTCCATGGGGCTGCTGTTGTCGGCCTCCTCCTGTGCATAGCGTCGCGCTATGGCGCAGGCTGCAAGTATGGTAACGGCCTTGGCCGGCCCCAGCCCTATTCCCCTGTCGCGGTATTCGGCGCAGAGCTGTTCCACCGTAAGGCGCTCGATGCGGTGAATGGAGTCCCCGTGCTCGGACAGTATGAGGCGCATCATCTCCACGGCGCTCATCTTTCTGCTGCCGCTGCCCACGAGTATCGCCAGAAGCTCTGCCTTTGACAGGGCGGCGGGGCCGTTGGCCATAAACCGCTCGCGGGGGCGGTCCTCCATGCTCCAGTCGGTGATTGCCATACGCCTATTTATAGAAGTTGGCCTTGAAGGCTTCGAACTCGCCTTTCCCTCGCACGCAACGCCGCCACCAGGCCCGCAGGAAGCCCGACCCGTAGCCCGTGAGCTGGACGAAGGCCGCAGCCACGGAGAGCAGGCCCACCTTGAGGCTCTTGCTGCGCGAAGCGCTGTCCGTGAGGATGACGGCGGAAAAGAGGATGAGTGGCGTCAGGCCGCCGATGGCCAAGCCCGTCCACGGGCAGGCGGGGCCTGAAAGCAGGCAGGCGGCCACGCCCGTAAGGATGCTGAGCAGGCAGGCGGCCACGCCCACGGTGAACAGGGCGGGAAGCACGTGTACGGCCTTGAGCGTGCCGGGGTGCCGCTTGGAAAGGTTGATGCGGGCTATGCCGCTGTTGTGTACTTGCCGGAAGAATTTGCGCAGGTCGGCGCGGCGTTTGTGCCACACCCAGGCTTCGGGAAAGAGGCGGCAGGAATGGCCGCCCTCCACTATGCGGTAGCTGAAATCCACGTCCTCGCCGAAGCGCATGGCGGCGAACCCGCCGAGGCTCTCATATACGTCGCGCCGCACGCCCATATTGAAAGAGCGGGGGAAGAAGCGGTCGAGGCTTGCGCCGCCCTGCTTGCCGCCGCGTATGCCGCCCGTGGTGAAGAAGGAGGTCATGGCGTAGTTGATGGCCTTCTGCACGGGGGTGAAGCTGTCGTGGGCTCGGTCGGGGCCGCCGAAGGCTTCGCAGGGGCGGGCGGTGAGTTCCGCGTCGATGGCGGCGAAGTAGCCGTCGGGGAGCACTACGTCGCTGTCGAGTATGATGAGGTAGCGGCCTGCGGCTCGCCCGGCTCCGTAGTTGCGGGCGGGGCCTGGGCCGCCGTTTTCCTTGGGGAAATAGTGCAGGTCGAGGCGGTCGGCGTAGCGTCGGCAGACTGCTTCGCAGGAAACTTGGCTGCCGTCCTCCACCACTACGACTTCGAAGCGGGTGCCTTGCTGGCGGCACAGGCTGCCGAGGAGTTCGTCCACCTCGTCGGGGCGGTTGAACACGGGAACGATGACGCTGTAGGCGGGTGCGCCTTGCTGCGGGGTATTGTCCATACGCTGCTGTGTAGGGGAAAGGGTGTGTGTGCTGCTATCGGAGCCACCAGCGCCCGTTGTGGAATACGAGGGGCTGGCCTACCTGCTCGCGCGTGCCGTCGCGGAAGGAGCGGATGAGGAAAGCCTCGGCGTAGCGCGGGTGGACCACTGACTGCTGGATGCTGACGATGCGCTCGAACTGTATGCCGCCGCGCTCCTGCGCTTCCTGACGGTGGCGCTGCTTCATGAGGGCGACAATCTGCTTGCGGTAGGCGGGCGTCTTGTCGCGCACGGACAGGAAGCCGTCGGTATAGTCCTCGAAGTGGCCGCTGACGTAGGGGGCGGTCATTGCTTCCACCTCGTCGGCTGTGGGGGCTTCCACCAGTTCGCCGTCGGATGTCTGCACGCCTTTGGGCTTGCAGGCCGGAAAGAGCAGGAAGATGGCCGCCGCTGCCGCGCAGCCTATACCTGCGATGGAGCGCAGGAGGCGATGATGAGGACTGTGGTGCAGGATGTGCATCGGGAGTTTATGGGGTGGGGGTTGTGTGTCTGTGGTGTGGCGGATCTTTGTCTATAGGATAGGCGTTCTTAGTCTATAGGACGGTTTTCCTTAGTCTATAGGACGGTTTTCCTTAGTCCGCCGATAGGGAGGGCGGAGCCGCTGAGGGTCTTTCCTACTTCTGCCTTATGAAGATGTTGAGGGGCGTGCCGCAGAAGTTCCACCGCTCGCGTATCTTGTTTTCAAGGAAGCGCTTGTAGGGTTCCTTGACGTATTGCGGCAAGTTGGCGTAGAACACGAAGGTGGGTATCTGAGTGTCCGGCACCTGGGAGCAGTACTTGATTTTGATGTACTTTCCCTTGATTGAGGGGGGCGGATAGGCTTCGATGAGGGGGAGCATCTCCTCGTTGAGGCGGCGCGTGCCGATGTGGGCCTTCCGGTTGAGATAAACCTCCTTGGCCGTGTCGAGCACCTTAAAGATGCGCTGTTTCGTGAGGGCGGACGCGAAAACGATGGGGAAGTCGTCGAAGGGAGCCATCCGCTCACGGATGGCGCTCTCGAAGGTCTTGATGGCCTCCTGGCTTTTGTCCTCCACAAGGTCCCACTTATTGACGACCACGACCAAGCTCTTGCTGTTGCGCTGAATGACCTGGAAAATGTTCATGTCCTGAGCCTCTATGCCTCGCGTAGCGTCAATGAGCAGTATGCATACGTCGGAATTTTCGATGGCTCGGATGGAGCGCATCACCGAGTAGAACTCCAAGTCCTCGGTTACCTTGTTTTTTTTGCGGATGCCCGCCGTATCGACGAGGTAGAAGTCGAAGCCGTACTTGTCGTAGCGCGTCATGATGCTGTCGCGGGTTGTGCCGGCGATGTCGGTTACTATGTGGCGGTCCTCGCCGATGAAGGCGTTGATGAGGCTTGACTTTCCGGCGTTGGGGCGGCCCACCACGCTGAAGCGGGGTATGAGTTCGCCCTCGCCGGTGTTGGGGCTTTCGGGACCCAGCTTCTGCATGACGAGGTCAAGCAGGTCGCCCGTGCCGCTGCCCGTGGCTGCGCTGATGCAGTAGGGGTCGCCGAGGCCGAGGGCGTAGAACTCTGCGGAACTGTAGGTGTCGATGTTGTTGTCGGCCTTGTTGGCGCAGAGTATCACGGGGATACGGCTGCGGCGCAGTATGCTGGCCACTTCCATGTCCAGGTCGGTGATGCCGTTCTGCACGTCCACGAGGAACAGCACGGCATCGGCTTCCTCGGTGGCTATGCTCACCTGCTTGCGAATCTCCCCCTCGAAAATATCGTCCGAATTGACAACCCAGCCGCCTGTATCGACTATGGAAAATTCGCGGTTGCACCATTCCACCTTGCCGTACTGGCGGTCGCGCGTGGTGCCGGCTTCGTCGCTCACGATGGCGTGGCGGGTGCCCGTGAGGCGGTTGAAAAGGGTGGACTTGCCCACGTTGGGGCGGCCTACTATGGCTACGAGTTTGCTCATGGCTTTGTGTGTGTTAGCGTTTCTACCGATTAAGCCCCCTGCGGGGAGGGGGCTTAATGCGAGCGGAAGGTGAGGGATTCAAACCCCCGGTACCCATAAAGAGTACACCAGATTTCGAGTCTAGCGCAATCGATCACTCTGCCAACCTTCCTTACTATTGCGTGCAAAGGTACGAAATTTCTGTGAGCTGTCCAAGCGATTGGGGCGAAAAGTTGGGTTTTGGCGCGGTTTGGGGGCGGATTTGGCAGATGGGGAGTAAGGCTGAGGCGGTTTGCGGGGTAGGGGAGTGGGCCTTGCCGGTGGATGGTGAAATACAAGTCCGCCGATAGCTTTTCCTAGTGTATAGAGTAGTGTTTTCTAGTGTATAGAGTAGTTTCTCCTGGTGTATAGAGTAGTTTTCCCTAGTGTATAGAGTAGTTTTCCCAGCTGTGCCGACAGCGAAAACGGCCTTGTGGAGGGCTTTTCTCTGAAAAGGTGGAGCTGAAAATAAGCTTTTTGCCGAAAAATTTGGTCGCTTGGCCAGAAAAACGTAATTTTGTGGCCAAATAACACAAATGGAAGTGCCGTGCGCCGAATCGCTGCCCCCGGGAGGCGGAAGCGCGGGCCACACCATAATAATATATAGAAGAATGTCGCTGATTGACCGCTTGAGCCATTTTTGGCAAGCCGCAAAGCGTACTTGCAAGCGGTTTGGCCGCTGGTACAAGTCGCTGTTTGTGGGCAGCCCGTGGTGGACGAAAATCCTCGCCGCGCTGGGCACGTTTGTCGTGCTGGTGCTGCTCTATTGCCTTGCCGTGGTATTCAATTTCTGCTGGCTCTTTGGCAAGAGCCCCAGCATCTCGGAAATCATCCACCCCCGCACGGCAGCCGCCTCGGAGCTTTATTCCGACGACGGCGTGCTCCTTGGCCACTACTTCGAGGAGAACCGCCAGCCCGTGTCCTACGACAGCATAGCCCCCTGCTTCTTCGATGCCCTCATCAGCACCGAGGACGAACGCTTCTACCAGCACCACGGCGTGGACGTGGTAGGGCTGTTCGCCGCCCTGAAGGATGCCGTGGCAGGCCATCCGAGAGGCGCCAGTACCATTACGCAGCAACTCGTCAAGAATATGTTCCGCGTGCGCACGCAGTACAGCACCGGATTGCTCGGCTATATTCCAGGCGTGAAGATTCTGGTGATGAAGAGCAAGGAAATGATAATAGCCACGGAACTGGAGTTCCTCTGCTCAAAACGGGACATACTGGAGATGTACGCCAACACCGTGGACTTCGGAGCCAACGCCTACGGCATCAAGACAGCCGCCAAGACGTATTTCGGCACCACGCCCTCGCAACTCCGCCCCGAGGAGGCCGCCGTGCTGGTGGGCCTGCTGAAAGCCACATCCTACTACAACCCCAAAATCAACCCCCAGAACGCGCTGGAACGCCGCAATGTGGTGCTGGCTAACATGTACAAGCACGGCAAGCTTTCGCTGGCCGCCCTCGACTCCTTGCAAGAGCGCCCCGTAGAACTCAAGTTCCGCGTGCTCAACGCCTACGACGGCAAGGCCCTCTACTTCCGGCAGGCCGTAGCCGACGAACTCCGGGAAATATGCCCCGACTTGGACCCCTACACCGACGGCCTGAAAATCTACACTACCCTCAACGCCACCATGCAGCGCTATGCCGAGGAGGCTGTCAGAGAGAAGATGCGTGTTGTCCAGCAGAACTTCCAGGCACACTGGGGTACACTCAACCCGTGGGTAGATGCGCACGGCGTGGAAATTCGCGGCTTCGTACAGCAGAAAATCAAGCAGACAGATGCCTACCGCCTGCTGGCTGCACGCTTCCCGTCCGACCCCGACAGCGTGTGGTACTACCTCAATAAGCCCCACAACGTGCGCCTGTTCGACTACGACGGCGGCCACGATGCCTTCATCTCCTCCATGGATTCCCTGCGCTATATGCTGCGCTACATGCACACGGGCTTCGTGGCCATTGAACCGCAGAACGGGCATGTCAAGGCTTGGGTGGGCGACATCGACTTCAAGACCTGGAAATACGACAAGGTGAGCGCCGCCCACCAACCCGGCTCCACCTTCAAGCTCTATGTATATGCCGCAGCCATGAAGCAGGGGCTCACGCCCACCTACCGTATAACGGACAGCCCCATCCACATGAAGACGTGGAGCGGAGGCAAGGAGACCGACTGGCGGCCGCACAATGCCAATGGCCGCTATAGCTACCGCGAAATGACACTCACCAAGGCCTTCGCACAATCCACCAACACCGTGGCCGTCAAACTGGGTCAGGAAGTGGGCATCCAGCAGGTCATCAAGACGGCCCGCGACATGGGAATCAACAGTGAACTGGCCAATGCCCCCGCCCTTGCCTTGGGGTGCAGCGACGTAAACGTGCTGGAACTTGTCAGCGGCTACGCCTGCGTGGCCAACGACGGCGTGTATGTGAAGCCTACGCTCATCACGCGCATCGAAGACCGCAACGGACGCGTCGTCTATCAGGCCAACTCCCAAACCCGCCGAGCCCTCGACCCGCGCTCCGCCTATTTCATGCGCAACTTGCTCGAAGCAGGCTGTCATGAGGGAGGCGGCACATCCATGAGCCTGAACGGCTACATCGGCCAGCATTGGCCGGAAATGGATTACGGCGGTAAGACGGGCACCTCCAACGCCCATGCCGACGCGTGGTTTGTGGGGGTAACGCCCTCCTTGGTGGCCGGCGCGTGGGTCGGCGGCGAATACCGCAACATCCACTTCCGCACGGGAGCATTGGGGCAAGGATCGCGTACCGCCCTGCCCGTAGTGGGCCGTTTCCTGCAAAAGGTGATGGACGACAGCAGGTTTAAGGCGAAGTACGTAAAGAAGTATCCTGAGCCCACCTGCGATGTGGATGAGTATGAGCACAGCCGTCCCCGCTACTATGAGCCTGCCGACAACGCGGCTCCCGACAGTACGGCCTATGACGGGGTTGAGGCCGACGAAGCCGTGGAGGCTGATACGATAGATTGAGACAATAACAACTAAACCACTTAATACACTAACTATGAACTACCCCAAGATTGGCATTCGCCCCACCATTGACGGCCGTCAGGGCGGCGTGCGTGAATGTCTGGAAGAAAAAACGATGGCTCTCGCCCATGCTGTGGCTGAGCTCATCAGTACAAATTTGCGCAACGGCGACGGTTCGTGCGTCGAGTGCGTCGTTTCCGACACCACCATCGGCCGTGTGGCCGAGAGTGCCGCCTGTCAGGAGAAGTTTGAGCGCGAGGGCGTGGGAGCCACGATTACCGTAACCTCGTGCTGGTGCTATGGCAGCGAAACCATGGATATGCATCCGCATTGGCCGAAGGCCGTGTGGGGATTCAACGGTACGGAGCGCCCGGGTGCCGTCTATCTGGCCGCCGTGCTGGCCGCCCATGCCCAGAAGGGACTTCCTGCCTTCGGTATCTACGGCCATGACGTACAGGACCTCGACGACAACACCATCCCCGCCGACGTGCGCGAAAAAATCCTGCGTTGGGCACGCGCCGCTCAGGCGATGGCCACGATGCGCGGCAAGGCTTATCTCTCCCTCGGCAACACTTGCATGGGCATAGCCGGCTCCATTGTGAACGCCGACTTCCTCCAGCAATACCTCGGTATGCGCACGGAGTACGTAAGCCTGGTGGAGATTCTCCGCCGCGTCGATTTCGGCATCTTCGACCATGAGGAATTTGAGCGTGCCATGCAGTGGGTAGAAAAGTACTGCAAGCCGAATGAGGGCCACGACTACAATGAGGACCGCCCCATCTTCCCCGGCACGCCCATGCACGCCTTCAACGGCAAGGGCAAGGGTAAGACGCGTGAAGAGAAGGATGCCGACTGGGCTTTCACGGTGAAGAACATGATGATAATCCGCGACCTGATGGAAGGCAACCCCCGACTGCTTGAAATGGGCTACAAGGAAGAGGCCTTGGGCCACAATGCCATAGCCGGCGGCGTACAGGGCCAGCGCCAGTGGACGGACTATAAGCCCAACTTCGACTTCCCCGAGTCGCTCATGTGCTCCTCCTACGATTGGAACGGCATACGGGAGGCCAAAATCCTTGCCACCGAGAATGACTTCCTCAACGGCATAGCGATGCTCTTGGGCCACTTGCTGACCAACCGAGGCGTGATGTTCTCCGACATCCGCACCTACTGGAGCCCCGAAGCCGTGGAGCGCGTAACCGGCCAGCGTCCCGAGGGCGCAGCCGCAGGAGGCTTCATCCACCTTATCAACTCCGGTGCCACCACTCTCGACGCTACGGGCGCGATGACCGACGCTGAGGGCCGTCCCACCATGAAGACGCCATGGGAAATGACCGAGGCCGATGCCGAAGCCTGCCTGAAGGCCACCGACTGGATGCCTGCCGACCGCGACTACTTCCGCGGTGGAGGCTACTCCTCCCATTTCCGCTCGCGTGGCGGTATGCCGATGACCATGATGCGCCTCAACATGGTGCAGGGCCTGGGTCCCGTGCTCCAGTTGGCCGAAGGTTGGACCGTGGAGCTGCCTGACGCTATGCACGACACGCTGGACAAGCGCACCGACCCCACTTGGCCCACCACTTGGTTTGTGCCGCGTCTCGACCCTGCCCGCGATTGCTTCAAGGACGTGTATAGCGTCATGAACTGCTGGGGTGCCAACCACGGTGCCATAGCCTACGGGCACATCGGCGCCGACCTCATCACGCTCTGCGCCATGCTGCGCATCCCCGTGTGTATGCACAACGTGGCCGACAAGGACGTGTTCCGTCCTGCCGCTTGGAACGCATTCGGTATGGATAAGGAGGGTGCGGACTTCCGCGCCTGCCAGAACTTCGGGCCCGTGTACAAGTAAACTGCTTTTGGGGGACGCGCGTCCGTCCTCGCACACCTCTAAAAACGAGTCCGCCGATAGACAAAACTATCGGCGGACTAATTTTTCCTGTTGTATAGGAGGCTTTTCCCTGTCGTATGGACTAAGTGCTGCCTTGTGCGGAGTGCTTGTTCTTCCCCGTCGGCTGATGCCCGCGGTCGGCGGAGCTGTGGCATGGTGTTCCGGTTGAGCGCAGTCCTCTCTTGCGCAGGCGCGTGTGCTAATCAAGAATGAGGTAGAGAATGGGTATGGGCAGGTTGCAGTCGAAAGTGAGGAGTTTGGCTCCGTACTTGCTTCCGCCCTGATAGACGTGCTTTGAGTCGATGGTGTAGAGCTTTGTGCCGTACTTGCTTCCGCCCTGATAGATGTGCTGCCCGTCCCAGGTAGCCAGCTTTGTGCCGTACTTGCTTCCGCCCTGATAGATGTACTGGCCGTCCCAGGTCAGGATTTTCGTGCCGTACTTGCTGCCGCCCTGATAGGCGTGCTGCCCGTCCCAGGTGAGGACTTTCGTGCCGTACTTGCTGCCGCCCTGGTAGAGATACTGCCCGTCCCAAGTATAGAGCTTGGTGCCGTAAGTGCTGCCGCCCTGATAGATGTGCTGGGCGGAGGCGCAGAGAACCGTAAGGCAAAGGAAAATGAAGGAGAGTGCTTTTTTCATATCAGTGGTCGCTTGATGTTGGACACGGGTTGGGCGTGGGAACGCGGTGTGCCGGGATTAGTCCGTGAAGACGTTGGCCGCGGTGGCCATCCTGCGCATATTGATGAGCGCGTAGTGCATTCGCCCGAGGGCTGTGTTGAGGCCTACGCCGGTTTCATCGGCAATCTCTTTGAACGAGAGGCCTTGGTATATGCGCATGAACACCACTTCGCGCTGCTCGCTGGGGAGCCGTTCCATCAGTTCCTTCACGTTGCGGAGCGTCTGTTCGTCCACTTGTTCGCCGTCGGCGGCCTCGGTGGAGAGTTGTACGCTGTTGAAGAGCGTGCCGTTGGTCTCCTCATCGGAGAGGGTGGACGTGTTCATGGTGTCGCGGAACTCGTCGATGGCCAGGTTGTGGGCGATGCGCGTGAGCCAGGCGTAGAAGCGTCCGGATTCCGTGTAGCGACCCTGACGGATGGTCATGATAACTTTGACAAACGTCTCCTGAAAAATGTCGTTGGCTCGGTCTTCATCATTGACCAAATAATATATATAGGAGTAGAGCTTGTCTTTGTACCGGTAAAGCAAAACATCAAAAGCAGAGTCATCCCCCTCTGCGTACCTAGTCACCAATTCCAGGTCGGTGAACTTCTTGTTTGTGTCCATTACTACTTAATGTTTAGGTTAAGTGTAGAGCTTTGCTATAGGCGGTGTTGTTTAAGTGGATGAATAGTGTGAATTGTCGTTTCTCTTGGGAAATCGCCTGCAAAGTTACGCAAAACTTGCTTGACGGCCAAATTTTCTCGCATTTTTTTGCTTGCAAGGGGGTGCTTTCTGACGGAAAGGGTGGGGGAGTGGGCCGTAAGGCGGCACTTAGGCCCTGTGGCGAGGATGTGAAGGCAGGGACAGCTTTGTCCGGCGTGTGGTGCGGTTTTCCTTGACCTGCTGGTGAGTGTTTCCTGCCGTATAGGATAGTTTTCCCTACTGTATAGGGTAGTTTTTCCTACTGTATAGGGTAGTTTTCCCTACTGTATAGGATAGTTTTTCCTGCTGTATAGGGTGGTTTAGGGCGGTGTATGGGATGCTTTTCCCGCTTTTAGAGAATAGTACATCCCCGGGGAGCCGGAAAGCCCGCTTTTGTAGTGATAGCACAGCGTACCCCGTGATTTGGCCGTGCCAATCGGCGGTAAAATCTTAAAAAACCTTAAAAATGCACTTTTCTCTGTTAATTAGTTTTCAGTATCTAAAAATTTGCCTAAATTTGCGGTGTCAAAATGTGTAGTGCAAATGGCAGAAAAAACACTATCCAAAGACAAACAATAACAAATCAAATATAATCAACAAATTAACTGTATGAGAAACCGTTTTTGCAAAATGGCAAACGCGCTGCTGCCCGCAGTGTGTATGCTTTCGGCTGTCGGTATGACGTACTCCTGCTCTGATGATTACGACTTGGATGAAACCATGCCTGATTATCTCGGCGAAAGTATTTACCTGGAGCTGAAAAAAGATGGCAGATTCAAGAACACGGTTAGGCTTATTGAGGATTTGGGCTACGTCGATGTGTTGTCCACAACCGGCAGTAAGACCCTGTTCGTCGCTCCTGACTCTGCCTATGTCAAGTTCTTCCAGAAGAACCCGTGGGGCGTGCATTGCTACGACTCCCTGACGCTCTCCCAGAAGAAGTACCTTTTCTACAACTCCATGCTCAACAATGCTTACGTCATGGAAATGATGTCGAACATCGAGAGCACGGGTACGATGGGTGCCACCAACTACGTGAATGGCAAGAACCAGTGCCTGCGACAGGGCACGGCCTCTACCGCCACCGACTCGGTGCCCTACATGCACTGGTATCAGTTGCCCGAAAATCTTAATGAGGGCACGATGGACGACGAGGGCGACGCCAAGTATGGCAAGTTCTGGGAAAAGTATCGCAGCCAGAAGGACAAGGCAGGCATCTACCTCGTGTGCGACAACACCACGCCGATGATGACGCACTTCCTGGAGAATAACATGAAGTTCAACAACATCACCAACGACGATGTGGCCTTCATTCTCGGCTTGCCCTCCTATGGCAAGGAAAACCGCAGCTACATTTATGACGCACAAGTCATCAAGCAGGATGTAACCTGCATGAACGGCTACTACAACGTGATTGACCGCGTGCTTGTCGCCCCCTCCAACATGGCTGAGGTGATTCGCACAAACGGCCAGACAAACCTCTTCAGCCGCATCCTTGACCGCTTCAGCGCACCCGTGTTCAACCCCACGCTGAACAATAACGTCCATGCACTCTACGGCAAGATACCCGAAACCGATTCCGTGTTTGTGAAGCGCTATTTCAGCACCCGCTCGCAGAGCGGTAAGTTCGTAACCAATCCCGTTACGAAGAACGCGATGGACATTCCCGTGCTGAACTTCGACCCTGCATGGAACAACTACGCAGCCTCCAATACAGCCGCCCCCACCGAGGATATGGGAGCTATGTTCGTGCCCACCGACAGTGCCTTGGCCGCCTACTTCCTGACTGGCGGCGGCCGCGTGCTGATGGATCGCTACGCTCTGAAAGATATCACCCGAGAGAACTTGGAATATAATATAGACCAGATTCCCCTCGACATCATCAGCGCACTCGTAAACAACCTCATGAAGTCGTCCTTCCGCGAGACGGTACCCTCCAAGTACCTCACCATCATGAACGACGCCCGCGACCAGATGTTCAATGGCGGCGACTTCCCCTCGCTGGCGGCCTACAAGAGCATCATCGACAAGTGCCTTCTTGCCAACAACGGCGTAATTTATTTGATGAAGCAAGTAACGTCGCCTGCCGACTACGCCTCCGTCATCGCCCCTGCACTCTATAGCTCCAACACCAAAGTGGTGCGTGCCGTAGTGCGTGCCGATGAAAACTTCATCCAGGGCTCTGACTATGCCAACGCTCCTTTGCAGCAGTATTTCAGCACCTACCTGAAAGCCATGCAGAGCAGCTTCACCTTCTTCGTACCGACTGATGAGGGTCTCGGCAAGTTCGGCTACGTGGATCCCGCTTCCATCGCCACCCAGAACCCCCGCAACTATCGCTATTGGGTGTGGAACTACGCCACGGGTATAAGCTCAGGCTCAGGCAAGACCATTGCCGTGAGCGCCGATGCCTACAAATACAATCAAGCCACAGGTCAGACAGGCGAACTCAATCAAACCGATTGGCTTGGCACGCAGTATCGCTCAGCCTACTCCCAGCCCGTTACGCAGGGCTATGGCGAAACAAAGAAGAATCTGCTCATTGAGCTCATCAACCAGCACATCATTGTACACGACAATAGGGACAACGACGGTGTGCTTGGCAGCAGCCGCAAATACTTCCTCAGCCGCCTGGGCGCTCCTATATATATAAAGGGAGGCAATACAGGCTCTGGCGAGAATATGGTCGTAGAAGGCGGATGGCAGATTCAGCTGGACAAAGACACCATTTCAGGCAACGAACACGTCTGCAAGGTGATGGAAGGCGGTGCCTATGACCAGTCGAAGGGTACCAACGGCTACGGTAACGGACACACCTTCCTGATAGACCGTCCCATGCAGCCTTCCATGCAGAGCGTATATTCTATTTTGAACAGCAATGATGAGTTCAAGGGCTTCAAGGACCTCTGCGAAGGATTCGACGCCCAGTTGCTCGTTGATGCCGGCTTCCGTGAAAAAGCAGCCGAAGAAGCCGTGAAGTCCGGCATTATCTCCGATATTAACTCCTACACCGAAGCCGACTGGCTGAGCGCTGCCGAACTCTACAAAATCTTCGGCGAAGGCGAAGTGAAGTCGGGCAGCAAGACCATTGCCAAGTATTTCGGTTCCGACAAGCTGGTACGCTCTTTCAACAACTATCGCTATACGATCTATGTGCCCACCAATGACGCCGTGAATGCCGCCCTTGCCAAGGGTCTTCCCACTTGGCAAACCATCCGCGACTTCGTTGATGCTCACAGGGAAGCCCTGCTGGACTCCTTGGGCAATCCCGTCGTTGATGGGGAAGGCAATGTCATGACCGGTCTTTCCGAAACCAACAAAGTGAAGGCCCAGGCCATGGTAACAATGCTCACCAACTTCCTGCGCTACCACTTCCAGGACGAAAGCGTGTTTGTGGACAACGTTACCGAATCCAACCACTATCAGACAGCCTGCATCGATAGCAAGTCCAACGTCTATGTGTCCGTGGAGGCCAAGCAGACAGCCAACGCCTTGCAAGTCGTGGACGGAGCCAAGGCTACACACAACGTCGTAACAAAAGACGGAAAGTATAACCTTCTGGCCCGCGATGCACGCTTCAACGTGAATCCCCGTACCAGTGCGGCTACCTGTAAACTCGTAGAGACAAGCAGCTTTGCCGTGATACACCAGATTGACGGTGTGCTCAACTTTGCCGAACTCACTAATGGCCGCTACGACAGTGCCTGGAGCACGTCGGCAAAAGCTAAGAAGTTCGTCAAGAAGTACCAAATCAAGAAATAAATTCAGAATTATGAAAAATAGAAAGTATCTTCTGACGCTCATTCTCTGCCTTATCTGCTCGGTGGCCTTCGCTCAGCAAAAGCGAATTTCCGGACATGTGTGGAGCAAGGCAGATGGCGCTATCATGATGGCCAACGTTGTTGAAAAAGACAAGAATGGCCGTATCGTGTCCGCCACGCAGACCGATATGAGTGGTAACTTCACACTTACCATTAAGAATCCTGCCAATGTCCTTGAAATATCCTACATCGGTTACGCGAAATATTCTAAGACCATTGGTTCACAGACCTCCTTCCGTGTGCAGCTGGAAGACCGCCATACGCTCACTGAGGCTAAGGTTACGCAGATGCGCAAGACCAAGAGCAATGGCCTGACCATTCCTGAGCGCGAGTTGAGCTCCGCCACCCAGAGCCTCGATATGGAGAACATGGAAGGCCTCTCGTTTGAGACAGCAGGTGAAGCCCTTCAGGGACAAATCGCAGGTCTCGACATCGTGGCCAATTCCGGTAACCTTGGTTCCGGCACCTCCATGCGCCTGCGTGGTACAAGTTCCATCAACGGTAATCAGGAACCCCTCATCGTTGTCGATGGCTATCCTATGGAGGAACTGAGCACAGACGGCCTTGACCTCACGGACATGGAGAACGAAGAACAGTTTGCCAATCTCCTTCAAGTTGCACCTGATGACATCAAGAAAATTAACGTGCTGAAGGACGGTGCCTCTACCGTACAGTACGGCTCGCAGGGTGCCAACGGCGTTATTGAAATCTACACAAAGCGTGGCGCACGCGGCAAGACCAAGGTGAACTTCTCCTATAAGTTTACGGGTGCATGGCAGCCCCAGGGACGAAAGCTCCTCAATGGCGACGGCTACACCATGATGCTGAAGGAAGCCTACTTCAACCCTCATCAGAGTGATGCTGCCTCTGGCATCGTCGAACTGATGTACCTGAAGGACCATCCCGCTTATTATGGCAACTTCAACAAGAATACCGATTGGGTGGACGAGGTTACGCAGTTCGGACAAACCCACAACGTCGGCGTGAACATCTCTGGCGGTGGTGAAAAAGCATCCTTCCGCGTGTCCGGCACCTACGACCATGAAACGGGTACCATCATCCAGCAGAGCCTCGACCGTCTGACCACTCGCCTGGCTCTCGACTACTATGTGAGCGACCGCATCACTTTCCGTTCAAACTTCGCGCTGACCTACACGAAGAACAATATGAACTATGCCGACATCCTGGCTAAAGCCTATGCCGCCATGCCTAACATGGCCATAACGCGTCAGGAGTATGACAATATAAACGACACTTACTACGATTCCGGTGAGTATTTCCTCATGCCTAAACCTGCAGCTGCTGCAGGCTTGCTCGACAACCAGAGCGGCCTCTCCAGTTTTTATCTGGGCGACATGGTACGCAACGGCAACCCTGTGGCCATTGCTAATCTTGCCAAGAGGAGAAGAAGCACTTACAACATCAATCCTACGTTTGACATTGACTACAAGTTCTTGGGCAAGGAAGATGATGAATGGCAGTTGAACTACACCGGCTCCGTGAACATTTCCGCCAACACCCAGTCCAACGATGGCTATTTCCCCGCAGCTCTAAGTTTCAACGACTGGAGTTCCGGCATCAATGAGGTTTCAAGTTCCGAATCCAAGGGCTTCGCCTTCACTACTCGTCATGACTTGGTGCTGAAGCCTGCCTTCTTCGATTCCGGCCATAGCCTGCAGGTATTGGCACGCTATGAATTGAAGACGGACAACACCACTTCGCAATCGTCTTCCACAATAGGTGTCAATGGCGGCATCAAAGATCCCACGGTGCCCGGCTTCCTTAACAGCATTTCTTCCAGCACGGGCAAGTCCCGCCGCATCAACCTGATGGCTACGGCCCACTACGCTTTCGGCTCCAGATATATTCTCGATGCTACGGTACGTTCCGAGGGTAGCACCAACTTCGGCTCCAGTCGCAAGTGGAACCTTTACCTCGGTTTCTCCGGCCGTTGGAACATCAGCGATGAAAAGTTCTTCCAGCCTCTCCGCAACGTAGTGAGCATGCTGGCTATCCGTGGCGGTTGGGCACGCGTGGGTAACCCTGTTACAGGTTCTGGCCTCTCCTATAATAAATATAGCCCCTATGGTTCCTACAACGGCGTGCAGGGTATCTATCCCTCAAGCCTGCGCCTTGTGGAAATCCGTCCTGAGAAGAAGTACAGCTGGAACCTCGGTGCCAACCTCAGCTTCCTCGACAACCTTATCAACTTCGACTTCAACGTCTATGACGACAGAGTGAAGGATCAGATAATGGGCGGTGTGCGCATTCCCACTTCCACCGGTTATGCCTCACTGGGCTCCTGCAACATAGGTGAGCTTGAAAACAAAGGTTGGGAACTGAATATCTCCACGGGCCATATCTTCAAGCTGGCCGGTGGCAAGTTCTACGCAGTACTCCGTGCCAACTTTGCCCAGAACATAAACACCATCAACGAGATGGATGCCAGCGTGCTCAACAACATGAACTCCGACTTTAACTATTCCGGAGGCAATCAGCAGGTGCTCAGTCGTGTGCAGATTGGTAATGCTTTGGGCGGCATCTACGGTTTCCACTTCAAGGGCGTTTATGTATATGACTATGACCACAACGGCTATTTCGACCCCGCATCCGGAAAAAACAATTATTACGATGCTAACGGCGTTGAGAACACGGCTGCCCATGCTCTGGCCAATGGCTATGGCGGTGTGAACATCTACAACGCAGCTCCTGTGGCACGCGATGCCGAAGGCAAGGTTATCTACGACAAGAGCGGTAATCCTCTGCCCATGATTTACAACTACGGCGGTGTGAACTACCAGTTCAGCGGTGGTGATGTGGCTTATGAGGACATCAACCACGATGGACAGATTAACGAACTCGACATTCAGTACCTCGGCTCTTCCAGCCCGAAGTTCAATGGTGGCTTCGGCGTGGATTTGACCTATGGACGTTGGACCTTGAAGACCAACTTCAACTTCCGCGTGGGCAATAAGATTATCAACGTAGCCCGTCTGCGTTCCGAATCCATGCGTGATAACCAGAACCAGAGTGCAGCTGTAAACTGGCGCTGGCGCAAGAACGGTCAGGTAACTGAGATTCCAAGAGCTCTGAGCACTAATATCGCTGACTCTTACAATGCTCTTATCAGCGACCGCTACGTAGAGAAAGGCGACTATCTCCGTTTCCAGTATTTGCAGTTAGGCTACAGCATGGATCCCAAGCTTCTCAAGAAGGCTGGTCTCTCACAGGTACGTTTCACTGCCTCTATCAACAACCTCTTTGTGTGGAGCAAATACACGGGTGCAGACCCCGACCATCCCACAAGCGGCTATAACCCCTGTACCGACTATGACACGACACCGCGTTCACGCTCGTTCACAGCAGGTGTGCAATTTGGCTTCTAATTTAAAGAATGCATAACAATGAAAATGAATAATATCACAACCAAGTTTTTCTTCTGTCTCGCCGTAATCGGCCTGACCGCTTCGTGTGAGGATTACTTGACAGAATTGCCTACGGACTCCATCCCTGAGGAAAATTTCTGGCAGACAAAGGGCGATGTGGACAATGTTCGCGCCGCGGCCTACTACCAGATGACAAAATCCGAATTGGTCGAGAAAATCCTCTATTGGGGCGAATTTCGTAGCGACAATGTCGATTTGAAGAATATGTCCAACACCAGCGTCAAATATCTGACAGAAGGTGTGCTCCAGCCTACTCAGGCCATGTTCTCCTGGGCCCCTTTCTATAGTGGCATTTCTTATTGCAACAAAGTACTGGAGAAAGGCCAGGAAATGATTGACCACAAGGTGGATCCGACATTCTCACCTGGAGCATGGAATCCTATTAAAGCCGAGATGCTTAGTCTGCGGGCCCTCTATTATTTCTATTTGGTACGGGCCTATCGCGATGTACCTTTCATTACCAAGACCATCAGCACCGACACTGAGGCTCTTGCAGCCCGCCAGGGACAGCCCGTAACTCAAGGTGTCAATGTGCTCGGTTCTCTGATCAAGGATTTGGAAGAATGCAAGGACTATGCAGCCAAGAACTACGGCAACAATATGGATAACAAGGGACGCTTTACAAAGAACAGCATCCGCATCCTTCTTGCTGACATGTATCTTTGGCACGCTTGTATGCTCCAGAATGGCATTGCAAAGGGCTATACGGTGATGAATGAGAGTGGCGATACCATCAAAGCGCAAGGCGATTTGAACAACATGGCCGCTCAGGAATTCCGCCGTGCTGTAGAACTTTGTGATGAGGTGCTTGAAAAGATGGACTCCGCTTATCGCGTGAAGGTAAACGAAAATACGTCCCAGTACACAGAAATAGAGCGTAGCCAGCCCTACCCCCTGTATCGCATATCTTCTCGCGGTACCAACACGACCGACAATGTGTACAACACAATTTGGGGATCCCGTAATTCCGATGAGTCCATCTTTGACCTCCAGTACGATGGCGACAGAACTCAAAACAGTGTCCTTGGAAGTCTCTATTACAGTACTTCCAACAAGTCTGCCCAGTTAATGGTAGGCAAGCCCTCGCTCTTTACCACGATTAACTCGTTGGATGACGACGGCACTCTCAAGGGTTTTGGCAAGACGGATATTCGTATTCGTGAGTCCGTGGAATTTAAGGATATTACCCAGTCGGAGTATCCCATTATCAAAAACACGGCAGAAAAGGTGGCCTTTGAGAACAAGGAAGACATGGCGCAAGAAGGTAGTTTTGAAAGCCGAAGTAAAGCCAATGCCAACTGGCCTGTATATCGCCTCAGCGACCTGATGATGATTAAGGCAGAGTGCTTGGCACGCCTCGATATGAATGGTGCTGACACACCAGAACTCGTAGAAGGCTTCAGATTGGTGAACAAACTGTTTGAGCGCTACAATCCTGGTCTTGACTCCACAGGTTCAAGTGCTGTGAATACTTCTGGCCGCCTGTGTCATAACTACGCCAAGGGTAAGAAAGGCTCCGCCCTTCTTGAACTTGTCTATCGTGAGCGTCAGCGCGAGTTCTTCTCAGAAGGCAAGCGTTGGTTTGATATCGTGCGTCAGGCAGAAAGCGAAAACAAGACTGAAGATGTCTTGAGCAGCTGGGTTGGGGCATCCAAGAGCCTCCAGACACGCTTGCGCAAACTGGATGCCATGTACATTCCTTATTATAATGACGAAATCAAGTCAAATCCTGCTTTGAAGCAGAACGTGGTTTGGGATCGTTATACTCCTAACAGTAGTAAACCCACAGAGAATAGATAGCCTTATGAATACAAATAAGAAATATCTAAGTGTTGCGGGCATACTTGGTATTGCAGCACTTGCAGTATCTGCCTTCAGTTTTCAGAGTTGTTCTGAAAACATCGATGATAGCAACTTCGCTATAAAGACAGAGCAGACCATCGCCGATTACCTCACAACCAATCCGGATTTCAGTTCGATTGCCGACTTGTTCGGACAGACTCCTTTGGGCATGAAGAAGGAAGCATCTTCCGTCCTTAGTGCCTTGTCAGCCCGAGGCAATTACACGGTGTTCGCTCCCAACAATGAGGCTGTGGAGGCCTTTGCCAAATCATGTGGCCATGCAAGTTACAAGGAACTCACCAAGGATGAGGCCATGCTGATTGTCTATAGCTGCATCATTGACAACGGTTCAAACAGTGCTTACGAAAGTCCTGACTTCCCTCGGGACGGCAGTGCATTCCCTCTCCCCGACCTCAATGACCGCTTGATTACCTGCCAGCTGGATTCTCTGGACAATTATGTGCTGAATGGTACAAGCACTTTGACCAAGACCGATGTTGAATTGCAGAATGGTTATGTGCATGTCGTTGGAACCAATGCGATTGCCCCTTCCAGCAAGAGCGTGGCCGACCTCATCGCTGAGGCTGACAACATGAAGGGCATGACCATCCTCCTTGAAGCCACGGGATGGAACCTTGCGATGAGCACGGATTCTGCCGACTTGGATACAAAGTATGAGCAGACAGACCGTGATGAGACTCTCAACATCAAGAATCTCGCCACCTTCACTGTGGCTAAGCACCGTTATCAAGGTTTTACCGCCTTTGTTGAGACCGACGACGTGTTTGAGCGTGAATTGGGCGTAAGTGTTTCCGACAAGGAAAAATTCCTGGAAGCCATTACCGATTGCGCCGAGGCTGTTTATGGTACTGCAGACAAAGGTAATCTGAAAAGCCCCAACAATGCTGTCAATCGCTTTGTGGCCTATCACCTCCTTGATGCAAAAGTGCCGTTCAACAATCTTGTGCGCCACTTCAACGAGTATGGCTATAAGTATGGCGACATGAAGAATCCTCAGACAAACACGCTGTCAGTGGATGTGTGGGATTACTTCGGAACCGCAGGTAAGCATCCTGCTCTTCTCAAAGTTTCCCAGGATGGCGATGTGCCTGTTCGTGAAACGTCTCATAATGTCTATTTGAACCGCGTAAGCCGTCATGAGACAAAATCGTATGGTACCACTGAAGTGTTGCATGAAGGTATTCAGGCTCTTTCGTACAACGTTGGTGCCGATGGTACAGCCTTTGACAACAATGCCAAGAATGGTTTCTATTATCCTATCAAGGGCCTGCTTATTGATAACAAAACTAATCAGGAGGCATTGGCTAGCGAGCGTATTCGCTTCGACATCACAACTATCCTGCCTGAGCTGATGAGTAACAACGTGCGCGGTGGAGTTTACACCCACTTCCCCAATGGCTATTTCAACTGCATCACCAATGAGAGTGCCGATACCAAGTTGCTTTACCTCAATTCTGCAGCTGTGGGTGGTACTGCTTGGCGTGACTATCAGGGTGATGAATTCATGGCCTGTGGTGTGTTTGACTTTGTTCTCCGCCTCCCGCCCGTGCCCATGGACGGTACTTATGAGCTTCGCTTCGGTACGAGCCACAACGAACTGCGCGGAATGGCTCAGCTCTATATCGGCGATGACCCCAACAACTTGCAGCCTGCTGGCCTGCCTTACGATATGCGCCAGAGCGTTATCAACAATGAGAACATCGGTTTTGTCAGCGATGGCAACGATGAAAACGTCAATGCTGAGAACGACCGTAATATGCGTAACCACGGCTTCATGAAGGCTCCCCGTTATGCACAGTTGCCCGATGGTTCGGGCACCAGCACGGTGCTTCGTAAGGTGGAGGCTGCCACAGGTTGCTTGCGCCGTATCGTTGTTCAGCAGCACTTTGAGAAAAACAAGACCTACTACATCCGCTTCAAGAGTGCCCTTGAAAAGTCCGATGCACAGTTCTTTATGGACTACTTTGAGTTCTGCTCTTCAATGGTATATAACGGAACGGTTCCTGAAGACCAGTGGTAAATTCATATAGTAAACAACAGCAACTATGAATATAATAACAAAGAACAGTCTAAAAGGAGGAGCCATAGCTATAGCGGCTTTGCTCGGATTCTCCGCATGTAGTGATGACCACTACGATGTCTTCGGTGGCGATGGAACGAGTAATCAGACAATCTGGCAGAATATCGTGCAAAATCCTCAGCTCAAGGATTTGCAGAGTATTCTTACTCGCTCTTACATGATGCGCTCCGAAACAGATAAGATAACCCCGCAGACAGCCAAGACGCTGGCTGAGCTGCTTGACGAACCTCAAAGCTTTTCCGTCTGGGCTCCCATTGACGGAACGTATGATGCCAAACGTTATGAGGCCCTGCTTGACAGTGCCGAAAACATTTACAAAGCAGAAGGAGCTTCCAAGAATTATCTTGCCTTGGAGTATGAGGTGGCCAATCAGTTCGTTTACAACCATGTTGCCCGCTTCAACTACGAAGGAGTGTCTGGCTCTCAGGAGGTCATCCTGTTGAATGGTAAGAAGGTAAACTACGTATCTAATGGCGGAGGTTCTACGTTCAATGGCGTAGGTATTCAAGGTGCTCCCATCGTGTCAAGCAATGGCACGATGCACCTTCTGAGCACAGTTTCGCCATTTGCTTTCAATCTCTATGACTTCCTGAAGTCCTCCCCCAAGAACTCCAAGCTCAGTGCCTACTTGTTCGATCCTGCCATTGACAAGTACACGTTCAGCGAGGGACGTTCCGTTGAAGGCGCTCTGAATGAGGATGGCAATATGGTGTATGTGGATTCCGTTTATGACCATACGAATGACATCCTTGACAAGTGCCATGCCCAGTTGCAAAACGAGGACTCCTGCTATGTCACGGTAGTTCCGACCGATACTGCTTGGAACGGAGCCATTACGAAGTTGAGCCAGTATTTCAAGTATAAGAGCACTTATAATTACGACTGGAGCAGTGAGAAGAATGCGTTTGCCTCCAAGACGGCCAAACTCAACACCGACTCTCTGACCGACTATAATGTAAAGGCTTCTATGATTCAGAGTGCTTTCTTCAGCCCTTCCACTTGGCATGGCATCTCCGATATTCGTGATTCCGCCCAAGTGATAGGCTATGCTCTCACGGCAGACTCTCTGATTTCAACAAACGGTACTATATATTATAACAGCAACAAGGGCGGTGAGAACCCCATGTTCAACAATCAAAAGCCTGAGCGTGCTTCCAATGGCTTTGTGTTTGCTGTGGATCAGTACAACGTGCAGCCAGAATACACATGGATGGTAAAGCGGGACATTGAAGCTACTAGTCAGTATAATATGGCTATGCAGGCTATGGCTAGCAGCCACTGTACCGAAAAGAACGGTAGCACCATCATGCTCACTGAATTCAATCGCGATAGCGTCGTCATCGACTCCTTCAATGTAACGAGCTACCAGCGCTTCCAGCGCGATGGCCGTAACACCTTGCAGGTGGACTATCGTCTTCCCGAAGTTATGGCCGCCTCTTATACGGTGAAAGCAGTCCTTGCCCCCAGTCGCATCTGCTATGATATCGTACCGGACAGCGCTGTAACCGAGGTCAGCACATTCTATGTGGAGGTGCGCGACGACGAAAATAAGGCTCTTGACATAGCCGAAGGCAACAACGGCACTTCAGCCAAGAACAAGACGCGCTCTGTAACCTTTACGGTGGATCAGAATGAGGTGAAGGAGTATGTTATCATTCCTCGCATCGAGTTCCCTTATAGCTATCGTGGCCTGCCTGCCGATTGCAACACGTTCTGCCGTCTGCGCTTCTGCAGTGAGTACGACCGTAAACTCACAACAGATGGCGACGGGCTCAATATCGTCAGCATTAAGATAGAGCCTTATCGTGGAACCTCTGAAAATTAAATGTCCTCATGTATCATAAAACAGAGAAACAGATGAAAACGAATCCATTCAATATCTTGCAAACGGTGCTACGCGTCAGCTTGTTTGCTTTCGCTCTGGCCGCTGCTCCTGTAGCGCTGGCACAAGACGAAGTAGGCGAAGAAGACGCTGAACAGCCTGTCGTAAAGAAGGTTGTCAAGAAGCCTGTTGTTCCTACTTACGAAATGAAGACAGTAACCGGCAAGGTGCTTGACGCTTCCACCGGTGAACCCGTTGCGGCTGTTCGTGTTCAGGCTTTGAACAATCCCTACTACACGGCGCTGACAGAGGACGATGGCAGCTATTCCATCAGTGTCCCCACCTTTGTTACGGCATTGTACATCTCCGCCCCTGAGTACAACGGCCTTCAGCTGGGCATAGCCGGTGGCGAGGTGGCTCCTGATGCCTATCTCCACAGCGCTATCCTTGGCAATGGCTATGCCGATGGCACGGAGCTTCTCCACCGTAGCGTGGTCGCTTTCAACCAGACCTCCGCAGCCACGGTTGAAAACGAAATAGAGAACCGCCTCAATGCCAGTGTACGCACTGTCAATCGTGGAGGCATCCCCTCTCAGGGCGCAGCCATGTTTATTCAGGGCATCAACTCCATCAACATCAACTCGCAGCCGTTGGTTGTCGTTGATGGCGTAATCTGGGATATGCAGTACGACCGCACCAGCCTTCACCAAGGTTTCTTCAACAATGTGCTGTCGCTGATTGATACCGAGGACATCGAGGATGTTCAGGTGCTGTCCAATGGCACGGCCCTCTACGGCAGCGAAGGTGCCAATGGCGTAATCGTCATTACCACCAAGCGTGGCAAGTCCATGGCTACGCGTATCAACTTGCGTGTCTATGGCGGTTTCGAGCAGAAGCCCGATCTCATCAGTGTGATGAATGCCAAGCAGTATCGCAACTATGTAACTGAATACCTTGGCACCACCAATGCGGCCCAGACACTCAGCGGCATGAACAGCAATGTCGCCTTTATGAATCCCAGCTCCTTTTATTATCCTCAGTATAATAATGAGACCGACTGGCAGAAAGACCTGTACCACAACTCCTTCACTCAGAACTATCGTGTGAACGTACAGGGTGGCGATGATGTGGCTATGTATAATCTCTCGCTGGGCTACACCAAGAGCGATGCGACTATTCGCCACAACGACTTCAACCGTTTGAACATTCGCTTCAACACCGACATCATCATGTTCAACAGCCTCAAGACGGCTCTCGACATGGGTTATGTCCGCTCCTCCTACAACGTTCTCGACAATGGCTGGGCCGAAAACTATCAGCAGCAGAACATCGCTTCCCCCAATGTCCTCGGTCTGATTCAAAACCCCTTCCTGAGCAAGTACACCTGGTTCACCACTTACGACGACCAGACCGGCCAACTCACTTTGAAGGAGACCGACAAGATACTTGGCGGCAAGGATTTCACGGTCAGCAACAATCCATTCCTCTTTGCCCAGCAGTTTGGTTATGAGGGCTTGGCCAATCCTTATTGGATTCTCAGCAATGGCTATGGCGACAACAAGAACTATCAAGAGCAGACACAGTTCTTCGTAAATGTGGCTCCGAAGTATGCCATCAACCGTTACCTCACCCTCAGCGACCGCTTCAGCTATCAGCTCTTCCGTGTAAACGAGCGACTCTTCATGCCAATGAACGGTACGCCCGAGAAGGAAGTTGAAGGTCTGGGCATGGTACAGAGCGTCTTGAAGAGCCAGTTCTCCAAGGAAACCAACATTTTCAACGACTTGCGCATTGAGTGGAACCGCAATTTCGGTAAGCACACCATCGACCTTGTGGGAGGCTTCCGCTTCGCTTCCTACTCATTTAGCACCAGCGACATCAGCTCCTACAACAACGACAACGACAAGATGCCCAACATGTCATCTTCGCAGCAGTATAAGAGCAATGGCGGTACCAACGATACTTGGAAGAACCTCACCTATTACGTCAATGCCGACTACAATTTCATGAACCGTTATTTCCTGAAGGCCATCGTAACCGCTGAGACCAGTAGCCGCTTTGGTAAAGATGCTTCTCAGGGTGTCAAGATATGCGGAGTGCCTTGGGGCTTCTTCCCCTCGTTGCAGGCCGGCTGGGTCATGAGCAACGAAAGTTGGTTCAACGTCAAGGGCATTGACTACTTGAAGCTCACCGCAGGTTGGGAAATGAGTGGTAACGACAACATCGACTACTACGCAGCCCGTACCTACTTCGCCAACGTGAAGTATTTCGACAAGCTCACAGGCCTCACCCTCGCCAATATCGAGAACAAGGGCATCCAGTGGGAAACCACCTACCGCTCAAACGTAGGTCTCGACCTCCGTATGCTCCACAACCGCCTCAACCTTGGCGTACACTATTTCCACAACCGCACCAACAACCTCCTTACCCGCAAGAGCGTAAGTTACGTTACAGGTCTTGCCTTCATGTGGGCCAACGATGGCGAACTCGTCAATCGCGGCGTGGAAGTCAATATGAACGGCGTTCTCCTCAGCAAGAAGGACTGGAAGTGGCAGGCTGGTTTCAGCGTGGGCCACTATCAAAACGAAATTACCAAGTTGGCTGACAACAACCTCAACGTCATCAAGACCTACAGCCTCGACAGCAACGGCAATCGTGCCACTGAGACCGACATCCACGGCTATATCACCGACATCTACGGTGCCAACGTCATGACCGCTGTAGGCCATTCCGCAGGCGTGTTCTATGGCTACAAGACCGCAGGCGTGTTCTCCACCAATGCCGAAGCTTCCCAGGCTGGCAAGTATGGCTATTTGCGCTATCCCACTGGCTTGGCCGAACAGCCTTACCGCAATTTCCAGGCTGGCGACATCAGGTTCGTCGATCAGAATGGCGACGGTTGGATCAACGAGGCCGACATGGTTGTCATCGGTAATCCCAACCCCGACATCTACGGCAACATCTGGACCAATCTCACTTGGAAAAACCTCACTCTCGACCTCAACTTCAAGTACAGCTTGGGCAACGACGTGTTCAACTATCAGCGTATGCAGTTGGAAAGTGCCAACAACATTTGGAATCAGACCACTGCTGTGTGCAACCGTTGGAAGTCCGAAGGTCAGCACACCGACATTCCCCGCACCATGTCCAGCACTTCCGACTTCTGGGTAAACAACGAGCGCTTCTCCGACCGTTGGGTTGAGGATGGTTCCTACCTCAAGCTCAAGAAGGTACGCCTCACCTATCAGGTTCCCGTCAATCTCAGCTGGCTTCTTGGCCTGAGCGTATGGGGCGAAGCCAACAACGTGTTCACCGTCAGCAAGTATCTGGGACAAGACCCCGAGGTGAGCTGCTCCAACAACGTGCTCTATCAGGGCATCGATACCGGAATGCACCCCACCTGTCGTAATTTCAATATTGGCGTAACCATTAATCTGTAACATAAGATGAAAAAATCAATAATCAGCCTGTTCGTCGGCCTGCTGGGTCTGGGTGTCTTTACCACCTCTTGTGAAGACATGCTCACTCCTGAGCTGGAACGTTTTGCCACAGAGTTTAGTGGAAAGGACACGGTGAATTTCTATGCAGGCATCCTGCGCAATGTGCAGCAAGTCGCTGAGCAGAACATTCTGCTTGGCGAGCTGCGCGGCGACCTTGTTACCACTACGAACTATGTAACCGACAGCATCAGCGACATCGTCAAGTTTGCAGCCTGCGAGGACGGCGACAACGCCCTCCTCAATGTGGCAGCCTACTACAATGTTATCAACCAGTGCAACTTCTACCTTGACAAGGTGGACAGCACCTCATGCTACAACAACTACTATTATATGCGCAAGGAAACGGCTCAGGTTCTCCTGATTCGTGCCTGGACATATATGCAGTTGGTGCAGAACTATGGCAAGGTGCCCTTCATCACTAAGCCCGTCCGCAACTCCACTACAGGTTGGGAAACCACGCCTCCCGAAGGCTGGGCCACCGCCGACAACCTCGTTACCCTTCTCCACAACGACATGGAGCAGGCTTGGAGCTATTGTGCCGTGCAGGGCTATCCCGACTATTCCGCCTCAGCCCTTCTCAACACGGGTGTGGCCAGTGTCAATTCCAAGCTCCTCAACTTCGATGCCGATGTTATCTATGGCGACCTCTATATGATGCGTGGTCAGGATGTCAGCGACTTCGAGAAAGCTGCCGAACACTATTATAATTTCCTCTTCAAGGAAAACCGCACAGGCAACACCGTGAGCAACATTGCCAGCACACGCAAGGACAAGCGCACCACACCTCCCACCTTCAGCGTAACTGCCGATGGTTGGGCAGGCAATGCAGCCCGCGTAAGCTACAGCTTCGGAGGCAATGAAATCGTAACGGGCGTGCCCAGCGCAGCCAATACCCACTTCGGCCTTGTGCTCTCGCGCATCCCCAACATCTACGGTTTCGACATCCACTCCTCCAACTCCACCTCCTCATCCGAGGACTCCGAAGGTAATTCACAGGTCAGCACCACCGGACAGGTTACCATCCAGCCCAACTACAAGGTGCGTCAGGTCGAGCCTTCCGCCGCATACGTCCAGCTGAATAAGGCACAGGTCATCTGCGTAGCCACCAAGGCACAGGGTGCCACCGATGATGCCAAACCCGAAATCGACTATGCCACCAACTGCTACGATGGCCGCATGGACTACAGCGCACCCCTCATCGAGACGCAGGACGTAGGCACCATCCGCTACATCACCAAGTTTGGAGGTAGCCGCAACAACGTCGATTCCGAAGGCAAGGTAAAGGGTGGATTTGAATTCCGCTACCTTCTGCCCCTCTATCGCTATCGCACCATCATGCTGCGCTATGCCGAGGCCATCAACCGTGCCGGCTTCCCCGGCCATGCCTTCGCCATCCTGCGCGACGGCCTTGACCCCGAAACCTATCCGTTCATTCAGGCCGTTCAGGATACCATCGTAGTGGCCGACTCCACCGTCTATGCCCACTATGCCCTGTCTCCCCAGTCCGACAAAGGCCCCAACTACATTTCCGACTCCGAGTTGGAACGCGCCCGCACGAAGTCTTGGATTTACGACATCGTAAACTACAGCAAGGAACACCATGTGGGCATCCGCGAGGCCGGCTGTGGCGAATCCCTCAAGGAGGAGTACGACAGCATCTATTCCTACAACTATCAGATCATCCAGCGCCTCGCAGAGGAATACGAGCGTACCGATGACGCCAACTTGGCTCAGTCCAGCCGTCGCCTTGTCAAGATGTACGAGGAGGAGCTGAACGAAGAGGAGAACGACACGACCCAAGAGGAGGAAGAAATCGACATCAGCAACTTCAAGTGGGTGTATGCCGAGCCCGACCCTGCCATCCCCGAGGAAATACTGGCCATGGAACTCCTCATTGCCGACCAGTACGCACTTGAAACCGCCTTCGAGGGTCAGCGTTACTACGACCTCATGCGCATTGCCCGCCACCTCAACAAGTTTGGTCCCGAACCCGACTACGGCACGAAGTGGATGGCATGGAAAATTGCCCGTCGCGGCGTGGATGCAGCACCCTACGACAATCCCAGCCAGAAGGATGCCTCCATCTACAACTTCTTCCTGAACACCGACAACTGGTATCTCCCCCTTCCCTGACACCAGTTCCAGTAATAGCAAAAGCGGCCGTGGCTTCCATCGTGAAGTCGCGGCCGCTTTTTCCCGTTATGGGCTACCCAGGGCGTGCTCTGAAAATACAACGGCGAACTGAGAAAACAACGGCGAACCTTCAGCCCTATCGGATTTGTGTGGAATGTCCTTTTCTTGCGTCGATTCCGTCGATTCCGTCCCATAATTATCGGCGGCTTACGCAAAACCATCGGCGGCCTACGCAACACTATCGGCGGCTTACGCAGAACCATCGTCATTCCTGTCCTCCCCATTGCCGCGCCTACTGCGGTACACGGTTGTCGCACCTGCGACCCTGCGGCAAGCAATGGGCTGAAAGCCCTATGTTGTATAGCCTGCGGCAGAGCGACCGTAGGGAGCGCCGCCGTAGGTACGCCGCCCCCACATAGTAGGATGACGCGCCATGGCACATCCATTGCCGCGCCTACGGCGATACATGGTTGTCGCACCTGCGACCCTGCGGCAGAGCGACCGCAGGAAGCGCCGCCGTAGGTAGGGGCACACACACAATAGGATGACGCGCCATGACATACCCATTGCCGCATCACGACCGCAGGGACCGTATATCCCGTAGGGATAATACAAATGTAGGCAGGCATAAGGGCGTAGCCTGCAATGCCTGTTTACGGACGTGCGTTCATACGCCTGCCGTAGGTAGGCGTCATTTACACGCGTGTGTGAAATAATATGGTTGATGCGGGTCGTTGTATCATCCCTACGGGATGCGTCTGGGTTTGACCGTGTAACCAGCCATTACGGCCTGCGGCCTTATGGCTGGCCGCTCGGCCCGTAGGGACGCTTGCCAGAGTAAGAACCTTGTATAATCCCTAACGGGATATCGGAGGGGCGTTATGGCAGAGCAATGGGCTGAAAGCCCTACGTTGTATAGCCTGCGGCAGAGCGACCGTAGGGAGCGCCGCCGTAGGTACGCCGCCCCCACATAGTAGGATGACGCGCCAAGACGAATCCATTGCCGCGCCACGGCGGTACACGGTTGTCGCACCTGCGACCCTGCGGCAGAGCAATGGGCTGAAAGCCCTATGTTGTATAGCCTGCGGCAGAGCGAGCGTAGGGAGCGCCGCCGTAGGTAGGGGCGCACACAGTAGGATGACGCACCGTGACGCACCCATTGCCGCATTGCGACCGTAGGGAGCGCATATCCCGTTAGGGATAATACAAAGGTAGCCAGCCATGAGCGGAGCGTAATGGCTGGACATCGTAGCGGACGGACGGCATCCCGTAGGGATGATACAATGGCGTGCATACACCATATTCGTATTTACGCACGCACGTATGTGTTGCCTACCTACGGCAGGCATCGTGCGGGACGGCCTATCCAGCCATTGCACATTACGGCAGAACAACAGGCGGGAGGTGATGCAATCGACGCACTCGACGCAGAAAAAGTCATTTCCACACAAATCCGGTTGGGGCGGAAGCCTATTGCCTACTTACGGCTGACTTCTTTTCACCGTTCACTATCCCATTCTTCACTGTTCACTGAAAAACTGTTCACTATCCCATTCTTCACTCTCCCATTTGCTTCGGAAACAAATTGTGATTGGGGAACGCTTGCGGTCGCTCTTCTTTTGAAACACCCGGATAGCAAAACGGGCACTTCTTGTCGTTTTTTACAAGAAACATGAAGGATTCCGTAGAAATAAGGTGAAAAATAACTAATTTTGCCATAGCTTAATTTGAGAAACTGATGAATTATGAAGCGTAAGGACTATCTTTCTCCTGTTACAGAATGTTTTACCACCCAAAGCGAGCCTATGATGGCACAGAGCGTTATTGAGGGCAAGGGTGAGGACTTTGGTTCTTTTGACGATGACTCCCCCACCAGTGCGCAAAACCCCAGTTCCATGTGGGGCACGCTGCTTCTCCTCTTCGTGCTCGTTCTGTCGTCCTGTGCCGGTGACGAATTGTCCGACGACCCGCGTCCTACGCCCGTAGAGGTGTGTACCACGGCATTCACGCCTGAAGAAGAGGCCGTGGTGCGCTCGACGGTGGACCCCACGGCATCGCCCGTGGCCTTCTCATGGCAAGCGGGCGACCAGCTGGCCGTGTATGCCGGCGGCGATGCCTCGGGCCTGACGAATTTCGACTGCGTGCAGGTGGACGGCGAAGACCCCTCGCTTGCGCAATTCCGCCCCAACGGTTTCAATCTCAACGCGGGTGCCTCCTACTACGCCTTCTATCCCTACAACGCAGCTTCGACGGACAAGACGAGTATTGACATCAGCTATGCCGGCATACGGCAAACTGCCGACGGAACCTACGATCACTTGGGAGCCTGCGACTACCAGTATTCTGTCCCGACCGAAGCACTGGACGGCGGCGAATCCACCCACACACGCTTCTACTTGAAGCACGCGGGCTGCGTGGTACGCCTGCGCATCAGCGGTCTGCCTGCGGGGCACAGCTTCAGCAACCTGCACATCAGCAGCCCAAAGCTCATCAGTTCGGGAACCCTTGACATCAGCGCCGATGAGCCGTGCATCAAGGCTGCCGGTTCCAACCTGCCTGCCCTGGACATTGCTCTCGGCACAGACGGAGAGGGCATGAAGTCCTCCGCCGACGGCACACTGACCATCTACACGATGATGGCCCCTACCGACCTCAAGGACCAAGACATTTTCCTCGACCTGCGCTCCATGGGCGGCAGCGACCTCAGCGCCTACTCCACCTCATGCGCCGGAAAGACGCAGATGGCCGGACGGGCGCACGGTTATTCTGCCAAAATGAATCCCATCGACCCGCAGGAGCATCACTATGTGGATCTCGACCTCTACCGCGACGACGGCACGAAGATTCTGTTTGCCACCGAGCTTCTCGGCACGGACACAGAGCATCCCCACGGCCTCCTCTACGCCTGGGGTGAGCGGGAGGCAAAGAGCGTATTCAATCCGGAAAACTACCTCTACACGCAGACCGACCCCGTGGCGGCAGCCTGGGGACCCGACTGGCGCATGGCCACCAAGGCTGAACTGCAAAAGTTGGCAGAAAGCGAGCAAAAAACAGGCTACACCTGGACGCTGGAAGACGATGCCTTCTCCGTTGTCCACAATACAGCCACGCTACGCATCCCCTTCACACCAGGCACAGCTTCGTGGCCCGAGGTGTATCTCTGGAGCAGTAACTTACAGGAACTCGACCGGAGCGGCCGCCATGCCCAGTATTTTTCCATCAAGCAAAAGTCGAAGTACGATGACATGGAGTTCAGCATCTCCAACATAGAAACCTACAATGGCTACGGCATCCTGCCCGTGTATGTCGGGAATTTAGCGAATTAGCAAATTAGGAAATTCGTACATTGTAAATTATACATTATACACTATGAAAAAAACACTGTTATTCTTAATTAGCCTTCTTCTTGTCGGCTTTCCCATGCAGCTGCGGGCCGACAACACGGAGTTTATGCAAAGCTACAACTTCATGGCCTATTCTATGGGCAACGGAGTGATTAAGTTCAAGCTGCTGAACTTTGCCGAAGGCGGCCACAACCACTGGGCCAGCGACAAGTACGCAATCAAAAACTATGTCTATTACACTGTCGAAGGCGACAAGACCCCACATACGCTGTTCTACTATCACGGCGAAAATCAGAAGTCGCCTGCCTACACTTGGGTCAAGGTGGACAATGAAGCAAGCGTGCAGAATGTCTTCGTGGTGTCCAATCTTTCGACCGGACTGGAATCTTCCCCTTTCAAAAATGACTCTCTCAGCTCCGGCGGTAAGACACTAAATGTCTGGAGAAAATTTGGAATCAACCTGGAGGGCAATAAGCACTATTGCGAAGTGAAATGGTATATGGCGCCTGAACTGAACGGAAAGACCATCACGGTCTATGTCCATTTAGTAGATGAGAGAATTACCGCCAGCTGGCCTCGCGACTACTGCCTCGGCACGTTCAGTGTGGGCGAACTCTACAACGCGCCCGAACTGATGCAGCCCGCACTCATTTCCGGCGGCTACGTAAGTCCGGGCTCACTTGCTTACATGGCCGTGCCCTACAGCACCATGCAGGAGCCGGTTGAATATACCACCAGCATCGACGCCAATCCGGTGAAGACCGACCAGCACGGCGGCCTGATTTATGTGGAGGCCCAGGACACGACTCGGCCCTTCTATGTGAATATGACCTGCAAAATCAGCGATAAGGTTACAACAGTCTTAAAATCGAACACTGTGAATATCCCCGCCTATCATGCCATCCACGACTTCAAGGTGGAGAATTGCATGGATGAAGAATGGGTGGTATCCCGCAGCGAAAGAGAAAAATGGGTGGACCGTGAAAATGACACTTTGGCTTCAAATAAGTTTTGGAGCAGGCAACCACAGTTCAACGGCAAGCGTAAGCTGTCGTGGACAATCAAAAACATCTATGATTCCGACTTCGTGGAGGCCGATGCCTTTGAGATTCAGCGAGCCTACAAGAAAGACTTCAGCGATGCCCAATCCATAGCCACTGTGCTCTGGGAACAGCCTGAGATACCGCTCCCGACGGACACGGCGGCGCTGGACAGCCTGGACCGATTAGTGGACTATACTTACACCTATATAGACTCCACACTGGAGGCACGCTGCAACCTCATAGAACCCGATTCCGCCATTTACTACCGCATACGCCGCGTTTCGGCCACCAATCTGGGATGGGACCATAAGTATGCAGCCAAAAGCGCCACTCCGTTCGCGCCTAAACTATACGACTCAAGCAAGACAGCAGCCCAAAGGCACTTGCATCAAGTCGGACTGCAGCGAATAGGTGCAGTGGAATATGCAGACTTCGATAAGACCCATAAGGTGAGCGTCTGTGTAACCTGTGATAAATCGCTGAACGTCCCCAATAGCTACGGCCTGTATTATACGCCCGCCTGGGATGATGGGGCCCTGCTCGTCATCACGCGCCTCGGTTCCGACAGCAGCAGGGTGGAGACCGTCGTAACGAAAGACCAACTTGTACGATGGAGCCAAGGGCGGCCATACAGTAGGTCTTCAAAGGACTTGAGCGACTCCTATATCTACCACTTTGAGGACGAACTGCCGACCGCCTGCGTGTTCTACACCTACTCCGCACGCTTGGAATTGCCCGAACACCCCAGCATAGGTACAAGCCTGTGGGACAACCCGCTCTGTCCTCTTTCCAAGTTCGTACAGACGGACAAGGCCGTACGCTTCGGTACGGACATGCTGGAAAGGGACATCTACTTTGATGAGATTGCCGAAATCACCGGCCTCACAGCCTCACAGGGCGACGAAATGGGCGACGGCATACTTCTGGAGTGGGACACTTCCACCTCCGGCATAGACTACTACGACATAGTGCGCTCCAATCAGACCATCGCCACAAAGGTGACGGATCAGAGCTATACTGACCGTACCGCCCTGCCCGGCCAAGAATATCAGTACCACGTCGTCGGCCACATGGACTGCCACGGCCAGAAGACCAGCACCAGCCCCAGCGCAACGGGCAAACGCTGGCCCTATGGCCTCGTGAGCGGAAAGGTGAGCTATGCCGACGGCACAGCCATGGCCAATACCAAAGTCGTCATTAAGCGCAAGCCCGGGGGGGCGTCGTCATACCCTCCCGGCATAGATGAAGCCTACACCGCCAATGAGTTTGAGACTTACACAGATGCCAACGGGTCCTTCAGCCAGCAGGTAGCCTACTGCCTGGGCGGTTCACAGTTCGAGGTCGTTCCCATGGCCAATTATAATGCCGAGTTCACCTACAACGGCCAGCCGGGGGCCAGCGCCTTGGTGTCCCTCTCCGTCGATAAACCTTTCGCCGAGGGCATCGGCTTCGTCAGCAATGCCATGGTGCGCTTCTCCGGCCGCGTGCTGTACCACGGCACCACCGTGCCCGTCCCTGGCGCGGGCCTCAGGGTGAACGGCTATCCCGTGCGCACCGCCGACGGCACCGACATACTGACCGATGCCACAGGCCACTTCTCCATCACCGTGCCCAAGCAGGCCAACCTGAAGATTCAGGTCTATAAGGGCGGCCACACCTTCCTCAGCGACGGCTACTTCCAGGTAGAAGGCAAGGACGAGTTCACACTCGACAAGAGCCTCGACGGAGTGAGAATGTGGGACCGGACGCGCGTCCGCCTCGTGGGCCGTCTGGCCGGCGGCGAGGTGCAGGGCCGCAAGCCTCTGGGCTTCGGCTACTCCCAAAACAATCTGGGCGACAATCTCAAGCTGGTGCTAGAACTGGAGGGCGACAATATTTCCCACCTCGTCTATAACGAGAAAGACCTCGACTTTGTAGAGACCCTCGACACCGTCGGGCATCCCGTGAAAGGTCAGCAGACCGTTATACATACCACGAAGAAGCGCATCACCATCACTCCCGACAGCAAGACGGGCGAATACATCGCCGACCTCATTCCCGTCAGATACAAGGTTGTCGAGGCCACGGCACAAGGCTACGCCAGCCTGCTGCCCCCCGGCAGCGCCATACCCGTAATCGACCTCGACGATGCCACGCGCCGCGACACCCTGATCAGTCAGGGAGGCAAACTGGAGTGCAATACGACCTACAGCGTAACATACCACGCCAAGCCCAAGGTAACCTACGCCCAGAGCAAGTACGGACGCACCCTGAACTATCTGGGCGAGAAGGAGTTCATCCAAACCACCTGGGACGGGAAGGAAATCAAGATGCCCATCGTGGATGCCGACGGGAAATACGCCTTCGGCGCCCCCGTGTTCAAGAGCGGCGAGCTCTACCAGCTGCGCATCACGGCCCACGAGGACTACTATTATAATAATGTAATTACAAGCCGGCACGAAGAGGTGCGTCTGGACAGCATCCCTTACCGCATCACTAACGACCTTGAAAACACCGCACGCAACATCGGCGGTACGCTCGATGCCAGAGGTGAGGCCATGTGTCTGGTGGCGGTGGGCAACCCCAGCTTCGATCTGGCGGGCAGCGACGCACTGCGCAACCTCAACATCTATGTCCAGTACAACGGCGTGTATGTGGAGGCCTCCACGCTTCAGGCCTATGTTACCGGTTCACGCGTAAAGGGCACCGCCAGCGAAATCGACACCTCCAGCGAGGAGGTGGCCTCCAACATCATTATCAGCGACGTGCTGCGCGACCCTCCAGGCTCCAACTCCTACGCCTACCTCAAAGAGGGCGCCAGCTACAAGAGCGATTTCAAGTTCAGTTGGCAGGTCAAAGGCGACCTCAACATAAAGGTCGATGTGGGTAAGGCTCTCAACTACTACACAGGGCCTATGGTTCCGCCCGCGTCACCGCTGATACTACAAGCCCAGACCATCGGCAAAAAGGAGAACCTTTTTGCTATCCCCATCACCCTCCTGAGCTATAACGGCAACAACAGCTACACCTACACCTTTTCCACCTCCGGCAAGATCCAAACGAGCAACAAGGCCAACAAGAGCGGCGTGGGTGCCCCAGCCACCATATTTATAGGCAGTATGCCCGTGGTCTATGCCACGCGCTACGAGAGCTTCACCGTTGTGGATGACTCCACCTTCCTGCGTATGCAGGCTGCCGTGCAGGCCGGCGTAAGCAAGCTGATAGCCTCCGGCACGACGAGCGAGGGCGAGAAAGTTCACCTTGTAACCTGCGGTCAGATTGGCTTCAACGGCGGTGTAAAATCCACCTTCGCCTACACGCAGGACTACATCGTGAACCGCATCATTCCCGAACTTTTCCAGAAGCGCGACAACCTGATCAGCTTCGGCGACAGCCTGTCCCTACAGGAATTGGCCAACACTACGGGTAGGCCCGTCTATCGCAGTCTGGTGCCGCTTACGTCCGACTCACTCGGCCTGGCCTACCAGAGGCTGATGCCTGCCGGCAAGGTGGAAGAGTTTTTTAGTGATGAGGTGGCCAAACTGAACAAGACCATTCTCCGCTGGGCTACGATACTGGCTAAGGAGGAAGCCACGGTGTTGTCGGCCATGCAGACAAAGAATGCTAAGATAGGAACCTACAGTATCTCGGGCGGCATACCTAAAGACTATTCAGAGACAGCAAGTGCCTCCTACGCCAACAATCTATACACATTCAATGAAAGCGTTAAATTCGATTTCACGAATTTGAACAAGGTGGTCAAGTTAATAAATGCTCTTAAAGCAGCAGAGAAACAGGCAGCTGGTGGTAATCAAAACACGATGATTAGCGAAGCTTATACAGAGCTCCAGAGTACTGAAGAACAGCAGCAAGAAAAACTGAGCGAAATCAAATTTGGCGGTACTAGTTGGTCTTTCAACTGGAGTTGTTCCGTAGGGGGCACTCTCACCGAGACGGCAGATGTTTCGGAGACTTACAGTCGCGAAGTGGGCTACCATCTGGAAGAAAGCCCGTGGGGGAGCCTCGACGTGGATGTCTATCGCGTGGATCCCGCGAACTTGAACACCAATAATATTCTTCAAAAAATCAACAATTACTACGATTCCGCCCACGCCAAGGGAGATACGAACAGGCTACAGCCCGCCGACTTCGTCTATTGCCTGCGCGGCGGAGCTACGGCCTGTCCGTATGAGGGAGCCGTGACAACGCAGTTCATCAATGCCGGCACACAGATTAGCCCTGCCACACAGCGGCTCATCGTGCCCCACATTGAGCTGGACAAGCGGGAACTCAGCGGCATTTCTGCCAACGGAAAGGGCTACGCCACAGTCAAGTTGAGAGTAACCTCCGACCTGCCCGTAACAAACATGCCCACGCAAGACTTCGTGCTGAAGGTGGATGAGTTCACAAACGACGGCCTGAAGGTGGATATTGACGGTGGGGGTGCCAACGGCAAGAAGTTCAGTATGCCCAACGACGGCACGGTACTGACTAAGACTGTCGCCTTCTCCCGCACCAACAATGCCTACGACTTTGAGAACGTACACCTGAAGTTCGTCTCCGACTGCGACGCTTCGACCTATGCCGAGGCCGTCGTGTCAGTCCACTTCCAGCGCGAGGCATCCGCCATCAACATCAAGAGCCCCGCGCAGAACTGGGTGATGAACACGCTCTCTCCGAAGGACGACAAGGGCTATTATCTCCCCGTGGAAATAGACGGCTTCGACACGCAGACAGCTGACTTCGACCACATCGAGTTCCAGTACAAGCTCTCCAGCCAGAGCGACAAGGACTGGGTGAACATCTGTTCCTACTACAACGACCCCAAGCTCTACGAAGCGGCCTCCGGCGTGAAGGAGATGATCCCCGAGAGCGGCACCATCAGCGGCCTGCACTTCTATGGTGAGCGCGACCCGATGGAACAGCGCTACGACCTCCGCGCCGTAGCCTTCTCGCGCCACGGCTCGGGCTTCATCTCGAAGTCATCAGCCGTAATCTCCGGTCTGAAGGACACGCGCCTCCCGCAGCTCTTCGGATCAATCAGCCCGCAGAACGGCGTGCTGGGTGTCGGCGATGCCATAAAGATACCCTTCAGCGAGGACATCGCCGGTAACTATCTGGACGAGGACAATAATTTCCAAGTGACGGGCTACACCAACGCCACCGGCATTACCTCGACCACCTCGCTCCAGTTCGACGGCAACAGTCAGGTGGCCACAAGTGCTTCTCGCGACTTCGGCCAGACAGGCTTTACCATCGACCTCATGGTTCGCCCCGATGACACCGACCGCCAAATGACCTACTTCTGTCACGGTGTCGGCGACTCAGCCATCGAGTTCGGCCAGACAGGAGACAACCGACTGTACCTGCATCTGGGCAGCGAAAAGTTCACTTCGAAAAATCTTGGGACTATGACCGGCTGGACACGCGTAGCTGCCACCTACGATTCCTCCGGGCACAAGGTAACCTTCTACGTTGGCAACGACGACAGCAACGACAAGACCCGCCCCGAATCCGATTACATACTGAAGAAAGAGTTTCCTACGAGTACTGGCACGCTCTGCTTCGGCTCAGGTTACGACAGCACAAGCACATTCAAAGGCCGTATGCTTGAGGCGAGGGTGTGGTTCACTCCCCTCTCCGCCGGCGATATCCTCCTGTACGGAAATCGCCGTCTGTCCGGCTACGAGCAGGGGCTTCTGGCCTATTACCCGATGAATGAGGGGCGCGGCCAGGAGGCCCGTGACCTTGCCCACGGTGCCACCGCCACACTCAGCGGCGCCACATGGAACCTCCCCTTAGGCCGCTCTCTCTACTTCGACGGCACCACAGACGGGGGGCTGCAACTTGACGAGCAACAGTTCTCCCGCCCTGCCCAGGGCGACTACACTATCGGCTTCTGGTTCAAAGCCGACCCCGAACAGCCCAAAGAAGCATCCGCCCTATTGTCCTACGGTCGCGGCGTGAGTGAGGAAATCAACGCCGAGGGCAAGCTGTTCCTCGGCCTTGAAAACAAGAAGCTGGTGCTGCGTCAAGACTCCGTGTGCCACGTGGCCGACATGGACTGCGCCGACAACGAATGGCATCACGTCGTGCTCTCCGTCAGCCACAGCCGCAACCTCGCCACGCTCTTCATCGACGACCGGGCAATGAACCAGTTCCCCGCCACGGAGCTTGGGCCTCTATCCACCGACAACCTCTGGCTCGGTGTCTGCCACTCTCACAAGCTCGTGGACAAGGAGGGCAAAGCTCAAGTTGAAGACCTTCCTCTCTGCCCCTTTAAGGGCTACATCGATGACCTCACCTTCTGGGAGACCGCCCTTCCCGCAAAGTTCCTCCAACAGTTTGCCAACACCGCGCCCCACGGCGACGAGATGGGCCTGCTCTGCTACCTGCCGTTCAGCACGCGCGAACTTTCTTCCTACAGCATCTATGAGACGGAATATAGCCCCTACAACGCCATCATCTATCGTGATGTGAACGGAAACGTGGTCAATAAGAAGGTACGCCTCGTGAAGACCCCCGACTCCTCCGCCCGCAAAATGCTCAGCAACGTCACGGCTCCCATCCGCGACAAGGATGACCTGACGAAACTGAAATTCTCGTGGGCCAGCCGCGACAACGAACTTGTCATCAACCTTGACATGCCCGACAGGGAAATCAACAAGCAGAACATCTTTATATCATTGCGCGACGTGGAAGACTTCGCTGGCAATCCGCTGCAGAACCCGCTCACATGGACGCTCTTCGTGGACCGCAACCAGCTGAAGTGGTCGGAGAAGTATATCCAGCGCGACCTTGACTATGGCCAACCCGGCGACTTCACCATCGACCTCGTCAATCACGGAGGAACCACGATGAGCTACACTATCGACAAAATCCCCGAGTGGCTCTCCACGCCTGCCACGATGGGCACTATGGCCCCAACAGGTCAAAGCCCCATCAGCTTCCACATCTCCGACAAACTCGACCCCGGCGAGCACACGGCCACCATCTACCTGACCGACACGAACGGCCTCTCCGAACCCCTCTACACCATCGTCAATGTCAATGCCACAGAACCCGTCTGGACCGTAAACCCCGACCAGTCGCACAGCGAAACGATGAGCCTCATCGGCACTCTGGAAATCACGGAGCAGACCTCAGGCGACCAGTACCGCACCTACATGGACACGGACACCCGCGATGTCGTGGCGGCCTTCATAGGCACCGAGTGCATTGGCAAGGCCCACATCAGTGTGGAGAACGAGCGTAGCGCCGTGTACATGACGCTATACAGCTCCTCCAACAGCAGTTCGGCACCCATCTGCTTCCGCCTCTGGCGGGCCTCTACGGGCCGCATCTACATGCTGGAGTCTGAGAGCGACCTGCACTTCGTGGCCGACAGCACTGCCGGTTCCCACGCCCACCCCTTCCGTCTTCTGGCTCAAAGACAGGCCATCCAGACACTCAGCCTGAAGAAGGGCTGGAACTGGGTATCCTTCTACATCAAGCCCTACAAAAAGGCTGGCGGCAACATGACCGATGCGTTCAGTTCCGAATATCCCTTCACCAGTGGCGACTTCATCAAGACCACCGACGAGTATGCCCTATACTGCCAGCAGGGGTTCTGGAGAGGCCCGCTCTCGCAGTTCCGTCGCACAAGCACCTACATGATGTACGTGCAGGAACCCGGCGATCTGGAGATTTCCGGTACCGTGTTCGCCGATGACAAAGACTTCACACTTGGGCTCCACAAGGGCTGGAACCACCTTCCCTACCTGTGCAACACCATCCAAGACGTGAACGTGGCCCTCTCCGACTACTTTACCCACGCCCAGCCCGGCGACCAAGTGAAGTCCTACAGCGAGTTCGCCGAGTTCTCCGCCGACCGCCACTGGGTAGGTTCCCTCACCCACATGCGTCCGGGCGAAGGCTACTTCCTGCGCCGCACCGGCAGCGAGACCGTCGATTTCCGCTACTTCCTGCACCACACTGGCAACGAAACCGACAATGAGCTGTCTGCCGACAATTATCAGCTGTCCCCCGATATCAGCCACGGCGTTCTCGGCTCCTACTCCGCCAACATGGCCGTTTTGGCCGCCGTCAGCCTGCCCGAGGGTCTCACGCCCTCGGGCGATGACGTGCTGCAAGCATGGCAGGGCGGAGAGCTGGTGGGCGAAGCCCGTCCCGACGATGCCGGACGCTACTTCCTCATGACTTCCGCGCCCACAGCTACGCCCATGTCTTTCCGCCTCGTTACGCCTGAAGGCGTGAGCGTCAGCACGGAGCCCATCCTCACATTCGACGACACCGAAGGCGTCGGTTCCCTCGCAAAGCCCTACCTCATCGACTTCAGCGGTGCCACACCCACCGACCTCGACTTCTACGACCTCCAGGGCAGGCCCGCCACACTCCGTCCGGGCGATTCGCAGAACCACGGCATCTATCTCGGACGCTCCCGTACGGGAAGCCGCTCCGCCAACGTCAAAGTTGTAAGAAAGTAATCATATCCCATCTTAACCCGCCCCCCTGATTTCCTCCAGACAAGGAGGATTCAGGGGAGCCCACTCCCACCTTCAGATGAAAACAATCAGAATCACAGCCCAGGGGCTCGGCACCCTGATGATGCTCTCATTAACCCTCACGGCCTGTTCCGACGACTCCTCCGACATCGGCACCGACAAGGCCCCCCATTGGGAAGTCACGATGCCCACCTCCAACGCCCCCGAGTGGAATCTCCCCACCGAGGAGGAGGACGACCCCACATCCAGCATGGCCGTCACCGCCGCCCTCATCGACGCGGAGGGACATTATGCCAGCGCTTCAGGAGGTACACTCGCCGCCCTCGCGCAAGGAGAATGCGTCGGGAAAGCCCTGGCCACCAAGAACACCGCCGACCCGCACGACCTCTTCTACCTCTATGTTCACAAGCCGCGCAACTATCCTGCGGAATCCTCCATCACCCTGGCCTACTACGACCCTGCGACCCGTCGCACGCTCTACTGGCCCAACGCCACAGACTACGCCAAGGATGCCATCCGGGGCACATTCGACACTCCTTTCAGGCTTGACCTCACGACTGCCTTTCCCTACCCCTACGTCTCCTTCGTCCTGGCTACGTTGCCCGAGGAGGTGCGGAGCGTGCGGGGCAAGGACGACGAGTGCGCCGTGTTTGCGGACGGCTTGTGCTGCGGCCTGCTCGTCACGCCCGACCCAAATCGCGGAATCGACCTGGGCGACGAGGTCTCCTTCCCCACCCCCGACACAAAGTTTCAGGTGCGCTACTACTGCGCTGCCCTCCACCGCATTCTGGAGAGCCCGCTCATCTCCCGCAATGCCGACGACTACTACATCGACGCCGTGCTCAAGTAGCACTGAGGCCTTGTACAGACAATGTAAAGAAGTCCGCCGAAAGGTTTTCCTCTCGGCGGACTTCTCTTTCCCCTCAGTGGACTTGTGTGTTCTCTCGGCGGACTTCCGCCCACGCAAGAAAAATCACATTTCAAGCCGCTTCCTTTGCTACTTAAAAAGATTTTCGTACTTTTGTACCCAAATCGCATAATTTAATGAAGAACATCCGCAACTTCTGCATAATCGCACATATCGATCACGGCAAATCCACCCTGGCCGACCGTCTATTGGAACGCACTCAGACCATCAAGGTGACGGAGGGCCAGATGCTGGACGACATGGACCTGGAACGCGAGCGCGGCATCACCATCAAAAGCCACGCCATTCAGATGGACTACCAATACGACGGCGACAATCCCGACTTCGCAAGCAAGGAGCCCTACCGCCTGAACCTCATTGACACTCCGGGACACGTCGATTTCGCCTACGAGGTGAGCCGTTCCATCGCTGCCTGCGAGGGCTGCCTTCTCGTCGTCGATAGCACGCAGGGCGTGCAGGCACAGACCATCTCCAATCTTTATATGGCCATTGAGAACGACCTGGAGATTATCCCCGTGCTCAACAAGTGCGACATGCCCAACTCCATGCCTGAAGAGGTGGAGGACGAAATTATAGAACTCATCGGCTGCAAGCGCGAGGAAATAATCCGAGCCTCGGGCAAGACGGGGCAAGGCGTGGACGAGATACTCCGAGCCGTGGTGGAGCGCATCCCTCACCCTGAAGGCGACGAGGACGCTCCCTTACAAGCCCTTATCTTCGACAGCGTATTCAACTCCTTCCGCGGCATCATCGCTTACTTCAAAATCGTGAACGGCCACATATCGCAGGGCGAGAAGGTAACGTTCGTCAATACGCAGAAGCAGTACGACGCCGACGAGATAGGCGTGCTGAAGATGGACCTCTCGCCCCGCAAGACGCTCCACTGCGGCGACGTGGGCTACATCGTCTCCGGCATCAAGACGGCCACGGAAGTGAAGGTGGGCGACACCATCACCAGCCAGGGCCGTCCCTGCGAGAAGGCCATTGAGGGCTTTGAGGAAGTGAAGCCAATGGTGTTTGCCGGCGTCTATCCCATAGAAACCGAAGACTTTGAGTACCTGCGGGCTTCACTTGAAAAACTCCAGCTCAACGATGCCTCGCTCTCCTTCCAACCCGAATCGTCGGTGGCGCTGGGCTTCGGCTTCCGCTGCGGTTTCCTCGGCTTGCTCCACATGGAAATCGTGCAGGAGCGCCTCGACCGCGAGTTCAACATGAACGTCATCACAACGGTGCCCAACGTGTCGTACCACGTCTTCGACAAGCACGGCGATATGCTGGAAGTACACAATCCCGCAGGAATGCCGGACATCGCAGCCATTGAGCACATTGAGGAACCCTACATCCGCGCCAGCATCATCACGCAAACCGAATATATCGGTTCCATCATGACACTCTGCCTCGGCAAGCGCGGCGAACTCGTCAAACAAGAGTACGTCAGCGGCAGCCGCGTGGAACTCTACTACGATATGCCTCTGGCCGAAATAGTCATCGATTTCTACGACAAGCTGAAGAGCATCTCCAAAGGCTACGCCTCCTTCGACTATCACCCCATCGGTTTCCGCCCCTCCAAGCTCGTGAAGCTCGACATCCTCCTCAACGGCGAGCCGGTGGACGCTCTCTCCACCCTCACGCACGTTGACAACAGCGTAACCTTCGGCCGCCGCATGTGCGAGAAGTTGAAGGAACTCCTGCCGCGCCAGCAGTTCGACATTGCCATCCAGGCCGCCATCGGCGCCAAAATTATCGCCCGCGAAACGGTGAAGCAGGTGCGCAAGGACGTGACGGCCAAATGCTACGGCGGCGACATCAGCCGAAAGCGCAAGCTTCTGGAGAAGCAGAAGCGCGGCAAGAAGCGCATGAAGGAAATCGGCAACGTACAGGTGCCGCAGAAGGCCTTCCTCGCCGTGCTGAAACTTGACTAAATTAAGTTTACAGTGAATCAGTGAACAGTGAACAATAAAAGGAAGCCTCCTTAGCAACAACCTCATAACCTTAAACCCTCCTCCTATGACCTACCCCGATTCCGAACTCATCATCAACGAAGACGGAAGCGCATTCCACCTTCACATTCAGCCCCAGCATCTGGCCGACAACGTCATCCTCGTGGGCGACCCCGGCCGCGTAGATATGGTCAGCGGCTATTTCGACAGCATTGAAGCCACCGCCGAGAACCGCGAGTTCCGCTCCGCCACCGGCACCTACAAGGGCAAGCGCTTCACCGTGCTCAGCACCGGCATCGGCTGCGACAATATCGACATCGTCCTCAACGAACTCGACGCGCTGGCCAACATCGACTTCCAAACCCGCGACGACAAACCCGAACACCGCACCCTCAACATCGTGCGCATCGGCACTTGCGGCGGTATGCAGCCCCACACGCCCGTCGGCACCTGCATCGTCAGCGAAATGTCGCTCGGCTTCGACGGTCTCCTCAACTTCTACGGCCGCCGCGAGGAAGCCTGCGACATCCCCTTCGAGGAAGCCTTCCTCCAGCACATGCACTGGACGGGCTATCAGTGCATAGCCCACCCCTATGCCGTACATGCCGACGAGGAACTCACCGCCCGCGTCTGCGGCACCGACTTTGTGCGCGGCATCACCATTGCCTGCGGCGGATTCTACGGCCCTCAGGGCCGCCGCCTGCGTGCCCCGCTGGCCGACCCCGAGGCCAACGACAAGATACGAGCCTTCCGCTACACCTCCCCCGACGGCCAAGAGAAATGCTTCACCAACTTCGAGATGGAGAGCAGCGCCGTAGCCGGCCTCTCCCGCCTCCTGGGCCACAAAGCCACCACCGTGTGCCTCGTCATTGCCAACCGCTATGCCAAGGAAGCCAACACCGACTACCACGGCGGCATGGAAGGCCTTGTTTGCAAAGTGCTGGACCGACTTTAGCGTCCCCAAAAGCCTTCCTCCTGCAAAAAAACGCGAAAAAGTTTGGCTATCTCGCAACTTAATTGTACTTTTGCATCCGCTTTTGCGACCATTACACAAATCTTTAGTTACCAAAACTAACTGATTACAAACCTATAGCTATAGCAATAAACAATGAAAAAAGGTATTCATCCTGAGAACTATCGCCCCGTCGTATTCAAAGATATGAGCAATGGCGACATGTTCCTCACTCGTTCAACTTGTAAGACCACCGAGACCGTGGAATTTGAAGGCGAAGAGTATCCCGTTGTGAAGATTGAAATCTCCAACACCTCTCATCCCTTCTACACCGGTAAGAGCAAACTTGTCGATACCGCCGGTCGTGTGGACAAGTTCATGAGTCGCTACGCACGCAGCACCAAGAAGTAATCTGCGCATAGCTTCACTTGACACTCAACCTAAAGTCCTCTTCCCCAAAAATCGGGAAGAGGGCTTTTCCGTTTTAGCACCAGCAAGCTACCCGCCAACGTCCATCCCCTGCCCTTCTGCCCGCTCCCCCAAAATCGCACTTTTTGCCACCACACGCACCCAAAACACACACCTTCCACCTAAAAAACACGCCTAAAAGTGCATTTTCGCAAGCAAAGCACCTATATATCAAACTTTTTTAGTAAATTTGCCACCTAAACCTAAAACTGCAGCAACGATGGCACAGAAAGTCCTATTCATCAACCAAGAAGTCATCCCCTACGTCCCTGACAGCGCCATGAGTAACCTTGGCCGAAAACTTCCCGCCGCCATCGTGGCCAGTGGAAGCGAAATCCGCACGTTCATGCCACGCTGGGGCAATGTCAATGAAAGGCGCAACCAACTGCACGAAGTACAGCGCCTCTCCGGAATGAACATCAACATTGACGACACTGACCACCCCCTACTCATAAAGGTGGCCTCCATTGCCGCATCACACATGCAGGTGTACTTCATCGACAACTCCGACTACTTCACAGGGCGGCTGATGCGTGAAGATGAACACGGCAACGAATACAGCGACAACGTCGAACGCACCATCTTCTATGCACGCGGCATCCTGGAAACGGTCAAGAAACTGCGCTGGAGCCCCGACATCATCGTTTGCCAAGGCTGGATTTGCAACATCATCCCCTTCTACATCCGCACGGCTTTCAAGGACGAGCCGGCCTTTGCCCACTGCAAGGTAATCAGCACATTCTTCCGCGAACAGCTTACCCTCCCCATGCCGGACGGGGTGGAAAAACTCATCAGCTTCCGCGACGGCAACGAGGCCCTACTGGCCGAGACCGGCATTGACTTCAAGCAAAATGACGCGCTCATCCGCCTGGCAGCAATCTACAGCGACGGTATATGGGAAGTGGGCACATCGAAAGAAATCAGCGAAGCCATTGCCAGCGTCCATAAGGGACCCTCACTCAAATTGAAGAACCTGGACAACCTCCAAGACCAATTCGACAACTTTGTCAAAGACCTCTAAACACACGGAAGAATCCGCAGCTTCCTCTCCCCGCGTCTGCAACCCTTCCCTAAGCACTCAAACCGAACAGCCCCGCCACGGGGCACTTTCCCCCTCCATTCCGTGAAAAAACTCATACCTTCCCTATTCGCACTTCTGGCAATCGGCATGGCCGCTTCATGCGACGACAGCACGGGCGTCATAGGCATTGACATCATGCCGCCCCACGACGCCATTGCTACCGACGACAGCATTTTCCATATCCCCACACAGACCATCGCAGCCAACCCCGACTCCATCGTAGCCAATACCAACGAGTGTTTCCTCGGCAGCATCATCGACCCCGAGACCAACATTCGCACCACCTGCGACTACATGGCGCAATTCCACATCAACGACAATTTCTCGCTGCCCGACTTCAGCCGCATGGAGAAAGGCGACGACGGCAAGGTTCATGCCGACAGCGTCACGCTTACCGTCTATTTTGATTCCTACCAGGGCGATTCCCTCGCCCCGATGGGCTTGGTCGTCCACGAACTCAGCACACGGACACCCCTGCGGGAGGACACCACATACTCCATCCACATCGACCCCGCCAGCTTCGTTGAGCAAGGCGCAGCCCCCCTGGCCATCGCCAACTACGCCGTCAAGGACTTGAGCAACCCGCAACACAGCAGCAAGTACATGTCCTATATCTCGATGAAGCTCCCCACAGCCTACGGCGACCGCATCCTACAGAGCTACTACGACCACCCCGAATACTTCACCAACTCCTACCAGTTCACGCGCAACGTCTGCCCTGGTTTCTACTTTCAGCATAGCAGCGGCGTGGGAGCCATGGTACACACCTATGTCAGCAACCTTGATGTCCACTACAGCTTTACCCAATCCGACAGCCTCATCAAAGGGTACAATCGCATGGCTTCTACGGGCGAAGTCATCCAGTCTGCCCGTGCTGACAACTCCCCCCTATCCGCTCTCCTCAACCAGACCGACTGCACTTACCTGCGAAGCCCTGCGGCCCTCTTCACAGAGGTAACAATGCCCATCGACCAGATAATCAACGAGGAGCACTACACCGACAGCCTCAACAACGCCCGGCTCAGTTTCCGCCGCATCAACAACCAGGTAGCCAGCTCCTATGCCGTGCCCACGCCCAGCCAAGTGCTGCTCGTCAGCAAGGCACAGATGTATCAGTTTTTCCGCGACAAAAAACTGGCCGACAACACGACTTCCTTCCTCACCTCCTTCAACTCGAAGAACAACGCCTACACCTTCAGCGACGTGTCGCAGCTTATCATGACCATGAAGCGGCTGCGCAACATCGGAGCCGGCGTTACCGACAGCGACAATGCCGCCACACGCAGGCAGAAGTGGGCCACATGGGAAGCCGCCCACCCCGACTGGAACAAAGCCGTGCTGATACCCGTCAGCACCCAAAGCTCCACCAGCACAAACGCCTACGGAGTCAGCACGACCACCATCTTCAGCATCGACCACCAGTACGGGCTGAGCGGCGTGCGCCTTGAAGGAGGAAGCCAGAGTGCCGTACCCCCCGTAGAGCTCAGCGTCATCTACAGCCGCTACGCCGACTGAACCACAACATGCGCACCCTTATTCTGGCCGCAGGATTGGGCACACGCCTGCGGCCTTTGACAGACACAATGCCCAAAGCCCTGGTACCCGTCAGCGGACAGCCGCTGCTCCAGCACACCCTGAACGCCCTTATCCGCCAGGGAGCCACGGAGGCCATCGTAAACGTCCATCATTTCAGCCGGCAGATTGTCAGCTACCTCCAGCAGAACCCGCAGCCCATCCCCGTCAAAGTCAGCGATGAGAGTGCGCAGTTGCTCAACACAGGCGGCGGAATCCGTCAGGCCGTAGGTCTCCTGCCGTCCGACTGCGAAGAAGGCCTGCTGGTCCACAATGTCGATATTCTCAGCAATGCCGACCTGCGCCGCTTCTACGGGCAAAACGCCCACCGCCCCGCCGCGCTCCTCGTGAGCCGTCGCCAGAGCACGCGGCAGCTCATTGTGCGCGACCACCGTCTCGTGGGATGGAAAAACCTCACCACCGGCGAAGTGCGCGGCAGCGACAATGGCGAATCCTACGCCTTCAGCGGCATACACATCATTTCCCCTACCCTCGTCCGCACGGCCATGGCCAGCTATCCGCCAGCCTTCAGCATCATGGACTTCTACCTCAGCGTGTGCGCCGACGTGCCCATCCACGTCGTGCCCGACCCACAGCTTCAACTCCTCGACGTGGGCAAGACGGCCAGTCTTTCCCAAGCGGCAGACTTCCTCGCCCGACATGCCGGATAGCCCCTCCGCCTTTTTATTTCCCTTTCAGGCCCATTCCCCGTTATGAAGCCCCTCCTCCTCGCCCTCATGCTTTGGTTGCTCTGCCCGCCACCCGGTATGGCAGACGGCAGTTGCACCGTGCATTGGAGCGTCGATGGGCAAATCGTGCGTACCGACGCAGGCGCAGTCGCAGGCCTGCCCCTCGTGCCGCCCGACGTGCCGATTCCTGCCGACTTGGACAGAGTATTGGCTGGTTGGACCACCACGGCAACCGTCTCACCCCTGTCCGCGCCCCACTACGCCGCACTCATCGGAGCCGACGTAACCTACTACGCTGTGTTCGCCACCGAAAAGTCCGCCTACACACTGGTAACCTCCGCACCCGACGACTGGGCGGGCCAGTACCTCATCGCCGCCTCCGACACGCTCTTTGCCAACGGAGCGCAAGGCGGCACCAACCACCTCGGAAAAAAGAAGAACCACGTCAATCCTGCCCAACATCTCAGCGCAGACCGCACCCATGTGGACGCCCTATGGGGCGATGCCTACGCCGTAAGCATTGAGCGCTACGAAGACGTGGAAGGCTTCTACCTCCTGCGCACTCAGGACGGCCTCTACAACTATCACACCAGTGGCACTTCCAGCGGCCTGGCCAGTACGGCCAACCGCTCCACGGCAGCGAAGTACGGCCTCATGCCGGAGTTTCGCAACGCCCACGACATCCGTCTCTCGCTGAGCGGCAAGGCAGAAGGCGCCGTACTGAGCTACAACCCCACAGGCTACTTCCGCTTCTACCCCTCCGACAGTCAGGAGCCTGTCTATCTCTACCGCCGCCAAACCACGCTCACGGACTTCAGCACCGACCTGCACTACCCGCCCAGCAGCATCACCGGCCCTGCCGCCCGGCCCAACCGCCCCTCAGCCCCGTGCGACCTGCTCGGCCTTCCCCTCCCGCCCTCCTACCACGGCATCTACATCCAAGGCGGCAGAAAGCACATCCGCTAAAGGCAGGTCCTATAATCAGCTCACGACGATAAAAGCCCCTGTATGAAACGCAAATCCCAATACCGCGAAGCCAACCTCCTCTATCTCGCCGAGAAAGCCAAAGAAGAAGGCATCGTCGCCCTCCCCTCCGGCGTCCTCTATCGCTGGATAGAGCGCGGTCCCGCAGGCAAGCCCTTCGCCACACCCTCCAGCATCGTATTCGTGCGCTACACAGGCCGCCTCATCGACGGCAGCGAGTTCGACAACAACCTCAACGCTCCCCTACCCGCCTGCTTCGTCGTGCGCGACCTCATCATGGGCTGGCAAATAGCCCTCTCCCGTATGCGCCAGGGCGACCGCATGGAACTCTACGTCCCCGCCCAATACGGCTATGGCCGCCAGTCCCTGCCCGGCATCCCCGCCGACTCCACCCTCATCTTCCAACTGGAACTCGTCAAGCTCGAACCGCGATAGAAGCAAGCGCACCGCTATACTCCGGGATATACGCTCTTACGCCGAATGCGTTAGGGTAAACACCATCAAAAAAGCCACCGCCGCCAGGGAACAATCCTTGGCGGCGGCTTGACTTGTTAGGCAGGAAGGGGCGGCGTTACTCGTCAGCGTCCGTCCAGTCGTCCGTCCATGCGTCTTGTCGGCGAGTGTCGTAATGGTCGGCCGTGCCGTCTCCTGTGGGAATCTCGCTCGCCTGAAGCAAAGCGTGCTCGGTGCGGAGAGCCATGGTCTCCGACGTGGGGATAATGTAAGGCCCCCTCCAGACCTCCCCCTTAGGGGAGGCTTTAAGAGTGGGGTGATTATTACTGC
>JAGHRT010000021.1 GCA_018066245.1 Candidatus Equimonas faecalis | reverse complement strand
CCCCCCCCCCCCCCCCCCCCCCCCCCCCCCCCCCCCCCCCCCCCCCCCCCCCCCCCCCCCCCCCCCCCCCCCCCCACGTGACAGACACGTTCCTCCTGCATTGGGTTGCCAAAGGCCATGCGGAGAGTGCCGATGCGATGACAACCGACACACTGTGCGTCAGCCATATAGGCCGCATACACTCTGACGGCATGGATTGCCCGCCCGTCCTGTTCCACACCCTGACAAAAGCCGAATATCGAGGCAGACACATCGCAAACCTTACGATGGGCAACCCTGAAATAGATTATGAACACCATGAGAATATACGCCTGTCTGTACATCCTCTGGCTCATTAGTCTTTGTGCGGGGGCACAGGAAGAACGCAGGGGAGGAGGAGAAGCACCCAACGACAGTACGGCTCAAATCCGCGGCATACAGTTTGTGCATGACAGCACGCCCTCCTATAGCGACATGCCCACGTTCTGCGGAATAAGCATAGGAGCCGATGTCGCAGGCATAGTGAGGGCACAAGTGGCCAAGTTCGGGGAATATGAAGCCCAGGCTCGGTTTAACTTCAAGCAACGCTATTTCCTCGCCGCAGAAGTCGGCCTCGGCACCTCCAACTACACCAGCGAACGCTCCCACCAGCACTACAGGACGCATTCACCCTACTTCCGCGTAGGCGGCGACTACAACTTTGCCCGCAACCCCATTTCAGGCAACAGGATATACCTCGGCCTACGCTACGGCTTCTCCTCGTTCAAGTTTGACATTGACGGTCCGGACTTCTACGACCCCGTATGGCGTCAAAGCCTGTCCTATCATCTGCACGGCATAAGCAGCAAAATGCACTGGGGTGAACTCGTTGCCGGACTTGAAGGCCGCCTGTGGCGTTTCATACATTTGGGCTGGTCAGTCAGGTGGAAGTTCCGCTTCAAGCAGACAGGCGATACCTACGGCAACCCCTACTATGTGCCAGGCTACGGCAACAATACTGACGGAACCTGCTTCGGCGGCAATTTCACCGTGCTACTGGACATTTCCGACATAAAGAACTCAAAAAAACGCAAACAATAAAAAAAACACCAAGATAGAATGCGACAACTGAAAATCAACAACAGTATCACAAACCGCCAGACGGCGGCTTTGGACAAGTATCTGGTCGAAATCGGTCGAGAGGAGCTCATCAACGTGGAAGAGGAAGTGGAGCTTGCCCAGCGCATCCACAGAGGCGACCAAGTGGCTTTAGACAAACTGACACGCGCCAACTTGCGTTTCGTTGTCAGCGTAGCCAAGCAATACCAGAACCAAGGCCTCGCTTTGAACGACTTAATCAACGAAGGCAATCTGGGCCTCATCAAAGCCGCCCAGAAATTCGATGAAACACGTGGCTTCAAATTCATCTCATACGCCGTGTGGTGGGTGCGCCAAAGCATTCTACAGGCCATCAGCGAACAAAGCCGAATTGTGAGAATGCCGCTCAATCAGGTGGGTTTCCAGTCAAAGCTGACAAAGGCCATCGTAAACTTTGAACAGGAAAACGAACGCCGGCCCTCACTTCAGGAACTGGCCGACATTCTCGACACCGACGTGGAGAAAATACGCGATGCCATGGGAACTAACGGCAAGAAGGTGAGCGTGGACGCCCCCTTCCAAGACGACGAGTCCAATTCCATGATAGACATCATGACAGACTCGGATGCCCGAGGCACCGACGACAGTATGGAGCGCGAATCCCTTTCCACCGACCTCAGCGCAGCCCTCACCCTGCTCAACGAACGCGAACAGCAGGTGCTGAAAATGCTGTTCGGTATCGGCCAAACCGAAATGACCGCCGAAGAAGTGGCCAGCAACCTCGGCTTGACACGTGAACGCGTAAGGCAAATCAAGGAACGCGCCTTGATGCACCTGCGCACCGATGAAACCAAAAACGTACTTGCCAAGTATCTGGGATAAACACACACAACCGCTAAAAGCATTATCACCATGCAGTTTGAAAAGATAAAAGGGCTTATTGACGCCCCCTTCACGCCGATGCACCCAGACGGCAGCATCAATCTCGACATCATTCCCGCCTACGCCGCGCTTCTCGCCCGCAACGGTCTCAAAGGCGTATTCATCAACGGTTCCAGTGGCGAAGGCTATATGCTCACCGAAGAGGAGCGCAAGCAGTTGGCCGAGGCTTGGATGAAGGCTGCAGCCAATGTAAAGACCACAAAGGGCGAAGCTTTCAAGGTTATTGTACACGTGGGTTCCACATGTGTAAAGCAGTCCTTCCGCCTCGCCCGGCACGCTCAGGAAATAGGCGCATGGGGCATCGGTGCCATGGCCACGCCCTTTCCCAAGATAGGACGCGTGGAAGAACTCGTGAAGTACTGCGAAGAGATTGCCTGCGGAGCCCCTGCCCTACCCTTCTATTTCTACCACATCCCCGCCTTCAACGGAGCCTTCCTCTCCATGCTCGACTTCCTCAAAGCGGCAGAGGAACGCATCCCCAATCTCGCCGGCATCAAATACACCTTCGAGAGCCTCTACGAGTATAACCGTTGCCGGCGCTATAAGGATGGCAAGTTCGACATGCTGCACGGTCAGGACGAAACCATACTCCCCTGCCTTGCCATGGGTGGAGCGCAAGGAGGTATCGGCGGAACGACCAATTACAACGGCCTCTGCCTCACGGGCATCATCGAGGCATGGGAAGCTGGCAACTTAGAGCGTGCCCGCGAACTACAGAACTTTTCGCAGGACGTGATTGACGTCATCTGCCACTTCCGAGGCAACATCGTGGGCGGTAAGCGCATTATGAAACTCATTGGCCTTGACCTCGGCCCCAACCGCACGCCCTTCCAGAACGTTACCGACGAAGAGGAAGCCCGCCTGCGCCAAGAGCTGGAGGCCATCAACTTCTTCTCACGCTGCAACAAATAAGTATGAAACGCCTTTTCGCATTCATATTTGCCACATCGCTTTGCGTCCTTGGCTGGGCGCAAGGCGATGTTAGCTTTAACAGAGTACACATCAACCCGCAAAGTTCCTGCAACATAGGATGCAGCACTCAGGGAGTGAGCGCAGCTTTTGCTGGAACAGTAAACGGCCAATCCGTACTGGCCGGTGGCAATAACTACCCCACGATTCCTGCTCACGAGGGTGGAAAGAAAGTCTATTACGATACGGTGATGGCCAACCAGGGCGGCTGGTGGAAACCCGTTGGCCGCCTGCCCCATCCCGTAGCCTACGGAGCTTCTGCACAAGTGCCTGAAGGCCTTGTCTGCCTCGGCGGCCAAGACTCCACGGGGGTGGCCATACGCTCCGTCTATCTGATAAGCAGCGTCATGATTGCCGACTGCGTGAGTACGGCAACGCAGCCAGGCATGACAGGAACGGGCCAAACCGTCATTACCGCCCTACCCGACTTGCCCGAACCCATGGCCGAATGTGCCGCTGCCTACTACGACGGCTACATCTACATAGCCGGCGGACACACAAGCCACTTCTATCGTCTCGCCTATCCCAAGGGCCAATGGGAGGTGCTCCCCGACGTGCCCGGACCGCAACGCGTACAGCCCTCTGCGGTAGTGCAGAACGATGCCCTCGGTCCGCAGTTTGTACTTCTCGGCGGTTACGACCCCACAGCCAAGGACTTGCCCAAGCACTCCTATATATATAATATACGCACGCGCGTGTGGCGAACCACATCGCCTATGCCGTATGGCTTGGCGGGCGCACAAGCCACGGCCATCGGAGCAAGCAGCGTCATGCTCATAGGCGGCGTGAACGACACCATATTCACCAAGGCCATTCGCGGGGAATACGGCGACGACTACATGCTGCACCCTAAGGAATGGTACAAGTTCCGTGAAAAACCGCTGGTGTATAATCTCATCTCCGATGCCTGGACAGAGCTGCCGGGCAGCAGGGCTTTGGCTCGGGCGGGCGCCATGCTTGTGCCTTCCTGCAATAGCGACACGGCCAACACGTGGACGCTCATCGGCGGCGAACTCAAGCCTGGCGTACGCTCCTGCAATGTCAATGATGTGGCAGTAACGGCAGAACGCTCCTTCGGGTGGATCAACTGGACGGTACTTGTCTTATATCTTGCCGCCATGCTGGCCCTCGGCCTCTTCTTTATGCGTCGAGGCGGTGATGCCGAAGATTTCTTCAAGGGCGGCGGGCGCATACCTTGGTGGGCAGCCGGCATCAGCATCTACGCCACCATGCTGTCTGCCATCACCTATATGAGCATTCCGGCCAAGGCTTATGCCACGGACTGGACGTATTATCCCATGCTCATAACGATTCTTATCGTCTCCTTCCCCGTCATAAAATACTATCTGCCTTTCTTCCGCCAGCTCAAGGTAGCCTCGGCCTATCAATACTTGGAGGAGCGTTTCAATGCAGCCACGCGCCTGATGGCCTCCGCCCTCTTCATAGCCTTCATGGTGGCCCGCACGGCATTGGTGCTCTACCTGCCTTCCCTTGCCCTGTCAGCCGTTACGGGCATCAGCGTGGAGATGAGCATTGTACTTATGGGCGTAGTAACCATCATATACTGCACGATGGGCGGTGTCGAAGCCGTCATCTGGGGCGACGTGATTCAGGGACTTCTCCTCGTAGGCGGTGCCATCTTCAGTTGCTTCTATCTCTGGGGCAACACCGAAGGCGGCTTCTCCGGAGCCTGGCAGTTGGCCATAGACAACGACAAGATGCGCCTCTTCGACTGGTCGTTCGACTACCGCAGCGCAACGTTCTGGGTTATCATATTGGGAGGACTGGCCAACAATCTCGTCAGTTACACCTCCGACCAAACTGTCATCCAGCGCTATATGACCACGAAGGATGAACGTTCAGCCGCCCACTCCATCCTGCTGAACGGGCTCATGTCCGTCTTCATCAGCATAGCCTTCTATATCATAGGCACGGGACTCTTCACCTTCTACCACACACACCCTGCGGCCATGGACATCACGATGGCCAAGACCGATGCCATCTTCCCCTTCTTCATGATGAGCCAGATGCCCGCAGGCGTGGCAGGTCTGCTCATTGCTGCCATCTTCGCCGCCACGATGAGCACTATCGCCAGCAACATCAATTCCGTGGCCACGGCCTTCAGCGTCGATTTCTTCCAGCGTTTCCGCCCCAGCGTCGATAGCCAGCGCCTGCTGCGCGTAGCCCGCTATGCCTGTATGGTGTGCGGTATGCTGGGCGTAGGCATCGCCCTGCTGATGTGTACATGGAACATACTCTCCCTCCTCGACTATTTCAACACCATCCTCGGCCTGCTCACCTCCGGCCTCTGCGGCCTCTTTGTGATGGGCCGCTTCTTCCCCCGCATCGGCGGCAAGGCAGCCCTGGCCGGCTTCGTTATCGGCACGGGCGTAGTGTTCATGGTCAGCGCATGGACGGATGTCAGCTTCCTCCTTTTCAGCGTGATTGGCATTACGGTGAGCGTGCTCGTAGCTTTGCTGCTTTCACTTTTCTCACCCAAGCGTCCGACTAACCCATAAGCCCTTTCGACCTTCTCCAAGAAACGGGAAATTTCTCCTATACGACAGGAAAAACCAACCTATACGACAGTAAAAACTATTCTATAAACAAAAAACAACAATCTCACCTCCATTATGCAACTTGGCTTCGACAACGAGAAATACCTGCAAATCCAGTCACAACACATTAAGGAGCGCATCTCGCGCTTCGGCGACAAACTCTACCTCGAATTTGGCGGCAAACTCTTCGACGACCACCATGCCTCACGCGTCCTGCCCGGCTTTCAGCCCGACAGCAAACTGAAAATGCTTACCCAGCTGCGCGATGTGGCCGAAGTCGTCTTCGTCATAAGTGCCGCCGACATCGAAAAGAACAAAGTACGCGCCGACCTCGGCATTACCTACGACAAGGACGTGCTCCGCCTGCGCGATGTATTCACCTCCCGAGGTTTCATGGTCAGCTCCGTCGTCATCACCCACTTCAACGGCCAATCATCGGCCTCAGCCTTCCGCAAGCACCTGGAGCGCATGGGCGTAAACGTCTATTACCACTATCTCATAGAAGGCTATCCCTCCAACATCTCCCTCATAGCCTCCGACGAAGGCTTCGGAAAGAACGAGTTCGTAGAGACCACGCGCCCCCTCGTGTTCATCACAGCCCCTGGCCCCGGCAGCGGTAAAATGGCCGTATGCCTCTCCCAACTCTATGGCGAGCACAAGCGAGGCGTGAAGGCCGGATATGCCAAGTTCGAAACCTTCCCCATCTGGAACCTTCCGCTCAAACACCCCATCAATCTGGCCTACGAAGCCGCCACAGCCGACCTCGCCGACGTCAATATGATTGATCCCTTCCACCTTGAAGCCTACGGGCAGACCACCGTAAACTACAACCGCGACATTGAAATCTTCCCCGTGCTCAATGCGCTCTTTGAAGGCATCTATGGCGAAAGTCCCTACAAGTCCCCCACCGATATGGGCGTGAACATGATAGGCTTCTGCATCAGCAACGACGAGGTGTGCAGCGAGGCTTCACGGCAGGAAATCATACGCCGCTACTACAATGCCCTGTGCAACTTTGCCGACGGCCGCGACAACGCCACCGAGGTAAACACCATCAAGCTCCTCATGGGCCAGATGAAACTCACCACCGCCGACCGCCGTTGCACCGTGGCCGCCCGCGAAGCCCTGGAAGAAGCACAAGCCAGCACCCCCTCCGTGCAAGCCTGCGGCAGCGAACAGGAATCGGAGCCGGTAATCGACGGACAGGCAGACACATCGCTCTCCATCTCCGCCGCAGCCGTTGAACTCACCGACGGCACACTCATCACCAGCCACTCCTCATCACTCCTCGGAGCCAGTGCCGCCCTCCTGCTCAACGCCACAAAACACCTCGCAGGCATCCCCCACCACATCAAGCTCATATCGCAGGAATTCATCGAACCCATACAGCACACCAAAACCACCCTCCTTCATGGCCGCAACCCCCGCCTCCATACCGACGAAGTGCTGGTGGCTCTCAGCGTGCTCAGCCGTCAGGACGAAAACTGCGCCCGCGCACTCGCAGCCCTCCCCCTGCTGGGCGGCTGCCAAATCCACACCACTGAAATCCTCAACGAAATCGACTGCAAGATATTCAAAAAGCTCGGCTGTAGCGTGACCTCCGACCCAGTAAGGAAATAAGATGATAAACTACGACCTCACGAAAATACGCGCCTTCTGCTTCGACGTCGATGGCGTATTGAGCGGCAACATCGTCCTGCTCTCCGATGACAGCCAGCCCCAGCGCACGGCCAACATCAAAGACGGTTACGCCCTTCACCACGCCGCCCGCCTCGGCTATCCCATGGCCATCATCACAGGCGGCAAGAGCCCTGCCGTGCGCCAACGCTACGAAGGCCTCGGGCTGTCCGACATCTACGACGGCGTGAGCCTCAAGCTCTCTGTCTTCCAGCAATGGCTCCAAAAACACGGTCTTCAGCCCGAAGAAGTCATCTACATGGGCGATGACGTACCCGATTATGAAGTAATGCGCCATTGCGGGTGCCCTTGCTGCCCCGCCGATGCCGCCCCCGAAATCCGCACACTCAGCACATACGTCAGCCACTATGCAGGCGGGAAAGGCTGCGTGCGCGACGTTGTGGAGCAAGTCCTCCGCGCCCAAGGCCGTTGGATGGACAATGCAGAAGCCTTCGGATGGTAAAAGTCTCCCCATTTGCCAAAGTAGAGTGAGCAAAATGGCAGGAGAATGCAAAAAGTTAAGCGTGTTCTATTGAAAAAACGGCAGGATTACTTGGCCATTCCAAAAGAATCACTTACCTTTGCACATGAAAACAAACGGCATGTCTCCTACACATTAGCAGACCGCCGCGATGGTGACCATAGTTCAGTTGGTTAGAGCGTCAGATTGTGGTTCTGAATGTCGTGGGTTCGAATCCCACTGGTCACCCCTCCAAAAGTTCTGCAAACCGAAATTTGCAGAACTTTTTTAGTACACTAAAGCACGGACGTAACAATAGCCTAACCAAGCCCATTTTTAGGCTCAGTGGAAAATTAGTGGGGGGAAGCATAAATCTTGGCAAGTCTGAAGAGGAAGAATTTCCACTGAGCCCCTCCTACACCCGAAAATATAAAAGCACCTGCCGACACGCGCCTTTGTGGTGGGGTCGGCAGGTGATGGTTTACATAGAGGTTACAATTTGATATTCATTTCCCCTCGGCCCGTCCCTTGACGTAGGTTATTTTTTGAGCGACGTTGCCGTTGCGGTCGTAGATGATGAATTTGCCGTCGCGCTCGCCGTCTTTCCATGTGCCTTCTGCGCGTGTGCCGTCTTTATCGACTTCAACGCCTTTGCCGTGTTTGCGTCCTGCCTGAAACTGTCCGCGATAGCGCACGCCGCCTTGCGTGAGGGTGCCTTCGCCGCTCATCTGGTCGTCCTGCCATGCGCCTGTGTATTCGTCGCCGTTTTTCCACTTGTAGGTGCCTTGCCCCTGTCGGCGTCCTTTTTTCCATTGTCCTTTGTAGGTGGCTATGCCTTTCCACACGAAGGTGCCTTCGCCGTCCTGCTCGCCCGCTTTGAAAGGGCCGGTGTATTTGTTGCCGTTGGCGAAGGTAAATACGCCGCCATCGCCCTGACGCTGGCCTTCCTCGTATGGGCCTTCGTAGAGGTCGCCGTTGTTGAATTTGTAGATGCCGCGTCCGTGCTGTACGTCGCGCCGCCAGGCTCCTGTGTAGATGTCGCCTGTGAGGTAGCGGTAGGTGCCTGTGCCGTCGCGCATGTTGTCGGCCCAATGGCCGTCGTAGGTGGAGCCGTCGGCCCAGTCGAAGAAGCCTTTGCCGTTTTTCCGGTCGTCTTTCCACTGTCCACGGTAGTAGGCTCCTGAGGCGTAGGTGTAGGTGCCTTGTCCGTTGCGCTGGTCGGCTTTCCATTCTCCGGTGTATTTGTCGCCGTTGTAGTAGTACATGGTGCCTTGCCCTTCGCGGTAGTCGCGGTACCACAGGCCTTCGTAGCGGTTGTTGTTGAGGTACCAGTAGGTGCCGCGTCCGTGTTGCTGATCGCCAAGCCACGAGCCCGTGTATTTTTCGCCGTCGGCGAAGGTGTAGGTGCCTTCTCCGTAGCGTTTGCCTTTGAGGTAACCTCCTTCGTAGGTGTCTCCGTTGGGGTATTCGGTGCGGCCTTGTCCGTTGGGCTTGTTGTTGAAGAGGTCGCCCGTGTAGATGCCGCCGTCCTTGAAGTTGTAGGTGCCTACGGTCATTTTCTGGGCGTTGGCGGCGGAGCTCAGGAGGAGCAGGGCTATGGGGAGTAGGGTTTTCTTTGTCATGATTGCGTGCTGAATGCTTGGTGTGGAATGTGGGAATTAGCCAATTCTCACATTTGCTGATTTTCTGATTTGTGTTGTGTGATGTATGCTTCGGCGGCTTGGAGGTCGGCAGGCGTGTCGATGCCGATGGTTTCGGTGTCTGTCTGTCGGACGCGTATGCAGAAGCCTGCTTCGAGCCAGCGCAACTGTTCCAGGCTTTCGGCTTTTTCGAGGGGGCTCTGGGGCAGCTTGGTGATGGCTTGCAGCACTTCGGTGCGGTAGGCGTAGAGGCCGATGTGCTTGTAGTAGGTGTGGAGGGCTGGCCATCGGGATTGTTCGTGCCCGCGCAGATGGGGTATCACGCTGCGGCTGAAGTAGAGGGCGCGTCCGTCAGGGCTGACTGCTACTTTGGGGCAGTTGGGGTTTGCGAGTGTTTCCCAATTTGCTTCCGGAGCAAAGGGCTTGACGAGTGTGGCAATTTGCGTGTCGGGTTGCTGGAAGGCTTCGGCCACTGCCGTGAGCTGGGTGGGGTGGATGAAGGGTTCGTCGCCCTGTATGTTGATGACCACGTCGTAGTTTTCTTCGCCCAGATGCCGGAGGGCCTCATAGCAGCGGTCGGTGCCGCTTTTGTGGTGGGTGCCTGTCATGACGTATTGCCCGCCGAAGCCGGCCACGCATTGGGCTATGCGCTGATCGTCGGTGGCCACATAGACGTGGGGGAAGATGGCTTTGACGCGTTCATAGACGTGCTGGACAATGGGCTTTCCGGCCAGCAGGGCAAGGGACTTTGCGGGGAAACGCGTGCTGGCGTATCGGGCAGGGATAAGGGCTAGGATGCGCATGGTGTACTGATTTGCTGAATTATTCAATCGCCCAGACTTTCATCGACAAGCGGAACTTCGTCTTCCTGTGCGGTGGAGGGGATGATGTAGGGGAGCGTGTCGATTGTGTCGGCGCTGAGCTTGAATGTCTCGTTCTGATTGTAGCCGAGGGAGAAGTCTCGGAAAACGCGCTTCATATAGTTTGCCCAGATGGGGAGGGCTACGGTGGCGCCTTGTCCCATGGACGTGGTGTTGAAGTGGATGTCGCGGTCGTCGCCTCCTACCCAGCAGGCCGTGACGAGGCGGGGCACGAAGCCCACGAACCAGCCGTCGGAGTTGCGGGTGGTGGTGCCGGTCTTTCCGGCTATATCAGCCTTGAAACCGTATTTGTAGCGCAGGCGGGTGCCTGTGCCTTGGTCGATGACGGCTTTGAGGAGGTCGATCATGTTGTAGGCGGTTTCTTCGCTGATAACCTGACGGAGGCGGGGTTCAAAGTGGGCGAGGACGTGTCCTTCGGCATCTTCTATGCGTGTAACGAGTATGGGCTGCGCCTGAATGCCTTCGTTGGCGAAGGCGGTGTAGGCGGATGCCATTTCGGCCACGGTGATGTCGCAAGTGCCGAGGCAGAGGGAGATGCTGGGGTGTATGTCGGGGTTGGCTACGCCGAAGGTCCAGAGCATGTCGCGCAGGCGCACTCCTGAGGGATCTACGGCGTTCATAACTTCGGCGGTTACCCAGTTGTTGGATTGCGACAGTCCCCACTTCAGGGTTACGGCCTGTCCGTAGCGGCTGTAGGAACCGTTGCGGGGGGTCCATGTCTGGTCGGTGCCGTAAACGTGGTAGGTGTGCTGCGAGTTGATTACCATGTCGGTGGGCTGGCGTCCGTCTTCCATGGCGAGGGCATAGACGAAGGGCTTCATGGTGGAGCCGACCTGCCTGCGGCCTTGCATACACATGTCGTACTGGAACACGGAGTAGTTCAGGCCGCCGACGTATGCCTTGACGAATCCCGTTTTGGGGTCGAGGCTCATCATGCCCGACCGCAGGAAGGACTTGTAGTGGCGTATGGAGTCGAGGGGCGAGAGGAGGGTGTCGCGCGGCCCGCCGTAGGTGAATACGGTCATCTCCGTGGGGGTGCGGAAGGCGGCTCGTATCTCGTCGTCGGAACAGCCGTCGGACTTCATGGCTCGGTATCTCTCGCTCTGCCTCATGGCGCGGTCGAGAATGCGCTTCACGTCGGCTGCGCTGAGGTCTCCGCTATAGGGGAAGGCGGAGTCGGTGAGTTTGCGCTTGTTGAAGATGGGCTGGAGGTATTGGGCCACATGGCTGTGGACGGCCTCTTCGGCGTAGCGCTGCATCCGCGAGTCGATGGTGGTGTAGAACTTCAGCCCGTCGGTGTAGAGGTCGTAGGCCGATCCGTCGGGCTTACTGTTTTTGTGGCACCAGCCATAGAGGGGGTCGTTCTCCCAACTGAGGGAGTCGGCATAGTATTGGGCCGCCTGCCACGAGGCGTAGTCGGAACGGTCGGGTTTCTGGGCATTGATGATGTGGCGCAGGTATTCGCGCAGATAGGTGGCCAGTCCTTCCTTGTGGTCGGTGCGGTGGAAGCGGCTCATGTCGAGGGGTTCCTGGCAATAGGAGGCGTGTTCGGCCTCGGTGAGGTAGCCGGCCTTGAGCATCTGGCCGAGCACCACGTTGCGGCGTTCCCTACAGCGGTCGGGGTGGGCGACGGGATTGTAGTAGCTGGGGTTCTTGCACATGCCCACCAGCGTGGCGGCTTCGCAGAGCGTGAGGTCGTGGGGAGACTTGCGGAAGTAGATGCTGGCTGCCGTCTTGATGCCCACGGCGTTGTGCAGGAAGTCGAAGTAGTTCAGGTAGAGGGTGATGATTTCGTCCTTGGTGAACTGGCGTTCCAGTTCCACGGCGATGACCCACTCTATGGGTTTCTGCAAGAGGCGTTCGAGGGAGTTGCTGGCCACGTCGGAGTAGAGCTGCTTGGCCAGCTGCTGGGTGATGGTGCTGCCGCCGCCCGCCGACTTGTGGTGCAGGATGCCGCGCTTCACTATGGCTCGCCCCAGGGCTTTCGCGTCGATGCCTGAATGGTCGTAGAAGCGCACGTCTTCGGTGGCCACGAGGGCTTTGACGACGTAGGGGGATATGCTGTCGTAGCTCACAAACACGCGGTTCTCACTCCGGCTCCATGTGCCCATGAGCTGGCCGTCGGCGGAGAGTATTTGTGAGGCATAGCGGCTGATGGGGCTTTGGATTTCCTCGATGTCGGGCATGTACCCTATCCAACCTTCCCTGATGGCCATGAACGTGCCTGCCACGAGCATCAGAATGCCCAGCATGAGGCACCAGAGTGTGATGACGAATTTCTTGCGCATACGTCTCGGTTGAGGGGGTTAATTAGCAAATTGGGAAATTAGCAAATTAGCAAATGGGTTAAAGCGTTTCTTCCAGTTATCTGCAATAAACGTCAATGGGAAAGCTGTTTACCTGCACGTTACATGGAAGCACGGCTTGTGTACTTCATACTTCACGTAGCAGGTGCCAGCTTCACGTTGGTCGCGCAGCACTTCGGCCAGCACCTGCTTGAGCTGTACACCCCAGTGTTCGGGAAGCTGTGTGCTGTCGGGGTCTTGCACGCGCGTGTAATAGTTATAGGAGATGTCGAAGGTCGTGCCGTAGCGGTGGCAACTCTGGTCGCTAGCGTTGGCGTTGCCGCGCCGCAGGCGCTTTACGTCGCTTTCGGTGCGCAGCACGCTGCTGATGCACATCTTGTGCATAGGGAGCCCTTTGCGCACGAGGGAGTCTTGGAAATTGCGGGCTATCTCGTTCAGGAGCCTATAGGCACGCGGCACGAGATAGGGGATGCTGAAGTTCATCGGACGCAGGTCGAAGTAGGGAGAAGCCCCTATGTACACCAGTTCGTCCTTGAGGGAATCGGCTTCCTCGCGGTCGGCTATGCTGTGCTTCAGGCCAAGGCGCGAAGCCGTGGCCAGCTGCACGTCGTTCAGGTCGGGAAATGCCTTGGCATAGCTGCTTACGCTCACGATGCGCTGCTTCACGGGCTGTCCCTTCCCGTCGAGTTCGGCCAAGCCGGAGCGGGGGCGCTCGAAGAGGGCATCCACCAGCAAGGCGTGCCGCATCACGGAGTCGGTGGGCGCAGGCGCACCCTCGCCTTCCTTCTGGGCAAGGTATTTCCTGAAGCTGTCGATGGGATGCCCCACGACACAGGCTATGAGCGCCGCCACCACCGCCACGAGGGTGGCTACGCGTCCCCAGCGCACTTTCCGCCGATGTTTTCTTTTCTTTGCCATTTTGAATGTTTCCTAATAATAGGCGGTACAAATTTACAAAAAAACGGGGGAAAAACAAAGTGATGAGGAGGCTTTTCTCGCATTAGGGGCAGACACAGGGGCTTATTTGCAAAAATCAGCGCCCCTATACGGGCGTTCATGCTACGCCATACGAGGAGCTTTCCTACTCTATACAGTAGTTTTTCCTACTCTATACAATAGTTTTTCCTACTCTATACAGTAGTTTTTCCTACTCTATGCAATAGTTTTTCCTACTCTATGCAGTAGGTTGGCTTGCCGTGCGACCCGTAGGCAGCCAGGCGGCTAAGGGAGTAAGCCTCCGCACAAAAATCCGGACGCAAATATAGGCTATGTGCCGATATTTTAGTAACTTTGCAGCGCAAAATGCCCTATCCGTCCATTTTACGTATGATTGAACGCCATTTTATTATAGAAGACGCCGACCCCGCCATACTCTACGGCGCCGGAAACAAGAACCTCCGCCTCCTGCGTGCGCTCTGCCCCAAACTGCGCATCGTGGCACGCGACAACGTGGTGAAGGCCATCGGCGGCGAGGAGGACATGGCCGAATTTGAAGACCTGTTCCACCAGATGGAGCGCTACTGCGCCACCTTCAACTATCTGGGCGAGGAACAAATCGTGGGGTTCAAGAAAGGAGCCCCCGCCGGCGACGACGGCCTCCCCTCCGATGTCATCGTGTATTCCATGTCGGGACAGGGCATCGCTCCCCGAACCGACAACCAGCGCAAGATGGTGGACAGTTTCCGCCGCGACGACCTGCTCTTTGCCGTAGGCCCCGCAGGCTCAGGCAAGACTTTCATGGCCATAGCCCTGGCCGTGCGTGCGCTGAAAAACAAGGAGGTGAAACGCATCATACTCTCGCGCCCCGCCGTAGAGGCAGGCGAGAAGCTGGGCTTCCTGCCGGGCGACATGAAGGATAAAATAGATCCCTACCTCCAGCCCCTCTACGATGCCCTTCAGGAAATGATACCGGCCGCCAAGCTCCAAGAGCATCTTGTCCAAAACGTCATTCAGATAGCCCCTCTGGCCTTTATGCGAGGCCGCACCCTGAACGATGCCGTCGTCATTCTCGACGAAGCGCAAAACACCACGTCGGCACAACTCAAGATGTTCCTCACGCGCATGGGGCGCAACACGAAAATGATTGTTACGGGCGACTGCACCCAGATAGACCTGCCGCACCACACGCGTAGCGGATTGATTGAGGCCCTCGGCATCCTGCGCGGCCTTCAAGGCATCGGCATCGTGGAACTCGGACGCGAGGACATCGTGCGCCACAAGCTCGTTACGCGCATTGTGGAGGCTTACGAAAAGCATCAGCGGCGTGCCGAACGCTCCGAGGCTTCTGCCGACGACCCTTCGTGCGAAGCGTAAACGCCCGTGCAAAAGGATGAGTTTTCAAGGTGCCGATTGCAAAAGGCAACGCGCTTTGGCTGAAAACCCGCGCTTTTTTAACGTAAATTAGGTTAATTCGGCGGAAAGGCGTAACTTTGCCCATATATTTCAAGTGCGGACGCAGACAGGCGTTCGCCTAAACAAAATAGAACGGCTATGTTTACACGTTTTTTTAGAAAAAGCCTTCGAGGCATTTCCAAGTGGTATTTTGCAAAGGAAGCCCTACCCTATTGGGGTGTCCTGCTGATAGATTGCTTCATCGTAGTGTGCAGTATGCTCGTGGCCTACGCCGCCTGCTATGGCGCCATGACACTGATCACACACTTCCGCTACCTGTTCTTAGCCACCTGCGTTTATCTGGCATGTTTCCTGGCGGGCTTCTACCTGTTCCGCACCTATCGGGGCATTGTGCGCTACTCCTCGTTCGTGGACCTCATTCGCCTTGTCGGCGCCATGTTTGTGGGCAGTATGCTCGTACTGTTTGTGCGCAACTTCCTCAATGCCGACATCTATCTCGCCGTGATAGGCGGGCGTTGTCTCTTTATCGGTTCGCTGATAGCCGTGGTGCTGATGTGCTTCGTGCGCATGGCCGTCAAGACCGCCTACGACGTGTGCTTTGTCAATAAGGAAGCTAAGCACGTCATGGTGTATGGCACCAAGCGCGGCGGCGTGAGCATAGCCAAGAGCATCAGCAACCTGCACCCTTCGCCTTACATTGTTGAAGGGTTCATCACCCACAGCGAAAGCATGGTGGGCCACACGCTCGTAGGTGTCCCCGTGCTTGAGGCATCCAGCGAGGAGCTGTGGGATTTCATGGGCAGCCATCATGTGAAAGCCGTCCTCATCAGCCCGCTGGTGCAGGAGTTTTTCCTCACCTCCCAGCAGGACATGATAGACCGCTTAGTGAAAAACGGCATCCGCATCATGATGATGCCGGCCGAACAGGAGTGGGACGGTAAAAGCGAGCTCTCCCACCTCGCCCTGAAGGAAGTGAGCGTGGAAGACCTGATGCCGCGGAAGAAGATAGAAGTAGATTTGGCCGACATAGAGAAAATGCTCAAGGGCAAGCGCATACTCATCACGGGCGCTGCCGGAAGCATCGGTTCCGAAATAGTACGCCAGGTTGCCAAGTTTGTACCGGAGACAATTGTGCTCATCGACCAGGCGGAAACCCCGATGCACGCCATGCGCCTGCTGATGCACAACGAGTTCGGGCACATCAAGGCTCATACCATAGTGGGAAGCATCACTAATCCTACGCAGATGGAAACCATCTTTAGGGAACATCGCCCCGACTACGTTTTCCACGCCGCTGCTTATAAGCACGTACCCATGATGGAAGACAATCCCGCCATTGCCGTGCAGAACAACGTGTACGGCACACGGGTAGTGGCCGACCTCGCCGTGAAATATGGCACTAAGAAGTTCGTAATGATTTCTACCGACAAGGCCGTGAACCCTACCAACGTGATGGGTTGCTCCAAGCGCATTTGCGAAATATATTGTCAAAGCCTAAATGGCGAAGTCGAAGCGGGACGCATGACGCAGGCCAACGGAGAACGTGCCGTCACGCAGTTTGTTACAACGCGCTTCGGCAACGTGCTGGGCAGCAACGGCTCTGTCATTCCTATCTTCAGGAAGCAGATTCTGGAAGGCGGCCCCGTTACGGTTACCCACCCCGACATCATTCGCTTCTTTATGCTGATTCCAGAGGCTTGCCGACTTGTGTTGGAAGCCGGTACGATGGGACACGGCGGCGAGATATTCGTGTTCGACATGGGCGAACCCGTGCGTATTGCCGATATGGCACAGCGCATGATCAACATGATGGGAGCTACCAACGTAAAGATAACCTACACGGGCCTGCGGCCAGGCGAAAAGCTCTACGAAGAAGTGCTGAGCGATGCCGAGCAGACAAAGCCGACCAGCCATCCCAAGATTCAGGTGGCCGCCGTGAGAGAATACCCCTATGCCGATGCCTTGCGCAATGAAAAGGAACTTTACGACTTGAGCTTCGGCTATGACGACATGGCCATCGTCAGGAAGATGAAGGATATGGTTCCCGAATACAAGAGCAAGCATTCAAAGTACGAAGTGCTGGACAAGTAGCCGGCCGTTCCTCGCCCGTCCTACGTTTCCCTGCCGGGCAAGACATTCGCCAAGCAAACAGACAGGCGGGAAGGTACACCACTTTCAAGTGTGCCTTCCCGCCTGTCTGCTATTATATATATTAAGGAGTGCCCTCCTAAAGCTGCGCCTCCTCGGCTGCGCGGCGCGTGAGTTCTATGAGCGACGACCATTCCGCCCCTTCGCCGATTTCCACTTCAAAGCGTTCACCCGTGGCGAGACAACGCATCATACGGCAATCCATCGCGTAGTTCATGGGATTTTCAATGCCGAGCCGCTGGCCTTCCTGCCAGTAGCTTGCGGCTTCCCCCACCAGATACTTATCTGCCAGCCGTAGAGCCTCGTCGCCTATGGCGGGAGTATCCATGCCTTTCAGCTGGAGCGTGGGTACGGGGTACTTTTGCGCGAAGCCTTCGGTGCCACAGATGGTTTGCATCCTACTGTAGGGGCGCGGTGTGCTGACGTCAAGGAAAAGGAGCACGCTGCGACCTTTTCGTGTACGGATGAGAGTGGTATTGAGGCCTTGGGTAAGAGCGGAGCTCAGGCTTTGCAGGCTGTCCAGCCCGTCGCCATCGAGAGCCAGCAGCTGGGCAATGGGGCCGTAGGCGTGGGTGGGATAGGTGTTGCCGCCGATGGTTTGCAGAGATTCTACCATCCACGGTTTTGTGGGGTCGCCGTCGGCTCCGATTGTATGGATATAGGCTCCTTCGAGGTGGGTGATTGTGCCGAACAGCCCCTGCCGTGCCATTTCGAGGCAGGCCAGATGGAAATTGTCGAAGCAGCAGTTTTCGGCCATCAGGCATCGGCGGCCCGTGCGGCGGCAGACTTCTTTCAGCTCCTCACACTCCGCAATGCTGACGGATAGAGGAACTTCCACAATGGTATCGCGCCCGCTTTCCATCTCTTGGATAGCAAGGCGTGCGTGGGAGTGCCAATCCGTGCAGATATAGGCCACGTTGGCCTCCCCGGCGGAACCGTCGATGGGACGCCCTTGTGCGGCCAGCAGTTCGTGGGCCTGCGCCACCAGCGTGCCGTCCAAGTCCACGACTTCTACAAAGCGGGCTATGTCGGCAGGGATGTGGCGGAAGCGTTCAAGGGTGCGCATTCCCCTGTTACCCAGACCGATGAGTTTGATGCGAAGCATAGTTTTTCGTTGAGAGGCTAATCGCGGCGCTGCTCCATGCTCTCGAAATCCTTCTTGCGGAGTTTGAAGAAATTGGTGAGGTAGCGGTCGCGCACCACTTGGTTTTCGGCCAGTTCCTCGGGCGTGCCCTGAAACAGAATCTTACCGTCGAACAGCAGATAGGCACGGTCGGTAATACAGAGGGTTTCCTCGACATTATGGTCGGTAATGAGAATGCCGATGTTTTTCTGTTTAAGTTTCCACACGATATACTGTATGTCTTCCACGGCTATGGGGTCCACGCCGGCAAAGGGCTCGTCGAGCATTATGAACTTGGGGTCGATGGCCAGACAGCGGGCTATCTCTGTCCTGCGGCGCTCACCGCCCGAAAGGTTCTGCCCCATGTTTTTCCTGACCTTCTGAAGGCGGAACTCACTGATGAGGTCTTCCAGCTTCTGCCGCTGATAGTCGCGTGGCTTGCCCGTCATCTCAAGCACGGAGGCGATGTTGTCCTCCACACTCATCTGACGGAACACGCTGGCCTCCTGAGCCAGATAGGCAATGCCGGCACGGGCACGCTTGTAAACGGGGAAACTGGTGATTTCCTCGTTGCCGAGGAAGATGCGTCCGCCGTTGGTTTGCACCAAGCCGGTAGTCATGTAGAACGACGTAGTCTTACCGGCGCCGTTGGGGCCGAGAAGACCCACGATTTCGCCTTGGCGCACATTGAACGATACGCCGTTCACTACCGTGCGGCTGCCATATTTCTTTATCAGCCTTTCGGTGCGCAGCACCAAAGCTTCCCCTGCATCTTCTGCTGGGGTACGGTCGGCTCCTTGGGAGGCAGGCGAAACTCTCGGCGGAGTAGTCGTTCCTATCGGCGGGATAGTTTCTCCTATCGGCGGAGTAGTTTCAACTCCCGTTAGGGGTGTATTTTCTTCCATTCGGATTGTATTGATTCGCAGATTGATGGCGGCACGAGGCCTTCTATGCTTTCACCTTTGTCCAGGCGGCGACGTATGTCGGTGGAACTTACGTCTATCAGGGGGGCGTGGAGGAAAGTTACGCCCTCGGGCGCCGTTTCCTGACCGCCGAAGCCCTGCGTGGAGCGGGGATAGACGATGAGGCGGTGGTGGCGACGTATTTCTTCGGGCTCCCGCCATGCGCTGAAATTCGCCCAGTTGTCGCCGCCGATGCACAGCAGGAACTCGTCGGCGGGGTGCTCTTCGCGCAGATGCCGCAGCGTCTGGTAGGTGTAGCTGGGACGGGGCAGGCTGAACTCACAGTCGCTGGCTTCCACGCCCCGATGGCCTTCGGCGGCGGTGCGTACCCACGTCAGCCTCAACTGTTCGGGCAGAAGGTCGGCACGGGGTTTCAGCGGGTTGTGCGGGCTGACCGTCAGCCACACGCGGTCGGCCAACCCTTGCCCTATGATAGCATCGGCTATGGCAAGGTGGCCCACGTGTATGGGGTTAAAGCTCCCCCCGAAGAGTGCGATACGCATCGGCAATGGCGGTCTGGAGGTTGTCGTTCAGCACGATGTGGTCGAACTTCGGAGCCTCGCCGATTTCAAATTCGGCGCGGGCCAAACGTTGCTCAATAACCTCGGCGCTGTCGGTTCCCCGGCTGACGAGCCGCTGACGGAGAGCCTCGATTGAGGGCGGCTGAATGAACACGGTCAGGGTGTCGTGCGGGCGTTGCCGCTTGATGTTCTGTGCGCCCACTACGTCGAGGTCCATTACCACGTTCTGGCCTTTTTCCAGCATACCGTCCACCACGCTTTTCAAGCTGCCGTAGTAGCGGCCTTCATAGACTTCGCACCACTCCAGGAAGGCCCCTTCGCCGATGCGGCGGCTGAACTCCTCGGGGCTCAGGAAGAAGTATTCCACGCCGTCGCGCTCCTCGCCGCGCGGGGGACGCGAGGTCGCCGTAATGCCGAAGTGGAGGTTCAGATCGGGGTGCTGCTCCATGAGAGCGTGTATGATGGTGCTCTTTCCGCAGCCGCTGGGGGCGCTGAATATAACGATTTTGGCCATTGTCGGTGTTTTGGTGTTACCTGCTATAAGACGTTGAGCACTTGCTCCTTGATTTGTTCCAGCTCGTCCTTCATTCCAACTACGATGTTCTGCATCTCTGCTTGGTTGGACTTTGAGCCGGTGGTGTTAATCTCCCTTCCCATTTCCTGGGCGATGAATCCGAGCTTCTTGCCCTGGCCGGCTTCGCCGTCGAGGGTCTCGCGGAAATACTTCAGGTGCTGGGCGAGACGCTGCTTCTCCTCGTTGATGTCCAACTTCTCGATGTAGTAAATCAGCTCCTGCTCCAGTCGTCCACGGTCGTAGTCCACGCCCTTGAGCGAGGCGAGGGAGTCTTCCAGCTGCTGGCGTATTTTCTGCACGCGGCTTTGTTCGTAGGGCACGAGTTCCTGCGAGAGCTGCTCGATGCGGTCGATGTTGTGGCGGAACTTGCCTTCGAGGGCCTTGCCCTCCTCGGCGCGGTAGGCCTCAAGGGCTGCGAGGGCCTTGTCAAGCGTGGTTTCCACCACGGCCCACTCCTCTTCGCTCACTTCCTCCACGGCTGTGGCGGAATAGACTTCCGGCATACGGCAGAGTACGTTCCAGATGTCGGTGGGGGCGGGTGCTATGCCGGCCTCGCTGAGGGCTGTGATTTGGCGTACATAGTTGCCTACCACTTGCGGGTTGAGGGTGGCACCGGCCTCGCTGTCGGCTTTTTCTACCCAAACGGCCAGGTCGGCCTTGCCTCGGATGACGCTGGCGGCCACACGGCGGCGCAGTTCCATCTCCCGTTCGCGGTAGCATGAGGCTATGCGCGTGTTCAGGTCGAGGGCTTTGGAATTGAGGGATTTTACTTCAACGTGGATTTTCTTGCCTTCAAATTCGGCATCGGCCTTGCCGAAGCCGGTCATTGATAGAATCATGGTGTATTACTGTAAGATTTGTTTGTCTGAATGGGGGTTTCCTTGCCCTTAGCCCACGGGAAGGGGGCAGAGGCATAGGAAGCGTTTTTCCTAGTGTATGGACTAGTTTTTACTAGTGTATGGACTAGTTTTTACTAGTGTATAGACTAGTTTCTCCTAGTGTATAGACTAGTTCTCACTAGTGTATAGACTAAGGGAAACGGCTTTTACGCCCCGGCGGATTCCTCCGCCTCGGGGGCAGCCTGCCAGGGAGTGCCGATGCGTCCGTCCAGCAGGTGGATGGTGCGGTCGCACTGGTTGGCCAGCGTGTCGTCGTGGGTAACGATGACGAATGTCTGGCCCAGTTCCTCGCGCAGGCGGAAGAAGAGGGCGTGGAGCTCCTCCTTGTTGTGGGAGTCCAGTGAGCCGGAAGGCTCGTCGGCCAGCACTACGTCGGGGTGGTTCATCAGGGCACGCGCCACGGCCACGCGCTGGGCTTCGCCGCCGGAGAGTTCCGAGGGCTTGTGGGCGGCCCGGCTGTCAAGGCCCATGAGTTTCAGCAATTCCTCGGCTCGCTGGCGCGACCGGTTGCGCGGTTCGCCCTGGATGAGGGCGGGTATCATCACGTTTTCCACCGCCGTGAACTCTGGCAGCAACTGGTGGAACTGGAACACGAAGCCGAGATGCTGTCCGCGGAACCGCGCCAACTGATTGGTGCTGAAGCTGGTGATGTCGGTACCGTTGAAGCTGATAGAGCCTTGGTCGGGACGGAGCAGCGTGCCCATCACTTGCAGGAGCGTGGTCTTGCCGGCACCCGAGGGGCCTACGATGCTCACCACTTCGTGGGCCTCTATCTTCAGGTCTATGCCGTTGAGCACCTTCAGGGAGCCGAAGGATTTGTGTATGTTGCTGAGTGTTATCATTCTTCGTAGTGTTGGAAGAGGAAGTCGTTGTAGGGGTATTTCTGGACGTGGAGCTGCCGCACGCGGTCGTAGAGCAACTGCCGCAACTCGTCGATGTTGAAGCGCTCGCGGGCGGATATGAAAATGCAGTCGCCCGACAGTTTGGCCATCCACGTGCGTTGCAGTTCGTCAAGGCTGATGTTTTCGCGGCTGACGGGCGAGAGGTCGGCTGGGTCCTTCTCCTGCCATGTGTAGGCGTCGGTCTTGTTGAACACAATCAGGCGCGGTTTGTCGGCGCAGCCCAAGTCGGCCAGCGTGCGGTCCACCACCTGCATCTGCTCCTCGAAGTCGGGATGCGAAATGTCCACCACGTGAACCAGAAGGTCGCTCTCGCGCGTCTCGTCAAGCGTGCTTTTGAAGCTGTCCACGAGGTCGGTGGGCAGCTTGCGGATGAAGCCCACCGTGTCGGCCAGAAGGAAGGGCAGATTGTCTATGATGACTTTGCGCACCGTAGTGTCGAGCGTGGCAAACAGCTTGTTCTCGGCAAATACCTCGCTTTTGCTGAGCAGGTTGATTAGGGTGGATTTTCCTACGTTAGTGTAACCCACGAGTGCCACACGGATAAGGCGGCCTCGGTTTTGGCGCTGTGTGCTTTTCTGCCGGTCGATGTCGGCCAGCCGCTGTTTAAGGAGGGCCATCCGGTTGAGAATGATTCGGCGGTCCATTTCAAGCTGCGTTTCGCCTGGGCCGCGCAGGCCTACGGAGCCTTTGCCGCCACCTCCTCCTGAGCCGCCGCCCTGTCGTTCAAGGTGAGTCCAAAGGCGTTGCAGGCGAGGGAGCATGTAGCGGTACTGCGCGAGTTCTACCTGCGTTTTGGCGTTGGCTGTCTGGGCGCGCATGGCAAATATGTCAAGGATAAGGGACGTGCGGTCAAGGATTTTTACGCGCAGTTCCTTTTCAATGTTGCGTAGCTGCTTGGCAGAGAGTTCGTCGTCGAAGATAACCATGCCTACTTCGCGGTCGGCATCTTCTTCGGCTTCGATGTATTGGCGTATCTCGTCGAGTTTGCCTTTGCCGAGGTAGGTGGCGTTGTTGGGGCCGTCGCACCGTTGGGTGAAGCGGCGGACTGTTACGGCTCCGGCGGTTTCGGCGAGAAACTGGAGTTCGTCGAGGTATTCGTTGGTGCGGCGCTCGTCCTGCTGGCGGGTGATGAGGGCCACGAGGACGGCGGTTTCGGTTTTGGCTTCCTGGATGAATTCTTTCATGGGGAGCGAGGGTCAGTTGTAGATGTGCAGGTTGTTCAGTCCGTCGGTATCGATGTGGTAGCGGAAGAGCTTGATGCCTTTTTCGCCTCCTACGGGCAGGCCGCCGAGGTCAAGGTCGTAGATGCGCTTGCAGCGGCTGCATTGCACGGTGGTGGCTTCCACGGCGGTGAAGTCCAAGGCGTGGTTGATGAGGTCGGCGGAGGCGCAGTTGGGACAGGCACGGTCGAAGGCGTAGAGCGCATCGGGGCCTTTGCCCACTATGAAACCGCTGATGGCAATGTAGGGCTTGTTGCCGGCGGCGGCATCGAGGTTGTCGGTGGCGGCGGTGCGGACGTTGTTTTGAAAGTGGAGCTGGCCGCCCTCGTACCACACCTTGCAATAGATGCCGAAGCCGCCCAGCGAACTGAGCAGGGCGGGATTGGTAGCCACACGGCGGTAGATGAAGGCGGCCTGATGGGTGGTGTCGTAGGCGCTTTGGGCTTCGCTGCACGCGGAGAGCAGGCCGCTGGCGGCGCACAACAGCCCACAGACCAAGCCTTGGAGACTCCTGCGGGCTGAACGGTTTAATCTTTCGCTGGCTTTCATTCGCCTTGTGTACGGAACGGTTTTTCGTAGTCTATAGGGTAGGCCGTCCTTGTCTATACAGTAGTGAAAACGCTCGTATAGGATAGTCGTTCCTCTCGTATAGGATAAGTTTGCCCCCCTTGAAGATGAGGAAAGAGGAGGCTTACCCCCGTTGTCAGTAGGGTATGGCTGCCAGCACCTGGGCCAGCCCGTCGGCTGCCTGTTGCAGGGGCTTGCCCACCATGGCCTTCATGAAGAAGTTCACATCGGCACCCACCGTAACGCGCAGCTTGGAGCTGGTCGCATCGGTCGGAAGGAGCTGAATCCACAGGTTTACGGGGAACGGTGCGCCCTCTGCGCCAAATTTCAGGAGTTTGGGAGCCTCGCGTTCCACAATGCTGAGCGTGACGGTTCCGCCAAGGGGAGAATCCACTGTCAGGCTGTCGGCCGTGAATTGCAGCTTATCCATCACTTCGCGCACTTTCTGAAGTTTGTCGGCAGGCACCTGCGTGGCTATCATCGCGCTGACCTGCGGGTCGTCCAGCCGATTGCGCAGCCCTTCAAGGTTGCGCAGGTCGCTCAGCCGCTCAAACACGGCCTCTACCGGGCTGCTGATGTATTTTACTTCGGACTCTTTCTTTGTCATCGCTTATTTCTGTCCCCACACGCTGGGGTTGGCTCGCCACTCGTTGAGGAGGGCGACGTGTTCCTCTTTGATATAGCCGGTCTGTAAGGCGACGTGGCACACGGCTTCGTAGTTGGTGAGCGTGGTGAGCCTTACGCCAGCCTGACGGAATGCTTCCTCGGCCACGGGGAAACCGTAGGTATAGCTGGCCACCATACCCACCACTTCAAAGCCGGCCTGACGCAGGGCCTCCACGGCCTTGAGTGAGCTGCCGCCGGTGCTGATGAGGTCTTCCACCACCACCACCTTGGCGCCCTCGGGCAGGGTGCCTTCAATGAGGTTCTGCATACCGTGGTCCTTGGCCTTGGAACGGACATAGGCAAAGGGCAGGCCGAGCTGGTCGGCCACAAGGGCACCTTGCGCTATTGCGCCGGTAGCTACGCCTGCCACGGCCGTGGCTTCGGGGTATTCCTCCGCGATGATACGCGCCAGCTCAATCTTCACGAACGAGCGCAGGGCGGGATAAGAGAGGGTCTTTCGGTTGTCGCAGTAGAAGGGCGACAGCCAGCCGCTGGCCCATGTAAAGGGGGCTTCGGGCTGAAGTTTGATTGCCTTGACTTCAAGGAGTTTCTCGGCAAAGAGGGTTGATAGTTTATTCATCTTGATTATTTCTTTTTATCGCCGTAGCCATAACCGTAACCGTAGCCATAGCCGTAACCGTAGCCATAGCCGTAGGTACGCTTGTGCATGTCGCAGTCGTTGATTACGGCACACAGGCCACGGAACTGTTCGGCTTTGTACATTTTCTCAAGGTGCGGGAGGAAGTCGCGCCGCTGCACGCCTACACGGAGTACGAACAGCGTAACGTCGGCCAGCCTGTCCACAATGCCGGCGTCGGCCACGCCGAGGCAGGGCGTGGTGTCGTAAATCACGTAGTCGTAGCGTTTCAACAAGTCGGCGTTGAGGTCGTCCAGACGGGTGGACAGCAGCAACTCGGCGGGGTTGGGCGGCATGATGCCGGCGGGCAGGAAGTCGCAGTCGCCAATGGCCTTTTTCACAATCAGCTTCTCCACGTCGGCATCTTGGCTACCGAGATAACTGGTCAAGCCTTTACTTTGCCCCAGCAGGTGGCTGGATGTGCGCTTTCGTATGTCGGCATCGACGAGCACTACCGACTTGCCCGTAGTGGCCAGTATGTAGGCGAGGTTTCGCGCCGTGAAGCTCTTGCCTTGGCTGGGAGTTGACGACGTTATCACATAGGTGCGTGCATCGCGGTTGAGGAACTGCAAGCCGTGGCGCAGGAGGCGGAAGGCTTCCACCACGGGGTCGGTGGGATTGGCCTCGGAGATGAGCGCCTTGTCGCCGGCAGCCTCCCAACGGGGCAGGGAGCCGGCCACGGGAATGGTGGTGTACTCTTCCAGGTCGGTGCGGTTGGTCATCTTGTTGTCGAAGAGGTCAATCAGCCAAAGCACGAGGGCGGGGATTATCAGGCCGATGGCCAAAGCTATCAGCATGATGATGTTGGTGCGGGGCGCAGTGGGAGCCGTAGGTCCAAGGGGCTCTTCCACCATCCTTACGTTGGCTTTGCTTATGGCCAGTTGGAGCGCCACTTCTTCGCGCTTGTTGAGCAGGTAGGTATAGAGGGCTTCCTTCAACTCCTTCTGTCGGGCCACGTCGAGGGCGATTTGTTCCTGCGCGGGCAGGTTGGACAGTTCGCCGTCCAGCGTCCTTTCGTTGGCGAGAGCGTCGCGGTATTGCATCTCCACGGTGTGTTTGTAGCTGCGGAGCGAGGCGAGGATGGCACCTCGGATGGAGAGAAGATGGCGGTCGAGGTCGCGCACTACGTCCGACTTCTCGCTGGCGTTCTCGGCGGTGCGGTTGCGCTCAAGCATGAGGCGGTTGTACTCCTGTATCTGAGGAGCGAGCGTGGAGCCGCCCAAGCCCGGCACGGCGGGGATGGGCTCGTGCTTCTCGGAGTTCTGAGCCAGCCAATCGGCGATGTACTCGGCCATACTCAGCTGGGTACTCATTTCCAGCGTATTGCGGCGTGCTTCGGCTGTCTGCGCTGCGTAATTGGAGGCGGAGGCCTTCACGTCTATCACCTTATTGCGCGACTTGATGGCGGTAAGTTCGTTTTCCACTTCGCCCAGTTCGCTGCCGATAAGGCGTATGCGCTCGTCGATGAAGTCGGCGGTGCTTTGCGCTACTATGTTTTTGTTATCGACTATGTCCTGCTTATATGCCTCGAATATACCGTAGAGGAGGTCTTCGGCCCGCTTGGTGTTGATGTCGCTTACCGAGAGTACGATGAGTGAGGACTCCTTGTCATACTCCGAGGCGGCCACTTTGGCGCAATAGGCTTGGGCGGCAAGTGGGGTCGGGAGGTAGGACACGTTGATGGTCTTTCCCTCTTCAAAATCGGCGAAGGCGGCTTCCTTTTTCAAGCGCACGGTGCCCACGGGAGTGCGCACATACTGCCCGAAGGGGGCCTGCACGGTGCTGTTGTCCTCGATAGTGCCCATGCGGAAGTGGCTGAGTTCGGCCATGCCGCCCTTGATGACCACTTCCATAGAGGCGGGCTTGGCGGGCTTGCCCTTGAAGTCCACGGTAAGGGGGCGGCCGTCGTAGAGGGCTATGTTGTGGAGGCCGCTGCCGGTGGTGTAGTTCACGTTGAGATTAAGACTATCGACAACGCGCGTCATAAGGCGCACGGACGAGAGTATGAACATCTCGTTCTTGAGGTTGTCGCCGATTGTGATGCCGCCGAGGCCCATCATGGCCGAGGTGGCTGAGTTGCGCGGGCGCTTGGTGTAGGTCTGCGTGGAGGAGCCCTCGCTGTCCTCAATCAGTATGACAGCCTGACGCATAAAGACGCGGTCCTTGCGCTGCTGTACGATGTAGCCTATTATCAGGCAAAGTACTGCCGAGAGGACGAACCAGTACCAAAACTGCCTTACGGCTCCGAAGCATTTCTTAATGAGGGGTACGAGTTGCACCTCCTCTTGTGCGCTGCGACGCACGATTGTTTCTCTTTTTGTCATAGTTGGATTTATATTTGGGGCAAATTTACGATTTTTTTCTCATTAACCGTAGTTTTTCCTCTACTATTTGCGGAAAAAGTCGTAGTTTTGCTGCATGAAACACCTTTGGTTGGCATTTTGCGCCCTGTTCCTGTGCTTTTCCTGCGCCAAGGACGCACCGCGCACAGGCTGGAAGTACGCGCAGCTCCTCCCCCACTCCACCGAGGCGGCGGGCTGCGGAAAATTGTCCTATACGGTAGGAGAAACTACTCTATACGATAGTGAAAACTCTCCTATAGACTACAAAATCCTGTCGGCGGGCTCCGTTCACGCCGCGCTGCTCTACGAGTTGGGAGCCGCCGACCTCGTCGTCGGGGTGTGCGATGCCGGCTATGTGGTGGACAGCACCTTGCGCCGTGCCCTGCTTGACGGACGACTGGCCGACTTCGGCAACATGCTCTCGCCCGACCGCGAGCGCATGGTCGAAGCGGGAGTGAACCTGATACTCGCCCCGCAGGTGGAGGGCGTGGACTTGGGACAACTGTCCTCGCTGGGCATACCTTTCGTGGCCTGTGCCGACTACATGGAGGCCACGCCGCTGGGCCGCGCCGAATGGATGCGCTACTACGGGCGGCTGGTGGGACACGGGGCACAGGCCGACAGTCTGTTTCAAAGTGTGGAGGAAAGCTATCTCAATCTGTGCCGCGAGGGAAAGGCCCGCCGCAAGCATCCCCTCCGGCTACTCACCGACTTGCCGCAGAGCGGCACTTGGCTCCAGCCAGCAGGAGGCAGTTACCTGGCCGCGCTCTATGCCGATGCAGGCCTGCTCCAATGTTGCAGGACGGGGCGCGGGGCCGGCAGTGTGGCCTTGAGCGTGGAACAGGTGGTGGCACAGGCTGCCGATGCCGACGTGTGGCTCATCAAGTATGCCTCCCCGCACGACCTGACCTACACCGAACTTCTGCGCCAATGCCCTGTGGCGGAGCGCATCAAGGCCTACCGCGAGCGCAAGGTATGGGGCTGCAACACTCTGTGTACGCCCTATTACGAGCAGGTGCCCTTCCATCCCGACCGCCTTCTGGACGACCTCATTCACTACGCCGGACACTACTTCGTGCCGCTTGGAAAATAACACGCATCTACCTATTCTATAATTTTTTAGTACCGTTTGTTAATGCTCTTGTATAAGAACCCATCGTCTGTACGCTTCATACTGATTCTTGTCGCTCTCATCGTGCTGGCGGGAAGTAACCTGCTTGTGGGCAGTGCCGACCTCCGCGACCTTCCGCCTTCTGCCGTGCGCTTCATTCTTTGGGAACTGCGCACCCCCGAAGTACTTACGGCTCTTATGGCAGGCATAGCCCTGTCGCTCTCAGGACTGGCCATGCAGACCCTGCTGGGCAATCCGCTGGCCGACCCTTCGCTGGTGGGCATCACGGCGGGAGCCTCGCTGGGCAGCGGCCTGGTGTATCTGGGCAGCGGAATGCTGGCTGCGGGCGCAGGGCTGGGACTTGCCGGCGGCGGACTGGCTGCCCTGGGCGCTTTTGCAGGTGCGCTTTTGGCTGCGTTGCTGCTGCTGGCTTGCAGTGCGGTGGTGAGGGGACGCACCACGCTCCTTCTTGTAGGCGTGATGATGAGTTTTGCCCTGTCGTCGGTGGTGGGCGTGCTCAGCTTCTATGCCGCCGCCGATGGGGTGAAGGGCTATGTAATGTGGGGCTTGGGCACACTGGGAGGCGTGCAATTGCCGCTGGCGGCTGCCGCACTTGCAGCGGTGGCTGTGCTGGCCCTGCTGATGGGGCGACGGGCACACCTGCTCAACGCCCTGTTGCTGGGTCCGTCCTATGCCCGAGGCATTGGCCTTAACGTACGCGCGTTGCGCACGCGTATAATAATTATTGTGAGCCTGATGTGTGCCGTGGCCACAGCCCTGTGCGGCCCCATCGCTTTCGTAGGGTTGGCCGTGCCGCACGCAGCCCGCCTTTTCTTCCGCACGGCCGACCATCGCCTGCTGGTACCGGCCTGCATCCTGCTGGGATCCGCTACTATGCTGCTGTGCCGCCTGCTGTGCGTACTTCCGGCCCTGTTGTGGGAAGCCGGCGTGCTTCCTGTCAATGTGCTCACGCCGCTGATCGGTGCCCCCGTCGTCATTGCTGTTCTGCTGCGTGAACGCAGTTGAGCACTTGCAGGAACTCCCTTACAAGCTCCTCTTATCCCTCTTTTCAGAGGAAGGAATCTGTCCTATACGAGCGTTTTCACTGCCCTATAGACAAAGAAAAACTGCCCTATACGATAGGAAAACCTACCTTATAGGACAGGGAAAATTCAGTCGCCGCACCTGCGGCCTGCCGTGGCTGTGCTTGCCGTTTGTCAATCGATGCGCACGGCTTTCGTTATGTGGGTGAGGCCTAACAGGCTGTTGCAGATTTGTTCCACGTCGTCGGTGGAGAACACTCCTACGGTGAGCGTTCCTTCAAAGATGCCGTCGGTGGTGTCGAGGCTGATGCTTTTCAGTTGGATAGAAGCCGACTCGAACAGGAGCTGCGCTATGGTTTGCAGCACGCCGCGTGCGTCCACGCCCTTCACGTAGAGTGTGGCGTTGAACAGGACTTGATGGTGCATGTCCCACGAGCAGGCTATGATGTCGTCGCCGTGGCGCGTCTTGTGCTTGTTGGCCTCGTGGCAGGCGCGACGATGTATTTCCAGACGGTGGTCGGAGGTGATGTACCCCAGGATATCGTCGCCGGGAATGGAGGAACAGCACTTCGGGAACTGGCAATGGCGCAGAACATCCTCGTTGATAATGAGAATTTGCTTGCGGTTGATGTGCTTTACGAAGTCGGTCGTTTCGGCCAGGCTCTTTAGCGCGGAAGCTTCTTCAGCCTCGGTTTGCGCTTTCTTTCCTTCCTTGCTACCGCCCATAAAGGGAATGAAGCGCCTCCAGCCCAGACCTTCGTTGCTCTGCTTCTTCTTTTTCTTGCCTTTGAGGAACTCAAGGTCGTCGTTGGAGGGTACTATGGTGCCGTTGGCCACTTCAAGAAACAGCTGCTGGCGGGAACTCAGCTGGTGGTAAGCCACGAGGTGGTCGTATATGGGCGTGGTGATAGGCACGCCGGCCTCTGTGAGAAAACTCCTGAGCTGCTCCTCGCCCACCCTTTGCTTCTCGCGGTTCTCACGGCGCAGGAGAGCCTGAATCTTGCCCTTCGCCTTGCCGGTGGTAACGAATTTCAACCATTCGGGGGCTACATGCTGCTTCTCGGTGGTCAGGATTTCAATCTGGTCGCCACTCTTCAGCTGGTAGCTGAGCGGCATCAACTTGTGATTTACCTTAGCGCCCATGCAGTGGCTGCCAAGCATCGTGTGTATGGCGAAAGCAAAATCCAGCACGGTGGCGCCTTGCGGCATCGTCTTGATTTCGCCCTTTGGCGTAAAGACGAGAATTTCTGAAGCAAAGAGGTTCAGCTTTATCGTGTCGAGGAGGTCCAGCGTGTCGGGTTGCGGGTCATCGAGTATTTCCCTTATGCTGCTCAGCCAGCGGTCCAGTTCGGTGCCGTCGTAAGGTGCGTCGGCATCCTTGTACTTCCAGTGGGCGGCAAAGCCTCCTTCGGCCTGATCGTCCATGCGGTCGGAGCGAATCTGCACCTCAATCCACTTACCTTCGTGGCTCATGAATGTATTGTGCAGGGCTTGGTAGCCATTGGCCTTGGGATTGGACAGCCAGTCGCGGAAGCGCGAGGGGTGGGGCTTGTAGATGCGGGTGAGGGCACCATAGATATGGTAGCACTCCTCAATCTCCCGGCTGCGGTCGTGGGGGGTGAAGATGATGCGCACGGCCAGTATGTCGTACACCTCCTCGAAGGGAATATGCTTGCGCTGCATCTTTTGCCAGATGCTGTAGGGGCTTTTGACGCGGGCCGTGATGCGGAACTTCACGCCTTGGGCTTCGAGTTGCTCGCGTATGGCAGGCGTAAACTTGTCGATGGTCTCCTCGCGCTCCATCTGCGAGTCGTGGAGTTGCTGCACTATGGTGGCATATTCTTCCGGATGTTCGTAACGGAACGAAAGGTCTTCCAGTTCGTTCTTGATGCGGTTCAGTCCGAGGCGGTCGGCCAGCGGGGCGAAAATGTAGAGCGTCTCGGCGGCAATCTTGTACTGCTTCGACGGGCGCTGGGCGGCCAGCGTGCGCATGTTGTGCAGGCGGTCGCTGATTTTTATGAGGATGACGCGTATGTCGTCGCTCATGGAAAGCAGCATCTTCTTGAACGTCTCGGCTTGGAGCGAGGCCTGTTCGCCGAAAATGCCGCCGGAAATTTTGGTTACGCCTTCTACGATGTTGGCAATCTTGGCTCCGAACAGGTTCTCCAGGTCTTCGTGGGTGTACTCGGTGTCTTCCACCACGTCGTGGAGGAGTGCGGCACAGATGCTGGTGGAGCCGAGGCCTATTTCCTCACATGCGATTTGCGCCACGGCGATTGGGTGGAGGATGTAGGGCTCTCCGCTAAGCCTGCGCACGCCTCGGTGTGCCTGCTTGGCGAAGTTGAAGGCCTTTCGTATGATGTCGATGTGCCCTCGGTGGTTTGACGCCATGTAGGTGTCGAAGAGTTTCTGCGCTGCGGCGTTGATGAGCTCTTCGTCGCGGAGTTCTTGTTCGGTCATAGGCGTTGGGGGCATTTTATTTTACCCTGAGTTTTTTTCCTGCGCGGATGTTGGATCCGCTGATGCCGTTTATGCGTTTGAGCTGCTTGACGGTAATACCGTGGCGGCGGGCAATGCTGCTCAGCGTATCGCCGCGACGCACGGTGGCGTAACGGCTGCGGCCCTTGCGGTCGCGGGCTTTGTGCTTGCCGTGGCGGACACTGCCTTTGGGGGCGGGGGCGGGTACGTAGGTGTCGTTTACGGTGTTGGTGCTCTGGCGTGGCAGCAACTCTCCGGCGCGGTGTGCGTAGAGGCTGTCGCCTGCTGCTATGAAGCGGCCAACGGCTTCCTGGGGAAGGCGGAGCGTGCTGGTCTGCCAGAGGCCGGGCACGATGTCACGGCGGTATTGGGGATTGAGGGCGCGGAGTTCCTCAATGTCGGTCTGGCAGAGGTCGGCCACCTGCCGGAGATGGAGGTCGCGGCTCACCTGTACGGTGTCGGTGGCGTCGGGCAGTGTGGCGGACATGGGGTGTATGCCGTGCTCGCAGTAGTATGTCATGATGTAGTTGGCGGCTGTGAAGGCGGGCACGTAGCCTCGTGTCTCACGGGGCAGGTAGGGATAGATTTTCCAGTAGTCGCGTGTGTCGCCGGCACGGTGGATGGCTTTGTTCACGTTGGTAGGTCCGCAGTTGTAGGCGGCTATGACGAGGGGCCAGTCCTGGAAGATGTCGTAGAGTTCCTTGAGGTAGCGTGCAGCCGCCCATGAGGATTTGATGGGGTCGCGCCGCTCATCGGTGAGGGAGTTTATTTCGAGCCCGTAGCGCTTGGCTGTGGCGGGCATGAACTGCCATAGGCCGGTGGCCCCTACCCGGCTGACGGCGTTGGGGTTGAGGGCTGACTCAATGACGGGCAGATATTTCAGTTCCAGAGGAAGGCCATGGGCATCGAGGGCTTCTTCAAAGAGGGGTATGTAGAAGTTGCCGGCTCCAAGCATGTAGCTTACGGAGCGGCGGAGCCGTCCGGCATACTGTTCAATGTAGAGTTTCACAATGTCGTTGTAGGGCAGGTTCATGGCCAAGGGCAAACGGCGAAGCCTCTCGGCGTAGGTGGCAGAATCGGCCAGGATTGGCTCGGCCGGGTAGAGGTCGCGGCTGTCGGTGCCCTGTTCGATATGGTTTTGCGCGTGCCATTGATGCAGGAGGCTGTCGATATTGGCGTTCATGCCTTCGGTCTGCTCCACGCCGCCGATGACGCTGACGGTCGCGCCGCCTGTTTCGTCATCTCCGGTGGGTTCTTCGTCATCGTCTTCGGGGCCTTCTTCGTCCTCGAATACTTCTTCCTCGTTGTCCTCGGCGGTGGTAACGACGTTTTGGGCTTGCATTGTCAATCCACACGCGAGTGAGAATATGCAGATGAATAGAAATTTTTTCTTCATACGGTATTTTTTAGAAGTTCAGGCTACAGCCTACGCCGTAGCTGTGGGATTTTGTGTAGTTGTCGTTTTCGATAATGGAAGGGGCTAAGCGCATACTAAGGTCTTCGCTGATGTTGAACTCGCTGAGCTGTGCGTCCACGTAGGCATCGATGACGCTGAGCAGATAGACACCGGCGAAGCAGAAGGCCGAGATGTCGCGGTAGCGCCTGTAATAATCCTTTTTCTTTTTGAAGAGGTTTTTGAGCCTTTCGGTATTGGCGGCTATGTCGTAGGTGGGCGGGAGTATGCTCTCGTAGCTTTTCGTGTTCGGATCGTCGTCCATGATGTCAAGATAGGCTTGGGAGTAGTCCAGATACATCTGCTGATTCCAAGTAAAGGCATAGATGCAGCCCAGGAATCCACCATAGACGATGGGCAGTTTCCAGTATTTGCGGTTGTAGATTTGGCCTGCGCCCGGCAGGAGCAGGGACAGCCAGAGTGCCCGTTGCGGGTCGGGCGTGAACCGGGCCTTGGGTGCGGAGGTGGCGGCTTTGATGTCGTCCTTGGTGAGGAGGACTCTCTCCCCGCTTCCCTCCAGATAAATAAGGCTGTCGGAGTAGCTCAAACTGTCGGCGGAGTAATGCAAACTGTCGGCGGAGTAGTTCAAACTGTCGGCGGAGTAGTTCAAACTGTCGGTGGAGTAGTGTAGGCTGTCGGCGGAGTAGTGTAGGCTGTCGGCGGCCAGGGGCATCCCTGCTCCACACATCTGCATCCTCTGCCGTACTTGCGGTACGACAGACACAGCGTGGACTATGCCCATGAAGGCAGTCCACCCCACAACCAGTATGACACCCATCCGCACACGCATCAGCGCAGATGGTCAAAGAGGTTGATGATGCGGCTGAGCTCCTCCTCGTCGTTGAAGGGTATGGTGATTCGACCCTTGCCCTTCTTGCAGCTCATCTGCACGGCAGTGCCGAAAAAGTTGCTCAGATGTTCGCGCAAAGGTTCGTATTCGGCGGGGAGGCTGCTGCCTTGGCCGGCAGAGCGTATGGTATGGCTGCCACTCTTCACGTCGCGGCCTTCCTTCAGGTTCTTGGCCATTTCTTCCACCTGCCGCACGCTGTAGCCGTGCTCCACTATCTCGTGGAACAGCTTCACCTGCGCCGAGGGCTGTGCCACAGCCAGAATGGCTCGGGCGTGTCCAGGGTCGATGCGGTGGTCTTGCAAAGCCAGTTGCACTTGTGCGGGAAGTTTCAGGAGGCGAAGGCTGTTGGCCACCGCTGCGCGGCTCTTTCCCACTTTCTCGGCCAGCGCGTCCTGTGTGATGTGCTGCTGGTCTATGATGTTCTGGTAGGCCATGGCCACCTCTATGGCGTTCAGGTCTTCACGCTGTATGTTTTCAATGAGAGCCATCTGCATGATGCGCTCATCGTCGGCGGTGCGGATGTAGGCAGGCAGGCTGGTCAGGCCGGCCAGTTGGCTGGCACGCCATCGCCGTTCACCGGCAATAATCTGATAGGTGCCGTCATCCAGCTTTCTCAGCGTAATGGGCTGTATGATACCTATCTGGCGGATGCTTTCGGCCAGTTCTTCAAGGGCTTGCGGGTCGAACTCACGGCGTGGCTGATTGGGATTGGCGTGTATCAGGTGGATGTCCACCTCGCCCACACTGCTGCTGCCTTCCACCTCTACGACATCGGTGGAAATCAGAGCGTCGAGACCACGTCCCAAAGCGGGATATTTCTTCTTTGCAGTCATAGTGTTCAGGGGTTGTTTTTCTGTATGATTTCATTGGCCAAGGCCAGATGCTGGGCGGCGCCGCTACTGTCTGCATCGTAGAGGATGACGGGCACGCCGTGGCCAGGAGCTTCGCTCAGCTTTACGTTGCGATGGATAACTGTGCGGAACACGAGTTCCTGGAAGTGGCGCTTCACATCGTCCACCACCTGATTGGCCAGACGGTACCGCTTGCTGTACATCGTCATCAGAAAACCCTCAATGGCCAAGGCAGGGTTGAGCTTCTTCTTTATCATCCGGATGCTCATGAGCAACTGCGAGATGCCCTCCAGGGCAAAGTATTCGCACTGCACGGGTATCACAACGCTGTCGGCAGCCGCCAGCGCGTTCACGGTGATGATGCCCAGCGACGGCGAGCAGTCAATCAGTATGTAGTCATAGTCGGCACGCACGCGCTCCAGAAGGCCGCGCATGATAAATTCGCGCTTGGGCATCTGCAGCAGTTCCACTTCGGCTCCTTTCAAGTTGGGATGCGATGCGGCCACGTCCAGCTTCGGAATGTCCGTCTCGTAGATGGCCTCGCGTATGTCCTTTTGAGGGTCTATCAGACACTCGTAAAGACTCGTTTCTACGTTGCCTATGTCCACGCCCAAGCCACTGGACGCATTGGCCTGCGGGTCGCTGTCAACAAGCAGCACGCTCTTTTCCAGTGTGGCCAGTGAAGCCGCCAGGTTTATCGCGGTGGTCGTTTTTCCCACACCGCCCTTTTGATTTGCAATAGCTATGATTTTTCCCATTGTGTATGAATAAGCACGGCAAAGTTACGAAAAAAAATGCGATTCTCCCCCTCTTTTGACTTTTTTTAGGCTATCAACGGCCAAAACAAGGTTAAAATTCTGCAAATTCCGCATTTTTTAGTAACTTTGCAGCCCAAACAGATACCTATACACCTATGAAGCAAAAGTCCACCAGACCCTTTCTGCTCCTGTCCAACGATGATGGCTATCAAGCCCGCGGCCTGCAATTTCTCATTGAGGTGCTCAGCCCCGTGGCCGACCTGCTCGTGGTGGCTCCTGACGGGCCACGTTCGGGCAATGCCTGCAAAATCACCTGTGACCTCCCCATACGCCTGCGCCTCGTAACGCACCGACGTGGATTGAGCGTATATGCCTGCACGGGAACGCCGGTCGATTGCGTAAAACTGGCTATCAACCGCCTGCTCAAAGGGCGCGTGCCCGACCTCGTCATCGGAGGCATCAACCACGGCGACAATGCCTCCGTCAATACCCACTACAGCGCCACAATGGGCATAGCCACTGAGGCCGCCTTGCAGGGCTATCCCGCCGTGGCCTTCTCCCTGTGCGACCTCAGGCCCGATGCCGACTTTGAGCCCCTGCGCCCCTACATCGTGGACCTCATGTTCAAGGCCATCAGCATAGGGATGCCACCCCTGACTTGTCTGAACATCAACTTCCCCGTTGCAGAGCGATTCCTGGGCGTGAAAGTGTGCCGCATGGGGCAGTGCCGCTGGGAGAACGAATTCGTGCAGCGCAGCGATCCGCGTGGGGCAGGCCCCTACTATTGGCTGGTGGGCGAAAGCCGAAACCTTGAACCCGAAGCCGAAGACACCGACCGCTGGGCCCTGAGCCACGGCTACATATCCATTGTACCCACCACGCTGGACTGCACCGCCTACGGTCTGCTCGAACCCCTCCAGAAGGTGCTGTAAAACGCCATGAAATACTTCCTCATAGCTGGCGAAGCCAGCGGCGACCTCCATGCCAGCTATCTCATGGCCGCCCTCCGGCAACAAGACCCCACGGCCGAGTTCCGATTCTTCGGCGGCAACGAAATGGCAGCGGCAGCAGGCGTACCCCCATTGCGCCACTACAGCACGCTCGCCTATATGGGATTCATTCAGGTGGCGCTCCATCTGCGCACCATTCTGCGCGGACTGAAAGAATGCCGCATCGCCATCCGCCAGTGGCAGCCCGATTGCGTCATCCTCGTGGATTACCCGGGTTTCAACCTCAAAATGGCCAAATACGTCCACGACGAAGCCCTCTGCCCCGCATTTTATTATATTGCGCCCAAGGCATGGGCGTGGAAAGAAGGACGAGTCAAGCAAATCCGCCGCTACGTCAGCCACATTTTCTCCATACTCCCCTTTGAAATTCCCTTCTATCAGGACAAGCACCACTGCCCCATCACCTACGTAGGCAACCCCTCCGTCGACGAGATAGCCCAATACACGCCGCCGCCCCCGGAAGCCGCCGCCCCCGTCATAGCCCTGCTGCCAGGGTCGCGCACGGCAGAAATCAAAGGCAACCTCAGGCGAATGTATCAGGCCGCCCGCCCCTTCGCGGCCCGAGGCTACCGAATAGCAGTGGCCGCCGCCCCCTCGCAGCCCCGTGCTCTCTATGAGACCCTGTGCCCCGAAGCCGAGATCGTGGAGGGACAGACCTTCCGCCTGCTGAGCCAGGCCACCGCCGCCCTCGTTACGTCGGGCACCGCAACGCTTGAGACGGCCCTGTTCGGCGTGCCCCAGGTGGCGTGCTATTACGTATGGGGCGGGGCACTTGCCCTATGGGTGCGACGCCGCCTGCTGAAAGTACCCTTCATCACCCTGCCCAACCTCATTTGCGGGCAGGAAATCATCCCCGAACTCATAGCCTCCGACACGCATCCCGACTGCATCCGCCGCCATCTGGAAGCCATACTGCCCGGAGGCCCCCAGCGTGAAGCTCAGTTGCAGGGCTACACCCTCCTTCGCCACCGTCTGGGAGGCCCAGGAGCAGCCCGGCGCTGCGCCGAAGCACTCCTGACGCAATTCCGTGAATCGTTTAGCAAATGAATCACGCCCCCTTGATTCACGAAAAACTCGGTTACACGGGTGCTCATGTAGAATGTGAACAGTGAATGAGCTCATTTACTAATTTGCTCATTCGCTAATTCGCTCTCTTTTCACCTTCACTTCGCAAATGAGCGTCTTGCAGGGGTCTTCATTGCCCATTAAAAAAAAAACACACATGACAGTTTGGTAATCAGGTAAAAAAAACGTATTTTTGTGCAGTGAATGAGCGAATGAGCGAATTGACAAATGAGCAAATTGGATAATTAGCGAATTGGATAATTAGCGAATTGGATAATTAGCGAATTGACAAATAAATCCTAAACATACAAAATTATGCGTGTAGCAATAGTAGGCGCCAGCGGTGCCGTGGGCCAGGAGTTTCTGCGTACTTTGGCCGAGCGTGATTTCCCAATTGATGAACTGCTCCTGTTCGGATCGGCCCGAAGTGCAGGCCACTTCTACAATTTTAAGGGCAAGGACATCCCCGTGCGCCTGCTGCATCATGGCGCCGAGGACTTCAAGGGCGTGGACATCGTGTTTACTTCGGCCGGCGCAAGCGTGTCCAGGGAATATGCCGACGACATTACGCGTTTTGGAGCCGTGATGATTGACAACAGCAGCGCTTTCCGCATGGACGCGGACGTGCCTCTGGTGGTGCCGGAATGCAATGCCGCTGATGCGCTCAACCGCCCACGCGGCATCATTGCCAATCCCAACTGCACCACGATTATGATGGTGGTAGCCTTACAGGCCATTGAGAATTTGAGTCATATCAAGCGTGTGCACGTGAGCAGCTACCAAGCTGCCAGCGGAGCGGGTGCCGCGGCTATGGAGGAGCTCCTTAAGCAAAGCCGCCAGGCTCTGGACGGCGAGCCAGTAACCGTGGAGAAATTTGCCTACCAGCTGGCCTTCAACGTCATCCCCCAGATTGATGTGTTTACGGACAACGGTTACACAAAGGAGGAGATGAAGATGTACCATGAGACGAAGAAAATCATGCACACCGATGCCGAGGTGTCGGCCATGTGCGTGCGCGTGCCTTCCCTGCGCTGCCACAGCGAAGCCCTGTGGGTGGAAACTGCCGCCCCCCTGACTGTGGAGGAGGTGCGCGAGGCCATTGCCCACGGCGAAGGCCTGCAACTGATGGACGAGCCCGAAAAGGGGAAATATCCCATGCCGCTGTTTTTGGAAAGCTGCAACGACGTATATGTGGGGCGCATCCGCAAGGATTTAAGCAACCCGTGCGGCATGGCCTTGTGGCTGGTGAGCGACCAAATCAAGAAGGGAGCCGCCCTGAACGCCGTGCAGATTGCCGAGTGGCTCATTAGGAACGACAAGTCGTTTAAATAAACGGATAAAGGGTTGGAGTGTGGAGCTGTTTGTGTTTTGTTCCACACTCGCCCAAAAGAAGAACCTCATAACCTCATTTGTCAGAATGAAAGGACAAGTAGATGCCCTTTTGGGCATAGTCTTCGGAGACGAAGGCAAAGGCAAGGTGGTGGATTTTTTCACCCCGAAGTACGATGTGGTGGCCCGCTTCGCAGGCGGTCCCAACGCCGGACATACAATTATTTTTGAAGGCAGGAAGTTTGTGCTGCGCAGTATTCCGAGCGGAATATTCGATGAGACGAAGGTGAATATCATCGGCAACGGCTGCGTAATAGCCCCTGACCTCTTCATGAAGGAGGCCCACGAGCTGGAAGCGGCTGGCTACACGCTCACCGACCGCCTTCACATAAGCCGCCGGGCCCATCTCATACTGCCCACCCACCGTGTGCTTGACCGAGCCTACGAGGCAGCCAAGGGCAAGAACGCCGTGGGCACGACGGGAAAGGGCATAGGCCCCACCTATAGCGACAAGGCCGCCCGCATAGGCCTGCGCGTGGGCGACATTGAAGAAGGCTTCATGGCCAAGTATGAGCGCCTGAAGCAGCGTCACCTGCAAATTCTCAGTGACATGCACTTCACCGACTTCGACATTGCCGAGGAAGAGCGCGAGTGGTTGGAGGGTGTGGAGTATATGCGCAAGTTCCGTCTTTCCGATACGGAAATCGAAATCAATGCCTATCTTGCCGAGGGCAAGAGCGTGCTGGCCGAGGGTGCTCAGGGCAGCCTGCTGGACATTGACCACGGCACCTATCCTTTCGTCAGTTCCAGCAGCACCACCTGCGGAGGAGTGTGTACGGGCCTGGGCATAGCTCCCGGCTCCATAGGCCGCGTGTTCGGCATTTTCAAGGCTTACAGCACACGTGTGGGAGCCGGTCCCTTCCCCGTGGAACTCTTTGACGAGACGGGCAATGAAATTCGCCGCATCGGTAATGAATACGGAGCCGTTACCGGACGCAACCGCCGTTGCGGATGGATTGATCTCGTGGCCCTGAAATATGCCATTATGATAAACGGCGTTACCGACCTCGTGATGATGAAAGGCGACGTGCTGGACACCTTTGACACCATACGCGTGTGCACCGCTTACGAAAAGAACGGCAAGCAGACCACCACGATGCCTTACGACACCGAGGGCTGGCAACCTGTCTATACGGACCTTCCCGGCTGGCTGACACCGCTTACCGACTTGCGTAGCGAGAAGCAGTTCCCCAAGGCCTTCGCCGACTATGTGGCCTTTCTGGAACGTGAACTGCAGGTGCCCATTCGCATCATCAGCGTAGGACCCGACCGCGAAGCCACCATTATTCGCTGATAAGCGGGACAAGCGAGTAGAGCCTTCTCTCAGGGAGGCGTAATTACCTAAATACGGGTATTGCCCCATGAGACATAAGGGCGTAATTACCTAAATACGGGTATTGCCCCATGAGACACAAGGGCGTAATTTTGCACCCCAAAATGCAAAGTTACACTTCTATGACACTTAAAGAACTACAGATTTTACAAAAGGCCCGCGTTCTGCGGGTGGGCGGTGAGAAAGCCTTGCGCCAGCACTTTCTTGACATGGGCATCATCCCCGGCACGGAGATGGTGCTGCAGAAGTATGCGCCTATGGGAGACCCCATGCAGTTCACCCTGCACGGCTATGCGCTGACGCTCCGAAAGGCCGATGCGGAAAAAATAACTGTAGAACTCATAGAGGCAACCTCGCCAGAACCCCTTCCCGTCCAAGACCTAAAACAAGAAGAACACCCGCGACTGGGCGAAAGCCACGACTACGGCCCACAGCAGCAGGGGCACACCTACGATGCTAAGGGAGAGGCGGAGACCGGGGTGTCCCAAGTGCGGAGCGACGAACAGGAAGGTGCGAAACTCACCTTTGCCCTGGCAGGCAATCCCAACACGGGCAAGACTACGCTTTTCAACCAACTGACAGGAGCCAATCAGCATGTAGGCAATTTCCCTGGCGTAACCGTGGACAAAAAAAGCGGCAGCCTGCGGGGCCGCCCCCACACCACAATAACCGACCTGCCCGGCATCTATTCCCTCTCACCCTACACCGGCGAAGAAATTGTGTCGCGGCAGTTCATCCTGAACGAGCGTCCCCACTGCATCATCAATATAGTGGATACTACCACTCTGGAGCGAAATCTCAACCTTACTCTACAGTTGATAGAACTGAACGTTCCTATGGTTCTCGCGCTCAACATGATGGACGAACTGAAAAGCAACCACGGAGTTATCAAAGTCAATCGTATGGAACGCCTCCTCGGCATTCCCGTAGTGCCCATCAGCGCCAGCAAGAACCAAGGTGTGGACGAACTCATGGAACATGCCCTGCACGTAGCTCACTACAACGAGAAACCGGCACGCACCGACTTCTGTACACCGGAGGCCGACGGAGGTGCCGTCCACCGCTCCCTACATGCCATCATGCACCTCATTGAGGATCACGCCCAGCGAGCCGGCCTGCCCGTGAGATTTGCCGCAAGTAAACTGGCAGAAGGCGATGGCCTCGTGGCCGAAGCCCTGCGACTGAGCGCCAACGAGCAGGAAACCATAGAACACCTCCTGCTGCAAATGGAAGAAGAACGCGGGCTGGACCGAGCGGCTGCCATGGCCGACATGCGCTTCAGGTTTATCCGCCACCTTGCACAGGAATGCGTGGTGAAGCCCCGGGAGAGCCACGAACTGCGCCGCAGTATGCAGGCCGACCGCTTCCTGACCGGACGCTGGACGGCAATTCCCCTCTTCTCCCTTATCATGGGCTTGGTGTTCTGGCTCACTTTTGACCTTATCGGGGGAAGTCTGCAAGAACTGTTGGAAAAAGGCGTAGAAGCTTTCACCCTCTTTTCCGACAAGATTCTGACACAATGGCAAGTGGACGACACGCTCCACTCGCTCCTCATAGGCGGCATCTATGCCGGCGTGGGCGCTATTGTTAGTTTCGTACCCATCATCGTTACGCTGTTCCTGTTTCTCTCACTGCTTGAAGATAGCGGCTACATGGCCCGCATCGCCTTCGTCATGGACAAGCTGCTCCGAAAGCTCGGCCTTTCGGGACGGAGCATAGTACCCCTGCTCATCGGCTTCGGATGTTCAGTGCCAAGCATTATGGCCAGCCGCACACTCCCCTCTGAGCGCGACCGCCGCATCACGATTCTGCTAACGCCTTTCATGTCGTGTACGGCCAAGCTGCCCGTCTATGCTTTTTTCTGCACCGCCTTCTTCCCCGACCACGGAGCTTTCGTGATGGTGGGGCTCTATGCTCTGAGCATCGGAGTGGGCATCCTGTTTGCCCTTCTCCGCAAACACTTTGCTCACCCGGGCGAAGCCGTGCCCTTTGTGATGGAACTGCCCAACTACCGTATGCCCTCGCTGAAAACCGTCGGCATCCTGCTGTGGGAAAAGAGCTGGGACTTCCTTTGCCGGGCCTTTACCGTAATCTTCTTGGCAAGCATTGCCATCTGGTTCCTCCAAAACTACAACTGGCACCTGCAACTCGTTTCGCAAGCCCACGATTCCATACTGGCCAGCGTAGCCGGCCTCATTTCTCCTCTGTTCAGTCCGCTTGGATTTGCCAGTTGGGAAAACACGACCGCCCTCGTTGCCGGCTTCTTCGCCAAGGAAAGCGTTGTCAGTACGTTGAGCGTACTGTATGGCTCTGCCGCAAGCCTTTCCACATTCATGAATACGGCCAGCGCACTTTCCATGCTGGTGTTCAGCCTGCTCTATACGCCTTGCGTAGCCGCCATAGCCGCCGTGCGCCGTGAACTGGGCGGACGCTATGCCCTCCGCGTCGTTTTCCACCAATGCCTGATAGCATGGGTGGCAGCCTTTGTTACTTACCGTATAGCCCTCCTTTTCCTATGAATATCCCCACACTCATCATCGGCACCCTCCTTATTATTGCGGCGGCCGGCCTTATAGTAAGCCTTTTCAAAAAGGGCAAACACGGCACCTGCTCCTCCTGCGACGGATGCACCTGCCCCTGCAAACAGAAATCACAGAAAAACATCTAACCATAATTATTAATATGAGTGTAAGCAAAACCCGACAGTTACTCATCAGCGTGGCCCGCGAACTCTTTGCAGAAAAAGGAATGGACGGCACCACCATGAATGACATTGCCGAAGCCTCACAGCGAGGCCGGCGAACCCTCTACACCTATTTCCGCAACAAGGAAGAAATCTATTCCGCCGTTATCGCCTCCGAACTTGAAATCATGTCAGAAAGGCTGGATCAAGTGGCACTCTGCGATGAAGAGCCCGACAAGAAAATCATCAACCTGATTTATGCCCATCTTGAGCAAATCAAAGAGACCGTGGCACGCAACGGTTCAATTCACGCTGAATTTTTCAACAACATGGCTCAGGTCGAGAAAGTGCGCCGCACCATCGACATGGAGGAACTGAACGTGCTGCGCCGCATCATCACGCAGGGCTGTAACTTAGGCATTTGGCGTGTTTCCAACATTGACTTTATCGCAGAAATCATACAGTATGCCATCAAAGGCATGGAAGTGCCCTACATTCTCGGACACATTGGCGAAGGCATGGACGAAAAAGGCATAAAAGAGGAAGTCTGCACCCTCATCTTCCGAGCACTCGGCAAGAAGGACGATGACAACAACTCCTCCAATCCTCCCCAATACAAGCCCATAGTCATCTGATAAAGACACAGCGCCATGCTACTGAAAGGAAAAACCGCCCTCATCACAGGGGCCACACGAGGCATCGGCAAGGCCATTGCCCTGCGCTTTGCCGCCGAAGGAGCCGACATTGCTTTCACCGACCTCGTTCTAAACGACGAAACGGCGCAGGCCATGGAAGCCACGCGTCAGGAAATAGAAGCTCAGGGCACCTGCTGCCGGTCATACGCCGGCAACGCCGCCGATTTCCAAGGAACAAACAAGATTGTCCAGCAAATTCAATCCGACTTCGGACATATCGACATACTCGTCAATAACGCAGGCATTACCAAGGACAACCTCATGCTGCGCATGACCGAGGAGCAGTGGGATGCCGTCATCAACGTAAACCTTAAATCGGCCTTCAACTTCATCCACGCCGTGTGTCCCATCATGATGCGCCAACGCCAGGGAAGCATCATCAATATGGCCAGCGTGGTGGGCGTCCACGGCAACGCCGGTCAGGCCAACTACGCCGCTTCCAAAGCAGGCCTCATCGCACTGGCCAAGAGCGTGGCACAGGAAATGGGTAGCCGCGGCATACGAGCCAACGCCATAGCCCCGGGCTTTATCGAGACGGCCATGACAGCCGCACTTCCCGAAGACATCAGAGCGGAATGGATAAAGAAAATACCTCTGCGACGGGGCGGTACCGTCGAAGACATTGCCTCTACGGCACTCTATCTGGCCTCCGACCTCAGCAGCTATCTCACCGGACAGGTGCTGCAAATCGACGGCGGAATGGGGATGTGAATAAAGCCCCCCTCCCCCGGGAGAGGCGTCCGAAGGGCGGAGAGGGTTCCCATTTGTTATGCAAGTACTCTACGAAGACAACCACATCATCATCGTCAGCAAGGAAGCCGGAGAAATCGTGCAAGGCGACAAGACGGGCGACCAGCCGCTGAGCGAGAAGGTGAAGGCCTACATCAAGGAACGCTATGCCAAACCAGGTGCGGTGTTCCTCGGCGTGGTGCATCGCCTCGACCGTCCCGTGAGCGGCATCGTGGTGTTTGCCCGCACCTCCAAGGCTCTGGAACGGCTCAACCGCATGTTTGCCAACCACGAGGTCGTAAAGGTCTATCACGCCCTGCTCCCCCGCACCGCCCTGCTCCCTGCCGACGGCACTCCACTCACGCTGACCCACTATCTCACCCGCAACACACAGCACAATAAGTCCTACGCCCATAGTCACGAAGTGCCCCAATCCAAGAAAGCCGTGCTTGACGTGCGACTTCTCAGTCAGGGCACACGCTATCAGTTGGCCGAAATCAATCTGCACACGGGCCGGCATCACCAAATCCGTTGCCAGCTGGCGCAGGCAGGAGCGCCCATCCGGGGCGACCTGAAGTACGGAGCCCCCCGCTCCAATCCCGACGGCAGCATCAGCCTCCATGCCCGCAGCATCAGCTTTGTCCACCCCGTCAGCCAAAAGCCCCTAAAAGTGGAAGCCCCCTACCCTGCCTCCGAACCCCTCTGGGACAAACTATAACCCCCCATAACCTCAACCCCCAAAAAACCTCGCAGAAGGTTCACTCGCTTATGCGCACACTATCCACACTCACCTTAGTCATCGCCGGCAGCACGGCTGCAATGGCACAGGGCTACGAAGCCACACTCATCACACCTCCGGCCTCCATGACCACAGTCGCCATGCCCGCCACCGTCGTAACCACCGATTTCTACGGCCAGCAGCAAAGCGTCGAATGCACGGTCCTGGCCGGTAATGCCGACGGCCACGTCTATATGCAGGGGCTCTGCCCCGACTACCCCGAAGCCTGGCTCATGGGCACGGCCAGCAAGGACAAGTCCTCCATCACCTTCACGCAAGGACAGTACATCGGGCAGGACTTCTACTTCGACCTCTACGTGAGCGGCTATCGCGGCGACGTGGCCCGCCGCTGCGACCTCATCCTTCAGCGCAACACCGCTACAGGGCAAATGCACACCGACGAGAACACCAGCTACTGCGCCTACTACTACGACACCGCCGCCACCTCCGGCAACCGCTATCTGCCCTTCTCGCGCTACGTTTCCGTTATTCTCACGCCCCAAGCCCCTTGGGAGCCCGCCGACCCTCAGGACCAGCCCATAGACCCCGACGAACCGCATGAGCCCGTAGCCGTGCCCGAGGATGTCGTCCTGCAACCCTACACCCTCACGGCCACGAACATCCGCACAGGCTCCATCACCCATCCCGCCCGCCTCGGCTTCAGCGGCGACGTGGCCTATCTCACCGACTTCTGCAACGTGGCCATCCAGACCAAGACCGCCGTCAGGGGCTATCGCATAGCCAATGACCTCGTGTTCCCCAAGGAGCAGTTCATCGTACGCTATCAAGGCACCTACGACATGTACCTCTACGGAGCAACCTACTACATGGGCGACACCGACGTCTTCCTCGACGACCTGCGCTTCACCTACGACCCGCTCACCGACACCTACACAGGCCAGAACGGCATACTCATCTCAACCGGCAAGTTCAGCGAAAGCGGCGACTTCTCCGAATACATCTACAACGTCATCCTAAGCGGTACGTCCAACGGCATCGGCTCCGCCGCCCCCGCGGGCTCCACCCGCGCCCCTGCGGCCTACTCGCCTGACGGGCGCCGCCTCGGCAGCCCCCGCGGGCTCTACTTCCAAGGCGGCAGGAAGCGCCTCGCCGCCCCCGCCCGCCAATAGGCCCGCCGCCAATAGCCCACGATGCCCTGTGCATTCACCTCTGTCGGTGAAAGTACAGGGCATCGCGCCTTTTGCATCCCCCACGCAGCTTCAAGCGTCGCGTGGGGAGGCTTCGCGCATCATCCTCAGCCAGCGGCGCAGGCCGAAGAAGGCTATAATAATATATAAGGCGTAGAGGGCGGACTTGAAGGGGAGCCCCTTGTGGGCGTAGAGCCAGACATAGACGGCATCGGCCACAATCCACACGTACCACTGCTCCACGTATTTGCGCGAGAGCATCCACAGGCCCACAATGCTCAGGGCGTTGGTCAGACTGTCGGTAACGGGCACCGTGCTGTCGGTCCAACAGGCCAGAAAAGCCCATACGCCAGCCCACACGGCCAGAAAGACGGCGAGGAGACGGGCTATGGGGAGCAGGCCCGGCGGAAAATGCATGACGGGGGGTGAGGGGGTGCGCCCGCCTGAAGTGCGGCCCGTGGAGCGCCAGGCCATGTAGCCGTACAGGCCGGCCCCGAGATAATAGACGGCCAGACCGAAATCGCCGTACAGGCCGCGTTCCCAATAGAGCCAAAGGTCGATGGCGGGCATTACGATGCCGGCTGCCCACACCCAGATGCTGGCACGGTATTCCAGCAGTATGTAAACGAGCCCTACGGCAAGGGCGGCGAAGTCGAGCAGGGTAATCATAGGGGAGCTTACAGTTTGAGGGTTACGGAGCCAAGCAGGGTGAAGCCGGCCGAGGGCATGAAGCCCATTTCGGTGTAGCGGCGGGAGTTGGGGTTGCCGGCCGAGGCGCAAATGGCCGAATAGACCCAGCCGCTTGCCACATAGTGCGTGTTCAGAATGTTGGACAGCGTGAGGGAAAATAGGGCTTCGCTCCTGCCGTGCGGGGCGCCGTCTGCCGTGCGCCGGAGCAGGGAGGCGAGGCTCTTGCCCCACGGCTGCGCATAGGTCAGGCGGAGGTCGGAGAAGGTGTAGGCGGGCAGGGAGCGCTGGAGGCAGGATGTGTTGTCGAGATACTGGCGCGAGACGGCGGCGGTGTGCCATGTGGCTGTCCAGCGGCGAAAGCGGAAGTCGGCGAAGAAGTTGCCGATGAACGAGGGGCTGAAGGCAAGTGTGGAATGGGGGTAGTGTATGTCGGTGAAGCCTGTGGGGCTGTCCCAGTCCTCGGCCTGTTCGTGGAAGTCGGTCAGACGGTTGCGGCTCAGAGCGGCATTGGCCTCAAGCGTAAGCCAACGGACGGGCGTACAGGCGGCTGACAGTTCCACCCCAAGGCGACGGGAGGAGGGGATGTTGGACGTGAGCCGCTCGCCAATGTCGGAGAGTTCGCCCGTCTGCACGAACTGGTTGCGATAGTGCATCCAGTAGGCATTGGCGCTGAGGTGCCACCGCCCGGATCGGAAGCTGTAGCCCAGTTCGGTGTCGTAGAGCGCTTCGGGCGTGGGCGGCGCCTGGGAACCGTTGTCCGTGAAGTTATTGCGCTCCGGCTCGCGGTGGCTCACGGCGAAGGACAGGTAGGCGGTGTGCGGCCCCGCCTGCCAAGTCAAGCCGGCCTTGGGATTGAAGAAGGGGTAGTGCTTGCTGATGTTGAGGGGCTGGGCCACGTAACGGCCGTCGGGCAGAGCCGTGAACTTGTCGTTACTGCCGTCGGTGCGATAGCCCACGTCGCGGTACTGCAGGTCGAGAGTGGCGCGGAGGTGGGGCGTAGCCCTCCAGAGCATCTTGGCATAGACGCTGATGTCGCGTTTGTGGGCGGCAGAGCGGTAGTAGGTATAGCGCCCCCCGCCCAGCACTTCGTGGGCAAGGCCGGCATCGGCCACATAGGTGAGGTGGCCGAAGTGGTGGCCGCCGAACATCTGTGCCGCCGCCCCCGCGATGACGTCGAAGCGGGGCGAAGCGTAGTCAGCATGGACGATGAGGCCGCCCATGTCCTCGCGTAAGCCTTTCTGCCTCACGAGATCCGTAGCCTCCACCCCGCCGGTCAGACCGAATTTCTGGGGGGCGCATTGGGGCTTCAGTTCGTCGTAGTAGCCGAAGCCGTAGGTGTAGTGGGCAGTGGCCGAGAGCGTCCAGGCCGAATCCACGCGCCACGCCAGGCTAAGGAGGCTGTGGTCCTGCCAGTAGTTGTCGGTGGTCTGCTTCCAGGGCGTTCCGTCGGCGAGTAAGTAGGGCTTCGTGCCCAGTTCCGGACGGTCGGGGTCGATGAGTTGCTCGCAAAGCACATTGTAGCGTCCCAACCCCATACGCCGCAAATCGGCATAGCCCTTCACGCCGCTTCCCGTTTGCCCCAAGTTACCTTCCATCAGCGGCCCCGTCGCCACGCCGTTCCACGCCTGCCCCGTATGCTCAAAGTTGCCTATATTTTTGTAGGCCAACTGCAATGTGCGGGCAGGATTGCGCCACGTCAAAGCCCCATAGTACGACCCCGTGCGGCCTGCAGTGCCGTGGATGTAGCCCTGCGTACGGGAGGTGTAGAAGGAAGCATCGAGGGTGAGGCACTTGGCCAGAATGCCCGTACTCACGTCGCCCCCCACGCGCCAGGTGCCATAGGAACCGCCGGCTCCCGTCAGGCTGAGGGCAGGCTGCTCTCCCGCCTGCCGGCTCTGCATGGCCACTGAGCCGCCAAAGGCCCCGTCGCCGTGGGTGCTGGTTCCCACACCGCGCTGCACCTGCACACTCTGGAGCAGGGAGGCATAGGAACCCGTGTTGGCCCAAAACACGCACTGGTCCTCGGGACTGTTGAGGGGCACGCCGTCCAGCGTTACGTTGATGCGCGAATCGCCCGACCCGCGCAGGCGCATGGAGGTGGTGCCGAGGCCCACGCCATTCTCGCTCCAGGCCACCACACCGGGAGTACGAGCCAGCAGATGGGGCAGTTCCTGCGCCGTGGCGGCAAACTGTTCCAACTGAGAGCGGCGGACGTTGGTCGTGGCAAACGGGGCCGAATCCGGCGCTTTCACACTGCGTGCCACGGCTTCGCCGAGGTCATAACTTTTCAGGGAATCAGGCTCTTCGGCCTGCAAGAAAGTGGGCAGTCCGATCAGGGCTGCAAAAAGAAGTGTTTGTTTCATAATTCCTACGCCGGCATTGTCCGGTTCAGGTTCTAATGGTTTGTTCTCAGCCCGCGCCTAAAGCTGTGTGCCGGCGGCGAGCACCCATTTATGAGTGGAGAGTAAATCTGATGTTGTGCTACGGCTCTTGTTTGTGGCCTACAAGCATTTATTTGTTCTTTATACTATCGTGCGAACTGGTGTATAGAGTAGTGGAAACTAGTGTATAGAGTAGTGCGAACCGGTGTATAGAGTAGTGCGAACCGGTGCATAGAGTAGTGCGAACCGGTGTATCGGCCGCTCCTCACTGTCCCAGCAACTTCTCGCCACGCGCCTCAGCTTCGGGACTAAGGGCCATATACTTCAGCACGGCTTTCTGGGCGGCTGAAGCCAGCTGGAGGTTGGGCGAGGCGAGGCACACGGCGGCCTGATCGAGTATTTCCGCCGCATCGCGCTCCGAAGGCTCCTTGCCCTGCATGAAGAGGCGGGCCATCAGGAGCCAGCCGCAGAGCTGGTGCATGGGACGCTCGGAGGCTATCCACCCAAAGGCGAGGTCGGCAGCGTAGGGCAGGTGTTGGAAAAGGTGGAACACCGTGCATTCGGCCTCTTCGGCCAGTTGCATCTGCTCCACCCAGAGTTCGGAGGTGGGGCGGTCCATCTCGGCCACGGGCATCAGCATTCCGGCCAGCAGACGGCACTCGCGTATGGGCTCGTTCCAGAGTTGCAGCGCCAGGCGGTAAGCCCGCCCGCCTTCGCCGAGGGAAGCACGCAGCTCCTCGGCGAAGGCTTGTAGGCGGGGCAGCTCCACGCCGAAGTTTACCTTATAGTTAGCCCCTTTCTCGCGCATGGAATGGCTCACTATGCCGTTCATCATGCCGCGTAGGGCTTGCTTGATGTCTCTTATCTCTACCATTGGGTTGTTCACACGTATGTTTCTATGCAGCTGAAGCGGGCCGTGGCAGGCGTGAGCGTGAGTTGCCGGGCCGAAGCGGGCAGGAGTATGCTCTCGCCTTGCTGGAGCGTGAAGGCATGGCCATCGCACGCACCCTCGGCGCTCCCTTCGTAGGCCACCAGCACTACGAAACTGTCCACCGCCGTAAGGTCGCGCTGGAAGGGACGGGTAAGGTGCATCACACCGGTGGTGAACTCGGGGTGCTGCTCCAAGGTGATGTGCGTGTCGTCCTTGTCGTCGTAGTGCGTGCGGTAGTCGGGGCGAGCCTTGAAGGTAAGGGCCTCACGCGCCAGGGCGGCATGGAGCTCACGCAGGTTACCCTGGGCATCGCGGCGGTTGAAGTCGAACACACGATAGGTCAGGTCGCTGCTCTGCTGCACCTCAATAAGGAGGTTGCCCCTGCCGATGGAGTGAATCTGGCCGGCTGGAATGAAGAAGCAATCGCCGACGTGCGTCTCGTGCTGGGCGAGATGCTGGGGCAGCGTGCCCTCTTCCATGATTTTGTCGTAGGCTTCGGGCGTAAGGTCGTGGCTGAATCCGCTGCACAGCGTGGCTCCTTCTTCCGCGCCTATGATGTACCACATCTCGGTCTTGCCGAAAGGCTTGCCGTGCCGCCACGCCATGGCATCGTCGGGGTGGACCTGTATGGACAGGTCGCCGTCGGCGCTGATGAACTTGATGAGCAATGGAAACTCCGTGCCGAAACGCTTGAAATTGGCCTTGCCCACGAGGTCGGCTCCGTAGGTCTCAATCAGCTGGCGCAGGCTCTGGCCCTGCATAGGCCCCTCGGCCACAAGCGTTTCGTCGCCGGGCACGCCGCTGATTTCCCAACTCTCGCCCACGGTGGCATAGCCGCACAACTTCTTCAGATTGACAATGCCGCGTCCAGCCCAAAGCGGGGCCTTCAGCACGGGCGTGAATTTCAACGGAGGAAGGCTTGCGCCGTCGGGGTCGGGATAGGGTTTGTCGCCGTGGCCGATAGCTTCGTCCCAGGGCTTCACGGTGAGCAACTCGTTGCTTGAATCGTCTCTGCGTGTCCAGTAGCTTGCCATAGTTCTCTAAGGAATTAGGAAAAGGGATTAAGGAGATAGGGATGATTGGGGCTTTTCTCCGTGCTTTCAAGGCCACTTCGGACGGTCTTGAGCCGCCTTGGAGAAAAAAATCCCTTATGGAAGTGCAAAGTTACGCAATAATTTCGTAATTTTGCAGGCAGAATCCTCAAAATCATCCCAACGCCTATGAAAAAGAACCTTTCCCTCCTCGTTTTGGCTCTGCTAAGTCTCATTCCTTGCGGCGCACGAGCAGAAATGGCCACCCAACTCATCGTTACCCTGAGCGACAACAGCACGCAGACCTTCCTGCTTAGTGAAAAGCCCAAAGTAACTTTCGGCACGACCGACCTGACCATCACCAGTTCAGCCGCCACCTACACTGCGGAACGTACCGACGTGCAGTCATTCACGTTCAAGGAAATCGACGTTGAAGGCATCCAGCAGACAGAGACGCTGACAGGTACCGGCACCAGCCGCCTCTACAACCTCGCCGGCCAGATGTTGCAGGAAGGCACGCTGAACCTGCAGAATCTCCCCGCCGGCAACTATGTGATAAAGACCGAAGGGCAGAAAGCCATCAAGGTGACGAAAAACTGAGCGACCGGCTTCGTCTGGCCGACTTTCCCGCTTCGCATACAAAGCCCCTCCTTATTTATATATAGAGAGGGGCTCTTTCACACCCACCCATGACCTGGTTTCTGCTCGCCCTTCTTTCAGCCCTCCTTCTGGGTTGCTACGATGTTTGCAAAAAGCTCAGCCTCGACCGCAACGCCGTGGTGCCCGTGCTCCTCATCAACACGGTGCTCTGCGCCCTGTTTTCGGGCATCATCACCCTGCTGCGCGACCCCTCATCCCTCTTTCCGCCGCAAGGCATCGAGGAAAAGGCTCTGGTACTTGTAGGCGCGAAATCATGCATCGTACTGGGAAGTTGGCTCTGCGGCTATTTGGCCATCAAACATCTGCCCCTGACACTCGTCGGCCCCGTAAATGCCACACGCCCCGTCCTCGTGCTGGTAGGTGCCATCGGCTTGTTCGGCGAAAGGCTCAACGGCTGGCAATGGGCAGGCGTGGCATTGGCCATCATCGCCTTTTTTATGCTCAAGCGCAGCAGCAACCGCGAAGGTATCAGTTGGACGCACAACCGATGGGTGGCCATGCTCATACTCGCCACCTTGCTCTCAACCGCCAGCGGCCTCTACGACAAGTATCTGCTCTCCCCTACGGGAGCAGCCCTTCCCCCGCTTTTCGTACAAACCTACTTCAACGCCATACAGGCTGTCCTAATGATAGCGCTCACGGCTCTGCTGTGGCTGCCCCGTTGCAGACAGGATGTTTTCCGGCCACGCCTCTCCATTTTAGGCGTAAGCCTGTTTCTGACGGCTGCGGACATGGTGTATTTCCATGCACTCGCACTCCCCGGCGCACTCATCATTATAGTAAGTATGGTGCGCCGCTGCAGCGTGTTTGTAAGTTTTGCCTTCGGGGCTTTTGTGCTTAAAGAAAAAAATCTCAGGGCCAAGTTCCTTGACCTCATTCTACTCCTGCTGAGCCTTCTCCTACTGGCATGGGGAGCCCAAGCCCAATGAGAGGACAAGAGCCGCCGTAAGCGTCTGCAACAGGGCTTCGCGGTCGTAGCTCTGCCCCGTGAGCGTGGCAAGGCTGCAAGGATTGGGCGCATCCGACACAAACTCCGTCTGATTGACATTAAGACCTATGCCCACGCGCGTCGTTACAAGCAGGCCATTCCGCACGTCGTGCTCAATAAGTAAGCCTGCTATTTTCTTTCCCCCCACATAAATATCGTTGGGCGGCTTCATCCATACCTCCAGGCCATGAGTACGCAACAGCGGCTCAACGGTTCGGCAAACGGCCTCCACCACGCCGTCGCTAATCCGCTTCTGCCGGGATGCTTCCATACGGCTGTGGAACACGAAGCCTACGAGAAGATTCTCTCCGCGTGCCGACTCCCAACGGTGGTCGCCCTGACCACGCCCTGCGGTCTGGTAATCAGCAGTCAGCACCACAAGGTCGGCGGCAGCCTCCGCCCATTCTGGCCGGCGCATGTCGTCCATAAGCGACATTGTCTGCTGGAAGTGATGGCGTATCATGTCTTAACGTTTTTTCTTGAAGAAGTCCTGAATAATCCGGGCGCACTCCTCTGCCCTTACACCCTTCAGCACTTCCGTCTTGCCGTGCAACACATTGGGCGCAAACTGCGTGAAACCGCGCCGAGGGTCGTCTGCGCCCCACACAAGCCGTCCCAGTTGGCTCCAGCCTATGGCACCGGCACACATAGGGCAGGGTTCCAACGTGACATACAGCGTGCAGTCGTTCAGATACTTGCCGCCAAGATAGCTTGAGGCTGCCGTGATGGCCTGCATCTCGGCATGAGCCGTAACGTCCGTAAGGGTTTCGGTAAGGTTGTGGGCACGCGCGATAATTTGGCCACGGCACACGACAACTGCCCCTACGGGCACTTCATCTTTCCCGGCGGCCAGCATGGCTTGGTCGAGGGCACTTTTCATGTAGTCGCTGTCTGTCATCTCTCAATCTTGTTTTATATCATCCTTTCGTTGGATAAAAAAGGTGAACCCCTCGGCGGCAAAAAAATGAACGGGCCAACCAAGGGGTTCGGGGGGAGGGAGGGTGTAGCGAGAAAGGGACTTGAACCCTTGACCTTCGGATTATGAATCCGACGCTCTAACCAGCTGAGCTATCTCGCCAAGTGAAGCGGAATGTCCTTGAAGGAACTGATGCCGGCGCTCTCAGGAAGTAGCGCTTCCTTCCGTTTCCGAGTGCAAAAGTACGGACTTTTCTTGAAATGGCCAAGAATAGAAGGCACTTTTTTAACGAAAAGGCGCATTTCCGGTCTTTTTTCAACGATTTTACCCTCCGAAGTGCGCATAATTCGGAAAAAAGACGTAAATTCGCACTTGAATTATGCAAAGCCGCGCCGCCTGCATTCCCAATGAAAAAGCTCGACATCTACATACTCAAGAAATTCCTGCTGCTTTTTGCGGCCAGTTTCTTCGTATGCCTATTCATCTTCATGATGCAGTTTACTTGGCGCTACGTAAACGACCTTGTGGGCAAAGGTCTCACGCTGACCATTCTGGCGCAGTTCTTTTGGTATATGTCGCAGACCATGGTGGCTCCATCGCTTCCGCTGGCCGTACTGCTGTCCTCACTGATTACATTCGGCAATCTGAGCGAAAGCCTTGAACTCCTATCTATAAAAGCGGCGGGCATCAGCCTGCTACGTGTGCTTATGCCATTGGCCGCCTTTTGCCTCCTCATAGGCGGCATGAGCTTTCACTTCCAGAACAAAATCGCCCCCGAAGCCCAGAAAAATCTCACCTCGCTGCTCATTAGTATGAAGACGGCGAGCCCTGCGGTGGAAATACCTGAGGGCATTTTCTACAATGGCGTGCCTAATGTCAATCTCTACGTCCAACGCAAGGACTCCGACACAGGGAAGCTCTATCAGGTGATTATATACAAAACCGACCAAGGTTTTGAACGCGCCCAGATAGTGCTGGCCGACAGCGCCTTCCTCGAAATGTCGTCAGACAAGCAGCATCTCACCCTCGACCTCTGGCACGGCGAGCAATTCGAGAATCTGCAAAGTCAGGAGGCCATGGCTCTGGGCAATGTGCCCTATGACCGCGAAACCTTCCAGTACAAGCGTTTCATCATTGACTTCGACGCGAATTTCAATGTGATGGATGCCGAGCAGTTGAGGGGAAACGCCATGGTGAAAAGTATTGCCCAGATTGACCACGACATCGACAGCATCAACGCTGATATAGACTCCATCGGAAAAGTCCACTTTCAGGAAACATTTGCACGCGAAGCCATTTTTGCAAGCAGCCTGGCAGGAAAGTCGGCAGGCTTGACTGCGCAAACCGAACTACCGGCAACGACACCAAAGTCCGAACCCGCAAAGGGCCAAGTCCAAACAAAGGCACACAAACCTTCCTTCAACTTTGACGAGTTCTTGAGCAAGCAGGATGCAACCGTTCTCAGGACCTCCAAAATGATAGCCAACAACCGCGTGCAGATAATGCAAATGGAATACCAGTGGCGAAATGACATCGTGGCCGAAACGCTCTATCAACTGCGCTTGCATCAAAGAGAATGGCACAAGAAGATTACGCTTTCGCTGGCCTGCCTCCTCTTTTTCTTCATCGGCGCTCCGTTGGGAGCCGTCATAGGCAAGGGCGGGCTGGGAATGCCCACCGTGGTAAGTGTCCTTATTTTCGTCCTATATTATATTATAGACACCTCATGCATGAAAATGGGCAGGCAAGGCACCATTCCCGTCTGGCTCGGCATGTGGGTAAGCACATTCATCATGCTCCCCTGTGGCACATGGATTACATACAGATGCAACAAAGACAAAATGCATTTCAACATAACTTCTCTATGGAACAAGATAAAAACAATACGCCGCTGGCATCCATTCCCGAAGCATTGGAAGACATCAGAGCGGGAAAGATGGTCATCGTCGTGGATGACGAAGATCGCGAAAATGAAGGCGACCTTATCATGGCTGCCGAAAAAGTTACGGAAGAAGCGGTAAACTATATGCTGCGCCACGGTCGCGGCGTGCTATGCGCTCCCGTAACAAAAGAGCGCTGCCGGCAATTAGGCCTGCCCCATCAGGTTGAAAATAACACCTCCATGCTGGGCACGCCTTTCACCGTAACAATTGACCTTCTGGAAGGCTGCACCACAGGTGTCAGTTGCCACGACCGCGCTGCCACTATCCGCGCACTTGCCGATCCGCAGCGGCGCCCCCATGATTTTGGCCGGCCTGGCCACATCAACCCGCTCTATGCACAGGAAAGAGGCGTGCTGGCTCGCGCCGGCCACACAGAGGCCGCTGTCGATTTGGCACGTCTTGCCGGCCTTACTCCTGCAGCATGTCTCATAGAAATCCTGAACGAGGATGGTACAATGGCGAGAATGCCACAACTTCAATCGTTCGCTCAGAAAGAAGGACTGAAAATCATAACTATTAAGGATTTAATAAAGTATAGGCTACAGGAAGAATCCCTCGTGGAGCGCGGCACGGAAGCCGACCTCCCCACAGCTTTCGGCCACTTCCGCATCATTCCCTTCCGCCAGCGCAGCAATGGCTTGGAGCATATTGCCTTGCTTAAAGGTTCATGGGCCGATGATGAATCCATACTGACACGTGTCCACTCAAGCTGTGCTACCGGCGACATCTTCGGGAGCCAGCGTTGCGACTGTGGCGAACAACTCCATCGAGCTATGCAAATGGTGGAAAAAGAGGGTAAGGGTGTCATTCTCTACCTCAACCAAGAAGGCCGTGGCATAGGACTGATGGCTAAGATTGCCGCCTACAAATTGCAGCAGGAAGGGCTTGACACAGTGGATGCCAATATCCACTTGGGCTACGACCCCGATGAGCGCGACTACGGCGTAGGAGCTCAGATTCTCCAAATGCTTGGTGTGAAGAAGATGCGCCTGATGACCAACAATCCCGTGAAACGTGTCGGTTTGGAAGCCTATGGTCTGGAGATTACGGAGAACGTGCCCATCGAGACCACTCCCAATAGCTACAACCAAAGGTATCTGCTCACTAAGAAGGAGCGCATGGGGCACATGCTCCACCTTAAATAATCCAAACATTATCAATTCCCAATAACACCTTAACGTTTTACCTCTATGGAAAAGCTTTCCTCTTTAGTAAATCGCCTGCAACCCAGTGCAACTCTGGCCATGAGCCAGCGCAGCGGCGAGCTCAAGGCTCAAGGTCTTGACATTATCAACCTCAGTGTCGGCGAGCCCGATTTCAACACCCCCGACCATATCAAGCAGGCCGCCAAAGATGCCATCGACGGCAATCAGACGCGCTACACAGCCGTGGCTGGTACACAGGCTCTCCGCGAAGCCATTTGCCGCAAGCTCCAAAAGGAAAACAACCTCAGCTACACACCCGCTCAAATCAGCGTAGGCAACGGCGCCAAGCAGAGCGTGTGCAACACGGTTATGGCCGTGGTATCGCCAGGCGACGAAGTCATCATTCCCGCCCCCTACTGGGTGAGCTATCCCCAGATGGTGCTGATGGCCGATGGCAAGCCTGTTTTCGTGGAAGCCACCTTTGAGCAGGACTTCAAGCTTACCCCTGCCCAGCTTGAAGCCGCCATTACGGAGCGTACCCGCGCCATTATCCTCTGCGCCCCCAGCAATCCCACCGGCAGCGTATATACGCAAGACGAACTGGAAGGATTGGCAGAAGTGCTGCGCCGGCATCCGCAAGTATTCGTTATCAGCGATGAGATTTACGAGCACATCAACTACCTCGGCCACCATGCCAGCATAGCCCTGTGCGACGGCATGAAAGAGCGCACCGCCGTCATCAACGGTGTCAGCAAGGCTTACGCCATGACGGGTTGGCGTATTGGTTACGTGGCCGCCCCCGCAGAGATTGTAAAGGCGGTGAACAAACTTCAGGGGCAATATACCAGCAATCCCTGTAGCATTTCTCAAGCCGCAGCCATTGCCGCTTACGACGGTCCGCAAGAGTGCGTGGAAGAAATGCGCCAAGCCTTCCAACGCCGTCGCGACCTCATCGTGAAACTTGCCAAGGAAGTGCCTGGATTTGAAGTAAACCAACCAGAAGGCGCCTTCTACCTCTTCCCCAAATGCAGCAGCTATTTCGGCAAGACCGATGGCGAGCGTACTATCAAGGACAGCCTCGACTTTGCCATGTATTTGCTTGAGGTGGCTCATGTAGCTACCGTTGGCGGTGCCGCCTTTGGTTCACCCGAGTGCTTCCGCATGAGCTACGCCACCAGCGATGAAAACATCGTTGAGGCCATTCGCCGCATCAAGGAAGCCTGCTCCAAACTCCACTAAAACGACTAACGATGGGCAAGGCTGGCAGGCGGAAACAAATCCGCCTGCCCCTTTACCCGTCAGTTTTCCCAACATTTTGTCTCCCAGCCCATGCGCATCTTTTTAGTTCCTCATTTGCCACTTGGTCGCCGTTTCATGGCTATCAACCTGTTTGGCTTTGTACTGTCGCGCTACGAATTGAATGCCACGGAGACAAACCACGAATACATCCACTCGCTGCAACAACGCGAATTGCTATGGATTTTCTTCTACCTTTTCTACGGATTGGAGTGGCTGGCCAAACTCTTTTTATACCGAAGCCCCCAGAAGGCCTACCTTAACCTGTCGTTTGAACGGGAGGCCTATGCCCATCAATCCGACCTCCTTTATCACGAAAGCCGCCGATGGTACTCATGGCTCTCTTATCTATACAAACCAAACAATTAGGAACAGTTACTTCAATTCTTACACGAAGAAAATACGCCCTACTACACCTCTCTTGATCGCTCCTCCACGATAAACTCCCATAGCCTCCCCATTATGCAAGACTTCATTCATCTTCACGTCCATACCCAGTATTCACTCCTTGACGGCCAAGCCTCAATCCCTGCGCTGATTAACAAAGCCCTGAAAGATGGGATGAAAGGCATGGCCATTACCGACCATGGCAACATGATGGGCGTTAAGGAATACTACAACTGCATGAAAGACATGCGGGGAAAGGCCAAGAAAGCCATTTCAAAGGCTAAGGACGTACTGGCCAACCCCGAGTCGGACGCCATGAGCCGAGAGGAAGCGGAGAACACTATCAAGAAACAACAGCGCGTGCTGGATTTCCGCATGATTTTCGGCTGCGAAGTCTATGTAGCCCGCCGCAAGAAAGAACTCAAGGAAACCAAGGAAGACCGATCGGGCTGGCACCTCATCCTGTTGGCCAAAAACGAACACGGCTACCACAACCTTATCCGTCTGGTGAGCCGCGCATGGGTGGACGGCGAGTACATGCGGCCACGCACCGACCACGATGACCTGGAACGCTTCCACGAAGATATTATCTGCTGTACAGCGTGCATTGCCGGCGAAGTACCGTCAAAGTTCCTGCACGGTGATGAAAAGGGAGCCGAGGAGGCTATTCTCTGGCATAAGGCCTTGTTTGGCGACGACTATTATCTGGAGCTTCAACGCCATGAGGTAAAAGACCCCACCCAGCACGCCAACCGCGAGACGTTCCCCCTGCAACAACGGGCCAATGCTTTCTTGATTGAAATGGCGCGAAAGCACAACGTCAAGCTGGTGTGTACCAACGACAGCCACTTTGTGGACGAGGAAAACGCAGAAGCGCACGACCGCCTCATCTGCCTCTCCACGGGGCGCGACCTCAACGACCCCAAACGCATGGTTTACAGCAAACAGGAGTGGTTCAAGACCCGTGCCGAAATGAACCAAGTGTTTGCCGACGTACCCGAGGCTCTATCCAACACGGTGGAAATCTGCGAGAAGGTGAGCGAATACTGCATAGACCATGCCCCCATCATGCCCAACTTCCCTATTCCCGAATCATTCGGTAGCGAGGAGGACTACCGTCAGCGGCTGACGGAGAAGGACTTGTTCGAGGAATTCACCCGCGATGAGAATGGCAACGTGGTACTTACCGAAGAGGAAGCCACGGCAAAGATTGAGAAACTGGGCGGCTACGACAAGCTCTACCGCATTAAGTTTGAAGCCGACTATCTGGCCGAACTGACCTATGCCGGTGCCCGCCGCCGCTATGGCGACCCGCTTACCGACGAAGTGGCGGAGCGCATAAAGTTCGAACTCCACGTCATGAAGACCATGGGCTTCCCCGGCTACTTCCTCATCGTGCAGGACTACATCCGTGCCGCCCGCGAGGAACTCGGTGTGAGCGTCGGGCCGGGGCGTGGCTCCGCAGCCGGAAGCGTAGTGGCATACTGCCTATGGATAACGGACATCGACCCAATCAAATACGACCTTCTGTTCGAGCGTTTCCTCAACCCCGACCGCATCTCCCTTCCCGATATTGACGTGGACTTTGATGATGACGGGCGAGGCCGCGTTCTGGAATGGGTAACCCAAAAGTATGGTGCCGAAAAGGTGGCCCACATCATCACTTACAGTACGATGGCCACCAAAAACTCCATAAAAGACGTAGCCCGCGTGCAGAACCTGCCGCTCAGCATCAGCAACAACCTCTGCAAACTCATTCCTGACAAACTTCCCAACGGGCCAGACGGCAAGCCCTTGAAGATGAATCTGCCCAACGCCATCAGCGTGGTGCCCGAATTGCAGCAGGCAGAAGCGAGCGCCGACCCAGTGTTGCGCGACACCATACGCTACGCAAAAATGCTGGAAGGCACCATTCGCGGTACGGGCGTTCATGCCTGTGGCACCATCATTTGCCGCGATGCCATCAGCGACTGGGTACCCGTCAGCACGGCCACCGACAAGGACACGGACACCAAGGTGCTCTGCACGCAGTACGACGGCCATGTCATCGAGGAGACGGGCCTCATCAAAATGGACTTCCTCGGCCTGAAGACGCTTTCGCAGATACGCGAAGTACTGGCCGTCATCAAGCAAAGCATGGGCGTGGACGTGGACATTGACCATATCGACATCGACGACCAGACGACCTACCAACTCTACCGCGACGGACGCACCATCGGCACGTTCCAGTTTGAAAGTGTCGGTATGCAAAAGAACCTCCGAGACCTACAGCCTGACTGCTTTGAAGACCTTATCGCCATGAACGCGCTCTATCGGCCCGGCCCTATGGACTATATTCCCGACTTCATTGCCCGCAAGCAGGGACGTAAGCCCGTGGAGTACGACATCCCCATCATGGAACGCTACCTGAAGGACACCTACGGCATCACCGTCTATCAGGAACAGGTCATGCTCCTTTCGCGCCTTTTGGCCAATTTCACGCGCGGCGAGAGCGATGCTTTGCGTAAGGCCATGGGCAAGAAGAAGAAGGACATCGTCGATAAAATGAAGCCCAAGTTCATTGAGGGCGGCCAGGCCAACGGCTACGAGCCCAAGGTGCTGGAAAAGATTTGGGCCGACTGGGAGTCTTTCGCTTCCTACGCTTTCAACAAGTCGCACGCCACATGCTACTCATGGGTGTCCTACCAGACGGCATGGCTCAAGGCCAACTTCCCCTCCCAGTTCATGGCAGGAACGATGAGCCGCGCCCTCGACAGCATCACCGACATCACGAAACTGATGGATGAATGCAAGGCTATGCGCATTCCCGTGCTGGGCCCCGACATCAACGAAAGCTACAGCAAGTTCTCCGTAAACCATTTGGGCAGCATACGCTTCGGGCTGGCCGCCATCAAGGGCGTGGGAACCAACGTCGTAGAAAGCATCATTAGCGAACGCACAAAGCACGGCGAGTTTACCGACATCTACAACTTCATGGAGCGCGTCAGCCCCACACAAGTCAATCGCAAGGCTCTCGAATCTCTGGCCCTGGCCGGAGCTTTCGACAGTTTCCAAGGCATCTGCCGCGAACAATTCTTTGCCACCGTCAGCAATACGCGCACCACCTTCAGCGAAGTGCTTATCAACTACGCCCAGAAGTTCCAGGCCGACAAGGCCGTGGCCACCGCCTCCCTCTTCGGCGATACCGAGGAAGTGGAAATAGCCAAGCCCCAGCCGCCCGCCGACTATGAAAAATGGAGCGACTTGGAACGCCTCAGCCGCGAACGTGAACTTGTGGGCGTTTACATTTCCGGCCACCCACTTGACGAGTATCAGGTCATCATCAACAAGGTATGCTCCCTGCACACCGATCAACTGGAAAACCTCGGGCCGCTCATGAACCACGAAGTAACCTTCGCCGGCATAGTGAGCGGAGTCAAGACAGGGCAGAGCGCAAAAACGGGCAAGCCTTACGGCATTGTCAGGATAGAGGATTACACCTCTGGCGGCGAAATCCGTCTGTTTGGCGATGAGTGGGCGCGTTGGGCCAACTATTTGCAGACGGGCTACTCCATATTCGTGACGGCACGCGTCGAACCCCGCTTCCGCAATTCCTCCGACCCCGACCTCCGCATTGGCAAGATTGAGTGGCTCAGCGATGTGAAGGAAAACATCATCCGCAACATCTGCATTGATTTGGACATACATTCCCTCACGCCCGAACTGACAAGCGAACTTGGAGCCGAAATCTCCGACAACGCCGGAAAGACGGAACTTCGCCTGCAGCTGTTTGACCACATAGAGGGCTACCAAACCAGCGTGCGCTCAGCCAAATACGCCGTCAACGTCAATAAGTCATTTCTCCAATTCCTGGATTCACACGACCTGACCTACCACATCAACGACTGAACGGCAACCCAAGCGCCAACCCGCCATCGAACGGCAACAGCCAGCCCAGCCTCTCCGGCAGAAAACCAAAGTCCCCTCCATTATACTTTAAGCATATACATTCAGTATGACCTCCCTCATCATAGACTCTCTCTTTTTACTCTGCCCCACCAGCGAGTTGCCGCTGCTGGCAGGCAGCGCACGCCTCGACCTCCTCGACTACCACGCCGCAGGCATGGAGGCCAAGGCGGCCAACCGCCTCGGCGGCGAAACCAGGCTCCTTGAGAAGACAGACTCCCTCATCACGCTCCAGCTCACTCCCGTGAGCCGATGGACAATGCGCCTTACGCCGCAGGGACTTCTGCGCGTGGAACACAGCATTCAGGCCGCGCCCAACTGGAATCGCACCAGCACGCGCTTCTACAATAAAGATTGGGAATTGGAAAAGTAAGTACGCTACAGTCCCTTATACACAGAGCGCTAAATCAATCCGCAGAAACCGAACATCCGTTTGTAAGCCTCGGCCTTTTTCTCTATCGACAAGGGATAGGCGCGGGAGGATGAGGGCAGGCGGTAGATATGCACGCTACGCCCCAATAGGGGGAGAGTTACGGACACATTGCCGCCCACCGGCGGCATTTTTTCTACCCCGAAATTCCGGCAAAGCGTGAGTGTAGCCTTTTCCCCCGTAACGGCCAGGGTGCTGCACGCGGGAACCTCTGCCAAAAGGCTTTCTATGTCCGTAGGCTCCACGATTTCCAAGAACTTGTCCGAAGCATTCTGCTGCAGGCGGCGCACGGCTGTAGCGGTGTCGTAGAAGCCGATACCGCGTTCACGGAGAAATGCCACAATTCTATCCAACAGGAAAGTCCTTCGGGCCGTGTCCACAAAATAGTTCTTGTCATCAAAAAACACAAGCCCTTCAATGCGCCAATGGTCGTTGGTAAAATTGGGGTAAAAGAAGTCCACGCACCACCGCTTGCGCTGGGGAGGGAAACTGCCAAGGAACAGCACCTTGCAACCTTGCGGCAAGAAAGGCTTCAAGGGATGACGCTCCACGTCATCGGTGGAGCGCAATATGTTGTCGTGGTTCAGGAAATCCATAGTGTGGTTGCAGAATGAAATGTTTCTAAGGGGGAGATGTAGCCCTGTCTGCAAAGTTACGGATTCTTTCTTACTCGGCCAAGGCATTGGCTTGAAATAAATCGCAGATGCCGTTGAGCAGGTTTGTAAATACGACGATAGTATCAATAAATCCTGCGACAGTACTAATTAAGCCAACGATTTTTCCAATTAAGCCAACGATTTTTCTACCATTCGGCATACTTCAGGCAGCAATCAGCCGAGTAGTTGCCAAAAACAGAGCCCCGAAAGTTTTCCAACTTTCGGAGCTCATCATATCCGGCCCTGGGGCGGGCATTCCTTATGCGAAGGCGCCTTAAATCCGGCGACCCTGGAGGTCGTAGGTGCGGGAGCCCTTCTTCAGGACTATCTGGCCTTTGCTGAACTGCTTGATGATGGAGGGGAGATTGGCCTTTTCGACAGATTGGATGCCATCGGGGTCGTCTTCATTAAGGTCGATGGCTGGGCCAACATAGGTTACGTTGATGGTACTGCCGAAGTGTGAGCGTCCCTGGAAGGTCATCTTTACGCCAGAGGGGTCCTGCGCCACCGTGAGCGTACCGCTTTCCAGATAATAGGCCGAGGTGTAGAACGTCTCATCGTACTCCTCGTCATACTCAAAGTCGGTAATATACATAGAGGGGATATCCTCTTCGTCATTGCCGCCGGGGCTGGCCATAATCGTACCGTCCGCACCGTCGGCGCTGACGGAGTATGTGCCGGGCTGGAGAGCGGTACCTTTTGCCGAACGGGCGAACACGTCCAGATAGAGCTCGCCTTTTTCGGAGCCCAGATACAGGCTGGTGTAGGGGAAGCCAAAGTAATCGGAGTAGTCGATATAGTAGAGTTCTGCCATGGCGTCGTTGATGACAGTGGCCTCGGTGGGTTCCCAATCGAAGGTGTAATCGCCCTCTTCTTCTTCGCCGCCTCCGCCTGTGCCGCCTTCGGGATTGGCATCAAAGTAGATGCTTACGTTGTAGCAGCGCAACTGTTTCACGCAGTTAATGGTAACGCTCGTGGCGTTGATGTCGGTGACGACAACGACGGGGTTGGCCTCCACCTCGGTGTCGGGGTCGCTCTCAAAGGTGATGTTGCCGGCAGAAGCGGTGGCATCGAACCCCTTCTTCACATAGCCGTCAATGCTGATGCCCTTGATAGGCTTGGTGGCCGTAAAGGTGATGGAGCTTCCGGCATTGCAGCCAAAGTAGGTGTCGGTAAGGGCACCTGTCGTACAGCTCACCTTGATGTTGTTCTTCACGAACTCGTAGGGTATGTTGTTGTTTTCGGCGCCGGGAGTGGACACAACGGTGGGTTCGGCGTAGGTGTAGTTAGGGTCAAGGTCGGTGGAAGGGGTGTCTTCGCCCCCGCCTTCACCTTCCTCGCCGCCTCCGCCTTGTCCTTCTCCGCCGCAGGTGACGGTAACGGTCTTGATGTAGATTGACTTACTGCTGCGAGTGAGCGACAGGACTACGTCGCCGCTGGCGGAAGTGCCGGTGAATGTTTTCTGTACGTCGGTTTCCTTCTTCAGGCCTTCGGTGCCCCAACTCTTGCCGGCCACCGACACTTCAATAGAGTTACCTCCTTCGGTGCTGTTGTTGCAGGAGCATAGAATGACGACTTTGCTGATGTCCTGAAGTCCCTTGAGGGTGAGTGTGCCGGAAGCGGTAAACTGTGCGCCACGGCCTTCAAAGCTATTGGGTACTACGCTGCTTGTCCATGCGTTAGGGATGGACGAACTGAAATCGTAGGAGATTTCTTCTGCCTGTGCAAATCCGATGGACACGCCCAACAGAAAAAGAAGAGAAAGTAAGGTTTGTTTCATAGAACTTTTGTTTAGAGTTAAATAATGTATATTTGCCGAAAAGCGACTACAAAGTTACGCAAAAATTCCCGAACTGCGGTAACGACAACTCAAAAAACAGGCTTTTCCAGTCTATACACTAGGAAAAACTAGTCTATACACTAGAAAAAACTAGTCTATACACTAGGAAAAACTACTGTATAGACTAGTTGAAACTGTGATAGGGACTGCGATACACTGTCCGCCTAACGGGATGTACGCTCCAGCGTTTTGCTGCGATGTCCTATGCGGAGGCGCGTAGGGCCAAGGTCAATGCTGACGGCTCCTTCCTCAACAGCTGAGGCTGGGAGCGGGTCAATGCCGGCTGAGGCGGGCACCGTGAAGGTGTGGCCTTCGGGGAAAAGGGGCTGCCACGGCGCACGCAGGAGGAGTGTGTAGGTCTGTCCTGGCGTGAGCCCCTGAAAGTCCATCTGCAAGGTTTCGGAGGAATAGGGGGCCGTGTAGAGGTAGCTGTGGTGGCGGGTGTCGCCATCGGCTTCGTCCGGCAGGCTGGAACCGGTGAACAGACAATAGATGAGAGTGGTGCCGGCCTGCGTGGCGGCGGGGTTGTCCACCTGAAGGGTACACCGTGCCGTGGTGCCGTCGGTAGTGATGACGGGCGGCGTGAACTGGAGAGCGGGGGCCGCTTCGGCGGGGGCGATTGTGCAGGGCTGCTGCCACACAAAGTGCTCGTCGTCGGTGGTGATGCGGAGCACCCTGTCGCCCGCCTTCTCAAAGAGTGCGGGAAGAGTGAGCTGCCTTGACTCGCGGGGCTGGAGGACTGCGCCGAAGATAAGGCCGTCGTCGGCTTTCTCAAGGAGTGAATCGGTGCGCTCGGCCTCGTTGCTGACGAGGAGGAAGGGCGTGGTGAGGGCTTGGTCGGTGGTGTTGGTCAGCGTGAAAGTGAGCGGGTTGTAGCGTCCGGCCACAAGGCCGCCCTTCGGAAAAGCCACCCTTACGTCAATCTCTATGCCCGTGCGGCTCAGTGTGTCGGCCAGCAAGGGGTTGTGTATGCTGTCGGGATGCAGGAGGAGGAGCTCCTGATTGCAGAAAAAGCCCTCAGGACTGTCGGCGGTGCGGCGGTCGGTGTCGGGGTTGGCGAAATAAAGCTCATCGAGGGCATACCAATGGTTGTCGTAATGGCCGCCGTACCCCCAATTGACATGGTAGAGCCCGTCCTCACGGTAGCCGTCGATGACAAAGGCGTGGCCGTTGAGGTGGCAGGAGTAGCCGGCATAGAGCACAGGGCGACCGCTCCGGAGTTCCTGCCGAATGATGGCGTGCCATGTGGAAGGGGCATACTTGTAGCTGTCGAGGTAGTGGACGTACTTGAGGCCGAAAGCCTTGCGGAGGGGAGCTTCCAGCCGCTCTATGTCGGCTCCCGAGGCGTTCAGGCCGTAGTTCATCCTGCACGCCACGCCGCACCAATAGCCCAAGCGGGCAATGGCCTCATCGTCGTCGGGGTGGGGACGGACGCTTTCGCCGGGCAGAATGTCGGGGATGGTGTAGTGGTCGGTCGTCCAGCCGTGGAGGGTGTCCTGAAGGGTAATGGGCCGCTGATGGTAGGTCAGTATGGTCTCGCAAGCGGTGGCCACGCAGCCCACAAGGCAGCGTTCCTCGCTCTGGCCGTAGTGGGGACAGTAGAGGTTGAATGGATGCTCCTGATGCCGCCATGTGTCGCCGAGAAGGGGAGCCACGCCTTGTGCAAATGAGGAAAAGGCCACAATGAAGGCAGCGGCAAAGAGAATGGGCCGAAGTCCCCATTCACCAAGCCGCCTTCCCTTTTCCGCAAAGGCAGGGCGGCAGAAGCCACGGGCTGAAGAAAGATGGGATGTCATTGCATTAGTTCTTATCGGTGCTGACTACGGTTGTGGGTGGCAACTGCCGGTTGCGCCTGTCGGTCTCCTGCACCACGCGCTCGGCCAGACTGCGGAAAGCCATCCCTGTAGCCGTGTCGGACAAAGCCATAGGCCGGCCCGCATCGCCGCTCTCACAAATACCCTGCACAAGAGGAATCTGCGCAAGGAGAGGTACCTGCATTTCGGCGGCCAGCTGCTCTACGCCGCCCTTTCCGAAGATGTAGTAGCGATTGTCGGGCAGTTCGGCGGGCGTGAACCAGGCCATATTTTCCACCAGCCCGAGAATAGGCACGTTTACCTTGTCGTTGCGGTACATGTCAATGCCCTTACGCGCATCAGCAAGTGCCACCTGCTGGGGCGTACTCACTACGACAGCTCCCGTGATGGCAAGGTTCTGAAGAAGGGAAAGGTGGATGTCGGACGTTCCGGGCGGGGTGTCGAGAACCATGTAGTCGAGTTCGCCCCACTTAGTGTCGGCTATGAGTTGTTTGAGGGCATTGCAGGCCATGCCTCCTCGCCAGAGGGTGGCCGTTTCGGGGCGGATAAAAAAGCCTATACTGAGCATCTGCACGCCGAACTTCTCGGCAGGGATGAGCAACTGCCGCCCGCCTTCCTGCTCGGCAAAGATTTGTACGTGCTCCAGCTCAAACATTTTGGGCACGGAGGGGCCGAAGATGTCCGCGTCGAGGAGGCCGACCCTGTAGCCCAACCGGGCGAGAGCCACGGCCAGGTTGGCGGCCACCGTGCTCTTCCCCACCCCACCCTTGCCGCTGCTCACGGCGATAATGTTCTTGACCTGCGGCAGCATCTTGCCCGGCTCGGGCCGGCGCTCGGCGGCATAACGTGCCTTCACGGCGACCTCCACGTCCTTGTCCACATAGGCGTGGATGGCCGCCTCGGCTGCCTTCATTACAGACTTTTGGAAAGGGTCGGTGTCCTGCGGGAAAACAAGGCTGAAACTTACTTTCATGCCATCGATGCGCAGGTCATCGTACAGCATCTCGGCCTCAATGATGTTTTTGCCTGTGCCAGGATAGCGTACCGTGGCAAGGGCATCGGTTATAAGTTTGGGATAGAGTGTCATGTCGGGGAAGTAGTGGTGGATAGCGGCCAGATGGCAGGCCGCTCAGCTTTTATAGTTCAAACGATTGACAAGGGTAGGGTCAAGAGCAAAGGCACGGCGGGCATCTTCCAATGCACCTTCGGGATTGTGAGCCAGCCGGCGCTTCTCGCCCCGCTCCAGCAGCAACTGCGCAAGCAGGGACTTGGTCTCGGCTGTCAGGTGCTGTTCAAGGGAGTCTATGGCTATGTTGAGTTCGTCGTAAGTCATATCATTATTACAAGGAGGGAAGATTCAGGCATCGCGGAGAAAGTCCAAAGCCTCGTCCACAAGGCTTCGGCTCACCCGGCAGTCCGTCTGCACCTGGCCTATATCGGAGAGCAAAGTAAAGTTGATGTGGTCGCCGCTATTCTTTTTGTCGTGCTGCATAAAGGCATAGAGGGTATCATAATCGTTGCAACCAATGTTGGGCGTGCCATAGTAGGCTCGGATAAAGCCGGCAGTCTGGCGCAACACATCGGTGGGAAAGCCGGCCTCAGCCACCGACATATATAATTCGGCTATAAGCCCATAGGCCACGGCATATCCGTGAAGAATGGGCTTCGTATGAAGGGCGTGGCTTTCAAGGGCGTGGCCGATGGTGTGGCCTAAGTTCAAGGCTTTCCTAATGCCCTTTTCGTGCGGATCCTGTGCCACGATGCTTTGCTTCACCCCTATACTCTGACGCACCAGTTGCTGAAGGGCGGCAAGGTCGGGCTCCGCAAGATTAAAGCGCAGGTGCTCCGCCCACATCTCGCGCCCGTGAAGAAGCGCGTGCTTCAACATCTCGGCAAAGCCGCTGCGCAGGTTCTTACCGTCCAAGGTGCGGAGGAACGTCGTACTCACCGCCACCTCGTCGGCATCGCAGAAGCAACCGATTTCATTCTTAAGTCCGCCGAAATTCACCCCCGTCTTGCCTCCCACGGCGGCATCGACCATGGACAACAGCGTAGTGGGTACGTTGATGAAACGTATGCCCCGCTTGAACGTGGCGGCGGCAAAGCCTCCAAGGTCGGTAACCATGCCTCCACCCAGATTAAGGAGCAGGGAATGGCGGGTCGCCCCGCCTTGCTGCAAAGCCTGCCACACGCCGGAGAGGGTGGTAAGGTTCTTTGCCACATCGGAGGCAGGGATGACAATGGGGCTGAGTGCGGGAAAACTTGAGGCAAGCAAAGGCCAGCAACACCTTACGGTATTTTCATCGCACAGCACGAACAGGCGGTCGGGCGAAAGGCGTGCGACAAGCTCCTTTAGTTCTGCTTCAAGGCACTCGGCGTATATCATTGTTTAAAAGCTTGATAGCGTTTGTTACTATATAGACTATGCAAGTCCCTCGTATGTCTCGATAGCCTTGCGGTAGGTCTCGGGAATAGCCACGCTTTGCTTACTTTCCACGTCCAAGCAGACCATCACCGTAGAGCACTCGCAAAGCACATGACCCGTCTTAACGTTCACCGCCTGCTGGTCGAGCGTGAAGCTCTTGTTGCCGAGATGGCTCACTCGCGTAAGGACATTTATATCCTCGCCGTAGAAAATGGGTTCGAGAAAAGAGGCTGTGATGTGTGCCACTACGGGAAGAACTTTTCCCGTAGCGAAGTCCACGCCGAGAACGTCAATGATGTAACGCTCCTTGCCAAGGTCGTAGTAAGCAAAGTAAGCGTTGTTGTTCACATGGCCGAGATGGTCAATATCATTAAAGCGAATCTGTATGGGCGTGATATGCTTGAAGTTGCCTTCCATTTTTGTAGGAGAAATTAGTGTTTGTTTACGATCTCTATTTGCTGATTGACGCTTTCCTCGTGGATGTGTTCGAACACGTCGCGTATGAAGTCCTGCGACATACCGGACAGCGCCCCCTGCGCCCCGCGCTTGTCCAGAATCTCGGTGTAGCGCAAAGTCTGCACAATCTGCATGTTGTGTTCCTTCTTGTACTGACCTATTTCACGGCAAATACGCATCCGCCTTGCCAGAAGCTCCAGCAGGCTGTTGTCGCACTCGTCTATTTGCTTGCGGAGGCTTTTGAGGACGTCGGTGCTTACCATTTCGGTGCGGATGGTCAGCTTGTCGAGAATGAAATCAAGCACATCGGGCGTTACCTGCTGCGCCGAATCGCTCCAAGCCTTATCGGGGTTGCAATGGCTCTCTATAATAAGTCCGTCAAATCCTAAGTCCATGATTTGCTGACAAAGAGGAGCAATCAGTTCGCGCCTTCCTCCAATGTGGCTGGGGTCGCCAATGATAGGCAGTTCGGGGATGCGGCGACGAAGTTCAATAGGAATGTGCCACATCGGCTGATTACGGTACAGCCTCTTCTCGTAGCTGGAGAATCCTCGGTGGATGGCGGCCAACCTGCGTATGCCTGCACCGTTGATGCGCTGGAGTGCGCCAATCCAGAGTTCAAGGTCGGGATTAACCGGGTTCTTTACGAACACGGGAACGTCGTGGCCGTGCAGGGCGTCGGCGATTTCCTGCATGGCGAAGGGGTTGGCAGCCGTGCGTGCGCCTATCCAGAGAATGTCGATGCCGTGGCGAAGGGCAGCTTCGATATGGGCAGGCGTGGCTACTTCCACAGCCGTGAGCATTCCCAGTTCGTCGTGAACACGCTTTATCCAAGGTAGGGATTTCTCGCCGTGGCCCTCGAAGCCGCCTGGCTTGGTGCGCGGCTTCCACGCGCCGGCACGGAAGATACGGAAGCCTTTGGCGGCCAGCTGGGTGGCCGTGGTCATTACCTGCTCTTCGGATTCGGCGGAGCAAGGGCCAGTAATGACGAGGGGACGCTGGGCCATGTCTATGCCCGGGAGGTCAAGGGGAAGGAGGTCTAATTCCATGTGTGCTTTTTTATACGATTAAGCGCTTCTTCTATCTGGCTGTCGCCCGCGCAGAGCGAGATACGGACGTAGCGTTCTCCTCCCGCGCCGAAGATGAAGCCGGGCGTTATGAATACTTCGGCCTCGTGGAGGACGCGCTCGGTGAGTTGTTCGCAGTTGTCGTAGGAATCGGGGATGCGGCCCCAGAGGAACATGCCCACCTGCCGGGCATCGTAGGTGCATCCGAGGGCTTGGAGGATTTGCTCACCACAGACGCGGCGGCGGGCATAGACTTTGGCATTGTACTCTGCGTGCCAGTCGTCCGTATTGCGATAGGCGCTGGCTGCGGCCAGCTGTATGGCTCGGAAGGTGCCGCTGTCGATGTTGCTCTTCACCTTGAGAATCCACCCCACAAAGCGGGCATTAGAGGCAATGAGCCCCACGCGCCAGCCCGGCATATTGTGGCTTTTCGACATGGAGTTGAGTTCTATGCAGCATTCCTTGGCTCCTTCCACCTGCAACAGGCTGGCGGGACGGTCGTTGAGGATGAGGCTGTAGGGGTTGTCGTTCACCACCACGGTGTCGTACTTCCGCGCCAGCTCCACATAGCGGCGATAGGTGTCCGGGGTAGCCGTAGCTCCTGTGGGCATATTGGGAAAGTTCATCCAAATGAGGCGGGGATGATGCTCCCGTATGAGCCGTTCCAACTCCTCGAAGTCGGGCTGCCACGCCGTTTCAGGACAAAGCCGGTATTTCACCACGCGGGCTCCAAGCAGTCGGGAGAGACTGGTATAGGTGGGATAGCCAGGGTCGGGCACAAGCACGGCATCGTCTTCGTTCACAAAGGCCAGGGTAATGTGGAGTATGCCCTCCTTGGAGCCTATGAGCGGCTGGATTTCGGTGGCAGGGTTGAGATTTACGCCATAGAAGCGCCGGTAGAAACCGGCCATAGCTTCGCGCAGTTCGGGTATGCCCACATAGGGTTGGTAACCATGGGAATCGGTTTGATTGGCCACACGGCAAAGCGTGTCAATGGTCTGAGACGAGGGGGCTTGGTCGGGACTTCCGATGGCCAGCGATATGATGTCGTGCCCCTGCTGGCGCAAAAGAGCCACTTCGCGCAACTTGCGCGAGAAGTAGTATTCTTCGACTTGTGAAATTCGGCGGGCGGGTTGCATAGTTCGTAAGGGGTAATTGTCAGCAAGCTACGTATTCGCCAAGGATGCGGAGCTCCTTGGTGAGCGGGCGCACGGCATCGATGCTCTGGCGGTAGCGCACGTAGTCGTTGTAGCTGACATCTACATAGAAAAGGTACTGCCACTCACGGCCCACGATGGGGAGCGACTGTATCTTCGTAAGGTTGATTTTGTAGAAAGAAAAGATGCTGAGCACCTGCGACAGGCTGCCTTCTTCATGCGGCAGGGCAAACACGATGCTGCTTTTGGTCGTTTCGCGCGGATTGCGGTATTGGTCGGCTCCCCAGGGGTCGGTGAGCACGAGGAAGCGGGTGAAATTGTGCTTGTTGTCCTCAATGTTTTCCTCCAGCACGCGCAGACCATAGAGTTCGGCCACCCGTGCATGGCAGATGGCGGCATGACCGCGCAGTTGCTTGCGCACAATGTTGGCAGCGGCATCGGCCGTGTCCTCCGCCTCCACCACTTTCAGCTGGGGGTGGCCCGCAAGGAAGTGGCGGCACTGCATGAGAGCCACGGGGTGGCTATTGACTTCCGACACCGTGCTCCAGTCGTCGTCGGGCAGGCACATAATGGAGTGGGCTATATGGAGTTTGTGCTCGCCAATGACGGTTACGCCTGAGTCGCGCAGGAGTTCGTAGTTGTGGAGCAGGCTTCCGGCGATAGTGTTCTCTATGGCCATCAGGCCCAGCGTACTGCTGTCCTCACGCATGGCGCGAAAGATGTCCTCGAAGGTACGACACTCCACCAGCTCAATGGGCTGGTCGGGAAAATACTGGTGGGCGGCGATGTCGTGGAAGGAACCACGCACGCCTTGAATGGCAATTTTCATACGCGGGCGGGGGTGTTGTGTGCAAATTTAAGATATTTCGGCAATTTTGCCAAGCGCACGGCAGGCTTTTTAAGGGTTACTGCAGCAATATCTCGGTTCCACGTTTCCATTTTCGGGTGAAGATGGCATATCCGTCCTTGACAGTGTAGGCTTCGGGGTGGCCGTTGATACATACCGCAGCACCGGGTTCCACGCGCAGGCGAATAGTGAGTTTAATGTCCTTGGGGCAGCTCTCCATCCGTATTTTGTAGCGAAACGCGCCTTCGGGGCCTTCCACCACATTGAGGCCTATGGTAGTCTGCCGGCGGATGGGAATGCGGGCGTAGCAGTCGGCCAGTTGGTGAATCCACACATTCTTTTTGTCGTAGGAGAACAAGGTGGAAGCATCGGGCAGAGGGGCCTCAGGGTCGTAGAAACGCGCCATAAGAGCCACGCTGTCGGCTGGCAAATCGTACCTTCGAGCCTGCATTTCAGACGCGCAAAGAAGGCTGGAAGAAATGATAAAGATAAAAAGTCGGAGACGGTTCATGCTGAATTGTTTACAAGTGACGTATGCGCCACTCCTGGGGATAAAGATTGTTGGCCCGCGAGCCAAGATTATTGACGAAGCCCAGAGGATGGCCTTGATAGCACACCACCACAAAGCCGCGCGGGGCATCAATGCAGAGCGACTCCCTGCGAAGGTAACTGAGAGCTTGAGCCAAGGTAAGTTCGCATTGCGGGAACTGGCAGGCCGTGGCGGGGTTCATGGCCAACACGTGCTGCGGCACCTCCTTGGAACCCTTCCGGACGTAGGGCGTCCAGTCAAAGTGGCGAATCTGGTCGAAGGGCTCTACGGGGGGCTGTGTCTTGCCCGAAGGGGAGTTCTTCTTAGTCCGCCGATAATTTTTCCTGTCGGCGGAGAAGTTATTCCTATCGGCGGAGTAGTTATTCCTGTCGGCGGAGTAGTTGGCCGTGGTTGGCCGGAACTCCTTCCGCTCCTTAGCGAGGCTGCCTACCGGCTTATGGTTAAGGGACTTGCGGAGCAGACAAAGGAAGAAGCCCTCGCCACGGGCGCGATGCGGATAGAAGTGGTAGCCCCAACTGTCGGGAGCTTCCGTGCAGCGCGAAGGCACTATGCCCCATTCCTCGGCTACGGGAATAGGCACGACACTTGCTCCAAGGTGCTCCACTATCCAGCGCACGTTGTCCTCATCCTCCTGCGCATTGAAGGTGCAGGTGCTATAGATGAGGAAGCCGCCGGCTTGCAGGGCGGGCCATACGTCCTCTATAATGCTGCGCTGGAGGGCTGCACACTTCTCCACGTTTTCCGGGCTCCACTCGCCGCGGCTGGCCACGTCCTTGCGAAACATTCCCTCGCCTGAACAGGGCACATCGGTCGCTACCACGCGGAAGCGGCCTGGAGCGTAGGCTGCGAAGTCGGCTGCGTAGGCATTGGTTACGAGCACCCTCGGATGGCCCCACTTTATCAGATTCTCGTTGAGAATTTCTGCCCGCTGGCGATTCGGCTCATTGGCCACGAGCCAATCTCCGTCAGGGAGCAGGGTACGCCACAGCGTGCTCTTGCCGCCTGGAGCTGCGCAGAGATCGAGCAGAGGGCAAGGGGCATCGGCCTCGCCTTCCGTCTGAAGGATTTGCCGCAGGGTATGCCACGCCTGTTCTATAAACATGGAGGAAGCCTCCTGTACATAGTAGCAACCGGCATGGAAGAGCGGATCGAGCGTAAAAGCGGGACGCTCTGGCAGGTAGTAGCCCGATTTGCACCACGGCACAGGGGAGTATGCCCTCTCGGCCATGGCAGTTTCTCCCCCACCCCATTTCAGCGGATTGAGCCGTATGGACACGGGCGTGTCGTCCCCGCATAAAGCACAGCACAGCTGAGCGGCCTCGTGGTCGCCCAGCTGTTGCTGCATGTTTTGCACGAATGCTTTGGGGAGTTCCATGGGTGCGATTTACTCGCCTCCTTCCTGAGCTTCGGCCTCAGCCTTGCGCTGTTCGCGCAGCTTCTTCTCCAAGCCCTGAAGCTCCCCTTTGAGCAATTCGATGCGCTTCTGTATTTCCTCTATGAAGGAACTTCCCGTCTTACTGGTAGCGTTGAGGAAAGTGAGGTTGTTTTCGTAGGTGTTCAGCTCCTGACGCTTTTCGTCGATGCTGCGCTGGATACGCTGAAGGTCGGTGCCGGCACGCTCTACGGTGCGCTGCACTTGGCGCGACACCTTCTGATACTGTTCCTTGCGGGCTTCCTTACGACGATCGAAGAAGTAGTTGCAAGCCTCATTGAAACGCTGCCAGATTTCCTCGCTTTTCTTGCGTGCCACAGGGCCGATGGCTTTCCACTGCTTTTGCAACTGGATGATTTCGTCGGTCGTAACGCTCCACGCCGTGCTGTCTTTCAGTTCTTCCACACGCTCAATGAGGTGCATCTTTTCCTCAAGGTTTTTCTGCAAGCCGTCGCGCAGGCTCTTGAAGTGGTCGGCCTTGGCTGTGAAGAAAGCGTCGCAAACACTGCGGAAGCGGTCGAAAATTTGCTGATTGACCTTACGGGGAGCGAAGCCTATGGTCTTCCATTGCTTCTGGAGCTCCAGAATCTTCTGGGTCTGCTCCTCCCATTCATTGGCGTTCTTGGGCTTCTCGGCCACGGTAGCCTCGGCCTGTTCGCAAAGGGCCGTCTTTTGGGCAAGGTTGGCTTCCTCCACGGCCTTCTGGGCCTCGAAGTGAGCCTGATGAGCCTTGTTCACCACGGTGGAGGCAGCCTTGAAACGCGTCCAGACTTCCTCACGGATTTCCTTGGCCACGGGACCAATCTCACGGAACTGATTATGCAAATCCTGCAAACTGCGGAAAGCACCGATTACATCCTCTTCCACCTTCTCGGCGAGGGCTTCAGCCTGCTCGCAAAGGGAGGTTTTGAGTTCCAGGTTCTTTTTGAAATCGTAGGCGCGAAGTTCGGCGTTGATGCGGAGCATGTCGTAGTACTGCTCATTCCAGCGCTGGTATTCCTTCCACACGGCCGTGGCTTCCTCGGCAGGCACTTCTCCGGTCTCCTTCCAGTCGGCCTGGAGCTGCTTCATGCGGTCGTAGCCTTTGTCGGCTGTTTCGGGGTTCTCGGCCATTTGCTGAATCTCAGCGATGATGGCCTGCTTGCGTGCCAAGTTGTCTTGCTGCACCTTAGTCATCTCTTCGGCAGCGGCGGCACGCAATTCCTTCACACGCTGAAGCTGCTCCTTAAAGGCTTCTTCCAGCGCATTCAACTTGTCGCTGACTGGAGTCTCAGCAGGCTGAGGAGCGGGCTCAGAAGGAGTTGCCTCGCTTTCAGTCTCTTCGACAGGAGCCTCTGCAGGCTGGGGAGCGGGCTCGGCGGCCTTGCTCTCGTTCAGCATACGATAGAACGTAGACTTGATGTGTTCGATTTCGGTGCGCTCGGCTTCGCCGCCATTGTTGGCAATCTCAGTAATGCGTGCCAGAGCTTCTTCCATAGTTTCCATAACGGGAGGGTTTTTAGTTAGTAGTTTAGTAGATTCGATAGGGTGATTTCTTTTTTCTTTAGCTTGGATTTGAGCCAGTATTGCTTATTTATTCATTTTTCGCGCTTCACGCTCCACATCTTTCATATCCACGTGTTGCGACGGAACAGCCAGTAGAACAATGCCGTAATCACGCCACTGAAAACGATGACAAGGGGAAATCCCCACCACGCCGTTTCCATGCCGTTTATCAGGTTCATTCCGAAAATGCTGGCTACAAGTGTGGGAAACATGAGTATGATGCTCCACGATGTCATGGTGCGCATGGTGGCTCCCATGTTGTTGTTGATGATGGAGGCATAGGTCTCCATCGTAGAATCAAGGATGTTGGTGTAGATATTGGTAGTTTCGCGGGCCTGATTCATCTCGATAGTTACGTCTTCGATGAGGTCGGCATCGAGTTCGTCCACGGGCAGTTTGAACTTGAGTTTGGAGAGCAGCGTCTCATTGCCCCTTATTGAGGTGATGAAGTAGGTGAGTGAATCCTGGAGGCGGCTAAGACGTATGAGGTCTTCGTTGTCTATGCCGTGGTCAAGGTGGCGTTTGGCATCGTCAATGAGTATGCTGATTTGCTTAAGCCTCTTCAAATACCACACGGCACTTGAAAGGAACAGACGGAAGACCATATCGACGGAGTCGGTGAAGCCCAGATTGCGCTTTTGTTGATAGGCCACGAAATCCATCATCATATTGGTCTCAAAGTTACAAATAGTGATGCATACCCCCTTGTTGAGTATCACGCCCAAGGGCACAGTGGTATGGGGCGTACGGCTCTCCACTTCCTTGGCGTATGGTATGCGCAAGATGATGAGGTTCCATCCGTCTTCCAGCTCATAGCGTGCTCTCTCGTCCTTGTCTCGTATGTCGTCAAGGAAGTAGTCGGGGATGTGGAGCTTGTTGAAGAGAAAGTCCTCATCCTCCTGTGTAGGACAGGTTACCTGCACCCAGCAGCCAGCTGTCCATTCCTCCTGCGTACGGAGGCCGTTGTCGAAATTCCAATAGGTGCGCACGCTACTTGTTGGAAATTAAAGATTATGCATTAAGTGTTAGGGACGAAGCGTCTTGAGCTGCCCAATTCAGGGCAGCCTACCCGTCAAATGCGCTTTAGCGTCTCTATAACGAAGTTGTAATACTTGCCTACGCTCTCAATGAGGCAACGCTCGTCGGGCGTGTGAGGAGAGCGAAGCGTGGGGCCGAAACTGACCACATCCATATTGGGACAATGGCTCAAGATAACGGAGCATTCCAATCCGGCATGTACCACCTGCACATGGTTCTCTTCGCCGAACATGTCGCGATAGACCTGTTTCATCAGTTCTACAATGGGACTGACGGGCGAGGGCTGCCAGGCGGGATAGGCCCCGCCATGCTCTACCTTCATGCCGGCCATGTTCCACACGGCTTCAAGGGTGTCGCAACATGCCTGCCGCTGGGTGTCATTGCTGGAGCGCACGAGAATTTTGAAGAAGGCCTTGGTACTGCTGATTTCCACGATGGCCAGATTGCTGCTTGTTTCCACAATGCCCGGGAGGTGGGGAATGAAACGCATCACACCGTTGTGGCAACCCATCAGGGCGTTTACAAGCTGGTCTTGTATTTCTTCAGGCACGAGGGCTGCGGGAGCGGTCTGTTCCACGGTGGCCGTGAGAGTCAGTGCTTTTTCAATGTATCCGTATTCGGCAATAAAGGTGTCAAGCCATTCACCCGTAATGGTTGCGGCAAGTTCCGTGGCATTTTCAGCAGGCACGCTCAGCACGACTTCGACGTGGCGAGGAATGGCATTGCGCATATTACCACCGTTCCAGCTGGCCAAGCGAGCTTCAAAGTTGGCAATGGCATCGCTCACTACGCGGGCCATAAGTTTGTTTCCATTGGCTCGGCCCTCGTTGATTTCAAGGCCGCTGTGGCCTCCACGAAGTCCGGTGAGAACCACTTTCACACTCACATCGCCTTCCTCGCCTGCTGCGGCTTCGTATTGGAGTTCTGCGGTCTGGTTCACGCCGCCTGCGCTGCCGGTAACCATTTCGCCGTGGGTCTCGTTGTCGAGATTCAGGAGTATTTCGCCCTTTAACTCGCCGTCCTGCATGTGTTCCACGCCGTACATGGTGGTTTCCTCATCGGCAGTGATGAAACCTTCCAAGGGGCCATGCTCCAGTGTATCGTCCTCGAAGATAGCCATGATGGTGGCCACGGCCATACCATCGTCGCTGCCGAGGGTTGTACCCTTGGCTTTTACCCACTCACGGCCCTGCTCGTCCTTCCAGATGAAGGTCTCGATGGGGTCGGTCTCAAAGTTGTGAGGACTGTCGGGCGCCTTCTGCGGCACCATGTCCATGTGGCCTTGCAGAGTTACGGTCTTGCGATTCTCGCGTCCAGGACTGGCGGGCTTGTACATAAGGATATTACCGGCTTCATCCTTGTGGGCTTCAATGCCTTTCCGGGCGGCCCATTCCAAGAGGAAAGCCTGTATCTTTTCGAGGTGGCCGCTGGGACGGGGCACTTGGGTAAGGAGGTCGAAATTGTGCCAAATGGCGGCGGGTTGCAGATTGCTTATTGCGCTCATTGTATATATAATGTTAGAAATGTGGCCGCAAAGTTACGAATAAGAGAGAGAAAAACCAAATGAACGCAGAGAAATTTGAGGTTTCCGGTGTGAAATGTAGAGTGCTGGCATAAGGAGAGCAAGTTTAAAGCGCCGTCATTTGCCCTTTTTATATAATCTCGTATCCTGCCAGTCGGCCGTTCCAACCGTAATTCTTCTCCACGCAGAGCCTGCCCGTATGGGCTGTTGTATTGCGGAGTGCCTCATTTTGCATGAGGGCTATGACGGCCTGGGCAAAAGCTGGCGCATCGTCGCGTATGAAGCAGTTCTCGCCATCGCGCAGTTCGGGAATGGCTTTTGCTATTAGAGATGTCAGCACAACCGGCACGCTCATCCCCATGGCCACAAGTACTTTGTTTTGTATGCCGGCAGCTACCCTGACTGGTGCTACGGCCACGCAGGAATCGGCCACGGCAGCCACCAAATCCTCCACGAATCCTGTTACGAAAATGGATTTCCCGTCAGCTAACTGACGTATCTGCGAAGGTGGTTCAGCCCCTACAATATAGAATTGAGCCTGTGGCATCTGCTTCTGTACGAGGGGGAATATGTCCTTGACAAAATGCAGCACGGCATCCTGATTTTGCAACGTGCGCATATTGCCTATAAAGCAAATCTTACGATTGTCGCAGGAACCTGAACGGGCTGTGAAGGGCAGGCTCACACCGTTGGTGTGAAGTCGCAGGGATTGCGTGCCGGCAGAAGGCATCTGGGCTTTGAGATAGTCTATATCTTGCCCGGAGACCAGCACCACCTTGGGGAACCTTTGTATAACATGCTTTTCATAACGGGCAATCAAGCTGCGCTCCACGGAATAGACGAAACTCTTCAGCACACTACCCTTGCTGTCCTTAAGCATAGAGTAGGTTTTGGACAGGGCATCAGTCATTTCCACCACGCTCCGGCTCTCCACTCCGAGTTCTTCGAGATAGGGGCTCATACGCAGCAAGTGACTGACAAACAGGTCTGGCTTTTCCTTCTCCACCACCTCACGCAAAGTGCGCCTGTAGGCTGGAGAGTGGTAGTAGCCGCACTGTATGGGCTTGCCGCACAGCAGATGGGTGAAGGCGTACAGCACTGAATCCCTACGCCGTCGGCGCACCGCATAAACCTTATCATACAGAGATTCAGTTACAGGCATGTTATTTCCCTCGTAGAAACTGACAAGAACCAACCTATGCCCGCAACTTTTGAGGTAGCGGGCAATGTAATTAATGCGGAGTACGTCTCCACCGTTCTCAGGAAAGGGAAATCGAGGTGTGAGGATGCAAATGTTCATTTGTAATTGTTTAGAACTTCACGGTGCCGATATTTCTGTCCACGAGCATACCGTCCACGGCTTTCAGCGCCCATTAGCCGGCCTTCTTAGCGCGGAACTTGATGACGAAGAGTTCGGGATCATGCGCTTGGCATGATTAGATATGCGGATGCCCGCAGATGAAGGGGCAGGACGGCCCGACAAATCATAGGAAACTGAACGAACGTTATTCCGGGACGCATCGCCTTCCCTATCTTTTATAAAGGAAATGGCTTCTGCAGAGTCTTGAACATGCAGTAAACAAGTGGCCATACTGCCCCCGTCAGCACTTATGGCCGTGACGGTAACATCGCCCACGGCACGGAGGCTGACAATGCCACTCTGCACGCCGGCAATGCTCTCATCCGAAGTTTGCCAACGTATGCGCCTGTCCGTGGTCGTGGCAGGCAGCAAGGAAGGCCGCAAGGCCACGGTATCCTGTTCACTCAGATTGACGGTGCGCTCATACGACGGCAGCACAAGCGTATGGCTCACGACAGGTTCCCGCTGGCAACTGCGGCGATAGAGATAGGGCAGAGGGAGCGTGTTACTTGTGTAGTTCCAAAAACGGGCATAACTCCCCGCCGGCGCATTGTAACGCAAAGTGCCGTATTTCGTGTTTGTACTGGCTATGGTAGCCCCGTTATAGCCCAGGGATATATCCCATGTGTCCACACCTTCGTTCCACACAAGGTGCTGGGCACGGGCAGCCCCCAGCCTGCGGCCATACTGGTCGGTAAGCGTCCAATGCCTGTCTGAAGTGCTATGTGCCGTAAAAAGAAGGACATCAGGCTCCTGCACGTCGCTCGTGGAATTAAGCCCAATGGCATCCAGATAGTGGCTGGTTTCCATGCCGTCGATATTGCCAGCCGCATCACCGCTGCGATAGAGCATCACCACATCGCCATCGGCCAACGTACTTTTGGCTTCCATCTTTTCGTAAACCCATCCAAGGGCCGACTCGGTGGCATCGGCGGCAGGGGGAGTATAGTCTATGGTTAAGGCGTTGATATACACCGAACCCTCCTTTGTGCCCGCCTTCAAGGTAATGGCTACAGGAGCATCGGCGGGAACCACGGCTGCAGAGGTCATCGCCTTTGCGATGTCCACATACACGCCGATGTCTTTGCTCACCCACCGGCCAAACCACGCTTCATCGGCAAAGTCGGCAGGAGGCATGGCAAAAAGCGTCAAATCGCCGGCAGAGACATTCAACCCAACCGTACCGCTGGTCTTATTGGAGCACATGGAGAGCGTAATCCCTTCAATAGTACATCCCTGCCAGCCCTCCAGCCAAAGCGTAGCCTGACGGCCTCGCGGAATCTGGTTGTAGCGGTTGCCGGCTGTGGCTCCATATTCATTCTCAAACACGGCATAACTGCCCTTGGGCTGCTCCCCGCTCGGAGCCAGTACGAACGAGGCGGCATCGGCATTATACTCCACGATGCGATAGGTAACGCTCTCGCCCTTTGCAAAAGCGCCTACAAACAGGCACAGGGCACAAAGCACCGGGCCTCTGGCCGGGGACACCCTCGATAAAGCACATCGTAAGGCGTACTTGCAGGTTATGACGAAATGAAGGGCGGCAGAGCCAATATAAGGGTATTTGGAAGAAAGTTTTTCGCACATATCTATTTGTCTATGCTGTATATCGGCAGGAGGCTCTCCTACGCCTCCGGCCAGTACATTTCTTTGCAAATTTATGTATAATTATCGAGACGGCCAACCCGCGCCGCCATAAAAATGGCATTTTACACCTATGCGCTCTTCATTTTGCTTTTACGTGCCCCTAAATTAAGGGCACTCTTTACGCGCCTCACATATCGGTTTTCCTACTGTATAGGATAGTCAGAACTACTCTATAAGATAGTTTTTCCTACTGTATAGGATAGCAACGACTACTGTATAGGATAAACTTAACAAATAGAGGAATCCTATAGAGTTTTGTATGAGCAATACTGCTTAATTATTGTTTTTCGATAAGTTTCTTACCAAATGATTTGGTTATTATTCCGGAAGTGCTTATCTTTGCGCCGAAAATAATTATCGTTAATCAATAACAATTCAATTTAACTATGGAAAAAAGAGTAATTAAATCCAGTAAATGGGCATGCACTTTGGCTCTCGTGCTTTGGAGCCTCTTTGCACTTGTGTATGTGTTGCGCTTGCTGCGCTATTGTGGCCTCATCAGTTTCAATATCTATTGCGGCATAGACATCGCTCCGATAGTCTGGTGCGATGATGACCCGGAGTTCGTGACAGTACAATGGGTAGAACTCATAGGCTATGCCGTCTCTACCTTCTGCCTGCTCTATCTCACCCTCCGTCTGATACTGATGACCCGCAGGGGACTGGTGTACGGGAAAGTCTTTACGGTCCGCAATGCCCATATCTTGATGATGCTTGTCCCCGTCGTCTTCTTCCAAATACTCTTTGATGACAATCTGTCCATTATCTTCGGGTCGCGCCAACTCTACATCGGCTCAACGCCCTTTACAAGCAGCCTTGTCACGCTCATCGTAGCCATGCTCTATAGGTTAGCCGTGATAGAATCGGAGGAAAACAGTCTTACTATCTAATCTTGCGGCCATGAGTATTATTGTCAACGTCGATGTAATGATGGCCAAGCGCAAGATGTCCTCGCAGGAGTTGGCCGAGAAGATAGGCATCACGCCCGCCAATCTTTCTATCCTCAAAACGGGAAAAGCCCGTGCCGTGCGTTTTTCCACACTTGAGGCCATTTGCCATATTCTTGACTGCCAGCCAGGAGACATTCTGGAATACCGGGAGGACTGACCTTCTTTCGTAAAGTATTACTGTCCGCTAAACATTAAATCTTGATTCTTTCCTTGGCTTTCTGTCAAGAAGGCATAAAGAAGATGTACGGCAGATTCCATATCTTTTTTTGAGCACACTTCACATGGAGTATGCATATAACGGCAAGGAATTGATATGACTGCAGTCTCAACACCGTCACCGGAGAGCTGGATAACATTTGCATCTGTCCCCGTAGGGTATGGGCTTACCTCTATTTGGTATTGTATGTTATTAAGGATAGCCATATCCTCAATAGAGCGTTGCAAGGCTGGTGATATATTAGGACCTTTTGCCAACACACATCCTTCTCCTAACTTTATGTCGCCATCACTGGCCGGGTTCATTGTCGGGTAGTCCGTGGCGTGTGTGACATCTATACAAATACACACGTCCGGCTTTATTGTATGAGCTGCGACACATGCTCCGCGCATGCCTATCTCTTCGTGATTGGAAGCAACAAAATAGACATCCCACGGTATCACTGCATTTGCAAGTCCTTTTGCCAAATTCATCAAAACATCCAATCCCGCATGGTCATCTAAGTAGCTCCCCGCTATGATGTTGTTGGGAAACTCGTCATACTCGGCATCGTAGTAAGCGTAATCGCCTATCGAGACCATACCCAATGCCTCCTCTTTGTCCTTTGCGCCTATATCTATCCACAAACTATCATAAGTAACCTTGGCGCAAGACTCTTCTTTCATCAGGTGCATGGGTCTCTTGCCTATAATACCCGGTACTTTCTTGTCGCCATGCCTTATTACCACCTTTCTTGCTGGAAGTATGGACGCATCTATGCCGCCTGCTGGTTTTACATACAAGAAACCATTCCCGTCAACATAAGTTATCATCAGGCGAACCACATCATGATGAGCAACGAGCATGATACGTTGGCCTTTCCCTGGCTTATGGGCTATTATATTACCAAGGACGTCTGTGTGGACTTCTTTGGCAAAAGATTTAATTGATTCCGCGAAGTTGTGTGTTGAATTTTCCATATTGAAATATCTAATCAAAAAAATAGCATAGTACCCCTATGCTATTTTTGGAAATCTATTACCTAATTTCTTAAACGATCCATGATAGGAATGAGCATAATCCGTACATTCCTGCTGCGAGCATCGGGGAAAGTAAGAATACGAGGAACACCGCACAGCCGCTCCCGTCATTATTTTTGTCCTCCAGCTCTTGAAGCTGGGAATCAGCATCATCTATAAGTTGTCTTAGCTTTATCTCGTTTATTTTCTTATAATCAGCAAATTGCACGCCTCGATATTGACGAAGTTTCTCTATGTCCCTTTGAGCACTTTGCAAGATATCAGCAGCACTTTTCGCCACATTTTTTATTGAACTCTGAAGATCAGGCGAACGATCCATCAAATACTTATAGCGTTCCCCATATAGTCTAAACCATTTAGTAGTCTTTTCCACAGCCTCCTCATACAGAGCTTCCAATTCAGATATATCATAGTCCTCTTTTTGGGGTGTAGATTCTTCACTTGTTTCTACTCCCAGAAGTTCCAATTGCTTCTTTTTCCATTGGGGAGTTAGTTCATAGCCATGCTCCAACGCCAGTATATACCATTTTGCCGCCTCCTCTTCAGATTGGTTTACGCAAATCCCTTTTTCATAAAAAAGACCTAAGGTGGCTTGGGCAGGTGCATAATTTTGGTCAGCAGCTAAGCGGAACCACTTAATAGAGTCTTCATCCGACTGGTTCAAATCATCGGTTCCTCTTTTGTAAAAGAATCCTAACAAATATTGAGAAAGGGCATCGCCTTGGTTGGCTTTCTCAATAATTTCTTGAATGTTGGTTTCTTGTTCCATAATAAAAGTGTTTAATAAGTTTTAATTACATTGATTTCTCTTCTTCGTGAAAATTAATAGTCCTATTGGCCCGGATAGGGATGTTCCTCTGAATATTTATTCATGCTTGTCATACGGTCACAAATCTTCTCAGCATTTTCTTGATTATTCTTTCTCTTTTCTTCTGCTCTTAGGGTCGCTTCGATGACACGTAAATCTTCAATATTATCAGGAAGAGTAGGAAACGTCTTTCCATTAGGGCATTTTACGTTAACGCACCTTTCGCCATAGTTTTTTTGCAAATATTCCTGCATTAATGTGATTATTTCTTCTTTCCTACTTTCTGCGACATTTGGCATATTATACTCTGCCATAAGTTCTTCAAATTGTCTTTTTCCTTTGTTTTCCATTGTTTGTCTTTTGAAATTTTCTGTAAATTACTGTTTTGAAAAAAATCGGGGAGGAGGCTTTTCTCCTCCCCGATAAAACGCCAAGAGGGTGTTCTCTTAGCTGCATCCGTTACGACATACGGTAGGCTATTCCGCAAGTGAACTCCATATATGCAGGACAACCAGAGGCTGCAGCCACAAAGGATGCGGTCTTAATTCCAAGTTCTATTTTCATAATCTTATAGAATTTGAAGGTTATAGGTGTACTTCAGGGGAGACACCATTTATCCCTTATTACGATATTGGCGCTGCAAGGCTGTTCTTTCAATAGGGAGCGCTTGCAACGCTTCTATGAATTGTTCTCTCGTCATCGGCTCATCATGCTCCATCAACTTATGCGCCAGATTATACCGACACTTGGCCATAAAGCAATTCGTCTCGGCTGGCTGGCGGAAATCTCCATGCTCCGTATAATTAACTCCTGCGCATAGGTTGCAATAATCACAGTAATCATATTTTCCGCACTCGGCATAATCAGCCACGACCGCCGTCCTCCACTCTTTGAGCAAAGGGCTATCAGCCAGTATTTCTACGACGGATTGCTCCCGCAAGTTACCATACACCTGCGTAAACGTCGTGCAAGCCCGCAGGTCTCCATTAGGCGACATACAAAATCCCGTTGCACCTGCACCACAACTGCAAAGAGACAAATCACGTTTCTGTCCGCCGTAGTTCGGTGCTTCCTTGCCCACATATAAAGCAAGATTATTATCACGCAGCACGACCTGCAGTTGCTCTTCCGTCAAACGTAACTGTTTGGCGCAGATGTCCCCGTCGTTTGATTCCGTAATGTTTATCTCAAACTGAGGAACAGCACCATATTCTTTTGCGAGGTCTGCAACCATATAATATGAATGAAGGTTCGGCTGCATCACGCAGCATTTCAGATTCATAGGAATGGCCAATGCAGAAAGTTCTTTCACCACTTGCACAGACTTTTCCCAAGAGCCGGGGATTCGCGTAATCGCGTCGTGGTCTTCTGCCACACCACTATAGATACTTACGCCTACTAATCGGGGATAATAACCGGCAAGCCGCTTTACCTTTTGTATTATCCTTTGGCCGTTTGTGAACACATCTACCGCTATACCCTTTGCATACAGGTAATCCAGCAACTCCCAAACAAAATTCTTTGAGAAGGGGTCGCCTCCACTCAAACAGACCTTGACGAGTCCGTGAGCGTACATATCGTCAATTATACGCTTGTAATCGGCTAATGTCAACTCTTCCACGTCTGCACGGTGGCTCACTTCGTTATTGTTGCGAGTGGCTCCTGGATTGTAACAATGAATGCACATCTCGCTACACCGATACGTCAGTTCAAACATACAAGAGCAAATGGTCTTCCCGTCATCAACGGCTGTAAAATACGCTTGCTCTGCATTTGTTACCTCCATAGGAAGCTTTTCTTCCGTTGGCCTATCAACCCAAGAGCCGTTAGACTTCCTTGCTTCTAATACTGCACGTCGATAGTCCATAATGCCTTCTTCCGTAGGAACAGACAGTGATAGAAGACCAGCCCGAACAAGGACATTGAAAAATTGGCACAAAGATTCCATGCTGATGCCTGTAGCTGTTTCTACATTCTTAGCATGAATATCTTCATTCCTTTCGGCCTTTAGAATTTCGCCAATAACAATGGCTGAATACTCCTCAAAGAAATAACTAAAGCCTGTAATCAGATTATACATAATGGCAACCCGCTTGCTCTCGCAGTATCGCCCACAAGTCCATTCTGGCCTATAAAGACTCATGCCAGAATTAAGGGCTTCAACACTTATTTCATTCATCGTGACAATTGAATAGTCTCTGAAGCCCGAAGAAACCTTTGTAATTTATTGCATGTACTACGATAACACAAAAACGCAGGCTTCCATTCTTCTACTTGTCTGCTGTGTGGGTCCTAGGAGACCTTGTTGGTGAACGTTGTAGAATGTATGCCTACGTTAGTATGAACAATATGCTCCAGAAAAGTGTGCTTTGAGGATATAATATACCCTCTCATGCACACTCCCGGGATACTTTTGAACATACCCGTAGCATTCATTTCTGACATTGCCCTTGACCAACTGATGAATTTCCTAGGTTCACACAGCCAATAGACAAAGCATCAATGACGCTTTCACATTATGTAGTGTCTCATCCTGCCGCACATCCTAAAATGTACAAGTGTAGGCTAAGACGATGCAAAAGTACGAACTTATTTTTAATCTTCAAAACATTAAGCAAAAAAAGTTGCAAAAAAACATCGCGCCAGCCTTACTTTTTGATAAGACTGGCGCGTTGTGGAAGGAATAACTACTTGCGAGTGGTTCAATAAAGCATCAACAACGAAGATTACTCCGCGGTTATCTCGCCTCGTTGGGGTAGCGTTCGGCTATCTCGCGATGCATCTGTTTCATGCGTTGCACTTCGACTGCGGAGTCGAGTTGCAAACTCTTGGAGGCTGCAATGATTTGTTGGCATCTTTCAGTTGTGATGCGGTGATACTCGTTGAAGTAGGTCAAGGGTAATTATGAATTATGAATTAAGAATTAGCAGGCTCCGCAGCAGGTGCCGGCGCATCCGGCGAAGACTTCTTCGAGACCATAGGAGAAGGTGTCAATCCAGTTGTAGGCTATGCCGCAGAGACCGAGGAGGAGCACACCGGCGATGCAGATGGCAAGGGCCCAGCGGGTGGGGCAGTCAACACGGAATGAGGGAAGGGGCTTGTCGTTTGGCGTGATATACATGGCCTTGACGATAAGCAGATAGTAGTAGAGGGAGATGACGGTGTTGATAAGGGCTATCAGCACGAGCCAGTGGCCCCAGCCGCCCATGGTCTGGAAGGCTGCCATGAAGATGAAGAACTTCGAGAAGAAGCCTGCGAAGGGCGGGATGCCTGCCAGGGAGAAGAGGCAGAGTGTCATGAGGAGGGAGAGGCGCGGGTTGGTCTGGTAGAGGCCTGCGTAGTCGTCGATGCCAATCTTGCCGGTGTTTTCCTCAACCGTGGTAAGCACGGCGAAGGCACCGAGGTTGGCGGCAAGATAAACGAGGAGGTAGAATACCAGAGCAGTCATGCCCTGTGCCGTGCCGTCCATGATGCCGAGCACGAGGTAGCCGGCCTGCGAGATGGCGGAGAAGGCCATGAATCGCTTGAGGTTCTTCTGACGGATGGCGAAGAGGTTGGCCACGGTGATGGAGGCGATGATGATCCAGAAGAAGGCCCAGTTCCACTCGGTGACGAACAGGCAGAAGACCTTCTGGAGCACGGTGAGGAGCACGAAGGCTGCGGAGCCCTTGGAAATCACGCTGAGGTAACCGGTGACGACGGTGGGAGCGCCCTGATAGGTGTCGGCCGTCCAGAGATGGAAGGGCACGAGGGAAATCTTGAAGCCCATGCCGGTGATGAAGAGCGTGAGGCCGAGGATGGCGAAGAGCTTGGCGTTTACGGCCCAGTCGGTGTTGCCCAGAATGCTGTTGATGTCGTTGAAGTAGAGCGTGCCGGTGGCACCATAGATGAGGCTGATGCCGTAGAGCAGCAGGGCGCTGGAGAAGAGGGCGAGGAGAATGAACTTCGCGCCGGCTTCAGCACTTTCGTAGCGCTTCTTGTCGAAAGCCACGAGGGCTGCCATGGGGATGGAAGCGAGCTCAAGGCCGATGAAGAACATGAGGAAGTGGCCGCTGGATATCATGAGATACATACCGAAGAGTGTGAAGAGCACGAGCTCATAGAACTCTCCTTGCTTTATCCAGTTCTCTTCGCGGCGGAGCCACTTGTTGCTCATGAGGAAGACAACGATGACGCCGATGTTGAGGACAGTCTTCATGATGGAGGCCATAGGCGTGGCCTGATACATCCCGCCGAAGGCTTCCGCTACGCCGGGGCAGCAGGGGCAGGCGGTAAGTATCGTATGAATCGTGAAGAGGATGAGGGGCAGGGTGCGCTTCATGCGGCATACGCAGAAGGCTTTCTTGCCGCCGCAAACTTCAGAACAGTCGAAGCCCTTCTCGCTGCGTCCGCAAAGGAATAGGTCGGCGATAAACACCAGACAGATGACAGCCAGCAGGCTGAGTTCTGCAGTCATATAAAGAAATTGACTATAATCCATAGTTGTAATGCAGTTAAAGGGTTAGAAAGGAACGTTAAGGAATTGCTTGGCGCCATCGAGTACGTCGATGATGGGGCCTACGCCAGTGCCAATCATATCGCTTACCCACCAAGGAGCGAGGCCGAGTCCGGCCACGGAGAGGATGAGGCAGACAACAGAGAAGCGCTCGTCCCATGTGGCATCGGTGAGCAGGAGGTGATGCTCGTTGGTGCAGACACCATAGAGAATCTTGCCCACGAGGCGCAGAATATAGACGGCGGTGATGACGATGGAGGTGCAGGCGATGATGGTGAGGGTGGTGTAGAACGCGCCCGTATTACCGAAGGCTCCTACGAAGATGGTCATTTCTGCCACGAAGCCAGAGAGACCGGGAAGGCCGAGGTTGGCGAGACCGGCGATGACATAGCACACGGCGAGGAAGGGCATAATCTTCATTAGGCCGGCCAGCTCGCGGACGTCGCGGGTGTGAGTGCGGCCGTAGATCATACCGATGAGGGCGAAGAAGAGGGCCGTCATCAAGCCGTGGGAGAGCATCTGGAGTATGGCACCCGTGGCGGCTACGTGGTTCATCATGAGGATGGCGAAGAGCACGAGACCGCAGTGGGAAACGGAGGAGTAGGCGTTGATGTACTTGAGGTCGGTCTGCACGCAAGCGCTGAAGGCACCATAAACCACGGAGATGGCGGTGAGGATAAGGAATATCCAGCCCATTTCGTTGGCAGCTTCAGGCATGAGGTACATAGCGATGCGGAAGCACCCGTAGCCACCGAGTTTCATCAGCACGCCGGCATGGAGCATGGAGACGGCGGTAGGCGCGGAGGCGTGGCCGTCGGGAGACCATGTGTGGAACGGGAACATGGCACCGAGCACGCCGAAACCGGCGAAGGTCATGGGGAACCAGAAACGCTGGAGCGAGAGAGGCACTGCCACAACAGCACCTTCGCGGGCAGCAATCTCGGTGACGTTCATCGTGGTGGCACCGGCACCGAAGTAGATGCCGAAAATGCCGCACATGAGGAAGGCTGAGCCACCCATAAGCATGAGGGTAAGTTTCATGGCCGAGTATTCCTTCTTGCCCGAACCCCACACGCCGATGAGGAGGTACATGGGGATGAGGGCTATCTCGTAGAACATGAACATGGTGAACATATCCACAGAGATGAAGAAGCCGAACACACCCATAGAGAGAAGGGTGAACCAGAGGAAGTACTCCTTCGTAAGGGGCTTTAGCTGCCAGGAGGCGAAGGTGCCGGTGAAGACGATGATGGAGGAGAGCAGCAGCATGGCTACGCTGATGCCGTCAACACCTACGGAATACTTGATGTTGAGTGCGGGGAACCAGTCGAAGCTGGCGGTATAGAGCATGGGGAACTCATCGGCGGGCATGGCAGCACGGTCGCCGATGAAGGTGTAAGTGAGATAGATGGCAAGGGCCAGAAGTGCGGTACTACCTGCCACCATCACGCCGCGTACCTGATTGAGGTTGCGGGCTATCCACAAGCCGAAGAGCATCAGCAGGGGAATCAGTACGAATATAGAAAGGAAATTCATAGCGTATAGTGATTAGTAGTAAGCATTAAAGAACAAATACCATTATGCCCAGCACGGCGAGTACACCGAGGAAGAACCAGATTGCATACTGTTGCACACTGCCGCTCTGGAAACCTTTGATGAGGGCAGAGAGTTTGTGCGTGCCCCAGGCGAGGAAGTTGAAGAAGCCGTCGATGACATGGCGGTCGAACCAAGCGATGGGGGTGCTGATGCGGGCGAAGATTATCTTATGGGTGACGAACTGATAGACCTCGTCAAGATAGAAGCGCTTGTAGGCCCAGCGATGGAGGTGCGGGGCGGCAGCGTACATCTTGTCGGCGATGGGCTGAGTCTCGCCCTTGAATATCCATGTGGCGAGGCCTATGCTGACGAGGGCGATGCAGGTGCTGGTGAGAGCCACCTGCATGTCGAAGTGAACGCCATAGACGGCGCCGCTGGCGGTGACGAAGGAACCGAAGTTCCAGGTCTCGGGCAGGATGCCGAAGCCGGCGAGCGTGGTGACGGCGCCTACACCGACGGTGATGATGCTCAGCACGACGAGGGGCAGCGTCATTGTCCAGGGGGCCTCGTGAGGCGTGTGCTCGGCGTGGAGTTCCTTGTTTTCGGTGCCCCAGAAGATGCCGTAATAGAGACGGAACATATAGAAGGCCGTCATGGCGGCCACAGCCGTCATCCACCAACCGCAAATGCTATTGTACTGGAAGCAGGCGCTGATGATTTCGTCCTTCGAGCTGAATCCGCTGAAGAAGGGTATGCCGGCGATGGCGAGGCAGGAGATGAGGAATGTCCAGCGGGTGACGGGCATGTATTTGCGCAGACCGCCCATAGCGCTCATCTCGTTGCTGTGGACGGCATGGATGATGCAGCCGGCGCCGAGGAAGAGGCAAGCCTTGAACATAGCGTGGGTGAAGAGGTGGAACATGCTGGCCATATAGCCGAGGCTGGCGTGGTTGAGATGTTCGCCCTCACCGGGGAGGCATACGCCGAGGGCCACCATCATAAAGGCAATCTGCGAGATGGTGGAGAAGGCCAGCACGCGCTTGATGTCGCTCTGAGTGCAGGCCACGGCGGCGGCATAGAAAGCGGTGAAAGCACCTACCCAGACAACGACAGAGAGTGTCTGCGGAGCGTATTCAATCCAGATGGGGAACATACGGGCAATCTGGAATACACCGGCCACGACCATCGTAGCAGCGTGGATGAGGGCGCTGACGGGCGTGGGGCCTTCCATGGCGTCGGGCAGCCAGATGTGCAGGGGGAACATGGCACTCTTACCGGCACCGCCGATGAACATCAGCACGAGGCTGATAGGCAGCACGGCATAGGCAGCGTTCTTCACAAGGGCTGTCTGCGGGTCGCAGGGGATGAAGGCTGCGGCACCGTCGGCCATCTGCACTTCGCTGCCGGCAAAGCTGAAGTTGAAACTCTGCGTGTAGTAGCCGAAGATGAGGATACCCACGAGGAAGAACATATCAGCAAAGCGGGTGACAATGAAAGCCTTCTTGGAGGCGGCGATGGCGGGCGCCGTGGTGTAGTAGAAGCCGATGAGGAGGTAGGAACTTACGCCTACGAGTTCCCAGAAGAGGTACATCTGGAAAATGTTGGTGGCAAGTACCAGACCAATCATCGACATGGAGAAGAGCGACAGGAAAGCATAGTAGCGCTGGAAGCCGCGTTCTCCGTGCATGTAGCCGAAAGAGTAGATATGCACCATTAGGGATACGGTGCTGATGACCACGAGCATCATCACGGAGATGGGGTCGAGGAGGATGCCGAGGTCGAAGTGGAGGTTGCCCAGGGGCAGCCATGTGGTGTTGAAGGGCACCAGGGTGGGGAGGGAACCGTCAGCAAGGCGCTCCGTCTGGAAGAAATACTGCCAAGCCGTCATATAGGACAGCACGGTGACGATGCCCAGGGAACAAGTACCGATAAGGCCGGCAGCCTTGTGGCTCCACACCTTGCCATTCTTCAGAATGTCCATATCGACGATGCCGATAAGGAGGAAACTGAAGAGCGGCAATAATAATATAAATAATGTATAGCTCATAGGAGTTTAGAATTTCAGTTTCGTGAGCTTATCCACACCGAGGTGTGAGAGCTGACGGTAGATGTTAATCATAATGGCGATGGCTATGGCGCTTTCAGCTGCGGCAATGGCGATGGTGAAGAGAGCAAAGAAGTAGCCCTCGTGACCTTCGGGGAAAAGCATGCGGTTGAATACGGCAAAGTTGATGTCTGCAGCGTTGAGCATCAGCTCAATGGAGAGCAGGATTGCCAGCGTGGAGCGGCGTGTCAGAAAGCCGTAGATGCCGGCAAACATCATAATGGCCGAGAGGCCGAGGAGACATTCTATATGTATCATAACAGAAGTGTTTAGCGTTGATTTTTTAACCTATATACCTGTAAAATTTATCGTATAGGATGATTTAGATTATCGTATAAGATAAATTAGCCTGTCGTATAGGATAGTCTTTCATCGTTTGCGTGCAATGACGAGTCCACCTACGATGCAGGCAAGCAGCAATACGCTGACAGCCTCGAAGGGGAGCAGATAGCCGCTATGACCGGTACTGAGCATGTGCTTGCCGATAGCGGTCATGGGCATAATTGTCTCGTCAGGACTGGTAAGTGCTTCAGCCGTAAATCCGTGAAGGCAAATAAGTGTACCAAAAATACCGAGCCCAACAAGGGATATGACGGCTGCACCGATGTTCTTGATAAGCGTGTTTTCGGAGAGCTTGTCTTCCTTGGCAGAAGTCAGCAATACGGCAAACACGAAGAGCACAATGACACCTCCGGCATATACCATGGTCTGCACGGACCCCAGGAAGGTGTAGCCCATCAGGAAGTACAGGCCTGCTGTGCCCAACAGGACGAGAAGCAAGTAAGCGACAGCACGTACAACGCTTTTAGTGAAAACCGTCGCAATAGAGCCGAGGGCAATAATTGCCGTCAGTACGATGAACATTATTTCAAAGGATTCCATATTCTTTTATTTTGTTTAGATTGTTCAAAAGGTTCAAAGTGTTCAGAAGTTGCATTTGAACTTATTGAACATATTATGCCTGTGCTTCGGCAACTTTTTTTGCCACGTTGTCAGCTACGATAGCCAGTTTTGCAGCTTTGGCGGCAGCTTCATCGGCAGCAGCTTTCAAATCCGCATCTTCAGGAGCGGCGGCAGCCTTTGCCGCAGCCTCTTCGGCTGCAACCTTTGCTGCAGCTGCGTTGTCGGCAGCTTTCTTTGCAGCGGCCACAAGCTTTGCCACCTTGTCGTCAGATTCTGGAGCGGCAGGAGCAACTGGAGTCGTAACGTCCGCCGTAGTTGCCGGTTTGGGAGCTACGGCAGGGCGTGCCGGTGCAGGTTTCTCGGCACATTTTGACCCGGGCTTGTTGAGCTGCTTGACAAGGGCTTCGCGCGAGAACACAGCCGACTCAAACTCCGGCTGAAAGGTAATGGCCCCATGAGGGCAGGAACGCGTGCAGAGCATACAATAGATACAGCTGCCGTGGTCATAGATATAGCGTACAAGTTGCTTCTTTTTCTTACCGTCCACTTCCACCATCTCGCTTTCCACCTTGATGGTACCGTTGGGGCAGTTCATTTCACAGATGCCACATCCCACACACTTGTGCTCGTTGTTTTCGTTGTGGGGCATAGCCAGTACGCCACGGAAGCGTTCCGACACGGTATTGTTTTTGCGGTTTTCGGGGTAACGCTCAGTTACTTTTTTAGTAAAGAGCTCCCGCCCCGTAACCTTGAGTCCGGTGCAAAGGCTCTTGATGCCACTAAACAGACCGCTGAAATAGGATTTGTTTTCCATATATTATATATAATGTGTGTTTAGTGTTAATTCCAAATAAAGCCGAAACTTACACAAATGGCCATTACAACAAGCAAAGCCATCGTCATGGGCAGCATATATTTCCATTCCAGATTGAGAAGCTGGTCAATACGCAGACGGGGGAATGTCCAACGTTCCCACAGCAGAAGCATCAGCACGAAGAACACTTTCATCAGGAACCACACAAAGCCTGGCACGTAAAGCATAATTTCGTTCCACATTTCCCAATCAGGGATAAGCGGAGCTGCCCAACCGCCAAGGAAGATTGTGGCGGCAATGCCGGCGCATATAAAGAGGTTCATATACTCAGCCAAGTAGTAGTAGCCGAAATCCATACCTGAGTATTCCGTATGATAGCCGGCAGTAAGCTCACTCTCAGCCTCGGGCATATCAAACGGGCCACGGTTACACTCGGCATTGCCGGCTATCAGGTAGAGGATGAAGCAGAGCACGGCGGGTACGTGGCCTCGGATGATATTCCAGCCGAGGTTTTCCTGCTGCTGGCAGATTTCGCTAAAACTCATCGTACCCGTGAGGCATATCATGGCCAGCATTATCATACCTATGGAAAGTTCATAACTGATAATCTGTGCACCAGAACGCATGGCTCCGATGAGCGAATACTTGTTGTTGGCCGACCAACCGGCAAGCAGGATGCCCACCACGCCGATGCTGCTGATGGCGAGGAAGAAGAACACGCCTACATTGAAGTCGATGATCTGTGCCCCCTTATTCCAAGGCAGGCAGGAGAAGGTTACCATTGAAGCCGTAACCACAAGGAAGGGAGCTGCACGGTGAAGAAGTTGGTCAGTCTTGCGGAAGTTCACGATTTCCTTGGTCATCATCTTCAGCACGTCGCAGAACACTTGCAGCAAGCCCCAGGGGCCCACACGGTCAGGGCCGAGGCGACATTGGAACCAGGCGCACACCTTGCGCTCCATATAAATCATGACGATGGCAAACACGGCGTAGAGCGTAATGATGGCCAGTGCCACCAGCACACACTCTATGAGCACGGTAGCCCAAGCGGGCAGGAAGCTCATCAGCAGCGTGTCAAGCCATTGCGTTACTATGTTAAAGTCAAACATGTTTTTTAGGTTTTGAGGTCATAAGGCTTTGAGGTTTCCCCTATCAGCCTTTTAACTTTGATTTTTTCACTTAATGCTACCTGTCCACATCGGGAATAATGTAGTCGATGGTTCCGCCAATGGTGATAAGGTCGGCCAGCAGATGGCCGCAGCAGGCTTTGTCCATGACGTTCACCAAAGGCAGGCCGGTGCTGCGGTAGTGCAGACGGTAGGGGGTCTTGTCGCCTTTTGACTCCAGATAAACACCCAGTATGCCGCGGCTGCCTTCTACGGCGGAGTAGTACGTACCTTCAGGCACCTTGATGAAGGGTTTCATCTTTTCCTGAATGGAACCTTCGGGAATGTTGTCAATGAGCTGACGTATGATGCTGCAACTTTCCTCTATTTCCTTCATACGCACCATATAGCGGGCCATTGAATCGCCTTCCTCAAAGGTGATTTCATTGAACTTCACGCGGTCGTAGGCGGCGTAGGGGCGCAGTTTGCGCAGGTCGCAATGCCAGCCGGAAGCACGTCCCGTACCGCCGGTGCAGCCGTAGCTGATAACGTCGTCCTTGCTCAATACGCCCACGCCCTTGGCACGAGTTTGGAAGATGACGTTGCCCGTGAATATCTCGTGGTATTCCTTCAGGCCGTGGGGGATGACTTCATCAATGAGGCGGTGGACATCCTTCACAAAGTCGGGGTGCAGGTCGTAGGCCACGCCTCCTATCATGTTATAGTTGAGGATGAGGCGTCCACCGCAGGTCTTCTCGAAGATTTTGAGGATTTCCTCGCGGTCGCGGAAGCCGTAGAGGAAGGCGGTGGTGGCTCCGAGGTCCTGAGCCAGACAGCTGAAGAAGAGCAGGTGGCTGTCGATACGCTGAAGCTCGTCCATAATGGTGCGGATGACCTGTACGCGGTCGCTCACCTCTATGCCTAAGGCCTGTTCCACGCACATACACAGGGCATGGCGCGTCTGCATGGCACCGAGATAGTCCATGCGGTCGGTCAGGGCAAGGCACTGGGGATAGGCGTAGCCCTCAGAGAGTTTTTCAATGCCTCGGTGGATATAGCCCATGTGGGCATCAATCTTGGTTACCGTCTCGCCGTCCAGCCTGGTGCGGAAGTGGAGCACGCCGTGGGTGGAGGGGTGCTGCGGGCCTATGTTCACCACATAGTCGTTTTTACCGAAGATGGGAGTTTCGGTCTTTTTCACCTTGCCGTCTTCAGCCAGCGTGAAGCACACGGCCTTGTCGCTGATAGGCTCCGATTCAAGGAAAAACTCGGGGTTCTGGCTCTCGTCATAATCCTTGCGGAAGGGGAAGCCTATCCAGTCTTCGCGCAGGAACACGCGGCGGCAGTCGGGATTGTTCAGGAACTTGATGCCGTAGAAGTCGTAGGCCTCGCGCTCATAGATGCCGGCCACGGCCCAGAGGTCGCAGGCGCTGTCGAGGTAGGGGTTGTCCTTGTCGGCGCACACGCTCTTTACGTGTGTCATCTCGCCGGTGGCCGTCTTCGTCAGACTATAGACCACACCAAGGCCCTCTTCGCCCCAATCCACGCCGGTGAGCACTTCCAGAAAGTCGTAGCCCTCGGCCTTGAGGCTGGCCAGGGTGGCGTGCAGTTCTGCCGCAGCCACTATTGTGGGATTGATTTGATTGCTCATAATCTTTCTTTTTAGGTTTTGAGGTTGTCGGGCTTTGAGGTTTTGAGGTTCAGGCCGCATGGCCTTACACCCTTATAACCTCATAACCTTTTGACCTGTCCTTATGCCTTTTCCTGTTGTTTCAGAAGGTCGTCGTTGAGCACGCCCATCTGCTGGGCATAGGGGTCTTTGCGGTGCTTGTTCACCCTGCCGAAGAAATGCTCCACGCGCACTTTTCTCTGCAACTGCATCATGGCATAGAGGAACGACTCCGGGCGGGGCGGGCAGCCGGGGCAATACACGTCCACGGGCAGAATCTTGTCCACGCCCTTCACCACATGGTAGCTCCCTTTGAACGGGCCGCCGCTGATGGCGCAGCCGCCGATGGCAATGACGTACTTCGGGTCAGCCATCTGGTCGTAGAGGCGCTTGAGCACGGGAGCCATTTTAGTGGTAATCGTGCCATTCACCAGTATTACGTCGGCCTGTCGGGGACTGTTGCGCGTTATCTCAAAGCCGAAGCGGGCCATGTCGTAGCGGGCGGCGGCCACGGCCATGAACTCAATGCCGCAACAACTCGTGGCAAACGTCAGCGGCCACATGCTGTGGCTGCGGCCGAGGTTGATGAGGCGATCCAGAGGAGCCACCACAACGTTCACGCCGCCCTCGTTCAGTTCCTCAATCAGGCGTTCCAGGGTTTCGTTGTCCTTGAACTCCTCGTGGGGAATGTCGTTGATGGCGGGCGTGTAGCCTATTATATTTTTGCTTACTGCCATTTCAGGGCTCCTTTCCTCCAGGCGTAGGCCAAGCCCAGAACTAAGATAAACAGGAAGAACAAGACGCTGAGCAAGCCCGCCGGTCCCAGCGAGCGCATCACGACGGCCCAGGGGAAGAGGAACATCGTTTCAACGTCGAACATCAGGAAGAGGATGGCGAAGAGGTAATAGCCCACGCGGAACTGCATCCAAGTGCGCCCACGCGAGGGAATACCGCATTCGTAGGGTTCCTCCTTTTGGGCGTTGAAACTGCGCGGGCCTAAAAGCCAAGCCAAGGCCGTAACCAATGCCACGAAGCCCAGGCCCGTCAGCAACGCCGTAACAAAAAGGGAAAATTGCATAAGCCTTTTATTTTTTATTAGATATTGATTGTTTTTTCTGAAGGTCGTCGCCGCCGCATCCGTCGGGAGAGGAGGGACAGTAAGTCCGCGCCGCCACGCGTTCCACGGGCAGAGCAGCCTAAGCCGTCCCGCCGCCCGTTTTGACACGTCTGCTACGGACTTTCTTTGCAAAAATACAAAAAAACATTAAATCCACGCACTCTTTCACTAAAAAACTTGGCTTTTCCTCCTTTTTCAGCCCCCACTTTGGCTTTCAGGACTGCCAAAAACCGCACTTTCTCCGCCGCTTATGTCTGTCAAGAGGCGTGTAAAAAGAAGGCCATACAGTAAGAAAAACTACTCCATGCAGTAAGAAAAACTACTCCATACAGTAGGAAAAACTACTCCATACAGTAGGAAAAACCACCCAACAGGAACCCCTCTCTCTAAGGCCCACAAAGTGCAAAATGCCGTGGAATAAGTTGGCTATATGGAGGAAAACGCGTATCTTTGCACCTTGAACACAAAACCCCTTGTCATGCAAGAAAAAATCCTATCCCTTATCCTCGCCCTGCTTCCCGCCACGGGCACGGCGCAAAGCGTATTCCCCATCAACGTGGACGTCAATCAGACTTACACCAACACGCAGGGACGCAAACTGAACGGCATAACCCTGTCCACGCCCTCCAACGGGGCGCAAAGGCTCACCGTGGACAATACCCGCGTCTATAACGACTGCACCGCCACCCGCACCTTCTACGCCAAGCCCGGAGAAGAAGTGAACGTGAGCTTTGCCTATTCCACGGAATGGATGAACGGCTACGTGTATATCGACCTGAACTGCGACGGACAGCTCACGCCGGCCCTTGCCGCGGGCGGCGTGCCCACACCCGCAAGCGACCTGGTAAGCTACTCCTTCTACAGCGGCAACGACAACGCCGATGCCAATGGTTTCAACAGCAAAGGCGCCACCCTCACGGGAGGCAGCCGCAACGTGCTGAATCCGCCCGCTTTCACCCTGCCCCAAGGACTGCCCGAAGGCGACTACAAGATGCGCTTTAAGGTGGATTGGAACAGCATCGACCCTGCCGGCGACACCAATCCCGCCAACGGCGACTTCATGCAAAACGGCGGAGCCATAGTGGATGCCACGCTGCGCATCACGCAGAAGCCCGCCCCTCGCGCCCCACGCCTGCACTTCGTGTCCAACTACGGCTTCTTCGTGGGCGGCGGCTCCGAAACCGGACTTCCCGACGAAGTGCCCGCCACCGACCTCGTCGTCAGGCTCGTCAGCCCCGATGCCTGCTACAAAGCACCCGCCCAAATCAACCTGTGGACCGTGGATGCCGACGGCGTGAAATCCGCCATGACCACTATAGAGGAGCAATCCGCAGGACTTTTCCGCATACCCGCCGAAGCCATGCAGGGTGGCGACGTGTGGGTGGAAGCTACGTTTGAAGAGCCCGCCCAATACCGCAACACGGACTTGCGTCTGGCCTTCAGCGACGAGTTCACCGGCGACGACCGCACGCAACCCGACAAGAAGAAGTGGAAACGGGCCGACCACGACAACAATTCCGCCTGGAACCGCTACATCTCCACCTCCGACAAAGTCGTGTTCCTCGAAGACGGCACACTCGTAACGCGCTGCATCCCCTGCCCCGAGGAGGATTGGGAAGCCAACAAGAACCCTATCCCACCCTACGACTACCGCGACTGGATGTCCGGAGCCGTCGATACGCGCGGCCTCTATTCCTTCCGCTACGGCCGCGTGGACGTGCGCTCCCTGACCAACCCCTTCACAGGTTCCTTCCCCGCCATCTGGCTCCTGCCCGACGACCAGAGCGCCGGCTGGCCCCAATACGGCGAAATCGACATCTGGGAAATGGTAAACACCGCCCCCACGGCCCACGGCACCATACACGCCGCACGCGAATCGCAGTACACCGGCAACACGCCCTGCAACTACGACGGCCTCTACCACGTCTATACCCTTGAGTGGGACACCACGCAAATGAAGTGGAGCATCGACGGCAAGGAAGCCTACAGCACCCTGAACAAGGGCATCTACTCCGCAGCACAGCTCTCCCAAGGCTACTGGCCCTTCGACAAGAAATACTATCTCATACTCAACCAGAGCGTAGGCATGGGCGGCTGGGCCGCCTATCCCGTGGCCGGCCATGAATACGAAACGCGCTTCGACTTCGTGCGCATCTATCAGACAGCCCGGCAAAACCCTTCCGTAGGCATCGACCCTGTCCCCACCGCACAGCCCGCCACAGCCCCCGCCCCCATCCACGACCTTCAGGGACGTCTGCTCCGCAGCCCACACAGCCAAGCCAAGAGCGGAGGAATCTACATTCAAGGAGGCCGCAAACTGCTTGAAGCCAATCCGTAAGGACTTCTCCCCTGAACACACACAGAACAGTGTGAGTGAACAGTGAACAATCTTTTTAGGTTTTGAGGTTGTTCGGTTTTGAGGTTCAGGCCGCATGGCCTTACAACCTTGTAACCCCATAACCTTTGAAAAATATCCTGCCCTTCGTGCAATAAACGGGGTACGGCGTCGTTATGTAAGAGTTATGATAGAATATGTTTCGGGCACAATCAGCGTGCTGACCCCCACCGAAGCGGTGGTGGAGGCTCACGGCGTGGGCTACTTATGCAACATAAGCCTGACCACCTTTGCGGCCATACAGAATGAGGCCGAGAAGGAGGCCACGGTGCGCCTCTGGGTGCATGAATCCATAAGGGAGGATGCCTACGAACTTTTCGGTTTCTCTACGCGCGACGAACGGATGCTCTTCCGCGCTCTTATCGGAGTCAGCGGCATAGGCGGCATGACGGCCCGCATGGTGCTGAGCGCGTTTACGCCCGCCGAACTGGCCACCGTCATCCAGAACGAGGACGTAAGGGCTCTGAAGTCCGTGAAAGGTGTGGGGCCGAAAGCGGCGGCCCGTATCGTGGTGGACCTCCGCGACAAGGCCTTTGAGCTGGCCACGCCCTCCGCTTCTTCCAGCGGAGGAAAATCTCCTGCCACGCCGAAGAATCCTGCCGTCGAGGAGGCCGTGGCTGCCCTCACCATGCTGGGCTTCCCTCCCGCCCCCTCACAGAAAGCCGTGATAGCCATCCACGAACAGATGCCCGAGGCCACGGCACAGGACCTGATAAAGGGTGCTCTGAAATCTCTCCGCTCGTAAGATAATAGTGAAAAAAACAGTTCTCCTATTCGCCTTCCTTATGACTGCACTTGCCAGTGTGGCCCAAGGGCTCTATACGCCTTGGGGCTATTCCACGCGCAAGAGCGAACTGAAAGACCCTGAGAACTGGAAGAGCGACGTGTGGTACGATGAGCGTACCGGCACCTACCGCATGGGCACCAAGTTGGGCGAAGAGTGGGCCGAAACGCCCTACTTCATGACCTCGGACGAATATCAGAATTGGGCCGTGAGGCGGTCGATGGAGGAATACTACGCCAAGAAAAACAAGGAGGAGTTTGAATCATCGGGGAAAAACAAGTTTGACTTCACCGACATGCAGTTCAATATCGGCAAGGCCTCCAAAATTTTCGGCCCGGGCGGCGTGCGCATCAAGACGCAAGGCTCCGCTTCGCTCAAACTGGCCGGTAACCACCGCTTCACGGACAACCCCTCGCTGTCGGAGCGCAACCGCAAAGTGTTCAGCTTCGATTTCGACGAGAAAATCAACCTCTCGCTCAACGGCAAGGTGGGCGACAAGGTGAACATGGACTTCGACTACAACTCGGAGGCCACTTTCAGCTTTGATGCGCAGAAGTTGAAGTTGAAATACGACGGCAAAGAGGACGAAATCATCAAACTGATAGAAGCCGGCAACGTGTCGTTCCCCACTAACTCTTCCTTGGTGAGAGGAGCCAGCACCCTGTTCGGTGTCCACGCCGACCTGCAATTCGGCAAGCTGAAACTGGGAGTGGTGGCTTCGCAGAAGAACTCGGCGAGCAGCACGGTGAGCAGCAAGGGCGGCGTGCAGGTGAGCCCCTTCGAGTTCCCTGTGGACGAATACAGCGAGAACCGCCACTTCTGGCTGGGACACTTCTTCCGGCAGAACTACGACGGTTGGATGGAACAAATACCCAACATTCTCTCAGGCATTACCATCAACCGCATCGAAGTGTGGGTAACCAACAAGAACGGCACGACCACCAACACGCGCAACATCGTGGCCCTGACCGACCTGGGCGAAAGCGAAACGTTTGACCACTCCCTGTGGAACGCCGGAGGCAGCGGCGTACCCGCCAACGATGCCAACGACGAGTATGCCACCATTGTGCAGCAGATGGACAGCACGCGCAACATAAGCGCCACGACTACCCTGCTGTCGGCCATGGATTTGACCGCCGGTACCGACTACGAGAAAATAGAGAGCGCACGCCTGCTGTCCGGCAGCGAGTATAAGCTGAACCAGAGCCTGGGCACCCTGTCGCTGCGCAGCGCCTTACAGCCCGATCAGGTGCTGGCCGTGGCCTATGAATACACCTACAGAGGGCGCACATATCAGGTGGGTGAATTTTCCACGGACTTGCGCAACAACACCCAGAGCCTCCTTGTCAAGACGCTGAAGAACACAGCCAACACCCCGCGCATGAACAACTGGCCGCTGATGATGAAAAACGTCTATTACCTCGGGGGTACGGACGTACAGAAAGACCAGTTCAAACTGGACGTAAAGATTCTGAGCGACACCACAGGCGTGTATCTCAGTTATCTGCCCGAAGCGGCTTTCAAGAACAAGAAGATTATACAGCTCATCGGCCTTGACCGGCTGGACAACAACCAGAAGCACAACCCTAACGGCATCTTCGACTTCGTGCCCGGCATGACGGTGAACACTTCTGAAGGCATGGTGTATTTCACTACGGCTGAACCATTCGGAAGCGCCCTTCGCAAAGCCATTGGCGACGATGCCGTTGCCGACAAGTATTGTTTCCAGGAGCTCTACGACTCCACCAAGACCATTGCCAAGCAGTTGGCCGAAAAGAACAAGTATGTCATCAGCGGCCAGTTCAAGGCGACCAAGAACGACGAAATACGCCTCAACGCCGGCAATATTCCCCAAGGCTCCGTGGTCGTAACGGCAGGCGGCGTGACGCTGACGGAGGGCTCCGACTACAGCGTGGACTACAACAGCGGCATAGTCAAGATTCTCAACAAAAGCATACTGGAGGCTGGCACCAACATACAGTGCTCCGTGGAGAGCAATACCAATTTCGGCTTACAACGGAAGACCATGCTCGGGCTCAACTTCCAGTACGACTTCAGCAAGGACTTTACCGTGGGCGGCACGCTCCTCCACCTGTCAGAACGCCCCCTCACCACAAAAGTGAGCATGGGCACCGAACCCCTGAACAACACCGTGTGGGGCCTCAACATGAGCTGGAAGAAGGAGACCCAACGCCTCACCGACTGGCTCAACTCCCTGCGCATCTTCCACCTGCAAGGTGCATCCAGCATCAACGTAACGGGCGAAGTGGCTCAGTTGATTGCAGGCAAGAGCAAAGATGCTCAGGGCGATGCCTCCTACATCGACGATTTTGAGCAGACCAAGAGTGTCATCGACATCAGCAGCCCGATAGAATGGACGCTGAGCAGCGTGCCCTCCTCCCTGCCCAATCCCGCTTCGGCTCAGGATGCCACATATTATAATAATGTGAAGGGAGGCTACAACCGTGCCCGTCTGGCATGGTACTGCATCGACCCGCTTTTCACGCGCAAAAGCAGCAGCCTCACGCCCGCGCATATCAAGGCCGACGAGAATCAGCTGAGCGACTGGGACGTGCGCGAAGTCTATCGCAGCGAACTGTTTCCCAACAAAAGCATCAACTACAAGGAAAGCAATACGCTGAGTGTGCTCAACATGGCCTTCTACCCCACGGAGCGCGGTCCCTACAACCTTGACCCTAACCTGAACAACGACGGTTCGCTGCCTGCCCCCAAACAACGCTGGGGAGGCATGATGCGTAAGCTCGACACCTCCGACTTTGAAACGGCCAACATCGAGTACATCGAGTTCTGGATGATGGACCCCTTCATGAAGGAAAGGCAAGGGCAGGACACAAGCATCGAAGGCGGCGACCTCTATTTCAACTTGGGCGAAATCAGCGAGGACATCCTGCGCGACGGCAAGAAATTCTATGAGAGCGGAATGCCTGCCGACGGCAACAGCGCACAGTACGAGGAAACCGAGTGGGGGCGCGTACCCCTGCAACAGAGCGTTACCTACGCCTTCAACACCGCCAACGGCAGCCGTTCACGCCAGGACGTGGGCTTCAACGGCCTCACGTCAGAGGAAGAAAAGAGCTATGGCCCCTACGCCAATTTCCTCAGTGCCATAAACGGCAAGGTCAGCGCTTCTGCCTACGCCGACATACTGAAAAGTCCCTCCGCCGACCGCTACCACTATTTCCGCGGCACCGACTACGATGAAGCCCGCCTGTCAATCCTCGACCGCTACAAGCTCATCAACAACCCCAACGGCAACAGCGTGGCTGCCGAGGAAAGCCCCGAGAGCTATTCCACCGCCTACAAGAACACGCCCGACGTGGAGGACATCAATCAGGACTACACGCTGAACGAATACGAAAAGTATTTCCAGTACAAGGTCAGCATACGCCCCGACGACATGCGCGTAGGAAGCAACCACATCGTGGATAAGCGCACCACCGTAACAAAGACGCGCAACGGCGAGCAGCAAACCACCGACTGGTACCTGTTCCGCATCCCGCTTGACCAACCCCAGAAAATCGTGGGCAACATCTCCGACTTCTCCAGCGTCCGTTTCATGCGCATGTTCATGGCCGACTTTGCCGAGGCAGAGGTACTGCGCTTTGCCACACTCAACCTCGTGCGAGGCGAATGGCGCGTTTACGAGCAGGGACTCACCCCGGGAGAAACGGCCGACAAGAGCGGCGTAATAAGCGTAAGTGCCGTCAATTTTGAAGAGAACAACACCAAGGTGCCCGTCAATTACGTCCTGCCTCCCGGCATTTCCCGCGAAACAGTGCCGGGCTCCGAGCAGGTGTTGCAAAACGACGAGCAAGCGCTGGCCATCACACTTGAAAACATGGTCAGCGGCGGAGCGCGTGCCGTCTATAAAAACACCTCACTCGACCTTCGCAACTACAAGCACCTCCAGATGTTCGTCCATGCCAATTCGCTGGTGGACGACTACAGCCTGAAAGACGGCGACGTGAGCCTGTTCCTCCGCCTGGGCAGCGACTACAAAAACAACTACTATGAGTATGAAGTGCCCCTGACCATTACGCCCGAAGGCAATTACACAAGCGGGCAGGCTGCCCTCGTCTGGCCTTCGGAAAACATGATAGACATCGACTTCACCCTCCTCACCGAAGCCAAGCGCAACCGCAACAGGCAGCGAGGCATGGGCATGATTAGCTATGCCGATGCCTATAGCGAGTACGACCCCGACAAGCCCAACAACAAGGTAACCATTCAGGGCAACCCCTCTCTGGGCGAAGTACGCACCATCATGATTGGCGTGCGCAACAAGTCGCGCGAAATGAAGAGCGTGGAGGTCTGGGCCAACGAACTCCGTCTGCAAAACTTTGCCAACTCAGGCGGTTGGGCTGCACAGGCTGGCGTAAACCTCAAAGTGGCTGACCTCGGCAGCGTGAACTTCACCGGCCACATGGAGACCTACGGCTTCGGCGGACTGGAAGAGACCGTCAGCCAGCGGCGCGATGACAACCTCTACCAATACAGCATCACCACCAACGTAGAAGCCGGAAAAATCCTCCCCGAGGCCGTCAAACTCTCAGCACCCGTCTATTACAGTTACTCCCGGCAGCGCAACCAACCGCACTACAACCCGCTGGACTCCGACATGACCATGGACGAAGCCTACGGCGGCTGCGCCACAAAGCAGGAAAAGGACTCGCTGAGGAACATCGTGGAAACCGTGGTCGTAAACAAAAACTTCAGCATCACCGGCATACGCTTCAACCACCAGACAAAGCGCCTCCACATGCCCTACGACCCCGCCAACTTCACTTTCGGCTACGCCCACTCCTCAAAACACACCACAGGAGAAACCACGGCGTGGGAACGCGACGACAACTGGAAATGGAATGCCAACTACCAGTATGCCACCAATTTCAAAACCTTGGAGCCAGGCAAAAAAATCAAGAGCAAAAGCAAATGGCTGCAAATCATCAAAGACTTCGGGCTGAACTATTTCCCCCAAACCATCGGCGCGACCGCTGAAATCAACCGCCGCTACTACGAACTGCAGGAGCGCGACATGGACGCCCTGATGAACGGTGCAGAGAGCCACAGCCCCCTCACATGGTCCTCCGATTTCCGCTTCAACCGATCCTTCCAATTGCGCTGGGACCTTACGAAAAATCTCAAATTCAGCTTCCAGAGCGGCACAAATGCCGAAATCGAGCAGCCCTACACGGCCATCAACAAAGACCTCTACCCCGACCGCTACAAGGCGTGGAAGGATTCCATCTGGGACAGCATCAAGCGTTTCGGACGCCCCCTTACCTACGCCCAACAGGCCGAAGCCTCATGGACGCTTCCCCTCAACAAGATACCACTTCTCGACTGGATTACATCCGATGTCAAATACACTTCCACCTACAACTGGGCACGAGGCGCCGAACTAACCACAGGACGCTCAATGGGCAACACCATCAGCACGCAGCGCAACATCAACGGAAACGGGAAAATAAACTTTGAGACGCTCTACAACCACTGGGACTTCCTAAAGGATGTCAATAAGAAATACTCATCATCCGGCAACGGAAGAAAGCGCTCACCCGACAAAAAGGCACTGCTTGACGAAAAGAAAAAGAAACAGTTTGAGAAGGAAATCACACTCCGCACCGACACCACGCAGGTGCTCCAACACAACCAAAAAACCAAGAAGCTCCGCGTTACAGCCATCCGGCAGGACGGAAGTCGCTATCCAGTACGTTTCAAGGTGATAGACCAGAATAAAATTGAGATACTCTCGCAAGACACCGTCAAGCTAAAGCTCACAGTCGCACCCCGGGCTCCCCGGGAAGACCAACCGTGGTTTAAGTTTGCCCAAGGAGCAGCACGCGTCCTCATGATGCTACGCAACGTAAGCGTAAGCTATCGCAACACCTATTCACTCAGCCTGCCCGGCTTCCTGCCCAACGTGGGCGACATTCTGGGGCAGACACGGGCAGGAGGAGGTTCCTTCCGCCCCGGCGTCGATTTCGCCTTCGGCTTCGTAGGCGACAGCTATGTTACCCGGGCCGCCGACAACGGCTGGCTGATGAGAAGCGACAGCATCCTTACGCCTGCCACTTCCAGCCTTCAGGAAGACCTCTCCATCAAAGCCCTCATCGAACCACTGCGCGACGTAAAGATTGACCTTACCTTCAATCGCAACACCAACTCCGCCCACTCCATGCAGTACATGTATGACGGCTGCCCCACAATGCGGACCGGCTCCTACACACAGACCACCATTTCTATCAAGTCCGCCTTCAAGGGCTACGGCAATGCCGACAACGGCTACAGCAGCCAAGCGTTCCACGACTTCCTCCGCTCCCTGGATTCCTATCAGGCCACGCTTCTGCAACGCTATAACGGTTCCACCTATCCGCGAGGCACCACGTTGGCCGGACAGCCCTACAATCCCGCCAACGGCACGGTGGACAAATACAGCGCAGAGGTGATGATACCCGCTTTCCTCAAGACATACACCAGCGGAAGCGACGGCACCAACATCTTCCCCTCTCTGCGCAGCATTCTGCCCAACTGGTCCATCACCTACTCAGGCCTTTCCAAGCTGAACAGTATGAAGAAAATCTTTAAGAGCTTCAACCTTACCCATGCCTACAAGAGCGTCTATTCCGTGGGAGCCTACAACACCTTCACCTCTTATGTGGAATACATGGGCGGTTACGGCTTTATCAACAACGTCAGCACGGGGCTGCCTTCCCCCTCCGGCATGTACGACATCAGCACCGTGAGCGTAAACGAAAGCTTTGCACCGCTCATCGGCATTGACATGACGTTCAAGAACAGCATGAGCCTGAAAGTGGAATACAAAAAGACGCGCGTCCTCAGCCTCTCGCTGACCTCCCAGCAACTTTCCGAGAATCACTCCAACGACTTCGTGATAGGCGCAGGCTACAAGATAGCCGACTTCAACCCCTTCCAGAGCAAAGTAAAAGTGCGCAAGGCCAAGGGAGGGCGCAACCGCGACAACGAAGACGACGATAACGACAGCGGAAATCAGCGTTCCAGAAGCCGTGGCAACGGGTTTGCCCATAGCCTCAACCTGCGTTTCGACCTCACGCTGCGCAATCAAGCCACAGTCCAGCGCAACATAATGACGGAACTCTCGCAGGCCACCACCGGCAACCGGGCCTTCACAATCAGTTGCCAAGCTGAATATGCCGTGAGCCGCCTACTCACCCTGAGCGCCTTCTACGACCTCAATAAGACGACCCCGCTCCTCACTTCTAGCAGTTACCCCACCATCACGCAGGACTTCGGCTTCAACATCAAGTTCACGCTTACACGATGAAATGTTCAGATTGTTCAGCGGGCTACACCCCTAAACATTAAACATTATACATTATACATTATACATTATCATGAAGCACCTTCTTGACCTACGTGTCTTGCGCGTGGAGCACCTGCACCCCGACTACGTTCTCCTTGTGCTCACATTGCCCGGCCAGCAGCTGCCTGACATGCAGCCCGGACAATTCGTGGAAGTGCGCGTGGACGGCAGCCCCTCCACATTCCTGCGCCGCCCCATATCCATCAACCGAGCCACGCCCGATGAACTCTGGCTACTCATCCACAGCATAGGCGACGGTACGCGCCGACTTGCCACACTCCAGCCCGGCGACACCCTCAACTGCCTTCTCCCCCTGGGCCGGGGATTCACCCTTCCCGAAAGGCAGGCCGCCGCGCCCGGTGAAGCCCGCCATTACCTGCTCATAGGCGGTGGCGTAGGCACCGCTCCCCTGCTCTACCTCGGCGAAAGGCTCAAAGCCCTTGGCCAGCATGTTACGTTTATCCTCGGCGGACGCACGGGGGGCGACGTACTTCAGGTGGAACAGTTCAAGGAAATTGGCTCCGTCTGCATTACCACCAACGACGGTTCGCTTGGCGAAAAAGGCTTTGTAACACAGCACAGCATCCTCCAGGAAGGCCGTTTCGAACAAATTTGCACCTGCGGCCCCAAGCCCATGATGCAGGCCGTCGCACGTTGGGCGCACGAGCGGAATGTCCCCTGCGAAGTCAGCCTTGAAAACATGATGGCCTGCGGCCTGGGAGCCTGCCTCTGCTGCGTAGAGGACACCCGGCACGGCCACCTCTGCGTCTGCAAAGACGGTCCCGTGTTCAATACGGACGAATTAAAATGGTAAACACAACTCCCAGCCATGGCAAATCTATCAGTACACATCGGTCCCCTCCGTCTTGCCACTCCCGTAATGACGGCCAGCGGAACCTTCGGCTACGGCCTTGAATACGCCGATTTCGTCGATTTCCGCCTCTTGGGCGGCATCATCGTAAAAGGCACCACCCTTCACCCCCGGCAGGGCAACCCCTATCCTCGCATGGCCGAAACGCCGCAGGGGATGCTCAACTGCGTAGGCCTCCAGAACCCCGGCGTGGACCACTTCGCCAGCCAGACCTATCCGCTCATCAAAGATCTCCCTACCAACGTCATCGTCAATGTGAGCGGCAACAGCCCCGACGACTACGCAGAGTGCGCCCGCCGCATAGATGCCCTGGAAGGCATCCCTGCCATCGAACTGAACATATCCTGTCCCAACGTGAAGGAAGGCGGCATGGCATTCGGCACCACCTGCCAAGGAGCCGCCAGCGTAGTACGTGCCGTGCGCCGGGCCTACGGCAAAACGCTCATCGTGAAGCTCTCACCCAATGTAACCGACATAGCCGGCATAGCCCGGGCCGTGGAAGCCGAGGGAGCCGACGCCGTCAGCCTCATCAACACGCTCATGGGTACGAGCATCGACATAGAGCGCCGCCGGCGCCGCCTCAGCATAGGTACGGGCGGACTGAGCGGTCCCTGCATCAAGCCCGTGGCCGTGCGCATGGTGTGGCAGGCGGCACGCGCCGTGCAGATACCCGTCATCGGCTTAGGAGGCATCAGTAGCGCCGAAGATGCCATAGAATTTCTCATGGCAGGAGCCACGGCCGTCCAAATAGGTACGGCCAACTTCCTCAACCCCGCCGTTTCCGGCGAAGTGGCCCGAGGCATCGATGCATGGCTCAATGCCCACGGAGTGGCCGACGTACACGACATCATCGGCGTGGCCGAATAGCCCCCCCTATCATACAAGCGCGAGGACAAGTGGAAATCAAAATTCTACTTATCCTCGTGTTTTGTAGTCAGGTGCGGGAACGTCGGGTGAGTTGGCAGGTATTCCAAAGGTTATGCCACACGGAATAAAAGCCGGGGGCAAGGCTGCTGACGGGGTCGAGGAAAGTGTAGGACGCCCAGATGCCGAACACGGTAGCCTTCTGACCCAGCGACTGGCTGCCGCTCACGGATTCCCCATAGTGCCTGCCAATAACGCGCCCCGCCCAAAACTGGAATATGCACGACAGAAGGCTTGCAAGGGCCAAGCCCGCGAAAAGTGCCCAACCGCCGTGAGCGTGCATCGCGCTCTTGGTGCTGACGGCTATTCCCAAACCGAGGGAAAGTGCCCAAAGATAAAAAGCGAGGTCGTGAGTGGCTACCACACAGCGATGGAAGCGCGGAAACACATAGCGCACAAACAAGGCGGCAAAGAAGGGGCAGATGAGCATGGGGAACACGCGGCCCATAATAACCCAGAAGCCGTGAATGAAGCCGAGGCCCTGCTGAGGATGCACCAGGGGAACGACGGCAGGAATGAGCAGAGCGGCCAGTATGTTGATGAATACGGTATAGGTTACTACGCCCTCCACGCCGCCGCCCAACTTCTGGGTAACGATGGCCGCCGCGGTTGCCGTAGGGCAGATGAAGCACATCATGGTGCCTTGCAGCACGGCTCCCTCAAGCCCTTCTCTCATACTTGCCTGCATGGCAATGAAGGCCAGCAGACAAAAAAGCCCGCCTTGAATGAGCAGGAGCCAAAGGTGCCACAGATGAGGGCGGAGGTGGGACGGCTCTACTTTGCAGAGGGCCACAAAGAGCATACTGAACAGGAGGGCAGGCTGCACGAATCCTATAATGTCCAGCGTCAGGGCTTTGTAGGGCGCAAGGAGAGGGATGGCCGTATAAATGAAATAGGACACTGCCCCCGACAGTATGGCAATGGGCAGTGTCCAAGTCTTGAGAAATGCGATGAGGCTATGCATAATAGCAAATGGGGGCACGGGCGGCACAGAGTATGCGAGGCCCTTCGGAACCAGCGAGGCCAATTATTTCAAGAAGTACTGGGAACCGGTGAAGTATAGCAAGAGTACCCACCCCCTCCGCCCTTCGGGCACCTCCCCCTTTATGGGGAGGTCATCCGGTTTGTCCGCAAGCTCTCCCCCGGGGAAGTTGGGGGGGGGGGGATTAAGGGGGAGTTGGAGGTTTACTGTGTCTTTTCAATGAGAGCCACGGCGTAGGCACTTATGCCTTCTTCGCGTCCGGTGAAGCCCAGATGCTCGGTGGTGGTGGCTTTCAGGCTGACGGCATCCACGCCCACGTCCATAAGGGGGGCGAGGGCCTGCTTCATGGATTCGATGTGAGGGCCCAGCTTGGGATGCTCGGCACACACGGTGGCATCCACGTTGCCGACGCGGTAGCCGTGGGCGTGCAGCAGGTCGGTGGTGCGGCGAAGAAGTATCTTGGAATCTATACCGCGATATTCCTCAGCCGTGTCGGGAAATTGGTAGCCTATGTCGCGCAGGTTGGCGGCCCCGAGGAGGGCGTCGCAGAGGGCATGGATGAGCACGTCGGCATCGCTGTGGCCAAGGAGCCCGTGGGTGTGGGGAATACGTATGCCGCCCAACCAAAGTTCGCGGCCCTCTACGAGACGATGTACGTCGTAACCGAAACCGATGCGCATAATGAAAGTCTCACTTTGTTAGAAATACTCTCCTCAAGGGGGCGCGTCAAGAAGTGACCGCGACGGAGAGGGACTTTTACTTTGATAGCAGTTCTTCTATCTTTCTCGTTCTGTAAGAGATATTCACTATCGTTATCAAAATGGCCCAAAATGCTACTGACGTAATTATCGCAGACACGGCGGTGAATACTGCCTGTGGAAAACACATTTCAGTTTGTGACTCCCAGATACCATTCGCCATCAGCAGTCCGGTTCCAATACCGCCTATCAGTCCAAGATAGGCCAGTACAACCAACAGTTTCTCAATGAATGTTTTCGGTCCCATAGTTGTATATTTAGGTATTCTCTGTTAAAGGGCTTTTACCTTCCTTTCCTTCTGCCTATTAAATCGCGTATGCCGTCGAAGTCGAAGGCGAGGCTTACGCGCAGGGTTTTGTCCAAGGGGTTGGTGGATGCCATGGCCCAGGTGTAGGCGGCATCGATGCTCATAACGTTCATGCGGAAGCCTGCGCCGAAGGTGGCGTACTTGCGTCCGCCTTCCCAATCGCTCTCGTGGTGGTAGCCGCCACGCACGAAGAATTTGTCGTTGTAGCAATACTCAAAGCCGCCGCCTATGAGGATTTCGCTCATCTCGCCCTTGAAGCCGCGCTCGCTGTCGCCGAACGACTTGAAAATACCCTTGATGGAACCGCAGTTGTAGTAGTCGCGCTGCAGGCGGTCGTTGTAATCCACATCGCTCTCGCCCTCTTTCTGTAAGGGTTTGGAGGGAACGAGGAGCTTGGAGGCTTCGAGATTGAAGGAGAGGCGGTTGAACTCGTTGATGGGCAGCGTCCAGTTGAAGCCCAAGCGCATACGCGTGGGTATGAAATAGGAATAGTCGTCGCCAAAGTTTATTTTGGAACCCACGTCGCTGATGTTGAGGCCGAGGGCAAACTGACATTCGCGCTCGCCCATCATGAAATAGCGGTTCCAGTAGAGGGCGAGGTCGGCGGAGAAGGCATGACCGGGCTTCATGTCGTCGAAGGCATGGCCGCTCATGTCGGAGTACATATAGCGCATGCCGACGGCGGCTGAGAAGCTCTCGGACAGCATACGCGAGTAGGCCACGTCGAAGGACATTTCATAGGGCTTCACGGTCATGGATTCATCGGCAGTCGTTACTTCGCCTATGCGGAAATAGTCCAACGAGGCTGACACGGCCTGATAGTCGCCGAGGCGGATGTAGCCCGTGGCGTTGAGCAGGGCGATGCCATCGACTATGCTTTTCAACCATGGCGTGTAGTTGATGCCCAAGCCGGCACGCGAAATGGTGAAGGGATATTTGGCAGGGTTCCAATACTGCGAATAGACGTCGGGCGCGGTGGCGGCGCCTATGTCGCCCATACTGGCGCCCACGCCGTCGGGGGCAATGGTGCGCGAGGTTACGGCCGTGGTGATGGGGTTGTACAGGTCTTGCTGCGTCTGGCTCTGGGAGAATGCCGGCAGCAGCCCGAGGGCCGTCAGGGTGAGGGTAATAGTGAGTTTACGCATACGCATGGATAACGCGGCGAAGCGCGTTTTATTGCTTTTGTACAAGTAGTTTTTTTGTTTTCGTGTGTTGGTTGCCCTGCTCGGCTCGGAGCAGATAGATGCCCATGGGCAGGGGCGTGCCGGCCGTGGTGCGGGCATCCCATGCCGCGCTGGCAAAGTGCTGGTCTTCGGAAACGGGACATTCGCGCTCCCACACCGTCTGCCCCTGCGTGTTGTAGATACGCAGGACGACCGGCTCTCCGCCATGGCCTTGCGGGAGCGTAACGACGAGTTGAGTGGAAGCGACGACGGGATTGCACGATGAGGACACGGCAAAGCTGCCGGACGCGGGATTGTCGGACACGACCACATCCAGCCGGGCAAGGGTGGTGTTGTTGCTGATGTCCCACACGCGCAAGGCAAGGCTGTGCAGGCCTGCCGACAGACCGGAGAGGGGATAGGCCACATGGCCGGAGAGGTGTGTGCCGAAGTCGTAGGTGAAGTAGTCGCCAAGGTTGATGGCCCGCTCGACATCGCCATCGATGGTCAGGCTCATCTCGTGGCCCAAGCCGTTGCCTGCGGCATTGATGCCGTAGTTGTCGCTGATGTGGGCTTCAAGCACGAAATCGGCAGGCACGGAGCCGCCGTTGGGGAAGTCGGGTTCGCCCACATAGAGGAAGGCCGAGGGCGGAAGGCTGTCGGAGGATGCGAGGGTGTCGGTGCCATTGAGCGACACGCGGGTGAAGAGGCCGGTGGCTTCGCGGCGGTAGAGGCTATCGACGGCGTAGAGCGAGATACGGGCCGGCTGGTCGGTGTAACTGATGTCCAGGGGGATGCTCACGGTGGTGGAGAAACGGCCCTTTTCCACGGGCGATGTGGCCGAGAACACGCAGTTGCCCAGAGCCTGATACTTGTAGGCTCCGTTTTGGGAATCTTTGGAATCCTTGGCGTTGTCCTTGCAGGTGATGGTCTGCTCGTGGTCGTAGATGCGGAGCGACAGCAGGCCGCCGTAGTCGGGCTCGCCTTCGATGTGGCCGCTCAATCGGACGACGCTGCCCGCTTTCAGCTGGACGCTGCCTCCCACGGACCGGCCGCCGATACTGTCGATTACGACGCGCCCATTGGGCGTGGAGAGCGACAGGGCAGGGTCGCCTATGAGCACGTATTTCAACTTGTTCATGGTGGCATCGGCCTTGAGGACATCGGCCTTGCCCAGCATGAGGGCTTCGCCGAAGGTGTAGCGCCTGCCTTCGGGCGAGAGGGCATAGAGATACCTGCTGACATGGCAGTTGAGCGGGTTGTTGTATTGGGCATACACGGCACGCGTGGCGCAGATGAATGCGATGGAACCTCCGTCGGGCTTGAGCATGGACATGCGCCCGATGTTTTCCTCCTCCTGGTCGATGGGGAATATCTCGCAGGAAGCCAGCAGCCAGAGAGGCAGGCGGGTGGTGGCCACGTTGCGGAGTGCATCGGTGGAGGTGAGCCAGGCATGGCTGAGCTGGTTGGGGGCGCCATGGCCGGAGTAGTTGACGACTGCCACGCCCTCGGCTATCTTTTCCTGCACGCGTTTGGAAGCCTGGGGGAAGGTATGGCCGGTGGCCGCCGTCTGCCAGGTGTAGGCATCGGGATAGACCTTGATAAGATTGACGTGCGGGGCAATGGCGCTTACCTCTGCGGCCACTCTCTCTGCGTCCAGCATGTGGCCGTTGTTGTCGCCATAGTCGCCCATAAGGAGCAGGTCGTTCTTCCAGATGCCGGCATCGGCGTTGCCCAAATACTGCGCCACTTTATCGACAAGCACCTTGGCCTCGGCTTCGTCGGTGCAGCAGAAACGGCCAATGCCGAGGTCTATTTTCTCCTTGGTAATGTTGCCACCCTCGCCGTCGTCGAGAAGGCCAAAGAGGTCATCGGACACGTATGAGTAGTTGTCGCCCACCGCACCCACGCTGTTGTCCATCTCGAAGCAAAGCAGATAGTCATCGGGCGACTTACTCTTGTGCGCCGAGGTGAGCATACGGTTGTCGGCCAGGCCGTTGCCGAACAGGAGCAGATAGCGGGGCATGTCCGCCTCGGCTTCGGCGCGGTCGTAGAGCATCTTGAGGTAGCGGCGAATGGCGTTGGCATCGGGCGTGCCGCTGGAAAACTCATTGTATATCTTTCCTGCGCTTACCACGCGCACGCGGAGGCCGTCGTGCTCCTTGTGGAGCCTCGCCAAGCGCTCGGCCTGTGCCTGCAACTTGCCGCTTGCGGGAATCACCACCACCATGTCGGCAGGGCCGTCGGCATGGAGGTCTTGGTTCTCCACCTGTCCGATGAGAGCGGGAGCCTCGTAGCCTCGCCCGACGTTCACCAAAGCATAACGCACGCCCGGCTGGAGAGCGGAGGTGGTCAGGGTGGTGCCGCTGAGCGTGGCCTTCACACGGCGCAGGGGAGTGGTGCCGTGGGGCAGCTCCCACACCTGCGTACCGGCGTCGGCATTGGCTATGCTGACGTTCACGGCCTGCTTCTCGCCCGTTACGAAAGAGAAGGGCTGGTCGCTGCCGCTGAGACGGCGGGGGTAAGTCAGGCGCATATAGTCGAGGCGGGCGTGGTTGTCATTGCCCGTGGTGATTTGCACGGAATTGGTGGCCGCGAGATTGTCGGGCTGGAGGGTCGATGAACTCACACGGGCGCTTTCGTTATCGCCGTACAAGGGCACGGAGCGAGGCGTGGTGTCGGCCTTGCCGTTCACGGTTACGGTGTAAGGGGTCTTGCTCAGGGGGCTGGAGGCCGACATTGAGATTTCCAACACGGCCTTGGCCTTGCTCTCCCCGTCGAATCCAGGGCTGTCGAGGCGGAAAGTGTGCTGCCTGCCGCTTGCGAAGTCATAGCTGTCGAAGAGGCGGCGTCCGCCCTCGTACCACATGAAACTATTGCCATCATAGAGAGCATGGCCCGGCACGGTGGCAATGGTTTGATCCGCCTGCTCGCCCTCAGTTTCCGACAGAGACAGCGGCTGGTCGCCCTCGGTGAGGAAATAATAGCTCAGGCTGCTGTAATAGTTGTCCGTGTGGGTATAGCGCATCGTGCTGGAAGAATAGCTCCAACGCACCGTGCCGTCGGCATAGAACAGCACCCCATTGGCCGAACGGTGGAGAGGCATCTCGTTCAGGTCGTCGATGACGGCATCGTCGGAGGTAAAGTCGAGGAGTTCGGGCTGTATGCGTCCGCCGTAGCCGTAGAGTTTCACGCGGTTTATATCGCCGAAACCCATATCCTTCAGTTGGCTGGCCGTGAGGGCATACATACCCTCCTTCGCCACGCTAATCTTCACCCACTTGCCCTTGGAGAGCACGGAGTGGGCCGCATAGCGTTCGGCAGGAGCCGCAGCCGCCACGCGGCGGGGGCGGGAGGCTTTCTCCGATACCACAATCTTGCAACTCACCAGACGCTGGTACTGACCGTTCCTCCGCACAATGGGGCAAAACACCACGTCGAGCCTCGGCTGGCGGCGCACCATACCCAGATGTACCTCAGGCACAATGCGATCGGGCAGTTGAGCCCCCTGCTTAACCAAACACTTTACTTCAGCGTCCGTAAGCGGCTGAAATTCGGGGTACTCCACTGACACGTTGAAATCCTCAGCTCCGCCATACTGGCGGTTAGCCGGTAGAGTTTCAGAATAGCCTGCTTCGGGCAGACCGTCCGCCAGTACGGGATAGTCGGCAGCAGGAAAATGCAGAAAAAGCGTGTCAGGCAACTGCGCCCGCAAACAAGCAGGCGCAAGAGCCAGAAGAAACGATATGAAAAGGCAACGTGCGTTCATAGGGACTATAATATTGTGAAAAGATAACGCGGAAATGCGCCGTTTATTGTGCCCAGGCAGTAGAAATGTCGGCTCAGAGAGTATTCACTCATTCATAAAGTAATCCCCCCTACCCTATATGAGAGTTTTTCCTACTCTATACAATAGTTTTTCCTACTCTATACAGTAAAATTCCCCCAAGTGGGGAATAGATGGCAAAAAAGCTACAGTCGCCGGAACTCTTCGCGGATTTCTTCAAAACTGCGTGTACCTGCGATGTAGTCAGCATACACATCCTCCACGTCGCGGCCATGGTAAATCTTGCACAAACCACAGGCCTCGCAATCGGCCAGGCAGGGGAAGCGCTCGCGTATCCATTGGCGACGCTCGTCAGAGGTGGAAAGCGATATGGGTGGTGGCGTTAAAGACATCTGCTTATACTTTAGGAGTGTTCTATCAAACGGAGGGAAGAGCACCCTCCTGAGTTTCATTCATAACCCAAGCATCACTTCCTTTCCGAATGGCGCGAGAGAGAGGCGTGCCATCTTGAAGTGCTGCTTGCCCCAGGGGATGCCGACAACTATCAGGCACAGCAGCAGGCCGAAGAATATATGGCACAGCCAAGCCCACGCACCGCCGAAGATGAACCACACCACGTTCATCGGCACGCGAATGCAACCGTGCAGGCCTTCCGTATCCTGAACCGTGGCACCGAAGGGCCAGAGGCACAACAGTCCTATCTTAAATACTTGTAGGCCCCAAGGAATACCTATGATTGTTACGCACAGGGCCAAGGCTCCTGTGAAATAGCCGATGGCGGCTTCCAAGCCACCAAGAATCAGCCAGAGAATGTTAGCCAGCGTTTTCATATTGAAGCCCCTCCCCTACCCTCGCCCGCTCCTTCGCTATCACCCTGTTAGCCCTTCACCTATAAGGAAGAAGGTGGTTAAATACCGGAAACAGCTTTGACGGGAAGGAAACGCGGACGGGGAATAGAATGGGGGGAAAGAGGTTAAAAGGTTGATAATCGAATGCCGTTGATGGTTATCGCTCGCAAGCAGGCACTTTGTTCTGCTGGCGGAAGATGTCCAAGCAGGTTTGTTTCATAAGTTATTCAACGAGTGCCAATAGCTGTTCGGCGTGGATTTTCGTCTTTATTTCCTTAGGGCCCATGATGTGCTCTATGACGCCTTCTTCATTAACGAGATATGTGGTACGCAGCGTGCCTATGGTGCGGCGCCCGCAGGCTACTTTCTCGCCCCAGCAGCCGAGGGCCTGCAAGAGCGTGGTCTCGGTGTCGGCGATGAGGGGGAACTCCAAGCCGTGCTGTTCGGCGAACTTGGCCTGGGCGGTCTGTTTGTCCTTGCTCACACCGATGATGGCATAGCCTTTGGCCTCCAGTTCGGCCTTGTGGGCCTGAAGGGAACAGGCCTCGGCTGTGCAGCCACTCGTGTTGGCCTTGGGATAACTGTAAAGGATGATTTTGCGGCCGCGATACTGGCTGGCCTTGATTTCGTTGCCGTGCTGGTCGGTGCCGAGCACTTCAGGGATTTTGTCTCCTATATTCATTTTTTTTTGGGGGGGGAGGGAGGATTTTTCAAACACGAAGTCGCCAAGCAGTTGTCTGCCCAGCGACTCGTGTGTATATCTGTTTCAAGAATTAAAACATCTTATCGGGATACTGCCCTTGGGCGTGGAGCTGGGCGAACTTCTCCACTACGCCGGGACGATCCTCGGGATAGGTTACGCCGAACCACTTTGAGGTGGTGTCGAGCACTTCGCAAGTGGCCTTGCCCTCGCGGATGAGATGATCCACCATCAGAGGGATGAAGAACTCGCTCTTGGGATTGGCCATATTCTTGGGGTCGGAGAGGAAGGTCTTGAAGTATTCCTCGGAGTGTTGGAAGTAGTCGGGGGTGAAGCCCCAGAAGTTCATGCTCACGGGAGTGGTGTCGGGGATGCTCACCCACTCTTCGTTCTCGTCAAGATACTGTACTACGCCGTCGTGGCGGGCAATCTTCGTGCGCTCCACCACGGAGGTGAGGAGGTGGGTCTTTTCGTCGTTTTCACACACGCCGCGGCTGACTGCGCCGTGGTCGGTCAGGGTGTTGTCCACGCGGAAGCCTACCATGGCATAGCGGCCGGTGCTGCCTTCGGGAAGTTCGCTGAGGAACTTGCCCATCACCTGGAAGGCGTCGCGGTCGTAGAAGTCGTCGCAGTTGAGCACGGCAAAGGGCTCCTTGATGACGTCCTTGCCCATCATTACTGCATGGTTGGTGCCCCAGGGCTTAGTACGTTCGGGAGGGCAGGTGAAGCCTTCGGGAAGGGCATCGATGGATTGGAAGCAGAGTTCGCAGGGCACGTGGCCTTGGTATTTGGCCAGTATCTGCGTGCGGAACTGCTCCTCAAAGTCTTTGCGGATGACCCATACTATCTTGCCGAATCCGGCCTTGATGGCGTCGTAGATGCTGTAGTCCATAATGGTCTCGCCGTGGGGGCCGAGCGTGTCGAGCTGCTTCAAGCCACCATAGCGGCTTCCCATACCTGCAGCCAAGAGGAAAAGGGTGGGTTTCATTGTGATGAGATTTTGAGATTTGAGTGTTTTTATTGTATTGTGTGTAACGTCGAAATTAGCGAATGGAGAACTGGGAGCTTATTGTTTTAGGGGATGCTTTCTTAGAATTTTTCTCCTTTCGCGATGCGATAGAATGTGAGCCACAGGATGCGGCAATCGAGGATGAAGGTGCGATGTTCCAGATAGTAGAGGTCAAGTTCCAGCCGGCGCAGCATTTTCTCCATGGTGTCGGCATAACCGTTGTGGAGCGTGGCGTATGACGTAACGCCGGGACGAATGGCATACAACTGGGTGTAGCGCGGGTCGGCTTCTACGATTTGCCTGATGAAATACTCTCTCTCGGGACGCGGGCCTACAAAGCTCATATCGCCTTTTAATACATTCCACAACTGCGGCAATTCGTCGAGGTGGTGCTGACGAATGTAGCGTCCGATGCGCGTGAGCCGCTGGTCTTGATCCTGATTGCAGAGTTGGGGTACGCCTTCGGCTTCGGCGTTGGGATTCATGGAACGGAACTTGTAAATGGTGAAGGGCTTGCCTCTGCGCCCTATGCGTTCTTGGCCAAACACGACTATGCCGCCGTCTTCCAGCTTTATGAGCACTCCTACTATGAGTGCCAACGGCAGGAACACGATGAGGCAAAGGATACTGAGCAGTATGTCAAAGCTGCGCTTGAGCATCGGCGATGGTGTGCGGATTAGCAAATTAGCGAATGGGGGATTGGCAAATTAGTGTATGTTTTTTCTGTCACGCCACCGCCCAACGCCACATAGAGGGCTATGAGCGACTGTGTACTGTCGTGGGTGATTGCGGCCTGACTTAGCTGGGCATTGAGCAGGGCTTCTTGGGCGGTGAGCACCTCAATGTAGGTAGCCTTGCCGTTGCGCATCAATTCTCGGGTTCCGTCGCAGGCTTTCTGTAAGGCGGCTACCTGACGGCTTATCACCTTGGTCTTACGCTGGGCATTCTGACAGTCTTCAAGGGCGCGGTTTACTTCGTTGCCGGCCTTGAGTATGGTGTATTCCATCTGGTTGATGGCGGCCTCCTTGTCGAGTTTTGCATTTTTGAGATTGGCCTTCAACTTGCCCTGGGCAAAGAGGGGCTGGATAAGAGAGGCTGCTGCACTGGCCAAGAGCTTTCCGGGATTTACCACGCCATCGGCATTTGACCACCCTAAAGTGCCATTAAGCGTTAGATTGGGATAAAAGGCTGCGCGTGCTGAGGCAATACTGTAGTGGGCGGCCTCTATACCGCGCTCGGCTATGCGCACGTCGGGGCGATTGATCAGCATTAGAGCAGGCACGCCCGTACCCCATTGCTCAGGAAGTGGGTAGGTGTTTTGCGCCTTACGGCTCACACTTTGTGGCGCACGGCAGAGCAGAAGGTTTATGGCATCCTCGATGCTGTTTATGCTGTTTTCAATATCGATAATCTGCGTCTCTACGCCAAGACACGAGGCTTCCATCTGATTGACAGAGGTGGAGTAGGCCCTGCCGTTGTCCATCATGGCGCGTTGCATATCGAGGGACTGATGCCAGATGTCCAAGGTGCGCCTCATAATTTGCAATTGGCTGTCAAGTAGCTGCAGTTTGCTATATGCCTGTGCCACATTGGCCACAATCTGCATTTTTACCAAATGCTCTTGTTCTTCGGCTATGGCTTTCAACACCTGAGTGCGCCGTTTTGCACTTGTGATATTGCCAAAAACATCTATGGGGAGTTGTAAGGTTGCTCCAATGTTATAGGCTTTTGTAACATTTCCGTCAAAGGAACTGATGCTACCTTGCGGAGCAAAAGTTACCGAGGGGAGATAAGCCAGCCGTGCTGCCTGCAACGTACTCTCTGCCTGAAGAATACGAATGCGGGCCGTCTTGATGTCGGTGTTATGTACCAGAGCCGTGTCAATCAGAGCCTGCAAGAAGGGGTCTTTGAAAAAATCGCGCCATCCTATTTCGCCGATGCTGGCCATTCCCTGACTCTGCATAGACAGGGCATTGACGCCATACACATCGGAAGCTACCCGACTCTGCGATTCGTACTTGGAGTACAAGCCGCAACCGGTGAGATTGAGCAGGACGGCACCTATGACGAGTTGTCTTGCAATACGTTTCATGGAAATTGTCAATTTTCTTTATGGAATTTGTCATCCAGTTTCTGGAATGCAATATAAAACGAGGGCACGACGAACAGCAGGGCTACAGTACCGATGAGCATACCTCCCACAACACCTATGGCCAACGAACGATTGCCGTTGGCACCTGCGCCACCCTCAATCACAAGCGGTACCATTCCTATGACCATGGCTGCCACGGTCATGAGGATTGGACGCAAACGGTCCTTGCACGCTTGAAGGGCAGCGTCATAGATGCTTGCTCCGTCGCGACGCTTGTCCACAGCAAATTCGGTAATCAGAATGGCTGTTTTGGCTAACAAGCCGATGAGCATGATGACGCCGGTTTGCAAATAGATGTTGTTGTCCATGCCGGGCAAGCCTAATAAATGCCCACATTCTGAAAAGAGGAAGGAACCCATCAAACCAAAAGGTACACTGAGCAACACTGCAAAAGGAATGAGCCAAGACTCATAAAGACAAACCAGTATCAGATAGATGAGGAAAATACAAATGGTATAAATAATAGCTGTGGCATTGCTTCCCGCATTCTCTTCCACCTCGCGCGACATTGCTCCATATTCATAGCCAAAGTCCACGGGAGAGAGTGTCTCCGCAAAGGTCTCCGCAATGGCTTTGTGGGCATCGCCTTCCGAATACCCTTCAGAAGGATTGACAGAGAGTTCTATGCTCTGGAAGAGATTGAAGCGCGTCTGGGAACTGCTGCCTACAATGGGAACAAGAGTTACAAACTGGGCTATCGGCGCCATGGAACCGTCGGGCATCCTCACAAAGATATTGCTCAGTGAGCCCGGGTCGGTGCGATATTCCGGAGCGGCATTGGCCATGATACGGTAAACCTTACCGAATTGATTGTAGCTACCGACGTATGACGCACCGCAATAGGAGCCTAAAGTCGAAAGAACTTCCTGAGGCGAAATGCCGGCACGGTCGCACTGTGTGGGATTGATTTCGACACGAAACTTTGGGAAACGCTCGCTATAGGTGGAGGAAACATCGCTAATTTCGGGACGCTGTCGCAGAGCCGCCATGAATTTTTCAACTTTGTTGTTGAATACGGTCATGTCGCCATCAGTTTTGTCCTCTACAAACAGTGAAATGCTGTTAGAATTGCCATAGCCGGGTATCTGCGGCAAAGTGAAAGGGAGAACTTGTGCTTCTTTCACGCTTTCGCAAGAGTAGTAGAACCGTGCCAACACCATATCCAGATAATGGTTGAAGCCTTCACGGTCATCCCAAGGCTTAAGCCGAATTATGAAGGTGCCAAAGTTGGAACCGACGCTGGATACAAGGCCGAAGCCTGTAGCACGGGCAAAACTCTGAAGTTCGGGAATGGCCTTCACCTTCTCCTCCACTTTATTCATTACCTCGTCAGTTTCAGCAAGAGTGGAGCCAGGCGCACCACGCACTTCCACCAGAATGACACCCTGGTCTTCCTGAGGCACAAGACTGGAAGGCAACGATGACATCAACCAAAACATAAGGGCGGATGCAGCAATCAGCAACGTCCATGCCAACATCGGCCGACTCAGGAATTTCTCTACTGACGTTAAATAACGGCCAAATATAGCATTGTATGTCTTATCATACACTTTGCGTGTAAGGGCATTGACGTTGAAACGTGACGACGCTGTAGCATCCTCATCTTTGGGTGCTTTCATCATGATGGCACACAGGGCAGGACAAAGTGTCAAGGCCGACACACAGGACAGGCCTACGGACGAGGCTATCGTTATACCAAATTGCGTAAAGAAAGTGCCAGTCGTGCCTGACATGAATGTTACAGGAATAAACACGGCCATGAACACCAGCGTGCATGAGAATACGGCCATGGTTACCTCGCTCATGGCTTCCCTAGTCGCCTGTACCGCACTCTTGCAACCAGCTTCCAACTTGGCCATCACAGCCTCAACAACCACAATGGCATCGTCCACTACGGTACCGATGGCCAGCACGAGAGCAAACAGCGTCAATATGTTCAGCGAGAAACCCGCCATTTTTACGATGGCAAAGGTTCCAAGCAGCGATACGCAGATGCTAATAGAGGGAATGAAAGTGGCCTTGAAATCCTGTAGGAAGAAATAGACAATCAAAATAACCAACAAAATGGCTATGACAAGTGTCTCAACTACATTATGGATGGCAGCGTAGAGGAAATCATCGCTTGACATGAGAGTCATGAACTTCATACCTGCGGGCAACGTGGGTTCCAAATCCTTATAGAGCTGATTGATACGGGCATTCACCTCCGTAGCATTAGCTCCCGCAGCCTGATTGATAATAAAGAACACGCCGGGATGACCTTCCACTTGCGACGTGAAATTGTAGGCGATAGCCCCCAATTCAACCTTGGCCACTTCGCCAAGATGAAGCACCTGACCGTTTTGAGAGGATCGGAGCACGATATTATTAAATTCCTCCACGGATGTCAAGCGCCCCTTATACTCCATATTATATTGATAGGTGTTCTGGGACTGTTCGCCCAAGCTGCCGGCAGCCGCCACGAGGCTCTGTTTGCCAATAGCTGCAAATACGTCATCAGGCGTCAAGCCATACTTGGCCATGACATCCGGCTTCATCCAAAGCCGCAAGGCGTATGTGTTTCCCACCAACTGAATACCGCCAATGCCACTGATACGCTGCAAGCGCGGCTTCACGTTGATGTCGATATAATTGGTGATGAAGTCCGGATCGTACTTATCATCTTCCGAATAAAGCGCACTGATTTGCAGCATGGAGTTCTGCTGCTTCTCAACCGTAATGCCCGTTTGCAACACTTCAGCCGGCAAGAGGTTTTGGGCCTTTGCAACACGGTTCTGTACGTTCACCGTGGCCATGTCAGGGTCAGTCCCTTGCTTGAAAAACACCTGAATGGTGGCCTCACCGGTAGCAGATACAGTACTGGTAATATAGGACATATCCTGCACGCCATTGATCGATTCTTCAAGAGGCTGTACAACCGACTTCATTACCGTTGCAGGGTCAGCTCCTGTATAGTTCGCCGTAATGTTCACCTTAGGAGGGGCGATGTCCGGATACTGCTCCACCGGGAGTGTACGAAGGGAGATGAAGCCCAGCAGGCAGATAACGATGGAGATGGCACAAGCCATCGCCTTGCGTTTTATGAATATATTACCTTGCATAGTTGCCGGTCTATGGGAAGTTAATAGATTACCCTTTGCTTTTCCTGAACATTGCTGGCTCCCTTAGCCACAATCACATCACCGGGCTTCAAGCCGCTGTGTACGAGGAAGTCCTTACCATTCACTTCCTGCACTTCTACAATAGTACCTGTAGCCAAACTGTCCTTGCCTACCTTATATACCATCGACTTGTCCTGCAAGCGCACTACGGCAGTGCTGGGTATAACAATTACATCAGCAATGCTGAACGGTATAACGACGCTCCCCTGTGTACCAGAGCGCAGCAAGCCATCAGGATTGGGAAATTCGGCCTCTACAGTAATGGTACCTGTACGGGAGTCCACCGTCCCTGTCGTGTTCATAATATGGCCTTTGCGTTCATAAAGCGTACCGTCTTTTAAGCGAAGCTTCACTTCTGGAAGAACCTTAAAGATGTCCTGCCATGACTTGTTTTTGAACTCCTTAGCCAGGGCAAGCGCTTCATTTTCCGTAATGGAGTAACGTACTTTCACGTTAGCGTTCTCTACGATTGTGGTCAGTACCGTAGCAAGGCCGACGACCTGTCCCATATCTACGGGGACATCGCCCACCACGCCATTCACGGGTGAAGTAACCCTGCAATGGCTCAGATTGAGTTGGGCGGCAGCCAAAGCCGACCGTGCTTGGGCAACGGCTGCCAGTGCCTGATTGTAAGCATTCTTGGCTGATGTCAGCATATACTGGCTCACAATTTCCTTTTTGAAGAGGTTCTCGTTGCTCTCCATCTCAAGCTTAGCCGTAGCGGCCTGGGCCTGTGCTGCCTGGAGCGTAGAACTGGCATTCTGTACGGCAATCTGCGCCTGGCGGTCATCAATAACGAAAAGCACCTGGCCCTTTCGTACCACCTGACCGGGAACTACCTTGATAGCCGTCAGCTGTCCATCCACCTGAGGCGTAATCTGCACATCAGCCTTGCCCATGATGTTGGCGCTATAGGCAAATTCTGTTTCCAGAGTGCCGCGCTCCACTTTGAGCGTCTCAAAAGAGGTATGTTCCTCCTTGGGTACATCTATACACGCCGTCAATAAAGCGAGTACACAGAAATAAGCAAAATTCTTCATCGTTGTGATTATGATTAGCAAGTATTATTTAGCTTTGCAACATCATTCTAATTCTATCACGGTGATGCCGGCTCCACCGAACTGCACATGCTCGTCATGAAAGCGTTTCACGCCGGGCACCGTACTGACATACTGTCGAACCAGCTGACGGAGAGCGCCCGTGCCCGTGCCATGAAGAATGCGCACCCGAGATTGCTCACACTGAATAGCCTCGTCGATGAACAGGCTCACATGCGTCAGGGCTTCATCAGCACGCATTCCGCGCAAATCTATCTCAGGTCTGAAATTAATCGCCTTTTCTCTCATCATGTCGCGTGTGTCACGGCTGACAAAAGTGCTGACCTGTTGCGTCAAATCAGGTTTAGGCATTTCCGCGTGTTCCAACCGGCTAAGAGGTACACTGGTATAGACCACGCCAAACAAGACTCGGGCCACACGTCCAGTCACGGCATCAACCCGCCCCACAGTCTGCTGGCCTTTCAGCCTTACGGTATCGCCCACCTCTATGGCCGGTTTGCCTTTCAGTCCACTCAGCACTTGCTCCAAAGCGGCACCGGCCTGAGCTATGGGCGACAGATTCTCCCCGCCGCTACCGTCCGCGCCGGAAAGCTCCGAAGGATTGGGTTGCCGGGATACGTTCTGCGCTGCCCGTGCAGCCGCACGGCGTTCCTGCCGCCGACGTATCTGCTCCATCTTACGGTCTATTGCGTCAGCCTTGGTATTGTCTTCTTTCAGTTCTTCCCTGAATTCGGCCAATTCCCTACGCACTTCGCGCGTGCGCTCCTTTTCAGCCTGTGCTTCCTTAATGTCGCGTATGGTGCGCTCGATGCGGGCATTGCTCTCCTGAATGAGCTGTTCGGCCTCCTGCCGGGCATCACCCAATATGCGCTTGCGGTCTTGCTGAAGCTTCTGCATGTCCTGCTCATAGCCGGACAGCGTGGCTTCCAGTTTTTTCTCACGTTCATGAATGTGGCGACGTTTGTTCTCCCAGTACACCTTGTCTCGCACGATGTCTTGCAGATACTTGTCGCTCATCACATAGTCCTTGCCCACCAAATCGCCGGCATAGGCTATAACGTCTTCAGGGATTCCTATCTTGCGGGCTATCTCTATAGCGAAGCTTGAGCCCGGATGCCCCATTTGCAACACAAACAGGGGTTGCATGAGGTTGCGGTCGTAGAGCATCGCGCCGTTCACCACGGCCTCGCTGCTTCCCGCATAGTGCTTCAGGTTCTGGTAGTGTGTAGTTATCACGCCCATGGCTCCCTGACTCACCAGCCTTTGCAAGATGGCCTCGGCCAGCGCTCCGCCAATCTGAGGCTCCGTACCGCCGCCAAACTCATCAATGAGCAAGAGCGAGAGCGGCGTGGAGCGCTTCATCATGGTTTTCATGTTCAGCAGGTGCGAGGAATAGGTGGAGAGGTCGTCCTCTATGCTCTGCTCATCGCCGATGTCAATCATCAAATTGTCGAACACGCCCATTGCGCTCCCCTGCCCCACTGTAACGGGCAATCCGCACTGAAGCATGTATTGCAGCAGGGCTACAGTCTTTAGAGCCACAGACTTTCCGCCTGCATTGGGGCCCGAAATCAGCAGAATGCGCTGTTTGCCATGCAGGCGCACGTCCAAGGGAACAATCTTTCCGCCCTTTCTCTCCAGCGATTGCTGCAGCAGAGGATGCCTTGCCTGCACGAGGTCAAGACAGGCTCCATTTGACACCTGAGGTACTACGGCATCCATGGTTTCACTCCATATCGTAAGGGCTCTCAGGTAGTCAATGTGAGCCAAAAAGCGCAAAGCTTCCAGTATTTCCTGAATGTGCGGGCGTACATAGCCGGCCAGTTCCACGAGAATACGCATAATTTCGCGCTTCTCCTGAGCCTTGAGCTCTCTGACGCGGTTGTTGGCTTCCACGACGGACGCCGGTTCTATGAACACCGTTTTGCCCGTCGCGCTCTCGTCGTGTACGATACCCTTAATCTTACGCTTCAGCGCCGGGGCCACGGGTATGACCAAACGTCCGTCGCGCAACGTCGGCGACACATCGCGGTCAATGTAGCCTTCCTGCTGAGCTTCCTGCACGATGGCACGCAGGGCATGACTGATATTGCGCGAAGACACCTCAAGCTGGTGCCTTATACTCAGGAGTTCGGGCGTGGCCGTATCCTTCACCTTGCCGTACTTGTTCAGCACCTCGTCAATGCGCTTCACGATGCCCGGTTGAGGCAGGATGCCGTCGGCCATGCGGCCCAGAGCAGGGAACCTCGCGTCCGCCCCCGCCCCGCCGTCTTCGCCCTGCCCGATTACGGCCAGGACGCTGCCCACGGTCTGCAAGGAGCGTTTCAAGTCGAAGAGGTCTATTTCCTCCATATATGTCCGCTCGGGGCGGATGCGCATCAGCGGCTGGCGCACGTCATGGAACTGCAGGTCGGCCAAATCCTCCTCCTCCTCGCTCAGGAGCCGGTATTCCCGGATTTGCGCCAAGCTTTCCACAACGTCCTCAAAACGCGACGAAAAGGCCACGTGTTCGTCCACCCATTCCGTGCCGAGAGTGGACATGCAGCGCCCCTTCAGCTGCGTCCTGATTTCACTGAAGCCTATTTTCCTTTCTATATTTTCCGGATATGTCATACTGCCGTTTTTCTCAAAATCTCTGCAAAGATACGAATAAGCAATCGAAAAACAAAGGATGCCGCAGGATTTCTTTACTTTTCCGGGCGAAAGTATCTAAAATTAGCAAATGAGGAAATGAGGAAATGAGGCCCCCTTCGGCGCTTGGCGCCACCTCCCGCCCCTTTCCGGCTACCGCCATCTGCATTTTGACCGTCGCCAAAAGCCCCCTATTGGGGCAAAAGTCCGCTCCGTGGCGAGGAGCCACGTCAGGAGGTCGGGAAAGAAATTACCCCCCCCTATCGCGCTATGGATGAGCGACTTGATGCGGGACGGAAAGCGGGCGGACATGCTGTTTCGGGTTGTTCCGGGTGCAAAGTTACGAAAAAAATTTGTAACACCGTAGGCACCGTAGCACAAAATCGCTGTTTGAGGTGTCTCGGTGTCCCGGTGTCCCGGTGTCCCCAAGTCGTAGCCAAGGGGAGGGGGTAAAAATGGTTAATATATATTATTATATATTAT
>JAGHRT010000002.1 GCA_018066245.1 Candidatus Equimonas faecalis | reverse complement strand
CGACGACCTCCCCGCGCGGGAGGAGCCTGAAGTGCCTGCCGACGAAGACCTCCCCGTTTTGGAGTAGGATGAAGCCCCGGCCGAGGAAGACCTGCCCGTGGTGGAGGAGAATGAAGCCCCCGCCGAGGAAGACTTGCCCGTGGTGGAGGAGGATGAAGCCCCTGCCGAGGAAGACCTGCCCGTGGTGGAGGAGGATGAAGCCCCCGCCGAGGAAGACCTCCCCGTGGTGGAGGAGGATGAAGCGCCTGCCGAGGAAGACCTGCCCGTGGTGGAGGAAAAGGAATAGTCCCTTGGCAAGGAAAGGCCCGTATAGGGGGCTGAAACAGACAGTTTGAACAGGAAAAAAAGCAAATCGGCGAAAAAAATGCGTTTCAGGCCGTGTAATTAAAAATAATTGTGTACTTTTGGCTCGCAATTCAGCGCCAACCATGCGCCAAGCCTTGCCCCGAACAATCACTCACCTTATTAACCTCATTAAATTACACACACAATGAAAAAAATCCTTTTCGCAGTGGCTGCCATGGCAGCCATCACCTTCGCTTCCTGCGGAGGCAACAAAACTGAAAGTGCCGCTGTGGCCGCCGACACCGTAGCCGCCGAACAGGTGGACGGCACCGAAACCCTCGCCACGGCCCTCGAAACCAGCGACCCCGCACAGGTGCAGACCGCAGTCGAAGGCATCCAGACCAAGATTCAGGAGCTCATCCAGTCCGGCGACGTGCAGAAAGCCGAGGAGTACAAGAGCCAGCTGGTTACCTGGTACAATGAAAACAAGGAGAAGGTGGAAGCCATCACCTCCGGCCAGATGAACATCAGCCAGATTATCGAAACCGTGAAGACACTGCCCACCAGTGTAGGCGGAGCCGTAGAGGGTGCTGCCGAAAGTGCCGCTGAAGCTGCCAAAGCCGATGCCCAGGCCGCAGGCGAGCAAGTTAAGGCCGCAGGCGAACAGGTGAAAGCCGCTGCCGAGCAGAAAGTGCAGGAACAGGTAAACAAGGCCGAACAGAAAGCCGCTGAGAAGGTGAACGAAGCCGCTCAGAAGGCCAACGAAAAAGTGAACGAAGCCGCAAAGAAGGCCGTAGGCGGTCTCCTCGGCAAATAATCCGCAACGCCCCATCCAAAGCACCCCTCTGGTTTCCCCCGCGTGAAGTCAGAGGGGCGCTTTGCTTTCCCCCGATCTTCCCCCACAGCCACCTTTCCCTTATACATTCCACATTCTTCATTATACATTCCACATTACACATTCTTCATTAACCCATCCTCCCCATGCCTTCCCACGCCTCCTTCATCCGTTCCCTGTTCTTCGTCTTCTATAAGGCGGTGAACGAACTCTACCCCCAGTGCCGCGTACAAATCGACGCCCACGTCTCCAACGGCTTCTACTGCCACATGGCCCATATCCAGCAATGGAACGGCGAAGACATACGCCGTCGCATGGAGGAAATAGTGGCTGCCGACCTTCCCTTCGTGCGCCACACCGTACCCACGCCGCAGGCCATACGCCTATTCGACCAGGCCGGCCAGCACAACAAGTCCCTCCTGCTCGCCTCACTCAACGAACCCACCACGGAGTACTACACCCTGGGCGAAACCCCCAACTCCTTCTACGGCCCCCTGATTGAGCGCACAGGCCAACTCGCACCCTTCGGCCTCGACCCCTACGACGCAGGCCTCCTGCTCCGCTTCCGAGGACCCGACGGCAATCTCCTCCCCATCACCTCGCAGCCCAAAATGCTGGCCGTGTTCCGCGACTACCACCGCTGGGCACACATCATGGGCCTCTCCACCGTGGGCGAACTCAACCACGTCATAGCCAAAGGCAGTGAGCGCACCAACGAAATGGTGAACGTGTCCGAGTGCTTGCAGGAAAGGCAGATAGGACGCATAGCCGACCACCTCGCAGCCAACCCACAGCTCAAAGTCGTGCTCATAGCCGGCCCCTCATCCAGCGGCAAGACCACCTTCTCCAAGCGACTCAGCATACAGCTCCTCGCCTGCGGACTCAAGCCCGTAGCCATCAGCCTCGACAACTACTTCGTCAATCGCGTCGATACACCCCTCGACGAAAACGGCAACTACGACTACGAGAGCATCCACGCCATGCAAATCGACCTCTTCAACGAGCAAATGTCCACGCTGCTCTCAGGAGGCACCGTAGAACTCCCCTTCTACAACTTCAAGACAGGACAGTCCGAACGCTCCGGCCAGTTCCTCCACCTGAACGACGACACCATACTCATCCTCGAAGGCATACACGCCCTCAACCCCCTCTTCTCCGCGCAGATACCGCAGGAAAACAAATACCGCGTCTATGCCTCCGCGCTGACCTCCATACTCATCGACGACCACAACTATATCCCCACCACCGACAACCGCCTGCTGCGCCGCCTTGTGCGCGACTACAAGTTCCGAGGCTACTCCGCCGAAGAGACCATACGCCGCTGGCCCGCCGTCCGCAAGGGCGAGGAGAAGTGGCTCTTCCCCTATCAGGAAGAGGCCGATGTGATGATAAACACCGCCCTGCTCTTCGAGCTGGCCTGTCTGCGTGAGCAGGCCCTGCCCCTCCTTGAAGGCGTCCGCCCCAATACGCCCGAGCGCGAAGTGGCCGACCGCCTCATCAACCTCCTCCGCCTCATCAAGCCCCTCAAAATGGACTCCCTGCCCCCCACCTCCCTCCTCCGCGAATTTATGGGCGGCAGCACCTTCAGCTATTAAGAGCCGCACCCACCCACACCATATTTATAAACACGCGCGTGCGTAAGAAAGCCCCTCACCGGGGCGACGCATTCGACGCAATCGACGCACAAAAAGAGTGAACAGTTAGAGAGTGAACAATGAACAGTTGAAGAGTCACTCTTTCACTGTTCACTCTTTTGTTTCCCCCGCCTGCCAATTTTCCACAGATTTGTACCGCAGCTGCGACCCTTACCCTCCGTTTTGCTATTTCCTACTTTGCAAAACGCCCCCCCCGATTAAAAACTTGTTTCTTTTTCTCCGTTTTCTTTGCTTAAAATAAATTAAAGGGCTACCTTTGTGCCGAATATCCCCAAAGTATCAAATCTCAGGGGATTTCCCTTCCGACAATAAATACTAATATCAACAATAACTAACATTATGAAACAATTCATTACGTTTCTGATGCTGATGCTGGCGCTCACGCTTGCGCCTATGTCAGCAGTGGCCGACTATCACGACACCGTCGTGGAGAACGCAGCCCATCAGCTTCCTCTTGGTCGCTATTTCTGGCAAATGCCAAATAGCGCAGGAGGCTACAGTCCCAGTGGTGGTTATGAAGACCACTACTATCTGGCAGACGTGCCCAATGAGGATGAAACCGTGCCCGATAACCATAAGGCAGGAGTAAATCCCCTCACCTCATGGGCTGTTGAAAACGGAACGCCCAAGTCAATGGAGGCTTTCCTTCATTTGCCAGCTGGAAACAACAGTCTTCAGCTCTCTGTTACGGCTAAGGGTACCGTAAAATTCCAGTTTATTGTGAAGACCGCTGATGAAAAGACTACGATTAGCGAAGTTACCAAAACTGTTTCTGCCAACAATGATGCTCAACTTGTTGAGGTCATGGCTACAAAGTCATTGCCTGCCAGTGCATACTACCGTGTGCGTATCAACGTAACCGAAGGCCACGGCAACATTACTAAGATTACTCACTGGCAACTCAACCATGCCAGCAGCGAGCAGGCCTACCTGCCCGACTACCTCTCCTCTCCCTCCGTTCACACCAACGAATGGAAGACCACCAATGCAGATGCTCCCGCAGGCAACAGCTACGACTGGGCCTACGAGGAAGTGATGGTGCCAGCGTCAAGCGATATCGTAGGTACCTACTGCATGAGCCTGGGCGTGCTTCATGGCTATATGGGCATTCAGGTAAACGGCAATAACACCCACGACATTATCTTTTCTATGTGGGACAATGGCTCCACCGATAACGACCCCAACCTTCCCGACTACCTACGCTCCGGATCCCTTGACTCCAACGGCGGTGTGAACATCAGCCGCTTCGGCGGCGAAGGTACGGGAACGAAGGCTTTCCGCTCCGGCCAATACTGGGAGGCTGGCAAGTGGGTGAAGTTCCTTACCAACATGCGTCCTGAAGTTATTACTGTGCAGACAGCCGATGGCCCCATCACCTATACGAACACCATCTGCACCGCATGGTATAAGACCGAGGGCGGTGCTGACAACGTGACGAACGCCGAGGAAGGCGAAGACCAATACGACGGCTGGCACTACATTGCCTCTCACCGTCTCTCTGGTGCCAACACTTATTTCAATGGCTGGTACTCCTTCCTCGAAAACTACAATTGGCCTTCTGGCAACCTGCAACGTAAGGCCTACTATCGCAATGGTTCCCTTCATTCACTGGCCAGCGGCAAGTGGTCACACCGTAACGTAGTGTCCTGTAGCCACACCGATGGCGGCAATGCTGCCGGCAAGCGCAACGACTACGGCACGGGCATCGAGACCGTGGATGGCGAGCCCGCTTTCTATATGACAACTGGCGGCTTGGCCGATGATGCTTTTGCAGAGAACCAACAAATGCCCTACAAGGATAATTTCGTGCCCATCACGCAGGAAGTTATGGACAAGCTCCTGGGCCGTGTGGAGAAGGCCATCCAGAACGACGAAGCACGTCAGGCTGCAGCCAAGGCTGAGGCTACACGTGAGGTACTGAGCAATACCGGAATCACCCTGATAGCCCAAAACTCTCAGCAGAACGACCAGCCCGCCTCCAATGCATTCGATGGCGACCCCAGCACATGCTGGCACACCAAGTGGAACGGCAGCGGAACTGGCAACGGTGCGAATGGATGGCCCTATACTGTCGATATACAACTCCCCGAAGACATCAGAGGCAAAGCAATCGAACTCATCGAACTCTATCAGAGCCGTGGCAACGATTACCGCGCAAGTTCAGCAGAGATCTTCTGCTCAGACGATAATAGTCACTGGACCACATTGGGTACATACGATATCGCCAATGCCGACCGCCCGACCATCACACTATCTGCTCCTATTACAGGCAAGCAGTATCTGCGCTTAAGTTTCAAGACGGGTTACGGCAACTACCTTTACCTCAACGAGGTATATTTCAAGACCGCCCGCGACATAGAGCAGCTCAAGGCTCAGGCTCAGGCACTCATCGATAAGGAGAATAGCTACATGGGCTATGCTACCACCGAGATGGCTGGTCTGAAGAGTGTCTATAATAATGGCACCTGCACCAACTATGATGCCTTGAAACAGGCTATCGTGGATTTGGCACAGACTGGACATCTGCTGAAGTTCGGTAAACTCACGGAGGCAAACTCCATCAGCTCACTCAAGGCTTACACCCTCCACAATGTGAGCACTGGTGCCGCACTCGTTGTGAAGAATGAGGCTCCCGATACAAACACCGATGAGTACCTCACAGTGACCGAAAAGGCCAACAACTGGCTGCTGCTCCGCTCAGAGAAGTGGAACGCTAACTACCTCTACAACCTCCAGGCTCAGAAGTATCTGGCCATGGACAGCGAGGGTCGTGCAGTCCTCACCGACAAGCTCACCCCCGTGTTCGTAGGCGTGCGCACGCACACGGAGCGCGTAAATGATAAGAATGTAACCATATTCGATGGCTTCACCTTCAAGTTCGATCAGGACAACGACAACAGCTACCTCTGCGTAGCCCAAAGCGCTTCGACTCGTGGTGCCATGCGTGTTGCTGGTACTGCTGCCCTGACCTTCGGCGCAGGCACTGCCGATGCAGCTCTGTGGAACGTATATGACAACTATGGCATCACTCCCGAACTCGTAAATGTAAACGAACTCCTTGAAAATGTAGAAGAGAACGGCCTCCAGCCTTGGACACGTCCCCAGTTTGGCGGTACGGTTTGGACTTGGAATAAGACCACCAACAAATTCGAGGCAACAGGCAAGGAATCCACAGCTACACCTAACCGCGAAAACAACCATGGTCCCGTTTACTCCTTCCCCGCTGGTGTGGGTACAGTAACCACTGCTGTAAACAGAGACACTGACACCTCTGACCAAGGAGGCTTCCGCATCCTTGGCAGTGGCGATAATGTAACCACTAGCCTCGGTCGCTGGGCTGGCTCCATCGAGGTAGCCACTGGTGCCGTTGCAACCGTAGAATACTCCAATCAGTTGAAGGGTGCCGAGCCCACCAGTGCAGCCACTGTATGGGTTGACGGAACTTTGACTTTCGGTGGCAATCGCACTCAATTTGCCATGAATGACGGTAATGATCAGCGGTGGTTCATTGGTGAACACGGTCTTGTCAATACCACCTTTACAACTATAAACAAAGGCAACCACACTTGGAACCTCCAGATTATTGTAGCTGACGAGGCTCCCGTTGCTGGTAAAACTCTCGTACAAAAAGAGGTTACCCGTCAAGTAATGACATGGGGCGCTGACATGTACTCAAACATTAACAGTTGTACCATTTACCACAAGGATTCTGACGGCTACTACCACGAGACCACTGCGTCAGATGTTACTATTACCCACAACGCTACAGGCCTCTCCGTAACCTATACTGCATGGGTGAATGAAGATGTTGCTCCCGAACCCGAGGATGAAGGCATCAAGATGAGCACTGGCGATACGAAGTATTACTATTCCATTCGCAACGTCAATAACCCCCAGAACTATGCTCATTATGACGGTAACAACAAGAACCTTGCTTTGAACAGCAACAAGGTTCCTTCAGCCGTATTCTACTTCACTGAAGCACAAGGTGCTCCTACCGTTGATGGTGCTATTGCTGTCAATATACATAATTTGACGAGTGCGAACCTTGTGATGAACGATTGGACCAATTGGGGCAGCACTCCCTCTATGAACTGGTACATCAGTGATGCTACTGGCACAGCTAACGTAGCAAACGACTACAATATCCGCCGTTCTAATTCTGGAAATAATTATTGGAACCACCAGGGAGTCGGCGTAGCAAGTTGGGGAGCAGGTACAGACCCCGGCTCTGCCTGGTACATCGAGGCAGTACCCACCACCGAACTCACCGTGGCCGTGCATGGCCTTACGGGACAGGGCGGTATTTCATACAACGGCATGACCTACGCCGACGGTCAGAAGTTCACGGCTTTCTTTGAGAATCCCACTATTGAAGCAGCATCCGTGGATGGCTACTCCGCCACTGTTACCGTCTATAAGGGCGTAGCCAATGTAGATTATACGGAGACAGACCCCTTCTTCTCTACAAGCACGACCAATGCGGCTTATCACAAGATAGCTTTCAATAGCAACAAGAACATCGTCATCAGCACAAATACAAATACTGATGGCCAATATCTGACTTCAACCAAGTCCTCTTCCTATGCTTCCAACTGGGCCTTCATCGGCACGATAGACAACTTCGTACTCTATGATGGTACGCATTATGTTGGCATGAAGAATGACTTCCTCGCTCCCGTCAGCGATTTGGCTGATGCTACTACCTTCAAGATTATCAATAACGGTGACGGCACTTACGGCATCGTCCGTCCTTCCAGCGCTGATCAGGGCTTTAACAGCAACACTGGCGTTGCCGATGGAAAGAAGATAGGTTTCTATGGCGTAGGCGACAACGGTAGCAAGCTCGTGTTCTATGCAACCGATGGTACGACGCTGAATAACCCCACCTTCCCCCGCTCCGAATACGACATCGAGGGTGCCGCTTCCTTCACCGCTCCCAGCAAGAACACGCTGTGGTACACCGAGGCTCCTGGCACCAACTACAACAACTGGATGGAGTACTCCCTGCCTATCGGTAACGGCGACTTCGGCGGTAGCGTTTACGGCGCCGTGATGAACGACAAGATTACCGTCAACGAGAAGAGTCTCTGGGACGGTAAGTCCGAGACCAACTACAGCTATGCCGGCTATGTGAAGATGGGCAACGTCTGGGTGAAGAACCTCAGCAATGCCTTCGAAAACGGCGTGAAGAACTACGTCCGCTACCTCGACATCGACAACGCCGTAGCCGGCGTGAAGTTCAGCGATGATCAGGGCACGCAGTATGAACGCACCTATATCGCCAGCGAGCCCAACAAAGTGATGGCCGTACGCTATACTGCTACGGGCACCAACAAGCTCAACCTCCAGTTCACCTACGAGCCCGGCGGCCAGCTTACTTCCAGCAGTGTGAGCGGTCAGAAGCCCACTACGGAATACGCCGTCAGCGGTCGTGTAGGTACTGCCAAGTTCAACGGCAAGCTCCCCATCGTTTCCTACGCTTCCCAGATGACCGTCAAGGCTACCGATGGCACCGTGACCGAGGACTATAAGGGCATCACCGTAAGCGATGCCACCGAGGTTATCGTTTACCTTGCCGGTGGCACCGACTTCACGGCCGCACATCCTGCCACCTCCTTCGTTGACGGCACAGCCAGCCAGTTGCCTGGCATCATGGCCAGCCGCATCAGCACGGCAAGCGCCATGAGTTGGGAAAGCCTGCGCTCTGCCCACGAGAGCAACTTCCAAAGCTATATGGGCCGCGTGGCCATCGACCTCAAGAAGAACGGTGCCTCCGTCTCTTCCAACAAGAACACCAAGGCTCTGGTAGATTACTACAATACCTCCGCCGACAACAAGAACACAGCCGACGGCATCTATCTCGAACAGCTCTACTACAACTATGGCCGTTACCTCCTCATCAGCAGTAACCGCAACACCTCCGTGCCCAACAACCTGCAGGGCCTCTGGAACGATACCGACAACGGCAATTCCCCCTGGCACTCCGATATTCACACGAACATCAACATCCAGATGAACTACTGGCCCGCCGAGCCCAACAACCTCAGCGACCTCCACAAACCCCTGCTCGACCACATCAAGATGCTGGCCGATGCTCCGGGTCCGAAGAATCAGGCAAAGACCAAGGGCTCCAATGTAGGTTGGGTTATCAACACCGAGAGCAACCTCTTCGGTGGTATGTCCGACTTCAAGTCTAATTACACCATTGCCAACGCTTGGTATGTTACCCACCTCTGGCAGCACTATCGCTACACCCTCGACACCGAGTTCTTGAAGTCTGCCTTCCCCGCCATGCTGGGTGCCGCCAAGTATTGGTCGCAGCGCCTCGTACAAGGCACCGACGGTTCCTACGAGTGTCCCAGCGAATGGTCGCCCGAGCAGGGTCCCGACGAGAACGCCACGGCTCATAGCCAGCAACTTGTACGCGAACTCTTCGACAACACTATCGAAGCAGCCAACACCATCAATGCCGTAAGCCTCAACCTTATGACTCAGGCAGACCTTAATGACCTCACCACCAAGCGTGAAGGCCTCGACCTCGGCCTGCGCACGGAAATCTATCAGCATACATTCCAGAATGACAAGGGTGAGACTGTTAATTGGAACACCCTCATCGCTGACGGCACTCCTATTTTGAAGGAATGGAAGACCAGTTCTTATCAGGTTGGTGAGAACCAGCACCGCCACACCTCCCACCTCATGGCTCTCTATCCCTTCAGCCAGCTGACGCAGGATGTGACCGCTGACGGCACCACCTACACGGCACAGCAGCTCTTCGATGCTGCCAAGGCTTCTCTGACGCAGCGCAGCGACAACTCCACCGGTTGGGCCATGGGCTGGCGCGTTAACCTCTGGGCCCGCGCCCTCGATGGCAATCACGCGCGTACGTTAATAAATAATGCGTTGAAACACGCCCGCAGCTACGCCACCGACCAGAGCGCCGGCGGCATCTACTACAACCTGTGGGATAGCCACGCTCCCTTCCAGATTGACGGCAACTTCGGCGTATGCGCCGGCGTCTCCGAGATGCTTCTCCAGAGCCACACCGGTGTCATCCAGCTCCTCCCCGCCCTCCCCGACGCATGGGCAGAGGGTAGCATCACCGGCCTCAAGGCCGTGGGTAACTTTACCGTAAATCAGGAGTGGGCCGAAGGCGCACTCACCAAGGCCACCATCGTGAACAAGCACACGGCCGCTCAGGACCTCTATGTGAAGTATAAGGCAGTCGGTGCAGACAGCGACTTCGACCTCGCAACTGTTAAGGTTACTGTAGATGGTGTAGCCAAAACACCTGAATTCGTAGAAGGCAAGGGCTACAAGCTCACAAATGTAGCCTCTGAGGCAAAAGTGGAGATTATCTTCAATGAAGAGCCCGAGCCTGAAACGGTTTATACTTACACTATCCGCAACAAGGCAAAGAATAAATATGCTTCTTTCAATGCCGAAGCGAAAGACGCAAACAACAATATCGTGATGGCTCGTGGTGACCAAGGCAGTGAGTTTACCTTCACACCTGTAGAAGGCCACGATGGCTACTTCTCTATTTCTACTGTGAATGATGCAACAACATACTATGTATATTGTATCAGTCAAGGCGGCGGAGACTCTAATATTGGTTTCACCTCCGATGCTGCCAAAGCAGGAGCATGGCGCTTTGCCTATACTCATTCCGTCGGTGATATTGACTACTACAATATCATCCCTGAAGGAGGAAACCAGAGTTGGAATGCCCGTGGTACGGCGAATAGTATTGATGCTGTTGGCCAGTATGACACAGGTATGGATAATGGTTCCAACTGGCAAATTGCTTCCACTTCCACAGAAGAGATTACGCTGACCTACACCTTCACTACCGAAAGTCTAAACGATGCCACCAAGAGTTTTACGCTCCACAAGGGTGACTTCCGTCCGCGTAGTCTGACTGTTCCTTACGGAGTGACCGTTACCAGCACATTGAAGACAGACGGCATTATGACGGCTAACGCTATTGAGACCGTGGCTTATACCATCGCCGACGACTACCCCTTCGACTACTCCAACGACTTCAATTCGGCCCACTGGTACAACCTCAAGATTGGAAACAATCTGAATGTTGGTTATACCACCACACAAAGCGATTATAACTATCCTACGAGTGGAAGCACAGAGCCTGCAAACTTTGCCTTCTTAGGCACGCCTTGGGGTACCAAGATTATCTGTAAGGAGGCAGGTGCCGACTATGGCGTTGGTGGAACAATGGAAAACAATGCAAGTCTGACATCCGTAGCCATAGCAGATGCTGTGACCTATATCTTTGAAAGCAACAGCGGGCATAACGTATTCCATCTTGATGGTGTAGAAAACGGCTACATCAACGCAGTCAGCTGGCAAAGCCGCTTAGGAAACTGGATTAATGGGGCTGCGAAGACCGACGGAAACTCCACCTTCCAGTTTATTGCAACGGAAATAGAACCTTCTGAAGTTGTCGCTACCTATACCTCCAACGGTAAAGAGACCAATTACTATGAAGGCGACGACATCAACCTCGTTGATGCTGGCACCACAGAACTGGTAATTCCTGCCGACATTGACAACGTAGATGTCACCTACACGCGTGACTTCACTGGAACCTCTGGTTACCAGGCTTGGTATGTACCTTTCG
>JAGHRT010000047.1 GCA_018066245.1 Candidatus Equimonas faecalis | reverse complement strand
AGCGATTTGTGCTACGGTGTTACAATTTTTTTTCGGAGTACCTACGCGAGTTGCTGGCGTGTGGCGAGTGAATCAAGGGGTCGCCCCCGTGATTCACTGTTCCTGCGCGTGGATTAGTCAAGCCCTTTTCACCCCCTCAAAAACCTTCACTTTTTCCCCGTTTCGCTTGGCCGGAGCGGGGGAATTGCGTAATTTTGCACCAGTTTTCATGGAAACCTAAGTCTAACCTCTAAAACACTTTGAACTATGGCTTTTAAGTATCATGTCGTGGAAGGCAAGACCCTGAAGACGGGCGCGGCCATATTCTTTGCAATGGCCGACCCCGTGAACACGGTGAAACTGGCCGAAATCTGCGAGGAAGTGAGCCACGCATGCACCGCCTGTTCACCGTTCACTCTTTCACCGTGTACTCATTTCCCAATTTGCACAGTTGAGTTTGTTTTTTTGCTCACTGACTGCCGAAAATGGCGGCGGGGTTGAAAAAAAACGGGGATATATTTTAAATTTTCCTCGGGAATGGCTATATTTGTAGGCCGTTCGGAACGGACTGGAGCGGACGTGCGGGGGCACGGACGGGCGTCCCCAGCTAAAAAAGCCCCCTGTTGCAAACTGAGAATAACTATATTTTTACCAAATGGACATACTTCACCAAAGATTGGCCCGCTTCACCAAGCCCCGGGAATTGCAGGAGCAGGGCATTTATCCTTACTTCCGCGAAATTGAGGGGAAACAGGGTACGGAAGTGGAAATGGGCGGTCATCCCGTCCTGATGTTCGGCAGCAACGCCTACACGGGCCTGACTGGCGACGAAAGAGTGATCGAGGCCGGAATCAAGGCCATGGAGCGCTATGGCAGCGGATGCGCCGGCAGCCGTTTCCTCAACGGCACGCTGGACATTCATGTGGAACTTGAACGGCAGCTGGCTGCCTTCGTGGGCAAGGATGAGGCGCTGTGCATCAGCACGGGCTTCACGGTGAACAGCGGCGTGATTCCCACCCTCGTGGGCAAGAACGACTACATCATCTGCGACGACCGCGACCATGCGAGCATAGTGGACGGCCGCCGCCTGAGCTTTGCCAAGCCACTGAAGTACAAGCACAACGACATGGCCGACTTGGAGCGCAAATTGCAGACGTGCGATGCCGATGCCGTGAAGCTCATTGTGGTGGACGGCGTGTTCAGCATGGAAGGCGACCTGTGCAAGCTGCCTGAAATCGTGGCTTTGAAGAGGAAGTACCCCGGCACGGTCATTATGGTGGACGAAGCTCACGGATTGGGCGTGTTCGGCCGCCAGGGACGCGGCGTATGCGACCATTTCGGGCTGGCCGGCGAGGTGGATCTCATCATGGGCACGTTCAGCAAGAGCCTGGCGAGCATCGGCGGCTTCATTGCTGCCGACAGCACGATTATCAACTGGCTGCGCCACAACTGCCGCACCTATATATTCAGCGCCTCCATGACGCCCGCCAGCACGGCCAGCGCCCTGAAGGCTCTGGAGATTATCCAGACGGAACCTGAGCGCATCCGGGCCCTGTGGGACGTAACGAACTACGCCCTGAAACGCTTCCGTGAGGAGGGCTTTGAGATAGGCGATACGGAAAGCCCCATCATCCCGCTTTATGTGCGCGATGCCGAGAAGACCTTCATCATTACGGCACGTGCCTTCGAGGAAGGCGTGTTCATCAATCCCGTCATCCCGCCTGCCTGCGCTCCCGAGGACACGCTGGTGCGCTATGCGCTGATGGCCACCCATACCAAGGAGCAGGTGGACCGCTCCGTGGTCGCTCTCAAAAAGGTGTTCCGCGAACAGGGCGTCATATAATTTAAATGTGTACCCCCTCTTTCAACGTTTAACGTTTAATGAACACCCCCTCCAACTCCCTCCGGGGGAGCGTCTGATTCGCTAATTTTAAGGATTGTAAGGTCATAAGGCTGTAAGGCCATGCGGCTGAACCACAACCCCACAAAACCTCATTGTTCACTGTTCACTCTTTCCTAATTTGCTAATTTTCCAATAATGGACATAAGTGTAGTAGTACCCCTGTTCAACGAAGAGGAATCGTTGCCGGAACTCCATGCCTGGATACAGCGCGTCATGCAGGAGCATGGCTTCAGCTATGAAATCGTGTTCGTGGACGATGGCAGTACGGACGGCTCTTGGGAAACAATCACGCGGCTCCAGGAGAAAGACAGCCACGTCAAAGCCATCAAATTCCGCCGCAATTACGGCAAGTCGCCGGCCTTGTTCTGCGGCTTCAGAAAAGCTATGGGCGATGTGGTCATTACCATGGATGCCGACTTGCAGGATTCGCCCGACGAAATTCCCGAACTGCGCCGCATGATAGTGGAGGAGGGCTACGACCTCGTGAGCGGCTACAAGCAGAAACGCTATGACCCGCTGTCCAAGACCATACCTACCAAGCTATTCAATGCCACGGCCCGCAAGGTGAGCGGCATCAGGAACCTGCACGACTTCAACTGCGGCCTGAAAGCCTACCGCCTGGACGTGGTCAAGCACATTGAGGTGTATGGTGAGATGCACCGCTACATCCCCTATCTGGCCAAGAATGCCGGCTACGGGAAAATTGGAGAAAAGGTAGTGCAGCATCAAGCCCGAAAGTTCGGCAAGTCAAAGTTCATGGGGCTCAACCGCTTCGTGAACGGCTATTTGGACCTGCTCTCTCTCTGGTTCCTTAACTCCTTCGGGCTGAAACCCATGCATGTGTTCGGCTTTCTGGGAAGCCTGATGTTTGCCGTGGGACTGTTGAGCGTGACGGTGGTGGGCTGCATCAAACTTTGGGCTTTGTGCCACGGCACGCCAGCCCCGCTTGTAGCCAACAGCGTATGGTTCTACATCGCCCTGACCATGATGATACTGGGCACCCAGCTCTTCGTGGCTGGCTTTTTGGGTGAACTTATCAGCCGAAACGCCCCCGGGCGCAACAACTACAACATTGAGACGGAAATCTAAAGTACCCGGCCTTTTCTGCGCAAGCCTGGCACTCATCGCATTGGGGGCAGGCTGCCAGAGTATCAGTTGCCCACTGGACAATGTGGTGGCTCTCAAAGTGGCTTTATACGACGGCGGGGAGAGCCCTTTCACTTCAGCTGACACGTTGAGCGTGGAAGCTCTCGGCACAGACAGTGTCCTCATCAACCGCCTGACTAATTTCAAGGACTTCCCTCTGCCTTTGAAAATGACGGGGGGGGGGGAAGGGCCCGCCACGTTCCTCCTGCATTGGGTTGCCAAAGGCCATGCGGAGCGTGCCGCTGCGAGGCCA
>JAGHRT010000015.1 GCA_018066245.1 Candidatus Equimonas faecalis | reverse complement strand
TTTTGCTAATTGGCCAGTGCCCTGAACTTCTTCACCTCTACGTAGAGCATGGTGAGCGAGGTAAGGGTGGCCAGAGAGTCGGCCAGCGGAATGCTGTACCACACTCCATCGACGGGGTTGCACATCACGCGGGGCAGGATGAGCAGGGCGGGGATAAGGAAGATGAGCTGGCGGGTGAGCGAAAGGAATATGCTTTTACCCGCATAGCCTATGCTTTGGAAGAAGGCTGTACTTACGATTTGCATGCCCACGACGGGCATCACCATCACCATCAGGCGCATACCGTGGGCTGCCGTCTGGATGAGTTCGGGCGCGTCTTTTGCAAAGGGCGTTACCAGGGCGGTGCTGCAAAATGTGCCCAGCAGCCAGCCCACGGTCGTAACGGCTGTGGCGGCTCCCATGGTGAGCCACAGCACGCGCAGCAGGCGCTGGGGCTTCTGCGCCCCGAAGTTGTAGCCTGCAATAGGCATCATGCCCTGATTCAAGCCGATGACGGCCATTATAATAAAGAAGTTTATTCGGTTGATTATGCCGTAACTTCCCACCGCCGTGTCGCCGCCCAGTTCGGTAAGGGTACGCACAAAGAGTATGGCGATGCAGCAGTTGCAGGCGTTCACGAGGAAATTGGGCAGGCCGATATTGAGGCTTTCCTTGCAGATGCGCCAGTCGGGGTGCAGTATGCTTTCGCGGTCGGTGTGTACCAGTTCGTGCGGGTTGCTGAACAGGCGCAACTCGGCTATGAGCATGATGCACTGGGCCAATACGGTGGCCATGGCGGCTCCGCGTATGCCCCAGTCCATCACAAAGATGAAGAGCGGGCAGAGCAGGCAGTTGAGCACCACCGTGCCGATGGTGGCATACATGGCTTGGCGCGGACGGTTGGTGGAGCGCAGAAGTCCGTTCAGCCCAAGGTAGAGGTGGGTTACCACGTTGCCGGCCAGAATTATCTCCATGAACTGTCGGGCCGGCGCAAGGGTAACGTCGCTTGCTCCGAAGAAGCGCAGAATGGGGTCCAGCCAAATGAGCAGGCCTCCGCCGAGCACGATGCCCATCGTTACGTTCATGAATATGGTGTTGCCCAGAATGCGCTGCGCCGTGTCGTAGTCCTGCTGTCCGAGGCGTACCGACATCAGCGTGGAAGCGCCCACGCCCACCATCGCGCCGAAGGCAGCCGTGAGCGACATGATGGGCGCACACAGCGCAAGGCCCATGATGGCTGCCGCACCCACGCCTTGTCCTATGAATATACCGTCGATGATGTTATACACCGACGAGGCCACCATGGCGATAATGGCAGGTACGGCATATTGCACGAGAAGGCGGCCCACGGGGGCTTCGCCCAGAATCTTAAACTTTTCAGTATTGTCCATCCCTTTGGGGCATATTGTTGTCAAGCCTTTACGGATGGGTAGAGGCGGCTCGGCGCTTCCGTCCGCAAGGCGGTGCAAAGTTACTAATTTATTTCCGAATACTGTCCTATAGACCCGTTTTTCCTACTCTATACAGTAGTTTTTCCTACTCTATACAGTAGTTTTCACTACTCTATACGACTGTCCGATGTCTCGGCCAGAGTCTTATCGCTACGGCCTCACGTGTTTTTTGCCCCCTTGGATGATGAGGCCGCGGGTCGTGGGTGAGGCAATGCGCCGCCCCGTCAGGTTGTAGGCCGCAGGGGGGCACGGTGCCTCGGCTCCGTCCGACGGACAGTCATGTTCTAAGCGGGGCGTACTTAGCCCTGTAGCGATGGGGCTGGCGGTGAGGTCAATGGACAGAGGGGCGGTCTCGGAGGAGGAGGCGGGGACGTAGTAGGCCCTGAAGGCGGGGAGGACGGAACCGGTATAGCGATGGAAGCCCACCTCGCCGTCCACGATGGCCAGCACGTACTCATCGCCCCGGGCAGGGGCGGACTTGTAGGTATGGTTCAGCAGATTGTATAGCGGGGCAGGCGTGAACACTGTGGCCGTGCAGTCCTGCCGGAAAGTGGCGGCGGTCAGGCCTTCCGTACTTTCCAGTACGACGGGCGTATGCGGGGGCAGGACGTTTCCCAAGGGCTCTGCCACGAGAGTGTGCCTTTCAGCGTTCACACGGGTCAGGGCGTAGGCCGTGATACCCTCCGGGACGGCGAGCGGCAAGGGGTAGCACAAGGTGGCGTAGCTCCGCCCGTCGGCTGTCCGGCCAAGCGCCACGTCTATGTGGGCCTGAGGCAGCGTGGCCTCGCCGAAGCTGACGAGGGGCGGCAGGCACCCCTCGGTGTTCATGGTTCGCTGCCACTGGTCGGTGTCGGCATCGCGGTGGATGACGTAGGCTTCGTAGATGCCGTCGGGCACGCCCTGCGGCGTAAAGGTCAGGTCGCCCAAAGTACCGAAGGCGGCCAACTCGCGGGCGGTGGCGGCATCGGTAATATCCAGGCTCTGTCGGGTGTAAATGTCCACCAGACGGAGACCCACTTCCACGTGGAGCGTTACGCCGCTCATATTGCTGAAGCCCTCCGCACTGTGCAGGAGGATTTCTTGGCCGTTGTGCAGGGTGTGGCTGCCGTCGGACTTGTCGGTAACGTCGTAGTTGCCCAATCCCAGCACGTAGCAATAGATGCGGCTACCCTCCCCGGCAGGCTTTATGCCTACTAAGGCCTGATGCCGCTGGCTGAAGGCTCCGTAGTCGGTGCCGCCCAAGGGGTCGTTGCGGTCGGGGTGCAGGGCTTCGTTGCCCAAGAGCGTGTAGTAGCCGTTGCCGGAGCCTTGCCAGCCCCAGTTGATATGGAAGAGGCCGTCCCTGTAGCCGTCCAGCACAAAGGTATGCCCCGACCCCTTGGCCGTCTGCCCCGTATAGATAACGGGGCGGCGGGCCTGCATCTCCTGCAACAGGATGTCCGTCCAGTCGGCATCGCCGTAAAAGGCGCGGTCGGCGATGTGCGCGGAGGGGTCGTAGTCGAAATGCTGACGCAGGGCGGTGAGGGCCGAGTAGGTGTCGGTGCCCGACCCCGTGGCCTTGAACTCCATGCCGGTGGCCACGGCGCAATGGTACATAAGGACATTGACGGCTTCCATGCTCTGGGGCGTGGCTTCCGTATAGGCCAGTTGGCCCTCGCCGTCGATGTAGGAGCCGTAGTGTGCCTGCATGTGTTCCCAATCGTAGGCGGTGGCGGCGAAGTCGGCACGGAGCGACTCGCCCTTCAGGATGGAGGGCCAGTACTCATGCTCGCCTTTGCCCCGGAGGGGGTGCCGGTAGTAGTTCATTACCTGAGCCATGGCCGTGGCCACGCAGCCGATGGGACAGGGCTTTCCGTCGGCTTGCGGCGCGTAGGCATTGAACACCGGGCTGCCGTCCACGGTGGCCCTCTGCCCCCATGAGGTGGGAAGCATAGGCGGTATGACATCAGCCGAGGGTTGCCGGCTGGAAGCATAGAGGGGGCGCTGCCTGGCCACGGCAGCCTGAATGGCAGCGGCGCAGTCGGCCAGCCAATACTCAAGGGCGGGCGGCATACTGCCGGCGGCGTAGGCCCCTTCCTCGGCATAGCCCAGAAGAGCAGGGGCGAGGTCATCGGCGGAGGTGATGAGGAAGCCCGCATTCCCGGGGCGATCGAACACGTAGAAGAGGGGCTGGCCGTCGGCCTGCGCCGTGTGGACGAGGTGGGGGCTCCGAGCCTTCGCCCGTCTTTGCAGGGCGGAATCTGTCAGGCGGGCCAGACTTTGTTCGGGCGTGAGGGATTCGGCGGCCGCACCCGCCGCGAGCATGAATAGGAGGAGAAGGAGCGAGAGGTTCTTCATGGGTGGAATTTGCTTTGAGCGTGCAAAGGTACGATTTTTTTGCTAAACCTCGGCGGTATTCCCTGCCGAAAATGGTTGCGGAGGCTGGGCGACATTTCCGTACTCCACGTGCAAAAGTTTTCCGGCGCGGAAGGATTTTTCCTACTCTATACGGTAGTTTTTCCTACTCTATACGGTAGTTTTTCCTACTCTATACAGTAGTTTTGCCTGCCTTATGCCCCCGTTTCACGCAGGGGAGGGCTGCTGAAAAGTGGTTTAAGGAAGGCTTTTTCGCCACGCACGGCTGCGCTTTTGAGACGTGTGGGGCGGTTTTGCCCATAAAAGGCCGGCTTTTCTTTGAATTTACCCCAATTTTTTGTACCTTTGCCCCAAATATTCCTATCCGATGAAAGGCAGAATATCACTCTTACTCCTCATACAATGTGCGTGCCTCCTCGCACAAGCGCAGCTCCACGCGCCCAAGATGTCCTACAACCTGGGCGAGGTGAGTTGGCACTCCACGAAGACGCAAGCCGTTGAACTGCAAAACAAGACCCGCCAGCCGCTCACCCTCACCGCCGTGCTCACCGACTGCGGCTGCACCACGGCAGAATGGCAGCAAGGACAGGTGGTCGCTCCTGGGCAGAAGGCCACCGTCTGCCTGAACTTCAACGCCGAACTCCTCGGCCACTTCCGCAAGGCCGCACGCATCTACACGCAAGGGGCCAAGGGCGAGGGCATGACCGAGGTGTGGCTGGAAGGAGTGGTGGTCAGCGCACTCACCGACTACTCCGTAGAATACCCCTACAACGTGGGCGAAGGAGTGTACCTCACGACGGGCACAGTGGAGTTCGACGACGTGGCCGACGGCGGTAGGCCGCAACAGACCATCGGCATTGCCAACGGCACGAAAAAGCCCTACACGCCCACCCTCATGCACCTGCCCAAATGGCTCACCGCCACCTGCCAGCCCGCCACGCTGAGGGCCGGGCAGACGGGCACGCTCACGCTCACCGCCGATGCCGCCCAGGTGGGCCGCTACGGCCTGACGCAGACTTCCATCTACGTGAGCCGCCACTTGGGCGACCATGTGGGCAAGGACAACGACGTGCAGGTGAGCCTCACCCTCGTGCCGCACGCCGACACCAGCCCTGCCGCACTCGCAGCCGCCCCGAGGGCACAGTTGGACAGCGTGGTGGTGCTCCAACGGAAGAACAACAAGAAGAACGCCAAGCAGACGGGCGAGGTGGTGCTCACCAACACCGGCTCGTCCACCCTCGAAGTGAACCGCCTGCAAGTCTATAACGCCGGGCTGCGCGTCAGCCTGAGCCAAAGCTCCATCAAGCCGGGCGAAACCGCCATCCTCAGCGTCAGCCGGCAAGGCGGCGACAGCCAAGTGAAGGGCCGCCAGCGCATCCTCCTCATCACCAACGACCCGCGCCGCCCGAAAATCACCATCGACGTGAAGGTTCCCGAAGCCCTGCCCTAAAGCACGCTCCGCACGCCTGCCCCTTCGCCCATCTACTCATTTGCTAATTCCCACATTCCCTCATTTGCTAATCAGCCAATCCCCCATGAAACTCATCAGTTGGAACGTAAACGGCCTCCGAGCCTGCGTGCAGAAAGGCTTTCAGGAAGCCTTCGACGCACTCGACGCCGACATCGTTTGCCTGCAAGAGACGAAAATGCAGGCCGGCCAGCTTGACCTGCAATTCCCCGGCTACGAAAGCTTCTGGAACTATGCCGAGAAGAAAGGCTACTCAGGCACGGCCATCTACACCCGCATAAAGCCCCTCAGCGTAACCTACGGGTTGGGCATCGCCCAGCACGACACGGAAGGCCGCGTCATTACCGCCGAGTACGACCAGTTCTACCTCGTGTGCGTCTATACCCCCAACTCGCAGGACGGCCTGCGCCGCCTCGACTATCGCATGGAGTGGGAGGACGCCTTCCGCCACCACCTGAAAGAACTGGACAGCCGCAAGCCCGTGGTGGCCTGCGGCGACATGAACGTGGCCCACGAGGAAATCGACCTGAAAAACCCCAAGACAAACCACTTCAACGCCGGCTTCACCGACGAGGAGCGCGGCAAATTCTCCGAACTGTTGCAAAGCGGCTTCGTCGATAGCTTCCGCCACTTCTACCCCACCCGCGAGGAAGCCTACTCGTGGTGGAGCTACCGCATGAAGGCAAGGGAGCGCAACGTGGGCTGGCGCATCGACTACTTTGTCTGCTCCCAGCGGCTCGTGCCCAGCCTTCAGGACGCAGCCATCCATAGCGAGATTCTCGGCTCCGACCACTGCCCCGTGGAACTCCTCCTGCAAGCATAACCCCTATATATATAAATATGGAGTAATCCTCCTCAACATTTCACAAATTTACAAACCTCAAAACCTCAAACCTTATGAAAGACGTACTGAAATATACCCTGGGCTGCATTCTCGCCCTGCTCATCGTCGGCGTCATAGTGTTCTTCAGCTTTGTCGGCATGGTGGCCGGCATGGCCACTATGGGCAAATCCACGGGCAGCGTGGAAAGCGGCAGCGTCCTGCACATCCAGCTGGACGGCACCCTCAATGAGCGCGAAGCACCCGCCAATCCCTTCGCCTCGTTTATGGGAGGCGAACAAGGCAACAGCCTCAGCCTCGAACAACTCAAGACTGCCCTGCGCGTGGCCGCCGACAACGACAAAATCGTGGGCGTCTATCTTGAAGGCGGCGGCCTCCAGGCCGACTTCGCCTGCATGCAGGAACTCCGCAAAGCCCTTCTCGACTTCAAGAAAAGCGGCAAGTTCATCGTAAGCTACGCCGACCAGTACGCACAAAGCAGCTACTACCTCGGCTCGGTGGCCGACCGCGTGCTCCTCAACCCCGAAGGATTGCTGGACTGGCACGGCATCGCCTCGCAGCCCATCTTCTTCAAGGAAGTCCTCGACAAGCTGGGCGTGAAAGTACAGGTGTTCAAAGTAGGCACATACAAGAGTGCCGTGGAACCCTTTATCAATACTGAGATGAGCCCCGCCAATCGTGAGCAGGTTACCAGCTATATCCACAGCATCTGGGATACGGTGGTCGCCGACGTGGCCAAGAGCCGCAAACTCACCGCCGCGCAGCTCAACACGCTGGCCGATGACTATGCAGCCCTCCAGCCTGCCACCTGGTATGCCGAGAAGCATCTCGTGGACAGCATCTGCTACATCGACGGCACGCGCCAGGTGCTCCGCCGGCTGGCCAAGACCTCGGAACTCCACCTTGCCGAACCCGCCGACGTGGCCGCCCTCGATTCTCCCGCCGACCACAGCGACAAAGTGGCCATCTACTATGCCGCAGGCGACATCGTGGACGAAGCCTCGCCCCGCGATATGCTCTCGGGCGGCGACCAAATCGTAGGAAGCAAGGTGGTGGATGACCTCGACCGCCTGGCCGCCGACGAAGACGTGAAGGCCGTCGTACTGCGCATTAACTCCGGCGGCGGATCGGCCTACGCCAGCGAACAGATGTGGCGGGCCATACAGCTCCTCAAGCAGAAAAAGCCCGTCGTCGTAAGCATGAGCGGCATGGCAGCCAGCGGCGGTTACTACATGAGCTGCGGAGCCAACTACGTGTTCGCCGATGCCACCACCATAACCGGCTCTATCGGCATCTTCGGTATGGTGCCCGACGCATCATCCTTGCTGACAAGCAAAATTGGCGTACACTTCGACATGGTGAAAACCAACAAGAGTGCCGACTTCGGTACAATGGCCCGTGGCTTCAACGCCGAGGAGGGCGCAGCCATGCAGGCCATGGTGGAACGCGGCTACAAACTCTTCATCAGCCGCGTAGCCGCAGGCCGCAAGATGACTACGGCACGCGTGGATTCCATAGGGCAAGGCCGCGTTTGGACTGGCCAGCAGGCCCTTGGCCTTGGACTCGTGGACAAAATCGGTACGCTGGAAGATGCCGTGGCCTACGCCGCACGCCTTGCCAAGCTGAAGGACTACAGCCAGGCCGCCTATCCTGAGCCCGCCTCCTGGATGGAGACGTTCATGCAGCAGGCCAAGGGCGACTCCTACCTTGAGCGCAAGGCCCGCCTCGCCCTCGGCGAATTCTACGCCCCGCTTGGCATCCTGCCGCAGCTGAACAATGGCCACTACCTTCAGGCCCGCATTCCCTACGCGCCGAATCTGAAATAGCCGGGCACGGATTGTCATCTCTCACCTGAACGATACGGCAGTGTACGGCATAGTGATGGCCTTGCGCAACTGGGCCTTCGACCACGAAGTCCTGGAGCAGAGGCAAGCACCCTTCCCCGTGGTCAGCGTAGGCAACCTTGCCGTGGGAGGCACGGGTAAGACACCGATGGTGGAACTGCTGGTACGCCTGCTCCGCGAGGCGGGACGGCAGCCTGCCGTGCTCAGCCGTGGCTACGGACGAGCCACCAAGGGGCCTTTGGTCGCTTCGGCTGAGAGCACAGCCGCCGACATCGGCGACGAGCCCTTGCAGATTTTCCGCAAGTTTAGGGGAGAAGTGCCCGTGTCGGTGAGTGAAGACCGCCGCCGCGCCCTGCCGCTGCTCAGCGCCCTGCCGTGGGGCAGGAGCAAAGGCGGCGTACTCATCCTCGACGATGCTTTCCAGCATCGCTACATAGCCCGCAACTGCAACATCCTGCTGACCGACTGGCACCGTCTCTACACCCGCGACCGCGTCCTGCCCTTCGGACGACTGCGGGAGTGGCGGAGCGGAGCTCGACGTGCCGACATCGTGGTGGTAACTAAGTGCCCCGCCACGCTCACCGCCGAGGAGGCCGAAGCCGTCCGCCGCGAACTGCACCCGGAGGAGCGTCAGCGACTGTTCTTCGCCAGTATAGCCTATGCTCCTCTGCCGCCAGGCGTGTGGGAAAGCGGAGAGGCCAGCCTCATTACAGGCATAGCGCAGCCGCAGCCGCTCATCGACCACCTTACGGCAGCGGGCGTGCGCATTATCCGGCATTTGCGTTTCCCCGACCACCACAACTTCTCGGCAGCCGACCTCAGAGCCGCAACCAGTCTCCAAGGCCCCGTGCTCACCACCGAAAAGGACGCGATGCGCCTCCCTGCCGGAACGGCCATCCCCCTGCCTATCGCGCCCACCATCCTTTTTAACCAAGAAACAGACCTTAGACAAGCCATTCTGAAGCTATGTTAGAAAAAATCCAAGAAACGGCAGCGTGGCTGCAAGCCCGCACTGCCTTGCGCCCCGAGGTGGCCATCATCCTCGGCAGCGGCCTTGGCAATCTGGCCAAGGAGATAGACATCATCGACGCGTTTGACTACAAGGATATTCCCCACTTCCCCGTGAGCACGGTGGAGGGCCACCATGGACGGCTGCTCTTCGGGCGTCTCGCCGGTCGGGAGGTGATGGCCATGGAGGGCCGCTTCCACTATTACGAGGGCTACTCCATGAAAGAAGTAACCTTTCCCGAGCGCGTGATGTGCCTGTTGGGCATTACCACGGTAATCGTGAGCAATGCTGCCGGCGGCATGAATCCTTCTTTCCGTGTGGGCGACATCATGCTCATACGCGACCACATCAACTTCTTCCCCGAGAATCCTCTGCGCGGGCAGAACATTCCGATGGGGCCGCGCTTCCTCGACATGCACGAGCCCTACGACCACAAGCTCCTCGGGCTGGCGAAGGACATAGCCGCACGGCAGGGCACGAAGGTGCAGGAGGGCGTGTATCTCGGCACGCAAGGGCCCACCTATGAAACCCCCGCCGAATACGATGCCTACAGAGCACTCGGTGCCGACGCCGTGGGAATGAGCACGGTGCCCGAAGTCATCGTGGCCCGCCACTGCGGAATGCGATGCCTCGGCGTGAGCGTCATCACCGACATGGGAGGAGCAGACTTCATCGTAGAGGTAAGCCACGAGGATGTGCAGCAGGCTGCGCAGGCCGTGGAGGCTCCGCTGGCCGAACTTATCAAGGAACTTGTGCGCGTGCTTGACTGACCTACAGAAGTTGCCCGTCCCATGAATCCCCTACAGCCCGACACAGCCTCTGCGCCCTGCGCCCCGGAAGAATTGCAGAGCGAAGCCGCGACCGCGGTGTACCGGTATCTCGCCGCCCACGGCATCGCCTACACGTCCTATACGCACCCTGAAGGCAAAACCATTGAGGAAGCCAAGCGGTGGTGGCACGACGACGGTTCCGTCCACTGCAAGAACCTCTTCTTCCGCAACCACAAGGGCAACCAGCACTACCTCGTATGCCTCCACTGCGACTACGACTTGCCCATCCACGACTTGGAGCAACGGCTCAAGGCCATGCTTGCCGCCGAGGGACGGCCCTCTTGCGGCAAACTGTCCTTCGCTTCGCCTGAGCGTATGCGCCGCTATCTGGGGTTGGAGCCCGGCAGCGTGTCGCCCTTCGGCCTCATCAACGATGCGGAGCACCACGTCCACCTGTTCCTCGACCGGCGGTTGCAGGCGGCAGACACGCTTTCCTTCCACCCCAACGACTGCCGGGGCACGGTGGTCATCGCCCGCGCCGCCTTTGAGGAGTACCTCGCAACGGTGGGCAACCCGTGGCAATACATCGGCTTGGAAGAATGAGCACGGAGGGCAGGACAAAACGTCCTGCCCTCCGTGCTCATTCACGCGGGGAAGCGGATTTTGGAACTACGTGTCCGGTGCATCCGCAGCCGGACAACCGTGTTTTCCTGAAGCGGGAGCCGCACGGCCCAAAGCCTTCGGCCACGCGGCCTCTTAGAAATTGGTATCTACGCGCTCGCTGACGGTTTTGACCGTCTGTATGCGTGCGCGCTTGCGCTTGGCGGGAGCTGCGCCCTCGGCAGGGGCTGCTGTCTCACCGGGAGCGTGCTTGGGCGTGGTGGCAATTTTCAGCGGCGTGCGGGGCTGCTTGGGCGTGTCGTCCACATAGTCGCTGGTGCGGCAGTCAATAATCATGTAGTCGGCCAGGAAGTAGGCGCAATACTCATAGGAGTAGAGCAGGAGGTAGCGCTTCTTCACTTTCTTCACTGGGTACTCTTTGCCGTTGGTGAGCCTTACTACGTTGCCTCGGTGCCAGTTTGTGGCTTCGTACTCTTCTTGTGTCATGTTGGATTAAGCGTTTAGGTGTGTTCTGTAAATAGTTTATGAGTTCCTCTTGGGGATGCGGGAATGTGCAGACGTGTCAGGGAATCCAGTGGCGCTTGATTTCCTTCACAAGCCCCTTTTCAAAGCGCACGCGGGTGTTGAACTTTCCAAAGCTGCGGCGGTCGGCCTTCAGCGATTCAAGGTAGAGCTTCTGCCCGGTGCGGATGGTGTCGGAGGGGTCGGTAGGTTCCGAGCCACAATCTATAACGATGAAATCCTCGGCCAGTACGGCTTGCGTCTGCCCCAGTTCGGTATAGACGGAATGGTCGTCCCAGATGCGCGGAATAAACGTACCGCCCTCGTAGCCCGTCAGCCAGCAACCGCCTTCTTCCAGGCCGCCGTTGATGGTCAGGCCGCCGTTTTCGTCCTTGATGGTACGGACCACCATCGGCTGGCCCTCATAGACGAGCGTGTCGCCCACCTTCATTTGCGACACCTCCACAGCATCGTAGAGGTCTTCATTATAGACGGTCATTCGCAGGTTACCGCCCATCCAGTTGAAGTCGTCGGAAGTAAAGGCCGCCGGTACGATGCAATCGTCCAGCTTGTCGATACTCACGCCTGCCGGCAAAGGAGCAATACGCTGGAAAGCGGTTTGATGCGTACAGCCACCCGCCAGTACGGCCACTCCGAGGAGGAGGAAAGAGTGCAGTGCTTTCATAGTCGTGCAGTTTAAGGGTTCGGGAGCGGATCAGCCGGAACGCAACCATTTGTGCAGCAATCCCTGCGCATCATCGCCCGAAATCGGTTTGCGAGGGCAAAATTAAGAAAAAATCCCGTGCCAAGCAAGCAAACTGCGGGAAAAATGCTTAAAACTCCTCATACAACCCCTTCTTCGCACCCTTAAACGAGACGAAACTACTCCATGCACCAGGAAAAACTACTCCATACACCAGGAAAAACTACTCTATACACTAGGGAAAACTACTCTATACACTAGGGAAAACTACTCTATACAATAGGAAGAACTACTCTATACACTAGGCAAAGCCGGCCTATGGAGTTGGCATGAGCAAAACGGGAGCCGCATTACGTTTTCGTAGTATTCAGGGCAGTTGCGTACCGATATTTGAGGCTATTCCTAAAAAAAAGCAAAAAAAACGGGAGCAAAAGTTGTCAATTCAGTAAAAAAAGGTAAATTTGCTCCCGAATTGCAATACGCACTTTCAGAAACAGGGGCATCTGCCCTCCCTCCCAAAATCGCAATCACTCCTTAACAATTCACTAATTTATTAACCAATCAAATCACACACACATGAAAAAGTTTTTTACTTTTTTGATGCTTCTCAGCACTTTGTGTCTGAGCGCTATTGCAGCTGAAGTCGAAGTGAATCGGCTGTATCATGTAACGTGCAAACGTGGTGCGTGGACCTACGACGGCGGACAAATGAAAGGCGCTACCGCCGATGCCGCAGACGTCAAGCAGCAGTTTGCTTTCGTTTTGTACGATCAGAACACGTACCTGTGGAGCCAGGCTGCCCAGCATTTTATTGCCACTGACGGTGTAGCCAAGTCCGTTCTCGAGGCCAGCCCCATTCAATGGGAAGACTTGGGCGACGGCACGTTCCGCTTTTACTTTTCCGATGATAAGAACATCAACCTTACCCAAGGCATGGTTCTCATCGACGACTGGAACGAAGCCGACGACGGCAACATTATGACCCTCACGCCTGTGGAGGGATTCTCCTCCTCCACCGTGTTGAGCGTCCTCAAAGCCGACATCAGCAAGAAAACCTTCACCTTCCACATCATCGGCGCTCCTGAAGGCAGCAACGCCAAAGCCACCTACAACGGTACGCAATATGCCGGCGAGGAAACGGTCGAAGCCGTTTCCATCACTCCCGCCGAACTTACTGCTACCGACATCGCCGGTTATGCCTACTCCATCACCGTTGACGGCACCGACATCAATGTGGCCTACACCGAACTGCCCTTTATTCAGGGGCAGACCTACACTTTGACACTCCGTGGCAAGAGCCTTGTTTACGACCCCTCAACCGGCCTTCTGAAAACCGACGTTGCCGCTACCGGCAATGATGCCTACTTCAAACTGAACGGCAATTCAGCCGACGGCTTCACCTTCTTCAGCGTGGCCGCCAACAAGTACTTCCAAGTTCAGGACGGGACAGTGGACAATGCCAAAGCCTATGCCGTTGCAGAAACCGAGGCAGACGCCACCCGTTACGACTACGTAGGATATGAAGGCGGTTTCACCTTCAAGATTCATGGCACTACCGACAACTATATCAACGAGCGCGATAATGCCTTCAGCACCTGGAACTCCGGATGGGGCAAGACCGACGGCGGCGGCAAGCTCACCTTCACCGTAGTGGAAGTAGAACCCGAAGGCGTTGCCGAGGGCGACTTCTACGTGAAGAACCCGAGCAGCGGCACATACTTCGGCTTCGTAGGCACCAGCACCTCCGACGGCAACTTCGGCCCCGTGGCAGCAGACAACAAGCTCGTTTGCTCCTTCACTCAACCCGAGGAGGGCACCTTCAATATCAAGCTCCAGGGCTTCAACTATGTAAGCTGCGGCAGCAACGGCGGCTTCTCCAACAACAAGACCGCCAATCCTCTCCAGCTCTTCAAGGTGAACGGCTCCTCCGCAGTGAAGGTCACTACCATCGAAGAAGGCGCTGAATACCTCATCGTAGGTAACAAGAACGGTACTGATTACGCTCTCAGCAACGGCACCAACGGCAAGACCGGTGCTGACCTCCGCACCGCTGGCATAGCCGTTACCATCACCGACAATACCATCAGCACCGTCTTCAACGCTTGCAAGTGGACCTTTGAAACCTATGTCAATACCGACACCCGCGAAGCCCTCAACGGCGTCTATATTAAGAACGGTGAAGGCAAGTACTTCGCTATCGGCGGTGAAGGCGACGATGTGAACCTCCTTGACGAAGGCCAGCTCTGGAACATCGCTCCCGTTGCCGACCACGCCAATGCCTACACCCTTGAGAACGCTGAACTGGACGCCGTTAAGCGTTTCATCAACTCCGGTTCCTACGGCTACACCTCTAAGGGTGAGGATTACAACGCCCGCGACATCTTCTTCTACGAGCTCACCGATGCCGCCACCGGCGAGTGTACTCTTGTAGAGCAGCCCGAACTCGGCAAGACCTACGCCATGGTTGTCCAGAACATCACCAGCAGCTACGCAGGCTTCTACGCCATCTACAGCGGCTTGGCCAAGGACAAGAACAATCGTGGCGACGTTATTAAACTCGATGTTACCGAACTCCCCGCTACGCTGACCATCACCGAGGAACTGAGCAGCTCCAACGGCGCCATCACGCCCGCCAAGGCTCTCTGGACGCTTACCGACACGACGGAAGAGCCCGAACCCGAGCCCATATTCGTAGAAGGCACACCCATCACCGCCATTGAGGAATTCACCGACGGCGCAACTGTTTATTTGCAGGACGCCAAGTTCAGCAAGTACATCGTCAATGCCACCACCGTGGCCGACGCTGCCGACGTAAACTGCTACATCACTCTGGAGCAGGTTGCCGACAATACTTTCCGCCTGAAGCTCAGCAACGGTAAGTACCTCAGCTACGACCCCGCAACTGTTGCTAACGATGCTCCCGCTTATGAAGAAGAAGACCAGGCCAAGGCTACCGCTTACACCATAGTGGCTCAAGGCACCTACTGGCGCTTCCAGTTCGCATTTGCAGAAGATGCTACGGCTGAACAGACCTACAATATCGTAGGCGGCGCAGCTCCCATCATCACATGGAACAAGCCCGACGGTGCCGTGCGTCGTAACTTCACCGTTTACAAGGTGCCCTCTGAAGAGCCCCAATCCGACGAAGAAATGTTTGCCGAACTTACGGCCACTCTCGCCGCAGCTGGCGAAATCCTTACGCTGAACAAGGTTGAAGGCGGCTTGGACGAACAGAACGATTACGTCATTTCCTCCACCGTAGCAGGCGTTGTCGGCTACAAGCCGTTTGAAGACGTGTTCAACATCGGCGAAGCTTGTGCAATAACGCAGTACATCATTGAACTGGCCGGCAACGATGCCACCACGCTGGCTCTCATCTGCGCTACGCAGGACATAACTATCCAGGACCTCACCGTAGAACTTCAGGCCCTCATTGATGCCTACAACGAAGCTGAGGTTGTTCTCCCCGAAGAGGGCAAGACCTACATCATTCGCCTTGCTCCCAACGAGAGCAGCTGGGCTCTCACACTCGGCGAAGCCGAAGAAGGTGCAAAATCCCTGAACACGGTTGCCTACTCCGAAATTTCGGGCAGCCTCTCCAAGGATAACGCCTGGACGTGCATGGGTCAGGAAGAGTACGTCGTCGAATCCGAGTCTCTCGGTATGCGCCTGCGCTTCACAAGTGCATCCCATCCCGAACTCTACCTCGGCTGGAAGACGGTTACCGCTTCCTCCACCGATCTGAACACCTATTGGCAAATCAGCGGCAAGAACGCCGCCGCCTATGGCTACCTGACCATGCAGGCCTACAACGGCACCAGCCATTACAAGTACCTCACCACCAATGCCATTTCCGGCGCTCTGGATCACTCCGACACGCCCTTCTGGGTTGAAAACAGCGAGTACAGTTCATCCTACATCTTCGATGAAGTGGATCCCGCCAACCTTGACGAAGGCACAGTAGGCATAGGTACAGTCATCCGCAGCAACGCTTCCTGCCAGCGCTACAACCTCCAAGGCCAGCGCATCGGGCAGAGCCAGCGTGGCATCAACCTCGCAGGTGGCAAGAAGTTGCTGGTCAAGTAACTTTCTCCCTGCCTTCATAGAAAGGTCCCTTGAAGCCTTGTCGCTTCAAGGGGCCTTTTTTTGAGTACGCCCGGCATGAGCATTGGGGTACGTCTTTATAATACCGTGTTGCGGCGGGCGCAGGGCGGCATATCCCGTAGGGATAATACAATGGTAGCCAGTCATGAGGGCGCAAGCCCGTAATGACTGGACAGGGTGCCGGCGTGTGTGGCTTGCCGTAGGTAAGCTACAACTGTGTGCATAGTGACCATGGGCTGATGTATTCATCCCTACGGGATGCCGTGCCGTCCGTTTTGACATCCAGCCATTACGCTCCGCTCATGGCTGGCTACCTTTGTGGCCTACCTACGGCAGGCTGCGTTTCATGGAACGGGCGCAGGGCGGCATATCCCGTAGGTCGATATGCCCCGGATATATACCGATGGGCTTTCAATCCTGCTGACAGTGTGAAAAAGTCTACTGACAGTTTTTCGTAAGCCGCCGATATTTTTTCCTAAGTCGCCGATATTTTCCCGTAAGCCGCCGATAGTTGTGAGACGCAATCGACGGAATCGACGCAAGAAAAGGTAATCAATGCACGGCAGGCGGGCGGAAGGGACAGGCTGCCGGCAGGATGGGAGCAAAATACAGTCGTCCGGTATTGAACTTTACAGGGCGACCATTAAAGCTCATCTAATTCAGACTTATGCACTCTTGTGGACAAGATGCCGGAAGGGGGTGATGTCCGCCCATAAAGAAGCCCCCTCCGAAACGATGGGAGGGGGCATCAGGCAGGTTGTCAGGGTTTACTTGATATGCTTTCGGGCGTTCTGGATGAAGATGCCCTTCCGGGCGTCTGTAGTGCGGCCCTGAAGGTCGTAGGGCCTCCCTCGTTCCCCCTTAAAGGAGGACGTCTCATTTGCTAAATCCTCTATGCCGTCGGGGTGGATTTCGTTGTAGGCGGTGCGGTCGGTGACGAGCCAGAGGCCGTAGGTGGTTTTAGGGCCGAGGTAGCAATAGACGGGGCCCCCGAGTGCCATCTTGTGTATGGCGAGGTAGCCGGCTTCGCAGCGGATGCGATAGATTTTGGAGGTGGCGTTGAGGTCGGCATCGTCGGTATCGGGTACGATGTCGGTGGGCTCAAAATAGAGCGTGAGGGGCTTGTCGGTATCGGTGAGGCCGTTGCCGGTCTTGAAGTCCTTGGCTTTGGCACTGAGCACCTGTGTGTTGTCGGTGGCGGAGGTGATGGCATAGCCATAGCCGCTGCGGATGATGTGCAACGAGCTGAGATTGCTGCTGCTGAGGCTGCAGGTGGTCCTGAGGTTGAAGCCGTAGTTGCGGCCGCCGTCGTAGGCCTGCATGGTGTAGATGCGGTCGGGATCGGTGAAGCGCAAGGTGTCGGTGAGGGCCACGACGGGCTCGGAGGTGAGTGTCACGGGATAGAGTTGCCAGGAGTTGGTGGCGAGGATGTCGGTGGGGGTGTCGTTTTTCCAGCCGAAGATGCCGCCGCCGTCCCAGTTGCAGTCGAGGGTGATGCCGCTTTCCTTCATCCAAAAATAGGGGGAATCGGCGTCGCCGATGTGGCCGGTGAGGTAGTAGGAGGAGGCGCTCTTGGTGGTGCCCTGTGCGCCGTTGTAGGTCAGGGCACCGAAATAGTCGCCGGCACCGGTCTGGATGCAGTAGGTGTCGGTGCCCTTCTTCTGGAAGCGCACGAGCATGGAGCCTACGCTTTCCGTCTTGTCGGCGGCGGGGATGTACTTCACGTTCAGGGGCACCTTGCCGGTGGCGGGGGAGTAGATGGAGTTGCTGCGTCCTACGTTGAAGAGCACATACCAGCGTCCTTCTTCAATGTCGGTGGCGGGGGCGTTGATGTCGGCGGTGGCGTAGAGGCCGCGTAGTTCATCGACGACGGTTCCGGTGCCGAATACGTTCTCCTTGTCGGTGGGGCGGAAAGTGCAGAAGTTCTGGTTGGAAGAGAAGCCCCAAAGGTCGGTGATGGCGGTCCAGGTGTTGTAGCCTCCTCCCCATCCGAGGTTGATGTGTACGAGGCCGTCGCTGTCGTAGCCGTCGCCGACAAAGGCGTGGGCCCCCATATTGTTGCCTTCGCCGCCGAAGAGTACGGGGAAACCTGCATCCAGTTCGTCATAGACGCGTTGGTGGTGGTCGCTCAACGTGGCGTAGTAGGTGGCCTCAATACCGCCGAAGAAGTGTTTGATGCCGTCGGGGATGAAGGAGAACTGCGCCCCGCTTCCGCCTGTGGTGTAGCAGGTGTTCACGCTTGTACCGCAGGCGTACATCAGGGAGGCCACGGCCATGTCGGAGGCGTAGGTGCCGGTGCTTCCGTAGGTGTCGTGCAGGTCGTCCCAGTTGAAGTTGAGGGCGGGGTAGGTGATGTCGGCCACCATACGCTGCCCTATCTCATCGGTAAAGTTGTAGCGTCGGGCACCGTGGAAGTTAGCCTTCACGCCGTGCTTTTTGTACAGCGTATAGATGATTTGCGACATAGCGGTGGGCACGCAGCCGGTAATGGCGCGTGTCTCCGTGCCGTTGAGGTAGAGCATGGGACAGAGATAGTTGTAGGGGGCATATTGGTTCCAGCGGCAGGTCATGATTTCCGGTACGCCTTCGGGGTGGCCCAGCGTTACATCGCTGTTGAGGAATACCGGCTGTGTGCCGTTCTCTGCACAATGGTCCAGGTAGTCGGACAGAGCCTGTATGTGCTCTTGGAGGGCGGGGCATTGCGGCAGGTCAGCATAGCGTGCATCGGTGTAGAGCAGTACGTCGGGCAGAGCCTTGTCGTGGCTCACGAGGGCGAAGCCGCCGCCGTCGTAGCCCATGGCCGTCATCTGTCCGAACGAGGCGAGCGGTAGGAGCTGCTCTCTTGCCCCAATCGTGGGGGAGGGCTGAACGATGCGGGTGCGGAGAACACCTTGGTGGGTGAGCACTCGCCTTGCGGCGGCGGCCATCTCGCTTTGGCTGCGCACAGTGGCATTGGCGCACAGTGCAAGGCCGAAAGACAGGAGTAGAAAAAGACGTTTCATTGGGAGATTTTATGTGTTTCGTAGGCAAAATTACAAAAACAAAAGCTTTTGGCAAAAGTTATGGCGGAGAAAAAGCCCTTGGACGGAAGGAAAGTGGAAAAAGTACCGGCTGAAAGGCCCTATATGGCTGCAAAGGGACGGCGAGGCTTGCAGCTCAAAAAAAACGCCGGCGGTGGAACGACAGACACGGGGGCACGTCCTGAACTGGACGCACCCCCGTGTGTGGAAGTGTTGGGAAAGGACGATTTATTCGCTTTCCATCTGAGCCTTGAGGGCTGCGAGGGCATCGTTGTCGCCGAGGGAAGTGGCGGCAGCCACGTTCTGGGCTGTGGGCACGTCTTCCTTCTTGGGAGCAGCGGTGGCCTTGCGTGCAGCCTTGCGTGCAGCACGTTCCTCAGCGCGTGCGGGATCCTCATAGGTGCGGCTGTGGCTGAGAATGATGCGGCGGCTGTCCTTGTTGAACTCGATGACCTTGAACTCAAGGGTCTCACCCTTTTCGGCTACGGAGCCGTCCTCCTTCTGGAGGTGCTTGGGTGTGGCAAAGCCTTCTACGCCTTCTGCGAGGCGAACCACAGCGCCCTTCTCCATCTTCTCGGTGATGGTGCCTTCGTGGCTGGTGCCTTCGGCGTAGGTCTCGGCGAGGGCTTCCCAGGGGTTTTCCTCCAGCTGCTTGTGACCGAGGGAGAGGCGACGGTTCTCAACGTCGATGTCGAGTACGACAACCTCCATGGGTGCGCCAATCTGGGTAAATTCGCTGGGATGCTTGATTTTGCGCGTCCAGCTCAGGTCGGAGATGTGGATGAGGCCGTCCACGCCTTCCTCCATCTCGACGAATACGCCGAAGTTGGTGAAGTTGCGAACCTTGGCTTCGTGCTTGCTGCCCACGGGGTACTTGGTCTGGATGTCAGCCCAGGGGTCGTCCTTGAGCTGCTTCATGCCGAGGCTCATCTTACGCTCGGTGCGGTCGAGGGTCAGGATGACGGCTTCTACCTCTTCGCCCACCTTCAGGAAGTCCTGAGCAGTGCGGAGGTGCTGGCTCCAGCTCATTTCGCTGACGTGGATAAGTCCTTCCACGCCGGGAGCCACCTCTACGAATGCGCCGTAGTCGGCCATGACGACAACCTTGCCGTGAACGTGGTCGCCCACCTTGAGGTCGGCATCGAGTGCATCCCAGGGGTGAGGAGTGAGCTGCTTGAGGCCGAGGGCAATGCGCTTCTTCTCCTCGTCGAAGTCGAGGATAACGACGTTAATCTTCTGGTCGAGCGTAACAACCTCATCGGGACGGGTAACGCGGCCCCAGCTGAGGTCGGTGATATGGATGAGGCCATCTACGCCGCCGAGGTCGATGAACACACCGTAGGAGGTGATGTTCTTGACTGTACCTTCGAGTACCTGACCCTTCTGCAGCTTGGAAATGATTTCCATGCGCTGCTGTTCGAGTTCGGCCTCAATGAGAGCCTTGTGGCTGACAACGACGTTGCGGTAGTCCTGATTGATTTTCACAATCTGGAACTCCATCGTCTTACCCACAAAGACGTCGTAGTCGCGAATGGGCTTTACGTCAATCTGGCTGCCGGGGAGGAAGGCTTCGATGCCGAACACATCGACAATCATGCCGCCTTTGGTGCGGCACTTGATGAAGCCCTTGACAACTTCCTTGGCTTCGAGTGCAGCATTGACGCGTTCCCAGCTCTTGCTGGCGCGTGCCTTTTTGTGGGAGAGCAGGAGCTGACCCTTCTTGTCCTCCTGGTTTTCAACATACACCTCAACGGTGTCGCCTACTGCCAATTCGGGGTTGTAGCGGAACTCGCCGGCGGGGATGATGCCGTCGCTCTTGTAGCCGATGTTTACAACGACTTCGCGCTTGTTGATACTGATTACTTTGCCTTCTACAACTTCGTGGTCATTGACGCGGCCGAGGGTGTTGTCGTAGGCTTTTTCGAGGTCTTCGCGGCTTTCAGCCACGGTTGTGCCGTTTTCAAAAGAGTTCCAGTCGAAGTCTGCGAGAGGAGCTACGTTCTTGAAATCTGCCATAATGTTTGAATAAGGGGTGGTAGCCGCACGCTCCTTTTGCAGGGAGCCTTGTGCGCTTGCCGGGTTAAAGGGTTAATAATGTGAATGTGCGGTTTACGTGAAACCAGCTGCAAAATTACGAAAAATCCCTTAGATAAGGTGTTTTTTCATGGCTTTTTTGCATGGAACTTCCTTTTTTTTCGTAATTTTGCCTTTGCTAACTGGCAAAAACGAACACAGATGTCCTATCTCACAATCTATAAGGCCTCGGCAGGCAGCGGAAAGACTTTCACGCTTGCTGCCAAATACACGGCCTATCTGCTCTCTTCCGACGGTACGGGAGGGCACACGCGCCTCCTCGCGGTAACCTTTACGAACAAGGCCACGGGGGAGATGAAGGAGCGCATCCTTGAAAAACTGTACAGCATTGCCCACGGCACCGACCCGAATGACGGTTTCCTGAAAAAGGTGAAGGACTATCTCGCCCCGGACGCAAGCAAATTGCCGCTGGAGGAGTTGCGCAAGCGTGCCGCCGCCCGGTTGAATGAAATGGTGCACGACTACGACCACTTCGCCGTGCAGACCATCGACTCCTTCTTCCAGAGCCTGCTTTCCAACTTGGCGCATGAGTTGGGACTGGCCGCCAACTTCTGCGTGGAACTCAACGACAAGGATGTCATCAGCCGTGCGGTGGACAACATCATGCGGCGCATTGCCGAACTTCCCGAAGCGGGCGGCGGCACGGGCGATACCGAGGAGGTGCGGCACGTCAGGGCTCTGCGCCGCTGGGTGTCGGAGTTTATAAGTTCGCTCATAGAGGAGGAAAATCGGTGGAAAATAGCCGACGACCTGAAGGGCTTTGCACGCCAACTGTTCAAGGATGCCTATGTGTCCAACGAAGCCGAACTGCGGGAGAAGCTGGAAGACAGCCAGCTGCTCCGCGCCTACGAGCAGCAACTCCGCAGTATGGAGACGGGCGAACGTGAGAAGATGCTGGCCCTGGCACAGGAAATCCACGACCTGATAATGGAGAGGGGCGGCTGCGGCTCCGACGCCGAAGCCAACTACGCCGCCGTGTTCCGGACTAATGTAAAATCGTTCGTCGTCTATGTAAGGGAAGCTCTTGCGGGCAACCTTTCACAGAAAATGGTCAATGCGGTATGGAAATACGTCAATAAGGGCGGGGACATTGCCGATAAGCTCAAGGCCTACGAGGAGCAACGCGAGCCGGCCTGCATCCTGGTGAACAGCCTCAAGCTCAGCCGCACCAACATCAACAAGCTCCGATTGCTGGGCGAGATTGCCCGCGAGGTGGATGCCATCAACGATGAGGAAAACCATTTCATGCTGGCCAAGACACCCATCCTGTTCAACAAGCTGAGCGACACCGACGCGCCGTTTGTGATGGAGCGGGCCGGCAACCGCTTTGAGCACGTCATGATAGACGAGTTCCAAGACACGAGCCACATGCAGTGGGGCAATTTCAACAGGCTCCTGCTCAACAACATTTCTCAGGGCAATGAGTGCCTGCTGGTGGGCGATGTGAAGCAGGCCATCTACCGCTGGCGCGGCGGCGACTGGCGCATGTTCGACCGCATAGCCGCCCTGCCCACATCCACCACGCACTCCCTCGACACCAATTTCCGGAGCGCAAGGGTCATCGTAGAGTTCAACAACTCCGTCTTTACGCAGGCTCCCGTCAAGCTGGGAGCACCGTGGCCCCTCGATGCAAAGCAGAATTGCAACAAGCGGGAAGGCGGCTACGTGCGCGTATGTATGAATAAGGAGGCGCTCTTCGACGACGTGGCCGAGCAGGTCAGGGAACTCCTCACCGTACAGCACATTTCCCTGAGCCAGATAACGATGCTCCTGCGCAACAACGACGATGCCGACGGCCTTATCGACCACTTCCGCCAGCACTGCCCCGACATCCCTCTGGTCAGCAACGAGGCTTTCCTCCTCGGCAGCAGCCGTGCCGTCCAGCGCCTGATGGCCGCTCTCCGCTATCTGCGCGATGTGGGCAGCAAGGCGAAAGACGACATCTCCATGGCTTATCTGGAAAAGACGGGGGGCATTCCGCCTGCCTTCATTGCCCGGCGCGTGGCTCTGGCCCGCAAGCCGCTCTACGAACTCTGCGAGGAACTTATCACCCTCTTTGGCCTGGACGGAGAAAGGGGCGAGGAGCCGTTCCTCTTCACCTTCCTCGACGAGGTGGTGGCATGGATGGAGGAAAATCCTTCCTCGCTGCGCGAGTTCATCCGCTTCTGGGAATCAACGCTGGCGGCGAAGAGCATTCCCGGCGGCGAGGTGGAGGGCATCCGCATCATGAGCATACACAAGTCCAAGGGCTTGGCTTTCCACACGGTGCTTGTGCCGTTTTGCAACTGGGCAACGGAGAAGGATCGCAATACGGAAATACTGTGGTGCCGGCCCGACCGCGCACCTTTCAATACGCTGCCCGTGCTCCCCATCCCCTTGCAGAAAGGCATGGAGCAGAGCATCTATAAGACCGACTACGAGGCCGAGCACGAAGCCCAGCGCATCGAAAACCTCAACCTGCTCTACGTGGCCTTCACCCGCGCCCAGCAGAACCTCCTCGTGTGGGGCATTGCCAGGGAAAAGACGGCCAAGAACGTGGCCGAGCTGCTCATGGCCACCCTGAGGCAGATGGAAGGCTCCGACGAGCAGAATATACGGAAGGCCGACAGCGTGGAGGTGGAACAGGGGGGCGTAAAAGATGCCGACGTTACCACTTTCACCTACGGCTCCAAGACGCCCGTGGCTTCTGCCAAAGAGTCGCAGGCCGAAGACCCTAACCCCTTCTGCTACACGCTTGAGGAGGAGCCTGTGGCCTTCACGCACGGGCAGTACGCCCCCCGCTTCCGCCAGAGCGGAAAGGCGCAGGAGTTCATGGCCGAAGCACAAAACGCCGCCGACGCTGCGCAGCGGGAAATCAATGCCCTGGAAGGCGTGCTCCTCCACGATGCCCTTTCGCGCACCGTATGCGAGGCCGACATCAGCGCTGCCCTCTCAGCCATGCTGCGGGAGGGGCTGGTGGATGCCGCATGGGTGGAACGGCACCGTCCCTTCCTCGAAGAGCGCGTGGCCAGCCCGCAGGCGAGGGAGTGGTTCGACCCGCATTGGCAGGTGTTCAACGAGCAAGCCATCATCTGCCCCCACCCCGACCGACCCCTTTCCACCACCCGACGGCCCGACCGCGTCATCACCGACGGCCAGCGAACCCTCGTCATCGACTTTAAGTTCGCCCGTCCCTCGGACAGCCACGTCCGACAAGTGGAGCAGTACGTCCGGCTACTTGGTGAGATGGGCTACCCTCGCGTAGAGGGCCGCATCTGGTATGTCTATCGGAACGAAGTGGTAAACGTATGAGAGGAGCGGCCTGCCTATAGGGAAGCCGGGACTTCCTGACACCCCCGAAAAACCAGCCTACAGGCCATGCCAAACTCCTGGCGGACTAATTCCAACTACCCTATACACTAGGAAAAACTACCCTATACACTAGGAAAAACTACCCTATATACTAGAAAACGCTATTACTCCTGCACAAATGGACTTCCTCAAACTTGTAGCCCGGCACCTCTACGACCGGCAGCACGGCGACCTGCGCCACGTTACGGTGGTATTCCCGAGCCGCCGAGCCAGCGTGTTTTTCAATCAGCACCTCTATGAGGCTGCGGGCCAGAAGGCCCTGTGGGCTCCGCGCTATCTCACCATAAGCGAACTCTTTGCCGAACTGTCAGACCTCACGCCGGGCGACCCCATCGACATCGTCTGCCGCATCTATCGCCACTACGTCGAAGCCACGGGCGACAACCAGACCACCCTCGACCGCTTCTACGGCTGGGGCGAACGCCTGCTGGCCGACTTCGACGACATCGACAAGCAGCTGGCCTATCGCTCCGACGACATCGTGCGCCAACTCTTCGCCAACGTGGCCGACCTCCGCGAACTCGACACACTGGACTACCTCACGGACGAACAGCGGGAGATACTCGGCAACTTCTTCCGCGATTTCTCCCTGCCCGCCACCTCTGAGCTGCGCCAACGCTTCCTCCTGCTGTGGCGCAACATGCACAAAATCTACCTTGCCCTCAACGCCGAACTCCGTGCCGAAGGACTGGCCTACGAGGGTGCCCTCTTCCGCGACGTGGTCAGAAGTCAGGCAGCCCTGGAGCAGGAGGGCCTGTACGTGTTTGTGGGCCACAACGCCCTCTCCGGCGTGGAGCATGAACTGCTCAGCCAGTTGCAAAAGGCGGGGCGGGCCATCTTCTACTGGGACTACGACACCTACTACCTCCGCAGCGGCCACGAGGCCGGCATGTTCCTGGCCGACAACCTGCTCGACTTCCCCAACCAGCTCCCGAAGGACTGCTTCGACAACCTCGGCGGCCTACAGTCCGTGGAGTTCGTGAGCGCACCCACCGAAAACGCCCAGGCCCGCTCCGTAACGGGCTGGGTAAAAGCCCACCTCGGAACCGACCCCACGCGCACAGCCGTCGTTCTGGCTTCCGAGGACATACTCCAGCCCGTCCTGCACGCCCTGCCCGACGAGGTGCAGGATGTCAATGTCACCAAGGGCTTCCCTCTGGGCCACACCCATGCCTTCGCCTTCGTGGAGCGCAGTTTCGCCAAGGCAAAGGAGGCCGCCCCCGCACGCTTCCTCGCCGACCTGCGCACGCAGGTAGAACAGGAGGTCCTGGCCGCACAGTCCCAGGGAGCCGCCCACGCCCCCGCTCAAGCAGAGCACGGAGAAGGCGACTTTGCCCGCCTGCTGGCTACCGAAGCCTGGTACCACACCTACACCATCCTGGGCCGCTTCCTCCACCTCGTGGAAACGGGCTCACTGGCCGGCATCGGCTTCGCTACGCTCCACAAGCTCATACGCTACACCCTGCGCCAGACCTCCATACCCTTTGAGGGCGAACCCGTCATCGGCCTGCAGGTGATGGGATTACTGGAAACGCGCTGCCTCGACTTCGACAACGTGCTCATACTCTCCGCCAACGAAAAGGTGCTCCCACGGGTAGGCAGCGACAACTCCTTCATCCCCTACAGCATCCGCCGGGTTTTCGGCCTTACCGTAGTCAATCAACGCACCGCCGTCTATGCCTACCACTTCTACCGCCTCATACAGCGTGCCCGACACCTGCGTTGCATCTACAACAGCAGCGCGGAAGGACTGCGCACGGGTGAGATGTCGCGCTTCATGGTGCAACTTATGGTTGAAAGCCCCCTTCCCATCCGCCATCTCACCCTCACGGCCATGCCCGCCATGCCGCCGCGCGGACCCGAACCTCAGCCGAAGACCACGGAAATGCTGGACAACATAAAGAAACTCGCCCCCTCGGCCATCAACACCTATCTGGACTGCCCCCTGAAGTTCTATTACCAAAACATGCGCCATCTCCGCAAGCCCGACGACCCCGCCGACATCATCGCGGAAAACACCTTCGGATTGCTGTTCCACAAATTGGCCGAACTTCTCTACCGCCACCTGTCCGCCGACTGCGCCCGCCCCATCACGGCTTCTGAAATAGACAACGCCATGAAGGCGAAAAGCCTCATCGCCGGCTTCATCCGCCAGGCATTCGCCGAGATGGAAACACCCGTCAATTACAACGGCGTGGTGGCCGAGGTGCTGGAGCACTACTTGCAGCGGCTCCTGCGCTACGACCGGCAGCTGGCCCTGCAAGGGCCCATCATCATCCGCGGCTTGGAGGGGTGGCACAGCCAGACACTCGCCGTGCAATGTGCCGACGGAAGCGGGCGCACCGTTCAGGTGGGAGGAATCATCGACCGTCTCGACGAAGTAACCGTCGGCGGGCAGCGCATCCTCCGCGTAGTTGATTACAAGACAGGCGGAAAAGCCGAATCATTGGCATCTGCTGACGACCTCCCGTCCCTCTTCACGCCCGGCAAGAATCGCCCCCGCTATCTGCTCCAGACTTTCCTCTATTCCAGTACGCTCCTGCCCGCCTCGCTGCCCGTGGCTCCCGCCCTCTATTTTCTCAACCGGCCGGTGGAGGAGCCCCTCATCATGGTGGGCCAATCCCCCCTCACCGACTTCGCCCCACTGGCAGGGGACTACCTCAAAGGACTGTCTGCAGTCGTGGCCGACATCCTCAATCCCGAACAGCCATTCACACCCAACACCGAACACTGCGCCCAGTGTCCCTTCCACCTCCTTTGCCATGGATAAGACGGAACGCCCAAGCCCTTCGGCCAGCCTACAGGCCGCCCTTACGCCCCTCTACGGCGCCGCCGAGGCTCGTGCCATAGCCCGTCTCGTGTTTGAAGAACGCTATGGCCTCAGCCAGGCCGACATCCTTCTGGGCCGCGTGCCGTCAGATTGGGACCCCACCATTCCCGCCCGCCTTCAGGCCGGAGAGCCCGTGCAGTACGTACTCGGCAGCACCACATTCTGCGGCCACCGCATCCGCACCGACCGCCGAGCCCTCATACCCCGCCCCGAGACGGAAGGCCTCGTGGAAATCTTCCTGCGCGAAGCTCCCGACCACGGACGCGTGCTTGACGTATGCACCGGCAGCGGCTGCATAGCCCTCGCCTGCAAGCACGGCGCCCCGTGCATCTCCGTAGAAGCGTGGGACATATCGCCCCAAGCCCTTAGCCTGGCACGGGATAACTTTCGCCTCCACGGCCTCGAAGCCACATTCAGGGAAGTGGACCTTACCCGCGTGCCCGACACCCTTCTCTCTCCCCCCATATCCTTCATTCTCAGTAATCCGCCCTACGTTCTGGAGGCAGAGCGCGACGGACTGCACCCCAACGTACTGAACCACGAACCCCACTTGGCCCTGTTCGTGCCCGACGACGACCCCCTGCGCTTCTACCGCCCGTTGGCCCGCCTTGCCCGCAGGGGGCTCCTGCCGGGCGGCGGAATAGCCGTGGAGTGCAACACCGCCTTCACCGCCCAAGTGGCCCGTCTGTTCCAATCCGCAGGGCTCTGCCGCGTAGAGGAAATCCCCGACTGCTACTCCCGTCCCCGCTTCGTCCTCGCCCGCCAGCCCTGACTATTCACTCTCCCCCTCTGTTCACGGGTTGTTTACGTGAATCAGGGGGTCTGACCCCTTGATTCACTCTGTTGTAGCTGCCACTGTGCGGGCTTCATGCCTTCAAACTTCTGGAAGTTGCGATAGAACGACTGCTCGCTGGAAAATCCGGAGTTCATTGCCACGCTCAACATCTTGACGCCGGCATCTCTCTGCATGAGCGTCTTGGCGTGGGCAATGCGCTGGCGGTTGATATAGTCGGAGAAGGAGCAGCCGTGCTTCTGGTTGATATAATTGGATACATAAGTGCGGCACGAACCTGTCCGGCCTGCCACGTCGTCTATCTTCAGACCTTTCATGAGGAAGAGGTGTTCCTCGCTCATCAGCGCCTCTATCTTCGCCCCCAGTCCCTCTGGCTGACAGTCCGGCAGCAGGGCCTCGTCCTGCGCCGTAAGTACCGCGCTCTCATCGTCATCCTGTAAGGAAGTGTGCGGCCGCACGAAGCCGATAAAGCCCAGCACATAGAGCAACACGGAGAAGGGTAGGGCGGCCGTGACGAGATAAGGCCAGTTGGTCTCGGCAAAGAACTGTCTGCCCAGCACGGAGGCTACGATGGAGAGCGCCGAGATGAGGAAGAAGGCCAGCAGCAGTCCCTTTATTTCTCCCGTGCTGTGCTCCTCGGTGTCGGCATAGGTATCGGCCAGTTTGGCGTCGAAGGCCTGAAGCTTGCGAAATCCGAAATAGCACACGAGGGGTATTTGGACGAGGCTTATCACCTTGCGGGCCGTCTCCGGAGCCGGTCCGTCGGTCAGCAGCATAGCTGCGGCTACCAATGCGGCGGGCAGGAGGAACAGCAGTTTGTGCCAGGCCTTCAGCGGTCGGCACACGAGGGCACAAATATAAATATAATATAGCGGATACACCGACAGCGAACAGAAGGCCCACACGCATTCCGTCTTCTGAGGGATGCCCACGGTGAAGAATAAGCCGTGGTTGAAGTAGAGCACCACGCAGGTGGCGAGAAACCATGTGAGGGTGCGCTTTGCCGCGTCGCTCTTCCTGTAGCACGCGGCAAAGGCCGCAAACCAAAAGAGGCACACTGCGAAGGGCACGAAACAGATAAGGGTTTTGAGCATAAGTGGGGGCTTTCCGTTGTTTTGCGGTGCAAAGTTAGCGTATTTTGTCGGAAAGCCCGCTGTTCCCTTGCAAACAAAGTGTCCGGAAGGGCTTGTGCGTGGGCGTTTTGTACGATTTGAGAGTCGTTTTGTACGAAATGAAAGTGTCGCTCGTATGAATTGGCAGGCACTTTATGCTTTTTGAGAAGTTTTATGAGAGTGAAAAAGTGTACCTTTGCAGCGTCAATACGGATTTATCCACTTTATTCACGGTGCTTCTTGCGCCAATACAAAACTCTTAAAAAGACAAAGACTATGAAAGCGTTAAAATTTCTCGTTGCCGCTGTTCTTTTTGTCGTAGCCTTCCCGGCTCATGCCCAGGAGCCGTTGTTCAGTAATTATGGCTACAAGAATCTTTCTGCCGCATCAGGCGTAGGCAGCGACGTGGAAATGCGCCGCGTGGAAACTGCCCTCGACGGGAGCACCCTGCATCTGCTTTGGGCGGATGAAGAGGTGGACGGAGTCGGCAGACTGTGGTACCGGCGCTCCAACGATCTCGGCCTGACATGGGAAGCCCCCGTGGATTTGTACGCCCTTGCCGGTGTCAAGCAACAAGGGAATCCTGACACGCGTATGTGGAAGTATATGAGCGTGTCGGGTGGCAAGGTGCATATCGTTGCCCGCGATGCGGAAGGTCTTGTCTGCCTGACTTCGACTGACGGCAAGTCGTTCCAGAAGAAGCAAGTGGCTGCAACCACGAACTCCGTGCGAGCCGCCTTCATGCAGGCCGTGGGCAACAAGGTGGCCGTGTGCTACCAGACATTTCCGCGCGAGACAGGCTTCCATGTGGCCTACTCTACGGACGGCGGCGAAACCTTCGCCGATTCCCTCGTCACCTGCCGGTATGAGGGAGGAACCTACGATGCCGATTTGCAGTCCTTCGCTTTCGACGGGGAAAAGATGGCCGCCATGGCCATTTGGAACGACAGGTGGTTGGATAACAGAATGGTGTGGACGGTAACTTCCGCCGAGGGCGAACCCTTCACTACCACCCAGATTGCCACGGAACTGACAACGAGTGACGGAAAAGTGTATCGAAAGGGTGATACGGTGGCTGGAGATTACAGTGCCTGCGAGCCTCTGAGCTGTCTGGCCATAGAGGGCAGCAGCATATATGCGCTAATCCAGGAACAGCTCACGGCGGACGATGGCACCTACTACCTGGCCCTTCATCGCTCCACCGACGGGGGAAAGACCTGGCTTCCGGCGCAGCAAATCTGCACAGAGCAGTATAAGCCCAAATCTAATCCGCATGCCTACCTCAAGGTGAGGGGCAACGATGTCTATATTTTGACGGAGACAGGCGGCTACGGCCAGTATGAAATCCGCAACCTCATCTTCCACAGCCACGACGGCGGCGAGACTTTCGCCTGCCAGACCGACTGGACGGAGACCATCCACAAGCGCGGCCATATCTCCGACTACACGCTTTGCTTTGCCCCCACCGACCCCACAGGCCGCACCATCTGGCTGGCCGGCAACGACTATTCGTGGGTGAAGACGACCGACGGCTTCCAAACCATCGACGAGGTGTCGTGCAACGACTCCCACTGCCCTGACGGCGTGGGCTTTTGGAATAACCTCTATACAAACTTGGAGATAGACGGCAACGGCACGCCGCACTGGTTCATCCGCTATCGCTCCAATGGTGCTGAGCGTCACGAAATAGTTTATCGTCGGGAAGTGGCAGAGTCCGCCCCCGGTCATTCTGACAAGGTTCTCGCCGTGGCTCCCTATACGGATAAAGACTTTGCCAAGAACCGCGTGGTCATCCCGAACAACCGCAACTTCCACGGCACAGCCCTGACTATGGAGATGTGGGCAAGAATAGACAAGGCTGACAATGGCAGCACGATGGCCTACCTGAGCCACGACAGCAACCAGGATGATTTATATTGCACCGGTCTGGGCTGGAGCAAGGACTATTGGAGCGAAGACCGCTTCTTCGCGGCACAGTTGATCAACGAAAAGGACGACCGCCTCACCCTTACTTGCAAATCTGCCGCCCTGACGATGGGCAAATGGTACCATCTGGCCCTCACCTACGATGAGGCCACCCACAAGGCCCGCTTCTTCGTGAACGGTGTGCTGGCCGAGGAACAGGACTTCTACGGGGCCATAGGCTGGGGCTGGAACCCCATTGTGCTGGGCAATCCCGATGGATGGGGTTCCAAGTACGCAGCCTTCGCCATCGACAATTTCCGCCTGTGGAACCGTGCCCTTCCGGAAGAAGAAATCAGGGCCAATCTTTACAAGAACATAGAGAAGGCCGAGGGCTTGAAGATAAACCTGGGCTTCGACGACACCCTGCTCGACCTCTCGGGCAATGGCAACGACGGCTACGGCATGGCCGATGTGGATTTCGCCGACAGCGACATCCGTGTGCCCGTAGCTGACTTCGACATCTGCACCACAGAGACGGGCGACGTGGTTCTCAGCAACCATTCCACCGACTGCGATACCTTCCTCTGGACATTCGGCGACGGCACCTCCTCCACGCTCGCCCAACCTACCCATCGCTACAACAAGCCCGGCGAATACCAAGTGTCGCTCCAAGCATGCAACGCCACGACCTATGCCTCTGCCGCCAAGAGCGTAACGGTGGCCGGCCTCTCCGACATCCAGCCTCGCCGCATAGGCAACACGGGTAAGATTCTGGCTACCATCACCGGCGGTGCCATCAGTGCCAAGCAGACACCCATGCTCACTCGTGACGGCCAGACCATAAAGGCCAGCCAGGTATGGGAGGAACGCCCCGGCATCCTGAAGGCATGGTTTGAAGTGGAGGAAGCCGAACTGGGTCGCTGGACGCTCCAGGTGGGCGATGCCACGCTTGCCGATGCCGTAACCATTGAGGAGACGCGCGAGGAAAAGCCCTGGATGGAATTTCGCGGCAGAGGCAAGATTCTCTACAACAAGTGGCTCACGCACACCCTGTCGTATGGCAACAAGGGCAATGTGGATGCCTACAACGTGCCCCTGAACTTCTTCATATCCCACTATCCCGACCTCGAAGTGGAGCTCATAGACTTTGACTTCAAACTGCCCAACCTCACCGAAGAAGTCGTACCGCCCGAGATGTTCGACGAAGTGCGCGAGACGCTCAAGCAGGACATCGGCGACTATGTCATCGTGAAGGACGAGGACGGCAAGGAATGGCGCTACTATCCCTTCCAGGTGCCCATCATCAAGGCCGGCAGCAGCCACGATGTACACATTCGTCTGAAGACCTCCAAGGATATTCAAATCAAGTACTGGGCTGACCAGGGCTGGGGCGACTTCAGCGACGAAGCCGAGGATATGGCCGCCAAGCGCATGGCACGCGGCGAGGTGAAGGCCAAGGCCGGAGGTGCCGCCAAGCGTGCCCAGGCCGAGTGTCTGCTAAGCAACATCGGCATGGGTGTGATAGATGCCGTCATCGACATCATACCTTTCGGCGGCTGTGCCTGGGGCACTCTGAAAACCGTGTATGGCGCTTGCACCGACGATGCCAACGACCGTTGGGGCAACCTTGCCATGAACCTCGGTATGACCGGTCTCAGCTGCGCCACGGCGGGTCTTTCCTCCATCGGCAAGATAGGCTATATTGCAGCCACCTCTATCGGCATGGGTTCCAGCATGGCTGGAGCCGTGTTGGGCGGCAAGAGCTGCATGGGCGGACCGAAAAACAGCTCCAACATCCCCACAGCCTCAGCGTGGGACCCCAACGAGATGATAGGCCCCTCGCAGTATATGGACGCCGACAGCGTACACTGGATTGCGCCCAGCCGCAATATGCCCTACACCATCCTGTTTGAAAACAAGAAGGAAGCCACGGCTCCCGCCCACACCGTGTTCGTCACCGACACCCTCGATCTTGCCAAGATGGATTTGGATGACTTCGCCTTCACCACCGTGGGCTGGGGCGACACCCTCGTCAGCGTGCCGGGCGAGCAGCGCAGCGAGTTTGCCCTCGACATCGACATGCGTCCCGCCAAGCCCTACATCGTTCGCACTACGGGCAAGCTGGACAAGGAGACGGGCGTGGTAAACTGGATGTTCATCACTCTCAATCCCGAAACCCTCGATGAGGAGGAAGACCCCGACCTCGGCTTCCTGCCGCCCAACGACGACAGCCACCGCGGCGAAGGCTTCGTGTCCTTCATCGTGGGCCAGAAGGCCGGCCTTGCCACCCGCACGCAAATAGCCAATAAGGCTTCCATCGTCTTCGACGGCAACGCTCCCATCGTCACCAACACCTTCGTGAATGCCATCGACACCGACTTGCCTTCCAGTGCCGCCTATCTGGTGAGCAACTACGACGAGAACCATCTCCTCGTGCAGTGGTCCGGCAGCGACGAATCCTCCGGCGTGGCTTGGTACAACGTATATATGTCCACCGACAACCAGAACTTCAAACCCGTCAAGGAGATGTTCGACGGCGAATCCACGCTTGTGGAGAAGCAGCCCGACACCTACTATTACTTCTACACCATAGTAACCGACCATGTTGGCCTGTCCGAAACGGAGAAGTGCGCCTGCGACGTGATGTACGACCCCGTTGTCGGCATCGAGGCCGTGAAGGGCGATTTCATGCTCAACCACAGCGGCGACAGAAACTACGAGGTCATCCTGCCCTCCGAAGTCAAGGAGGCCACGATGAAGGTGTACGGCATCGACGGGCGTGAACTTCAGTCGCAAAGACTTGGCGGCGGCCACCGCTTCAACGTGGCCCTGCAAGCCCCCGGAGCCCATATCTTCGTCATCAATGCCGACGGCCAGCGCTACGTCTGGAAGATAGCACAACAGTAATCCACTTACATAAACCCCTTTAACACTAAAAAAACATGAAAAAGTATTTGCTTTTGGCCTTTGCGGCTCTTGTTTCATTCAGCCTGTTCAGTTGCGGCGACGATGATGCGGCCGACAATGGTTCTCACTCGGAAGGCGGCACCAAGGCTTTCATCGGTTCCTGGGATATGGCCGCCGATTCCTACTACTCCCAGATTATCTTCACTGAGCGTGAGTTCACCTATCTCTATGGCGACGTGGACTACGAAGGCAACCGCTTCATGCGTCACAAAGTCGTGGGCTCCTATACCGAGAAAAACGGCATCGTCGTTCTCACTCCGCAGAAGAACTATCAGCCCGACTACAACAATAACAATCAAATCATCGAAGTCCCCCTTGACGAGGACATGAAGCAACCCGCTACCGTCAGGATTTCCGTACTCGCAGGTGGAAAGGCCATTGTCATTGAGACTCAGGACGAACAGGGCTTCATGGGCGAAAGAATGCTTATGACCAAGCAGAACGCTCAGGTGGACGTGAACAGCGTGCAGGGCCGTTGGATCTGGTATGTGGGCGATACGAAAAACACACGCATATACATAGAAATCTCCGGCAATAAATTCGATCTGATTATCCCCATATACGGCGAGCGCTATCAGGGCACGGTAAGCAGCGGTGCCAATGGCCAACTCAACTTCAATGCGGAGAAGTTTCTCGTATGCGACAACAGGGGAGACACGCCCTACTCCGACCAGCTCTTTAAAGACTGGCGCGACCGCAATGAGGAAGAAATGGAATGGAGAAGCCCGCACTTCTATGAAGAAGATGGCCCCCACTCATTCAGCCTCCCCTTCATCGTGGATGGTAAAGTGGCTTATTGCACCATCCTCGGTCTGACCGCCCAGTTTGAGAAGCTGTAAATCGCCCGTCCTCGGGGAGAGGCGTGGCCGGTAATACACTCCGGCGCAACCTCACCCTTTAAGGGACGGAACGAATCTATATCACAGTAAAAACTGTCCTATACGAGCGTTGTGACGCAAGTGTAGGACAGTTTTTCTTAGTCCGCCGCCAGTTCACGGCGGCCCTGCTTCCCGTCTGGTCAAAAGCAGGGCTCGCCAGTGGCGCAGAAGGGGGAGAATTACCTTGTGGTCGTGAATGGAGAAGTCGGTTATGCTTATCGGCTCCATAAACCCCTTTGATTCGTATTCCTCTGACTTCTGAAGATAAGCATTCATGCGCACATCCAAATGGATGGTCATGCTCATTGTACCGATTATCCGACTCTTCGGTCTCTCTCTTAACAATATCGAAATAATCAAGGAGTTCCTTCGGGAGAGCCAGACGCGCGAGTTATTCGAGCATATTCATGGCGTAAATGTACGCAATCTTCGCTGATTTCAAGTATCTGCCCCCAGCTTTTTTCCACTGAGCCGTGAAGAGAACTCAGTAATATATAAAAAAACAAGAAAGGCTAAGGGGATGGGTATCTTAGCCTTTCTTCTATTTTGTCGGGGCGACAGGATTCGAACCTGCGACCACCTGGTCCCAAACCAGGTGCGCTACCGGACTGCGCTACGCCCCGCTGGAAAATAAGTGAATTGGCAAATTGGGATAAGAGGAGGAGGCCAACTTGCAGGTGCAAAATTACAATTTTATTTTGGATTGACAAAGTTTAAAACTCAAATTCTACGTCTTCTTGTTCGTCAGTCAGGGCTCCTTCGTCGTAGCTGTCGTCTGTGGGGACGTCATCGGTTGGCTTCGGAACGGGCATTTTGATGGCCGAGGGTATGAGGCGGCCCTGTGCATCGAACAGGCCGTAGGTGGTACGCAGGACGCGGAACTCGGTGCGGCGGTTGAGGGCATGACACACTTCGCGCTGTAGGGAATCGAGAAGGGGACGGCCGGTGCTGTCGGTGGCAAGTATGTATTGAGGCGTGAGGGTGTCGGCTTCGTGGAGCCAGGAATAGGTTTCCGTGAGTTTCTTGTTGATGGTCTTGGGCTTGTCCTTGCCATAGCCGAGCGGCGTGAGGCGAAGGCTGTCGATGCCGCTCCTGACGAGATAGCGCACCACGCTCTCGGCGCGTCGCTGTGAGAGGCGACGGTTGTAGAGCGAATCGCCGCGGAAGTCGCAATGGGCAGAGAGTTCAATGGTTACGTTGGGGTTTTCCTTGAGCATCTGCGAGAGACGGTTGAGTGCTTCTGCGCTCTCGGGCGTGATGTCGGCCTTGTCGAACTCATAGAAGACGTTGCGGACGAGCACGGGCATACTGATGCTGGGCAGCGGGAATTGGAGGACGTACTGCCGCTCTTCCTCCACGGTGTCGGCGTGGATCTTTTCGGGGATGTTGAGGTAGCCTTTACAGGTGGCGAGGAGGATGTAGTCCACGCCTGGCTTCAGAGGTTGCTCAAAGGAGCCGTCGGCACGTACGCCGGTCTTCACGTTAGTGCCGTCGGAACCTACCATGTAAACTGTGGCTGCGGGGAGTTCGTAGCCGTCCTGCTCATATACCCAGCCTTTGACGGTGAGGAGGTTTTCGGGGAAGGAAAACTCGTAGATTTTATCCCAGCCGCGTCCGCCTGTGCTACGGCTTGAGGAGAAAAATCCCCGGTTGTGGAGCCCTTCGAATGTGATGCCGAAATCGTCGCCTTGGGAGTTCATGGGCGCAGGCAGATGGACGGTGTGCCAAGTGTGGCTGACGGAATCCTCGGTGGATTGATAGAGGTCGAGCCCGCCCATGCCGCCCATGCCGTCGCTGCTGAAATAGAGTTCGCCGGTGGGTCGGAAGGCGGGAAATTCCTCGTTGCCTGCCGTGTTGATGCCGGGGCCGAGGTTTTCCACCACGCCCTGTTCCTTGTTGCCTATGGTGCATCGCCACAAATCGAAGCCACCGTAGCCGCCCGGCATGTCAGAGGCAAAATAGAGCCAACGTCCGTCGGGGCTGACGGCGGGATGTGCAAAGGACGACAAGGTGTCGCTTGTCAGCTTGAGAACCTGGGGCTTTCCCCATGAGGCATCGGAACGGGAAGAGGTGGCTATCTTGGCCATGCGGGGATAGTTGGCATCTTCCTCACAAAGGGTGAAGTACATGGTCTTGCCGTCGGGCGAGAAAGCGGGTGCGCCTTCATCAAGGGCTGAGTTGAGTGCACCTTCCACCTGTTCCACAGGCTTCCAGCGGCCCTTTTCGTCCTTTCGCGCACAAAATATGTCGGAGGGAAGTTGGCCCGTGATGTTGGAGAGTTCGTTGCCCGTGGCTGCATTGCGATTGGAGGTGAAGTATATCTGGTCGCCGTCGGGCGTGAGGGCAGGGCAGTAGTCGGAACGGTTGGAGTTGAAAAGCCGCGATTGTTTCACGGTGTAGGCACTGCCCTTCTGTTTGAGCTCTGGAGCTTCCAAGGCTCCTTTTAGGGCTTTTTGGGCGAGCGTGTCGCCGGGTACGGAGTCCAGATACTGCCGGTAAGCCTGAGCCGCCGACTTGTAGTCTCCTTGCATACGTAGCATGTCGCCAAGCTTACGCAGGAGCAGAGAATCATTGCTTTCGTAGCGCACGGCAGAGCGATAGGCTCCCGCCGCCCGTGCCGTGTAGCCATAGCGTGCGAATGCCTCGGCCTGCTTGACGGCACGCCGCCCGCGGTTTTCGCGTTCCTTGTTGGGCGTGCGCTGATAGGCCTGCTTGTAGCGGTTGGCGGCTTCGTAGTATTCGCCGATGGCCATGGCGAAGTCGCCCCGCTTCTCGCTTTTTTCAGGAGAACCGCAGGACAAGCAAGTAAACAGAATGATAAAGAGGTAGTGAATATGCTTCATCTGCCTTTAAAACTTTTTTTTTAGGATTTTATTGTGTCAGTGTCGAAAAGTTTGTGTAATTTTGCAGGCAGAAATGCCCTGCATCGGCTTTTGCAGGTCTGCCCGCACGCCGGGGTGTGCCAGAACTCCGCTTGTGGGCGTAGCCGTTACCCATCACTTTCTTTCTTGCAGAGAGAGTGCCCCAAACTCCCGTACAGATGAAGATACTTATACTTGGTGCAGGCAAAATGGGGTCGTTTTTTGCCGACCTCCTGTCGTTTGACCACCGGACGGCGGTCTATGACAATGACCCGCAGCGCCTGCGCTTCCTCTACAACTGCGAGCGCTTTACCACGCCAGACGAGATACGTCTGTTTCAGCCGGAACTGGTCATCAACGCCGTGTCGCTGAAGCATACCCTCGGCGTGTTCCATCAACTGCTGCCTTACTTGCCGGCTGACTGCATACTGAGCGATATTGCCAGTGTGAAGACGGGGCTCAAGGCTTTTTATGACTCGTGTGGCCGTCGCTTTGTGAGCACCCACCCCATGTTCGGCCCTACTTTCGCCAATTTGGGGGCACTGGCCGATGAGAACGCCATTATCATTAGCGAGGGCGACCGTGAGGGACGCAGTTTCTTCCGCGATCTCTACCGGCGGCTGGATCTCCACATCAGTGAGTTTACTTTTGATGAGCACGATGAGACTGTGGCCTACTCTCTGAGCATACCCTTCGTATCGACTTTCGTGTTTGCCGCTGTCATGAAACCGCAAGAGGCTCCCGGCACGACCTTCAAACGGCACATGCGCATTGCGAAAGGCGTACTGGGCGAGGATGATTGCCTGCTCAGGGAAATCCTGTTCAATCCGCGTTCTGGAGCGCAGGTGAGCCGCATACGTGATGAGCTCAAAAGCCTGCTCCAAATCATTGACGAGAGGGACGAGGCTGCTTTGGACAGGTATTTGGCACGCATTCGTAACAATATCCGCGACAGGAGTACGCAATAGGGCAGACTCGCAGACGGGGATTTCATATTTAAGAAACACCTTAAAACTCTATAGTTATGCTTAAACAAATTGTCAATGGGCGCATTCTTACGCCCAATGGTTGGCTGGAAGGCGGCAGCGTGGTCGTTGAGGGCAACCGCATCAAGGAAGTCATCAATTCGGCCTTGCCCATTGCCGGTGCCGAGATAATCGATGCCAAAGGTTGCGATGTCGTGCCTGGCGGCATAGAACTGCATTGCCATGGCGGCGGTGGCCGGGATTTCATGGAGGGCACGGAAAAGGCCTTCCGCCAAGCTGTTGATGCACACATGCAGCACGGCACTACGGCCATATATCCCACCATGAGCTGCTCCACCCCTGAAATGTACGAAGCCGGCATCCAAACTTGCAAGAAGCTGATGGCGGAGCCCGACAGCCCTGTGATGGGACTTCACCTCGAAGGCCCGTATTTTAGTAAGAAGATGGCCGGTGCCCAGCGCCCGGAATGGATTACGCCTCCCAACCCTGCCGACTACAACCGTATGCTTGCCACCGGCGTGATTAAGCGCTGGGACGTGGCTCCGGAACTGGAAGGGGCCAAGGAGTTCATCGAGGCTTGCGTGGCTGCCGGTTGCGTGGCCTCCATCGGCCATACGGCTGGTGCTCCCGAGGACGTGGAAATGGCCTACAAGGCCGGCGCACGCCATGCCACTCACTTCACCAATGCCATGAGCTCACTCCACAAAAACCGCGAGTTCAAGGTGGCCGGTGTCGTTGAGGCCGTGTACAGCATTCCTGACTACACCGTGGAGGTCATCGCCGACGGTATCCACGTGCCCCCTGTTGTGATGCGCATGATTTACAATGCCAAGGGTGTGGAGCACATGTGCTTCTGCACCGACTCGCTGGCCGTGGCAGGCAGCAATGCCACCCGCACCTTCAACGACAACGAAATCATAGAAGACGGTGTGTGCAAGCTGGCCGACCGCTCCGCTCTTGCCGGCTCTATCGCCACGATGGACCGCCTCGTCCGCACTGCCGTACAGCAGGCCGGCTTCCCCATGGACGTGGCCTGCCGCATGATTAGCGAGACACCCGCCAGGATTATGGGCATCTACGACCGTAAAGGTTCCCTTGAAAAAGGCAAGGATGCGGACATAATTATGTTTGACAGAGACCAGCAGCTGACGTTTGTCATGCAGATGGGCGAGGTAAAATTAGCGAATTAGCAAATTGGTGAATCAGTAATTTAGAAAACTTATAAATATGGAAAACTCCCTTCTCAATCACTGCGAGCAAGTGGCTCAGTCCTGGATGGCCTCCTCTATCTACGATGAGGAGACCAAGCAGGCCGTGCGTGCCATGCTTGACAATGACGACAAAACCGAACTTATCGACGCATTTTATCAAACATTGGAATTTGGCACCGGCGGCCTGCGCGGCATCATGGGCCCCGGCACTAACCGCATGAACAAGTATATTGTGGGCGCCGCCACACAGGGCTTCGCCAACTACATCCGCAAGGCTTTCCCCGAGGCAAAGGACGGCGAGCTTAGCGTTGTGGTAGGCCACGACTGCCGCAACAACGGACGCGACTTCGCCGAGAGCGTAGCCGCCATCTTCTCCGCCAACGGCATCAAGGCCTACCTCTTCGAGAGCCTCCGACCCACGCCCGAAATCAGCTTCGCCATACGCCAGCTCGGTGCCGTGGCCGGTGTGAACGTTACGGCCAGCCACAATCCCAAGGAGTACAATGGCTACAAAGCCTACTGGAGCGACGGCGCACAGGTGCTCGCCCCCCACGACAAGGGCATCATCGACGAAGTAAATGCCGTCCGCATGGAGGACGTGAAGTTCCAGGGCAATCCCGATCTCATTCAGATTATCGGTGGCGAGATGGACTGGGACTACGTGCAGGCCGTACACACCGCTCTCATCGACCAGGAGTCTATTAACCGACAGAAAGACCTAAACATAGTCTATAGCGCCATGCACGGAACGGGCCGCGTCATAGTGCCCATGTGCCTCCGCTCCTGGGGCTTCCAAAACATCAACGTGGTGCCTGAGCAGATGGTCATCGACGGCAATTTCCCCACCGTGGTCAGTCCCAACCCTGAGAACGCCGAGGCCATGACGCTCGGCATGAAGCTGGGCACGAAGCTCAATGCTGACCTCGTGGTGGCCACCGATCCCGATGCCGACCGCCTCGCCATCGTCTGCCGCGACGATAAGGGCGAGTGGGCCATTCTCAACGGCAACCAGACCTGCGTCATGTTCGCCTACTATATTATCGAGAACAAAAAGAAACTGGGCCAGCTCCTCCCCACCGACTTCATGGTGAAGACCATCGTTACTTCCGAGCTCATCATGGACATGGCCAAGAAGAACGGCGTGGAGTGCCGCGACTGCTACACCGGCTTCAAGTGGATTGCCCGCGAGATTGCCATCAGCGAAGGCAAGCAGAAGTACATAGGCGGCGGCGAGGAGAGCTTCGGCTTCCTGCCCTACGACAAAGTGCGCGACAAGGACGCTCCCGCCTCCATCTGCCTCATTTGCGAGATAGCCGCATGGGCCAAGTGCCAGGGCATGACGCTTTACGACCTCCTCATGAAGATTTATCAGGACTACGGCTTCTCCTACAACCAGACTATCAACGTGGTGAAGCCCGGCAAGACGGGCGCCGACGAAATCAAGGCCATGATGGAACAGTTCCGCCAGCAGCGCCCCGCCAGTCTGGGCGGCAGCCCCGTGGTGCTGGCCAAGGACTTCGGCACGCTGAAGCAGTATGATGCCGAAGGCCGTGCCTCCGACCTTGACATGCCCGCCACCAGCAACGTCCTCCAGTGGTACACCGCCGACGGCACGAAGGTGAGCGTGCGTCCCTCCGGCACCGAGCCCAAGATTAAGTTCTACATGGAAGTGAAGGGCGAGATGGCCTGTCCCAAGTGCTATCCCTCCGCCTGCGCCGAAGCCCAGAAGAAGGTGGAGGCCATCGCCAAGGAACTCGGGCTTTGAGGAATCCCCGTCCTGCGATAAGCGGAACGGGTCTATAGGACAGTGCAAACTGTCGTATAGGATAAGTAAAACGATTGTATAGGGTAGTTTGCGCTACACTATACAATCGTTTTTTGTGTCCCTACGGGAAGGCCGGGAGGCGTATGGACTGGTGGCGGTTACTGTTGGGACGAGGCGGGTGCGGGCGTGGCCTGAAGATAGCTGCAAAGCTGGTCGGCAATGGCAGTCATGCCTTTCTGCGAAGGGTGGCCGCTCTGTTTGTCGATGTCGTGCAGGTCGAGGCACTCCATGCCATAGTAGGCGGCCACGGTGTGGGTACTTTCCACAATGTCGTCGCGCAGATTGTCGTTGATGAGAAAGAGCACGCGTGCCGTGGGGTATAGCTGGCTCAGGTCGTGGCACAGGCGGGCCATGGCGGGCCGGTAGGTGAAGAGGTCGTGGCGCGTCCATTGGCCCCACTGGTAGGTGCCGACGGGTGTGCCGGCCCACGAGTCGTTGGTGCCGCCGAACACGAGGATGAGGTTGGGTCCTCCGAGGGAGTCGCCCAGACAGGCGGCGCGGGTGATGAAACTGGAGGGACTGACATCGGCCGGCTGGCCGGCGCGGAAGCTCTGGCCGTCGTTCTGGCGCGGGCTGCGGCGCACATAGCCTTGGAAGGAGATGGTGCTGCCGCTGTAGGAGTTGTTTTGGACGAGCGTGGCTCCGAGCCGGCTCACGGTCTGGTGCCACCAGGTCTGCTCTACGCTGACCACGTCGTTGGCCTTGTTGTGGTGCGACGATTCGGCGGGGTAGTACCAAACGGCGTTTATGGCAGGGCACATTTTCCCCTCGAAGGTGGAATAGCTGTCGCCGAGTACGGCAATGCGCAGCGGGCTGTCGGCGCGGGACGCGGTGGACAGCAGGAGGCAGAGGGCAAGAAGCAGAAAGCGGGAGGCAAGGAGTACGGAGTGTTTCATAGTGTAGGACTTGTTGTTTAATGCTTTGTTTTTCGTTTGTCGGGTGTGCTTTTAGCGGCTTTAGGGGGCTGGGGTCTCTCTGCTGGGGCAAATTGCGGCGAGTGGGCAGTTGGGACAATGGGGCTTGCGTGCCGTGCAGGTGTAGCGCCCGTGTAGGAGCAGCCAGTAGTGGGAGGCGGCCACTTCCTCCTCGGGGATGTAGCGGCGCAAGGCCATTTCCACGCTGTAGGGTGTGGTGGCGCTTTTGGGCACCAGCCCCAGGCGATGGCTGACGCGGAAGACGTGGGTATCGACGGCCAGAGCCGCCTTGCCGAAGGCTACGGCCTGTATGACGTTGGCCGTCTTGCGCCCTACGCCTGGCAGGCGAGTGAGTTCTTCCAGCGTGGAAGGCACCTCTCCTCCGAAGTCGCTCACCAGCATCCGTGCGAGGCCGGCAAGGTGGCTGGCTTTGTTGTTGGGGTAGCTTACGGACTTGATGAAGCCGAACAGGTCGTCTGCCGAAGCTTCGGCCATGGCCTGCGGCGTGGGGTAGGCCTTGAAGAGAGCGGGCGTAACCTGGTTGATGCGCTTGTCGGTACACTGCGCCGAAAGCACTACGGCCACAAGCAGTTCAAAGGGGGTGGTGTAGTTCAACTCGGTCTCCGTCGGCGGCAAGTGGTCGCGGAAGTAGGCGAGTACGTGGTCGAAGCGTTGCTGGCGGGTCATCTGCTGATGTTCTAATTCCTTTATTTACGACTGTCCTGCCCGATTTCTTGCAGGCGGGCTACGTATTTGCCGAGTATGTCAAACTCTATATTGACGCGCGTACCCGGCTGTATGGCGTGGAAGTTGGTGTGGGCGTAGGTGTAGGGGATGATGCACACCTTGAAGCTGGAGGCGGTGGGTTCGCACACGGTGAGGCTCACGCCGTTCACCGTTACGCTGCCCTTGTCCACGCAGAAATAGCCTCGCCGCACCTGTTCGGGCTGAATGTCGTAGGCGAAAGTAAATTCCCACGATCCTTCGGCCTCCACTACTTGCGTGCAGCGTGCGGCCAAATCTACATGCCCCTGCACGATATGCCCGTCCAAGCGGCCGTTCATCAGCATGGAACGCTCCACGTTCACTTCGTCGCCCACGCGGAGGTCGCCGAGGTTGGTGCGCCGCAGGGTTTCCTGTATGGCTGTTACGGTGTAGCGGTTGCCGTTCTGGCTAACCACGGTGAGGCACACGCCGTTGTGGGCTACGCTTTGGTCGATGTGCAATTCTTGGGCGAAGGGGCACTCCAGCGTGAAGTGGACGTTGTCCTGCTCCTTCCTGATGTCCACGACCGTGGCCGTGGCTTCAACGATTCCTGAAAACATGGGGGAAATTAGCAAATTAGCAAATGGGAAAAATTAGCGAATGAGGGGGATTGACAAATTAGCACATTGAGGAACTTAGCAAAGGGTGAAATCGGCAAATCAGGGGAATGCTCGGCATTTGCTGACTGTTACATTTCCGAATTTGCTGAATTCCCAATGCGTAAGCCTTTCAGCTCGCTGTCAATCTGCCGCATACGTTTTGTGGTGAGCGGGTAGGCTGCAATGAACAGGGCGGACACGATGGCTATGGCGGCGGGAATGAAGCTCATCAGGTAGCGGATGCCCTCGATGGCTTCGGGAGTCTGGTGTACCACGCCTTCTGCGGTGTCGTAGCCAAAGGCTTGAAGCAACCACATCACGCCTGCGCCGCCCAAGGCGCCGCCGAATTTCTGCGCCATGCTGGACGAGGAGAATATCAGCCCCGTGGAGGCGGTGTGGAATTTGAGTTCGGCGTAGTCGCTTATGTCGGCATACATGCTCCATATGAGGGGAGAAATCACGCCCGTAAGGATGCAGAAGGCCACCTGCACGGCCAGCATCAGCCAGTAGCCCGTGGCGGTGTGCGTGGGTATGAAGAAAAACAGACTGCACAGCACGGCAATAATCAGCAGCGAGGCGATGAAACTGGTCTTCTTGCCGAAACGGCGCGTCAGGGCAGGGGTGCAGGCCACGCCCGCCATGTTGGCCACTTCGCCCACGGCGAGGAAGAAGCCTGCGTAGAAGAGAAAATGCCACGAGAGGAAGTTCAGCTCCGCATCCGCAGGCACCACGCTGGCGAAAAAGAAGGGTATGGCTGAGTAGCGTATGGCGTTGAAGAAGTTCATGGTAAGCACGCCGCCCAGAAGTATCCACCACGGACTGTTGTGCAGCAGGGAACGGAGGTCAGCCCCTACGGAAGTCAGCTTGGGCTGTGTCTGGATATGTTCGCGCGTAAGGAGAAAAGTCAGTACAAAAAGGACAGCCACATATAGCCCCACCACAATCATGGCGGCTTGCCACGCCGAGGGGTTGAGATAGGCGGCCTGTGCCGAGGGACTGCCCAGAAGCTGGCCCAAGCCCTTGCAAAGGGGCTCCCACACGGCCAGTATGATGAACGAGCCGCCGTAGGCGAAAAACATTCTGTAGGAGGAGAACACCGTCTTCTCATCGCTGTCGTCCGTCATCACGCCGAGCATGGATCCGTAAGGCACGTTGATGGCCGTGTAAACCGTCATCATGAGAATGTACGTTGCGAAGGCCCACACGGTCTTGCCGGTTTCGCCCATTCCCGGGTCGGTAAACAGCAGCACGCCTGCCACGGCGAAAGGCAGGGCCACCCAAAGCAGATAGGGTCTGTACTTGCCCCAACGCGTCTGTGTACGGTCGGCCACAATACCCATCATGGGGTCGCTCACGGCATCCCAGATGCGGGTAACGAGCATAAGGACACCCGTAGCCGTCAGGCTGAGATGGAACACTTGGGCATAGAAGAAGGGGAGGTAGGCGGTGAAGATTTTCCAGAAAGTGCTGGAAGCCATATCGCCAAGGCCGTAGCCGATTTTTTCAGAAAGGCGAAGCATGGAGAGGTGTATGGATTAGCTTAAACTGTGTGTCTTGAGATATTCCACGATATTGGCGGGCGGGAGTTCCTGGTCAAGCTGGGCTTTCATGTAGTCCATATAGGGCGCCACATGAGCAAAGAAGCGCTTGTAGCCCGCGCAGAGGTAGTTGAGCCCGGGCTCCCCGTCGGCGGTGGTGGCGAAGCGGTTCTTCGGACACTCGCCGTTGCAGGCAAACTTATAGGTACATTCGCGGCACTGGCGGGGCAGATGCTGCGTCTTCAGGCGGGCAAACTCCTGCTGCCGGGAGCCGTGGAGCATCTCATAAAGCGTGTGCTGGCGGATATTGCCTAACTTGTATTCAGGGAAAACGAAGTGGTCGCAACTGTACACGTCGCCGTTGAACTCCATCACGGCTGCGTGGCCACAGGTGGCGGCCATCGAACACACGCCCGGCTGCTGGCCGCACCAGTTGCATAGGGTGGCATCAAACAGTTGTACGAAAAATTCGCCCACATCGTGGTGTACCCATTCGTCGAATAGGGTGCAGAGAAAATTGCCCCACTGGTCGGGACGCACGGTAAAGTCGGCCAGCGGCGCATCCCTGTCCTGGAGGTGCGCCAAGTGCCGCCCGTCGGCACGGGGGAGGACGCGCTCCACGATGGGGGCGAACTGGAGATACTTACACTTGAGCTCGTCGCGAAAGAAGCGGTAGAAGTCCAGCGGATAGTCGGCGTTGTAGTCATTAACCACGGCCATGGCGTTCCACTGGCAGCCGTGCTTCTCCAGCAGGCTGATGCCGTGCATCACATCGCGGAAGGAAGGCTTGCCGGAGCGGGTGCGGCGAAACTCATCGTGGAACTCCTGCGGCCCGTCGATGCTGACGCCGACCAGCCATCCGTTTTCAGCGAAAAATTCACACCACTCGTCGGTGAGCAGCGTGCCGTTGGTCTGTATGCAGTTATCGACGGTGCGGTCGCCGGCGTAGCGGCGTTGCAACTGCATCGCCTTCCTGTAGAACGAGAGGGGGCGCATGAGCGTTTCGCCGCCGTGCCATGTGAAGAGCACCTCGGGCATGGTCTGCGCTCCTATGTATTGCTTCACAAATTCCTCCAGAAGCTCGTCGCTGATGACGTGCTTCGTGGCGACATCCTTATAGAGGTTGGCCTTTTCCAAATAGTAGCAATAGTGGCAGGCGAGGTTGCAATGGGCACCCACCGGCTTGAGCATCACATAGAGGGGCTTGGAAAAAGGTGTGGTCAGCATGGGGAATTTAGAACTGCTCCAGCAGGCGGATGCGCTCCGCCGTGTCGGGGTGGGTGCTGAACAGGCCGTTGAACCAGCTGGAGAATCCGCCGCCAAATGCCTGTGGGTGTACGATGTATAGCTGGGCGATGTCTTCGCGCTCTACGTCCTGAAGGCCTGGGTCGCCGCTGATTTTGCGGAGGGCATTGGCGAGGGCCCAGGGCTTGCCGCTGATTTCGGCTCCGCCTGCGTCGGCCATAAATTCGCGCTTGCGGCTGATGGCGAAGCGGGTGAGAAGGGCAAAGAGATAGCCGATAGCGGCCAGCAGGGCTGCGATGGCAAACACCACGGCGATGGCTACGTTGCCTCCGCCTTCACGGTCGTTGGAGCGGCGGTTGCCTCCGCCGTAGATAAAGGTGTTCCAGAGCATACGGATGGCCAGGGAGCACACGGTGGAGAGTATGCCGACGAACACGATGCTTATGATGAGCAAACGTGTGTCGCGGTTGCGAATGTGGGTCAGCTCGTGGGCAATGACTCCTTCCAGTTCGTCGTCGTTTAGACGCTGGCAAATGCCTGTCGTTACGGTTACGGTGTAGCTTCCCTTATCGATTCCCGAGGCGAAGGCGTTGAGTTGCGGGTCGTCTACGACGTTGATTTGCGGCATGTCCATACCGCAGGCCATGCAGAGGTTCTCCACGATGTTATAGACGCGCGGATTCTCTCTGCGTTCAAGGGGGCGGGCACCTGTGGCTCGGCGCACCATGGACGCGTTGAAGAAGTAGGCTATGGCAAACCAGATGCCGATGATACCCACCACCCACGGCAGGGCCTGTACCCACTGGTCGGTGGCCATAAGGGTGAGGTCATCGGTGGAGTAGTAGCCGTTGTTGCCCACGGTGGCGAGGATGTAGAAAAACAGCCACACCATACCGAGCACGATGAGCGGGAAAAAGGCCAGTAGCAGCAGGGAGCGTGTGTTGTTGCGTGCCTGCTGCATGTGCATTCCTATGTAGGCCATGTTGCGAGGGGGGAGGTTGGGGAAATTAGCAAATGAGGAAATGGGCGTATTGGCGGATTAGCAAATTGGCAAATGAGCGAATGGGCCAATTATCGCACGGGTAAATGGGGCGATTGGGTGAATGAGCCGGTGCTTTCGCTTAGAATTGTATTTCGGGGGCCTTTTGCACGGCTTGGCGCTCAGCTTCGGGCACTTCGAACATCGGCTCTGTGTGGAAACCGAACATACCGGCGATGATGTTCTGGGGGAAGGACTGCACGAGGGTGTTGAGTTCCTTGGTGGCGCTGTTGAAGAAGCGGCGCGTGGCGGCAATCTTGTTTTCCATGTCGGCTATTTCCTGTTGCAATTGCAGGAAGTTCTGGTTGGCCTTGAGGTCGGGATAGGCTTCGAGGCTTACCTTGAGGCCGGCGAGGGCGTTGCTCACTTCGTTGTCGGCCTTGATTTTGTCGTTGATGCTTGTGGCATTCATGGCAGCGGAGCGTGCTGCGGTGATTTTTTCCAGCAGTTCCTTTTCGTGGGCGGCGTAGCCCTTCACGGTGTTCACGAGCTGGGGGATGAGGTCGTAGCGCTGCTTGAGCTGCACGTCGATGTTGGCGAAGGCGTTCTCGCGGTTGTTGCGTGCGCCCACGAGGCTGTTGTACATGCTGGCTACGATGAGGCCGAGTACGACGACGGCGGCCACGATGATGATAACGGTTGTCATAGTGTTTATAGGGTTAAGTGATTAGTGTCGGGGCAAAGTTACGCAGAGTTTTTGGATTCGGCAAGTGTCTGGCGGGGATATTTGCGGCGCGGAGGGGGATTTAAAGTTTTTTTAACGGGTTTCTTCTGTTTTTGGCAGGGCTGCGCCGTCGGTTTCGTCGGTTGCGAAGAGTTGGGCGGCCTGTGCGCAGATGAGGAGGTAGGGGGGGGCTTCGGTGTAGCCCGAATACTTGCGTATCATTTCCTGCGGCGAGGCGCAGGCGCGGCGATAGGCCGAGAGTTCGTTCTGTTTCTGCTGGCTGTGGCAGGCCAGGGCGCTGATTTCGCGCTCCCGCTGCCGGCGGAGCCTGTTGCAGACGTCCTCCACGAGGGGCAGGATGACATTGTCCATGAGGTCGTGGCCTCGCATATATAAATAGGTGTCCTGCGGCGTAATGCCCATGTCGAGCATCTGCTGCCGCAGGGGGGCGTAGGTCTTGCGGCCTTCGGGGAAGCGGTGTTGGAGTTGGGCTACGGCCTTGTTTACTTGTTTGCGGAGTTCGTCGAGGGCTTTTTGGGGGGCTTGCACGTCGATTTTCAGGGAGGTGGCTATGCGTGCGAAGTCGGAGAGTGAGAAGCGCTTGTACCTGTCGTAGCGGTAGGCCCAGACGCTCCACACGAAGAGGGGCCACACGGTTTCGGAGTATTCGGTCAGGAATTGGGCGAAGGGGAACACGTGGCGGTCGTTGAGCGTGGCTTTGACGCACACCTCGTGCAGTCCTCGGGCGAAGCATTGCAGGTTTTCGATGGCGTAGGCGTGGGTGTGGAGGACGTAGGGGCTTTCGCACAGGAACTTGGAGGTGGGCGTGCTGCCCTGCATGAGCCAGTCGTAGTCGGCATCGACGCAGGCGATGAGTTCGGGGCCGAGTTCGTGGCTGAGGGCTATTTTTTTGCCTTTGGCCAGCGATGAGCGCGAGGGGAGCATCACCTCGAAGTAGCGGTCGGGGGTTTCCCACTGGCGCAGCACCTGGCTCCAGAAGGCTACGTCGTCGTAGCTTTCCACATAGGCCACAATGCAACGCCGCCCGCCCTTGAGGGTGTTGGCCGCCTTGATGTAGTCGCTCGAAAGGTACTTTTGCAGGCTCATCGCTCTATTTCTTCCACCTCCGTTACGCAGTCGGCCCAGCCGTCCATGATGACGGCGGGCGAGTGGGTGGTGAGTATGATTTGGGCGTTGGGGTTGAGGCGCGTAACCATGGACAGGAGCACCTTCTGCCACTCGAAGTGGAGGCTGGCTTCGGGTTCGTCCATGAAGAGCACGCAGGGCTGTGCGTCCTCGGTGAGGGCGGTGAGCAGGATGATGAGCAACTGCTTCTCGCCGCTGGAGAGGAGATAAGGCAGGAGGGGCTCGCCATATTGGAGGAAGCGCAGCTCGTTGCAACTGCGGTCTATGGTCTTGGCCGTGTCGCGGAAGAGTTCATCGACCATGTCCTGGAACAGGCGCTTCTGCCCCGCCGCCGCCGTGGCCTGCTGCTGGGCGGTGGGGTCGCCGGAGGTGAGGAGTTGAATCATGCGGTTGCCCACGTTCACCTGGTAGTCCAGGTAGCGGCGTTGCAGCTGGTAGAGCTGCCAGTCCAGTTCTGTGCGGATTTTCACCTCCGTGGAGTTGAGTATGTTGTCCAGTCGGATGAGCTGGCGGTCGAAGGAGCGCACGATGTCGTAGCGGATGGTGTCGGCCTCGGCAGGCATGAATTCCAGCGTTACGCCGCCGGGCGCCGTGCTCTTGGCGAGGGCTCCTTCGAGGGGCAGCACTTCGGCGAGGTGGCTGACGATGCGGTTCAGAATGGTGCTCTTTCCCGCGCCGTTCTTGCCGCTGAGCACGTTCACTCCCGGGCGGAGAACCCAGTCTATGTGCTTGTGGCCTTGCCACAGGCTGTCGATGACGATGCGTGAGATATACTTGGCTTGCATAGGGCTTATGGGGCGGCTTTTCGCTGTCCGCCGATGGTTTTTCTTGGTTTGTACACTAGTTTTTTCTAGTATATACAGTAGTTTTCCGCAGCCTATAGGACGGCGCTCGCAGCCTTTAAGGGCGGATTCCTTACCCTGCGGGAGCAAGGGCGGAGGCGGCGGCTTCCGCTGACGGGGAGAAGACCTGCTGCCGGGCAAAGTTACATACTTTTTCGCTATCGGGCAAGCATTCAGACGGCATTTTTGGCAAAAAACACGCCGCCCGCCGGCAAAAACGGCAAAAAGGGGGCTCCCACGCGCATGTATATGAAAAATATTGCGTAACTTTGTAGCCTGAAAATTATGGCCCTTACACAAAAACGCCTTTTCCCAACGATGAAAACCCTCACCCACCGCCTTGCCGCCAGCCTCCTGCTGACGCTTGCCACCCTCGCCGCCGGCGCACAGACCTACGTGCTCACAGGCAAAGTTATCGACCGCGAAGCCCAAATGGGCATCGACTACGCCACCGTGCGCCTTATGACCCCGAAGGACAGCACCATGATAGCCGGCACCAACACCGAGGAGGACGGCACCTTCGTCCTGAGCGGAGCCAAACCGGGCAAGTATATCCTGCGCCTGTCCTACATAGGCTATCGCAGTATCTACCAGGAACTCACGCTTCCCGAAGCCCCTGCCGACTCTGCCCGCCAGCTCACCGACACGCTCCGGCTGGGCGACCTCACCATGTACTCCGACACATACGTGCTCCGCGCCGCCGTGGTGCGGGCCTCCGTGGCCAAGGTGCAGCAAGTGGGCGACACCACCATGTTCAACGCCGACGCCTACCGCACCGCCGAGGGAGCCACCCTCGAAGCCCTCGTCAAGCAACTCCCCGGAGCCGAAGTGGGCGACGACGGCTCCATCACCATCAACGGCAAGCAGGTCAGCGAAATACTCGTCAACGGCAAGGACTTCTTCAAGGGCGACACCGAGACGGCAATGAAGAACCTGCCCGTCGATTTGGTAAAGAAAATAAAAACCTACGACAAGAAGAGCGACTACGCCGAGCAAACCGGCATCGACGACGGCAACGACTCCTTCGTCCTCGACATCATGACGAAGCACGAGCTCAACGAATCGTGGATTAGCAACATAGACCTCGCCGGCGGCTGGGACTACCACGACCGAGGGCTCTACAGCGGCAAACTCTTCGTCAGCCGATTCTCCGACCATAGCCGCGTCACGCTCGTGGCCTCCCACAACAACATCGGCGACAACGGCTTCGGCGGCCCGCGCGGCATGGGCGGCGGTGGCGGCGGCAACGGCATAAACATCAACACCATGGTGGGCGTGGACTTCAACTGGGAGAACGGACGCAAGAAATATGAGGGCGGCAAGCTGGAACTGGGCGGAAGTGCCCGCTACACGCGCCGTGAAAACACCACCGAAAGCACCACCTCCAGCGAAACCTTCCTTACCACCAACCGCGACCGCTCCTTCTCCAACTCCCACTCCTGGGGCGGCTCCCTCGCGCAGGGCATTCAGGCCAACTTGCGCCTCCAGTGGAGCCCCGACAGCCTCACCTCCATCTCCTTCAGGCCCAACTACTCCTGGAGCAAGAGCCGCAGCCACAACAGCTCCATCAACGCCACCTTCGACAAAGACCCCTTCGAGCAGTTCCCCGATGCCGGCGATGCCGACGACATCCTGGGCCACTACTTCAACACCCAGACACACGCCATCAAGCCCGACACCGCCTACGCCGACTTCCTCGTGAACCTGCGCGACAACGCTTCGCGCTCCGAAAGCCAGAGCCACAGCGTGGGGGCTAACCTTTCCGCCACGCGCCGCCTCCTGGGCAAGCAGGGCCGCAACATTTCCTTCCAGGCCAGCGGCAACTATTCCCACAGCAGAAACTCCAGCTACTCCCTGGCCAACGTGCTCACCCGACAGGGCAACCCGCAGCAGGGCTACACCCACAACCTCGACAACTCCACCCACCAGTTCACCACCACCCCCTCCACCAACTGGAACGTCAGCGTGGGAGGCGGCTATGTGGAGCCCATCGTGGGCAAGCTCTACGGCGAACTGCGCTACACCTACAACCACCGCTTCAACGACCAGACACGCACCCTCTGGAACCTCTACGACTTTGCACAGCCCCAGACGAGCATCGGCCGCATCGTAGCCAAATATCAAGGCACCACGCACGCCGCCTACTTCCATCCCTCCGGAAGCATCAAGCACACGGGCTCCGTCAGCGACGAACGGGACATCCCCACCACCGACCTCCTCAACCAGTTCCTCCTGATGAACCCCGACGACGTGCTGGCCGCCTTGCGCGACAATCAAAACTCGCAGTACGCCACCTATAAGTACGACAACCACTCCATCAACCTCGGCCTGCGCTACAACGAAGGCGACATCCGCCTCAGCGCCGGCGTGAGCTTCAATCCCGAACACACGCGCATGGACTACACCAAGGGAGCAATCGACACACTCGTTACGCGCAACGTGTTCAACGTGGCTCCGCAGGTGCGCTTCCGCTGGAACATGACCCGCAACCGCCGCCTCGAACTGAACTTCCGAGGCAGCAGCTCCCAGCCCTCCATGACCAATCTTCTCGAAGTCATCGACACGAGCAACCCCCTGCGCATCTCCACCGGCAACGCCGGCCTGAAACCGTCGTGGAACACCAGCCTTTCCGCCAACTTCAACGACTACAACGCCGACCGCCAGCAGTCTTGGGCCGCCAACTGGAACTTTTCGCACACGCGCAACACCATCAGCACCCTGTCCATCTATGACCGCGAGACGGGCCGCACCTTCTCCTCTCCCCAAAACATCAAGGGACACTGGAACACCGCCCTCGGCCTCATGTTCAGTTCGGCACTGGGCTACGAAAAGCTCTGGAACATCAGCACCCACTCCAATTTCCGCTACAACCACAGCACGGCCTACGTCAGCACCGATGCCGATGCGGGCATCGTGATTCCCGCCATCTATACCAACGAAAGCATATCCCGCTTCTTCGCCGAGGCCCTGCCCTACGCCAAGACAAACATCAACCGCACCACCAATCTCAGCGAAAGCCTCGCGCTGAGCTACCGACAGAGCCTGTGGGACATCTCAGCCAACGGACGCGTGAACTACCAGCACTCCCGCTCCCAGCTCCAAAGCAACGGCAACATGGACACCTGGGGATTTGACTACGGCGTGTCGGGCAACGTAACACTCGACTGCGGCTTTGCCTTCTCCACCGACATCCGCATGAACTCACGCAGGGGCTATTCCTCCAAGTCGCTCAACACCAACGAGCTCCTCTGGAATGCCCAGATTTCACAAAGCTTCCTGAAAGGACGTCCCCTCACCGTGATGCTCCAGTTCTACGACATACTGGGCCAGCAGAGCAACATTTCCCGCACCATCAACGCCACGATGCGCTCCGACTCCTGGCACATGGCCCTGAACTCCTACATGATGCTCCACGTCATCTACAAGTTCAACATCTTCTCCGGTCAGCACGCCGACGACACCGAGGCACAAGGTTCCAAGGCCTCCAAGGCGCAGAAAGCAGCCGCCCGCCACGGACGCGGAGCCGACGAAGCCCACGAAATCATGCGCCAGTCCATGCCCCGTCAGGGCGGCCACGGCCCGCTCATGTAGGCCGGCCAAAACTGCGGCTTCCATCGCTTTATACCGTCTCTCGCATCACTGTAGGGAGATTTAGAACCGTATCATCAGTTCTGCCGCTATTTTGTCCTGCTCGCTCTCCTTGGGCGCTTTGCCATGAGGATACAGGTACTTCTCGTAGTTCAGGCGGATGTCGGTAGGGAAATAGCGGTTGCGGAGATGCAAGGTGAGGCCGACGGTGAAGCGATGGCGCTGGGTGTCGGTAAGGATAAGCTTATTCGCAGTTTCCTCAAAACCGCTTTTGCCGTCGCTGTGGCCATCCAATCCGTTGTTTAATTATTTGCGATGACGATGCAAAGGAACGAACTTGTTGTTACAGAATGATTGCAAAAGCGTTACATCTTTGTAAAACAAAAGATTTGTGCCGGCAAGGTAATGCCGCCGAGGCCGGGAACACGGCTCTGTTCACTCTCCCATTCTTTCCCTATTCACTCTTTCCCTGTTCACTGTGATATACGGAGTGAATGGGGATTTTGTAAAAAATCAGCCTTAAAACGAGGCTAAAAGCAAAAAAAATAGCGTATTATTGAAAAAAGGAACCGAATGGGCTTGGAACTTATTGAAATAATGTAGCAGAAAAAGTAACATTGCCGTCCCCAAATCCGCCCTATGCACCTTGCTGCGCAAAATAAAAATGCCAAGAAAATATTTTGCACGCATTTATTCCTCATCTGCTTGGTTGTATGGAGAAAAGTTCGTACTTTTGCAGCGCATACGCATGAGAGCGCGTGCAGACATTTGAAAATAACGGAAGCGTTATGCTTATCTTGTAAACTGAAAACCTAGGAAATTTTCAAATTTACACAAGAAGGAAGCATGATGGTTACCTGCGCATATAGCGTGGGCTGCTATCTCTACCCCTTGTGTAAAGGTTTTCCTAGGACCTCCAGTTTACGGTGTGGCATAGTCGGCGCCACGCTTTCCATATCTATTGACTTGTCCTTGGGCGCAGGAAGGACAGCACAAAGTTTCAGGTAAATGGAAGAATTACTGAAATCCAGATTCCTCAGCCTCTATTGTATGGTAATGGCTGATGGTGTAGTAGATGCGAAAGAGTTGGAGGTGCTCTATCGTATCGGTAGGGAAAACTACGGTCTCGCTTCTGAGGAGATTAATGCCGCTGTGGTGTCTTCGGGGACATCATTCGTAGCCCCAACAAAATTGGAGGACAGAGTGAGTATTTTGTATGAAATGGCAGAGATAGCTTGGGCCGACGGAGAAATTGAGCCGGCAGAGCGTTCGCTGCTGATAAAGTATGCCGTGCGCCTTGGTTTCTTAGAGGAAAATGCGGAAGGCATAGCAGATTTTATGCTTCAGCAAGTAAAGGGGAATGTGAGTGAAAAAGATACAATCGCAGCAATTGTTAACGCTTAATGTATAAAAGCTATGTTTGAGTTGAAGAATTTATTTAAATCCAAAGAGCCAGAGGTTGTGGCAGCACAGCCTGTCATTCTTGACAACCCTGAAGCAAGGCGTGAGGGTGAAACCTATGAGAAATGGGGTGTTCGTATGTGCGGCATCGTGCAGGGAAGTTTACATGCACTTCCTCCGTATTTGCACAAAGTGTATAATGCCATGTATAACGAGCAGGCCCAGAACGTTGAACTCCAGGAGGCTGCTCGTAAAAACACAGAGACAGAGATAGAGCAGACGAATGACAATATCAAGAATCTTGAAGGGAAAGTGCGTGACAAAGAGTCTGAAATAGAAGAAGCGAAGGGAAAGATTCAAGAGCTAAAGGCGGAAAAAGATAAAATAGAGAACAACAAGAGCCTTGTAAATAAAAACGAGAAACTAAAGTTAATTATTGGTCTTGTCATTATTATTCCGCTGACATTCTACCTGTTCTTGTTCTATAGTTCCACATTTTACTCCGCATTTTTTAGAAATCCGGAGAATATAACCTCTGTGATGAACTCAATGTTTGACTCGAATGCGTTGTCAAATGCTTACAACGACGGTATCACAGAATTATGCTTTGTGATGAGCGCTCCAATTATCTTTTTAGGGTTGGGTTTCTGCTTGCATTTCTTCTCTGTGCAGAAAGGCTATGCCAAATTTGTTAAAATGGGAGGAATTCTTTTTGTAACAGTGATGTTTGACTGCATTTTGGCTTATCTTATTGGCAAGCAACTTCACTCAATGGAAGTGATTATAGGCACGAGACCTGTTGGCGAGGAGTATTCTGTGGCAATGGCCATTAGTGATCCTAATACCTGGGCCGTGATTTTCTGTGGTTTCATCGTTTATATCATTTGGGGCATCGTTTTTGACTTGTGTATGAGTGCTTATGATAAATTGGATTTGAGCAAGACACGTTTGGAAGCAATTGATAGAGACATCCTGAGTATAGAAGAAAACAAGAAAGCATTGCGCGAGGAAAAACAAAAGTTGGAAGGAGCAATAGCAGGTTTGAAGAATAAAGTTTCTCAACTGATGTCAAAACTCGGGCATGAGACCTTTATTGATTATGCAGCGATTCGTGCGGAAATGAATAACTTCTTTGCAGGATGGGTAAAGATGATGACAGTCCTATCAATGTCTGAGCAAGATCAAACTTTAGCAAAGAGTATATTTGATGCAGAAATTCAGAATTTAATAAAATAACGACTATGAAAAAAACTATATTAAGTGTTTTAGGAATTGGTGTCCTTTTTGTCGCAGCATGGAGCCTTTTGTCCTGTGGCGGAGATACTAAGAACGGCTCTGTCAAAGATGAAGAGAAATCGGAAAATCCGTCATTGAATATCTCTATATTCTTGGACTTGTCGGATAGGCTTGTTCGCAATATGCAACCCAATCAAACCTATCGTGATACTGCAATCGTGGGAATGGTCTGCGACTATTTCAAGACTGCGACTCTTGGCCCCCAGATACTAAAGAGTGAAAATAAGATAAAGGTGTTCTTTTATCCCACCCCGTCATGTGCTTCTATTGCTACTGTGGCAAAAGGTTTGAGTGTTGATGTCGGTGCGCTGAAAGGTGTTGAAAGGCGAAAGGCCGTTGAAGGGTTGAAATCTCAATTTCAAGAGAATCTTGCTCACATATATGACCAAACGGTAAATGCAAAAAATTGGATAGGCTGCGACATCTGGGATTTTTTCTCAAGCAAGAAGGTTGATGCTCAATGTGTGAAGAAAGATGCTCGCAATATCTTAATTATTTTGAGCGACGGGTATATATTCCAGGCCAATAACAAAATAAAAGAAGGTAATGCCTATTCTTATATATTGCCGGAAACATTACAGAATCCACAATCCTCTTTAATCGCACGGCGTACAGATGTGCCTCTTGACAATCTTGAAGTGCTGGTGCTGGAAGTTAATCCTTATCAACCCCAGCATCGTGACAAGATGGTGCAGGTAATGACGGATTGGTTCCAAGCCATGGGAGTTAAGAATGTGGTCATCTCTGAAACAGATGCCAACTTAGATAATACTGAAACAATCATCAAGAATTTCCTGAACTAACGTTGCCTGCCAAATACGCACAACTTGTTTGAAGAAAACTTGAAGACAACGTGTAATAGAGCCAATGCCGCTCACACGAAATCCCCCAAAGGCGATAGTGCCTTCGGGGAATTTTCGTGTTACTTTCCATTTATGGATTACTTGACTTCGTCCGGCCAGGGACAGGGCTTGCTTGTGGCGGTGAAGGAGGGACGCTGGGCGCCTACCTTGCGGAGATAGCGGTCGAGCGCACTGTGCCCTCGGTGCATTGCTTTATGAAAAAAAAAGAGACCATAGGCGCAGGAAAATGTAATCTTCCTCCCAATAAACCAGCGGTATGCCCCGTTGCATGAGCATACCGCTGGTGTTGCATTATACTTTCCTTCCTTATGATTCGCCGCGATATTCCCCAATAAAAGTGTAAAATGCTTGCGTAATTGCTTTATTTTGTGTGCTTTTGCGTGCGGATTTAGAAATAGAGCAAATTATGAAGAGAAGTATTTACAATTCATTGCTCAAATGGAAAGAGAGCACTAATCGCAAGCCGCTCGTGCTGGAAGGGATTTTGAATAATGGCGTCTGCTCTTGGCATTGGGATGAAGTATAGTCTGCGGCAGAGCGACCGTAGGGAGCGGCGCCGTAGGTGCGTGGCCGCGCACATAGTAGGATGACGAGCCATGACGTATCCATTGCCGCGTTGCGGCGGTCGTCAAAAAGCACTTCGGTTCGGGATAAACGCCTTGTTTTCGAGGCGCTGAAGTCTTGGTAATCCCCAATGCGTTGTCGTGCCACCTTGGTGGCAGACTTGTGTTACCAGGGTGGCAGGCTCGTGTCGCCAAGGTGACAGGCTTATGCCACCAAGGTGGCACGATGACTCACAGGGGGGTAGAGGGGGGTAGAGGGTGTAGCAGAAAATGACAAATAGTGGCAAAGCCTAATACCGCTTGCATTGGGCTGTAAGTCTTTAGGTTTGTAGTCGTTTATGGCAAAGCACCGCTCAAAGAGCGGCCTCTCCCCCTTCGCATTATACTCATGCCGAGCGTATCGCAAAGCGCCCCGAACTTCTGTAGTGAAGATCGAGGCGCTTTGCTGATACAAAAGGATTTATCGCACTTGCACTTTGTGGCCGTCGATGATGTAGAGGCCGGACTCAAGGCCTTCGAGCGAGGTGCCGGCAGGACGGACGAGTACGCCGTCGAGACGGAAGACGCCGGAGGTGTTGGCCCACTGGCGCGGCCGCACGATGCCCTCGGTGCCGATGCCGAGGAAGAGGCGCGAGGCGGAGGCGTCATCCACGTGGAAGTAGCCGCGATAGCGACCGGTATTGACGCTGGCGGCAGCATCGACATAGTAGAAGAGGTCGGAACTGATGTAGTAGTTGCCGGCGTCCTTGTCGATGGGATGCACGGTGTAGGTGCCTATGTAGGATATGTCGCCGTGGGTGTCGGTGGGTTCTTCGCTGACAGGTTCTTCGGTAGCGGTGAGGCCAAGGTCATAGAGCTGCGTGAAGAGTCCTCCGTCGGCATAGTAGGCGGCATTCAGGGCGCCGGGCTTGATGAGGTAGGGCACGTTGGCCTCCATCTCGGTAACGGGGGAGAACTGTGCCACGGTGCCTACGATACCGGTGAGGCGCACCACCTGCGTGCCGGAGCCGAAGGCGGCATCAATATCGGACACGGCGCAGGGGAGGCAGACGGAGTTCCACGTGCCTTTGCGGAAGGAACGATAGAAGTTCACGTTGGCTCGTTCCACGGCCTCGCCGGTCCAGTTCACGCTCTCGTTGAGCAGGACATTGACGGGGGCCAGATTCTTGAAGACGGGCTCCACCGTTGTATTGCCTTCCACGGTGAGGGCGTAAGGCTCGGTGGCGGGCACGAAGGTGCCGTTGACGTTGTAGCCCAGCAGTTCGTAGTCAGCCGAAGCGGGACGGGCATCGAGGGTGAGCACGGTGCCGTAGTCGTAAATGCCGCTGGGCGTGGCGAGGGTGCCTTGCTCGGCGGGACAGCTGACGGTGACGCTGTAAGGGATGGGCTCGAATACGGCGCGGAGGTAGCGTACCTGGTTCATTTCGAGAGTGATGTCGGGGTCAGTACCGAGAACGACGATCTCGTCGTCAGATTCTGCGGCCTTGTCGCGGCGGCGAACGCGCCAAGCCGAGTTGCCGGCGTAGCAGGTGCAGGAGTTATACTGTACGAAGCGGTGGCCGGTCGTGGGGACGGCGTGGAAGGAAATCTGCGAACCGTAGGACAGGTCGCCACCGGTAAAGTTGGTGGAAGTCTGTATGTGCCCGTAGTCGGTGCTGGGATAGACATCGATATTGTAGTGTACGAGGCCGTCCTTGAAAAGCATCCAGCGCACCTGCCTGCCCTCGGCTCCGAGGAAGCCTTCGAGGTCGGTGATGCTGTCGGTCTTCACCTGAAGGGCATAGTAGCCGTTGGTGGTGAGGCTGCTGGTGTCAATCTTGAACACACGCTGGCTGGTGCCATTGAGGCGCGTGATGGGCAGTTCGATGTCCTTAATCTCGCCTTCATAGCGCAGGACGATGTCGGCGCGGGTGAAGGTGGTGTGGTCGATGTCCTTGTTGAAGGTCACGGTGAGTTCGTCGATAGGTGCCTCGGCGATGTCTTCGTCGTCGGGCACGGTCTCTATGCTGACGACATTGAGGCGTACTTCGGGCATAGGCTCAAACTCCACGATATAGTGGCGTGTGCCGGGGCCCGAAGAGAGGTCGGCGAGGTGCAGACGGTAGTCTTTCAGCGGGTCGAAGCCGTCCTGCATCGTGTAGTCGGTGGTCCAGAAGTTGGCAGGGTCGAGTTCCTCGCCGGTGTCCTCGTTTTTAAGGTAGAGAATCTTGGAGTATCCTCCGCCGGGGTTGCTGACGTTGGTGTAGAACCACTCCTTCTGGGGCACCGTGACGCTGATGCGGTACTGATAGTTACCCAGCGGCTCCACCTCCGTGACATTGGTGAGGGTGACGAGGTCCTCGTCGGTGCCGTTGGCGAGATAGATATGGTCGGGCTCATCGTGACCGTCGGCGAAGTCGTTGGTAACCCAGGCACGGTAGGTCTGGTCGCCTACGCGGGCATTGACGCTGTGGATGAGTTCGTGGATGGTGACTTTGTCGAGGAGCGAGAGGTCGGGATTACCGTAGGATGTCAGATGGGTGTAGGAGACATCGTAGTCGGTGAAGTGGCCGAGGAGCGAGCAGGTGAGGTCCCAGGTGGCGTAGGAGCAGGTGCCGGCGGGTATGTCGCCGAACTGCGTGGCAATCTCGCTGTCGAGGGCCATAGCCTTCTCGCCGCCGTTGAGAGAGGAACTTACGATGGCGAAGTCAGCCATCAGGCCCTTCTCGTTGTCCACGATTTCGGGCTGCTGCGTGAGCATACGCACATTGGTAGCGTCGCCGCGGCCCTTGTTGTGGATGAGCACGGAGAACTCGGCGGGAACGACAGGTTCGATAACATCCTCTGTCAGCGGGTTGTCGCCATAGATATCGCGCTGCATGAAGTAGGTGAGGTCCAGTTCGGGCGAGGGTTTCACTTGCAGGCTGACGGGATAGAGGGCGCGGCTCTGCACGGTGGTGCCGTCGTTGAAGGCCAGCGTGCCGCCGAAACTGTATGTCGTCAGCGTGTCGGGGGCGGCATATTTCGTGGGGATGAAGAGTATGGTGGCCACGCCCGTCTGTCCGGGTTCCAGCGACCACTTGCCGTCCTTGTCGCCCGCGAAGCCTTCGATGCTCTCCACATTGATTTGCATCTCGTGGGCGGTGGCCACGGCGAGGGTTGCCTGGTTGATGGCATCCACGCTGAGGTCTATGTCGGTGAGTTTCGTGCCGGAGCCGTTGTCCACGGTAAGGGTGCCACGGAAAGCCTGACGGGTGAGGACAAGTTTCTGCTTGATTTCCAGTTTCACGGTGGCACAGGTGTTTTTCGAGGCGTTCTCGTGGTATTCCAGCCAGTCCTTCTGCGCCCCGTTGAGCACATCGTTCATCGTAGGATAGCCGTAGGCCACCATTTTGGCCACGCAAGAGTCCTGACGGGCGGCCAGTTTCTCTATCACGCGGAAGTCGATGTGGTTGTCGGAGGTTACTTCACGACCGGCTTGCAGGTCCCAGGTGTTACGGAGGCGCTCCACATAGCGGCGCAGGTCGAAGTCGTAAAGTATAGTCTGTCCCTGCGGCATAAGGGAGGCGAGATAGAGGCCAATACCGTCGGAGGTGGTGTAGTTTCCTTGTACCGCATTGGGGATGGAGGTCAAGTCGAAATCGTGGAGAGAGCCGTCCTCCCACATAGGCTCAACGATGCGCTCCACGTCCTCGAGGGCCATGACGAACTCATCGATATTGGCCAGCGTGTCGCAGGCCACGGGGGCATCGGTCATTTCTTTCAGATAGTCGTAGAACAAAGCCCAATGGTAGAGGTACAGCACCTCTTTTTCTCCGGCGCTCTCCAGCAGGTCGGGCATTTTGCTTTGCGCCTTGCGGCGGGGCGCCTTGCTCATTTCGTCGATGAAGGGATTGATGAGGCAGTCGAGGTGCACGGGGAGTTTTCCGGCCGCGAACTTGGCGGCACCGGCGGCGCAGTCCTTGAAAGGTTGCAGCGAAGAGCGGTCGCCGGTCACAACATAGTTTGCAACATTGAAGGCTCCTCTCGGACCGCTGGAACCGCCGCAGCCGTTGAGCGTCTTGTGGCCGTCCTTAAGGTCGGAGACGGGGTCAACGCAGAAGCAGTCGCACATACGGCAGAGGAACTCCACCATAGCGGCAAACACGGCGTCGCCACCGGGGCCGATGTGGAGGAGGCCCAGTCCGCCCGCCGAATTGGGGTCGCCCAGCGGAGTGTTGTGGCCGGGGCCCGTCTTGGCTTTTTCACCGCCCTTGGCACACTTAATGTCGGTGGCCCACTGGATGGGTTTCTCCAGCCAGGCAAACTTACTGTCGGGGCCGCAGGGCCACTTATACTCGCCGCCAAACTTACCGTTACAGTTAGGCTTGTCCGCCTTGCGCTTCACCTGACGGCGCGCCTCGGCATCGTTGAAGAAGTCGTCTTCTTCGTGATAAACCAGTATGGGGATAACATAACTCTGTTCGGGAGCCAGTTCAAATCCACTGACCGGCACGAGGGGACGGAACACGAAGCCCTTGGCCTCCGGCACGGTAAACTTCACATCCTCCGCCGTGATAAGGCCGCGATTGCGCAGCACGGCGTTCATCAGCGTACTCTTGCCCCGCTCTATGTTTTCTAATAGAAGGGTGTCCGGCGCCGTGATTTCCACCACCGGCACAGGCACCTGCGTCTCATAGGTGAGGGAGGTGACAATCTCATATTCGTCGTCAATTTCCGTCTCCACCACATCCCACTTCACGCTGATGGCCTGATACGAAATGTAGGCCGTGAGGTCCGTCGTCTCGCCCGGCGAGATGAGGACGTTCTGGTCGTAGGTGTCGTGTTTGGGTGCCGACACATTGAGGTGGTAGTAGCCCTCGGCGATATTTTCAAGAAGCAGGCTGCCGTCGGCACCCGTCACGTCGGTGGCCACTACGGCACCGGTGTTGTAGTCGGTGAGTTTCACCGTCGCACCGCTGACATAGGGGCGGTTGCCGTCCTTGTCGCCATACTGCGTGGCTTCGTCGGCCACACGCACGAGGAGATTACCCTTGTCCTCGCTGACCACCTTCACATTGAAATAGACAGCCTTGCCGTTGCCTTTCTCACAGTTGATGGCGATGCTGCCCTTCTGGATGAGGTTCACATCGTAGCCCGTGCCGTCGAAGCGGAGCATAACGGTGGCACTGTCGCCCGTGGCGAGACTGGGCATCTCGGCGGGCGTGGCAAGAGTGACGAAGCGTCCCATACCGGAGGGGAGCAGCACGGAAATTTTGCCCGTCTCGCCCAGACCCGTATTGGTGAGGGTGAGCGGCACGAGGCGCGTCTTGCCTTTCGTCACGGAAGTGTTGATGCTGTTAGTGCCCACCACGAGAGTCGGCGTATGCGTCTGCGCGTAATTATAAGTAATGAGGTCGAGCGTAGCGCCCTCGTCGCAGGAGAGGTGTATCTTGATACGGTCCCAGTCGGGGGTCTTCGAGGTCTGTGATGCCAGGATGGCGTAGGGAAGTTCTACAGTGGCGTTACCTTCAAGGAGAGGTATCTCATTCACCACGAGGGTGTATCCCTCCGTGGCGTCGTAGGTGGCGCGAATGTTGTGAAGGGGCAGGTCGGAGAGGTTTTTCAGGCTGACAGTGCCAGCGTAGGGCTCACCTACGAACACCTTATGCGTGAGGTAGTCATAGGTAGCGCGGGTGAAGCCATACACCTTGAAGGTGCCCTTCTCCGTGAAGAGTTTCTCGTCAGGGTTGCAGACGCCGTATGTGAAAGTACCCGCCATTCCTTCGGGAATAACGAAGTCGGCGGTGTAGTGTCCCTCGTCGTCGGAGGTTGCCGTCAGCGGAGTGCGCGACCCGGCATAGATAACATAGGGCTCCACGGCGATGCCGGCGGCGGGTTGTCCACCCTTCGTCTGTACCGTACCGGAGAGATGAACGGTGTCGCCGGCTTTGTAGCGGGCTGCATCGGGTTGCACGGTGAAGTCGTAGGATGATGTCACGCTGATGGTCTGCGCAGCCTCATTGTTGAGGAGCTGGAGTTCGGTGATGGTGCCCGACGGGTTCACCTTTGCCGTGAGGGTGTAGGAACCCGGCACGATGGGGGCTTCCAGTTCAAAAGGCATTTCGCGCGTAGCACCCGCTTCCAGCGGTTCGTTGAGCGTGACGAGGGTCTTCTGGTTGCCGAAGGAGAGCTTCACGTCGGTATTCTTGGGGAGTGCCACGGCACCGATATTGGAGAGCGTCACACGGACATTGAGACGCTGTCCGGCCTCCACGGAAGCGGGAGCCTCCACCTTGTCGAGTACGGCGTCGGGCAGAGTTTGGTCGGAGATGAGAAGCCACATTGACCCGGAGGCATAGCCGTCGGCTACGGCCTTGATGCTCACGGTGCGGTTGCCCTCTTGCGTGGCGTTGCTCAGGGCCTTGAACACAGCAGTGACGCTTTCCTGGCCAGCCGGGATGGTGACGGAGGAAGGCATATTCACATCGCTGGCATTGCAAGCGAGAGTGACGGGCAAGGCAGAGTCGGTGCCATCGTTACGGCTGATAGTCAGCACGGTGCCCTCGGCGTTGCCTTCGAGCACGGTGGTCTTGTTGGCCGTGATGGAAAGCGTGGGGCCGTCGTTGTCGGTAATTTCTATCTCACGCACCACGGAAGTCTGCTTGTCGCCGATGGCGGAGCAGCCACAGTCGGTGATATAGACGGCAGCAGTGAGTTTCACTGGGCGGGTGCCGTCCACACGCTGGTTGTCCTTCACGCCGATGGGGAAGGAGATGCTGGTGGTGCCTTCGGGCATAGTCAGGGTGGAGGTGTAGTAGAGAGCGCCGCCGGAGTCGTCGGAGAGTTTCACCGTAATCTTGCTGTTGGTGGCCTCCTGACGGGTGATGGTGCCATAGATGGCGTTGCCGCCGGCGGCCTCACTGATGACGGTGGGCGTGAGGGCAAGGTCGATGGCGGGCACATCATCGTCGTTGAGGACGAAGAGCGCAGAAGCCGACAGATGGTGCTCCGCCGAGGCGTTTAGTTGGATGGTGGCCACATTGGCAGGCGTGTTGTCCTGCTTGATGGGGATTTCCACTTCAGCGGAGGTGGCGCCGGGAGCGAACGTGACGGACTTGGGCAGAGAGAAGCGCTTGGCCTGCTCTATGCCGAAGAACACGGTGAGTTCTTGGTCGCCGATACGGTAGGGCACGCTGACGGTGAGGTGCATCGTGTCGCCCTCGTTGTATTCCGTCTTGTCGAGGGAGAGTGTGAGGGGCAGGAGTTCGTCGTCCTCGATGATGAACGAGGCGCTGACGCCCTGCGTGTATTCTCCCGTCGGAGCCACGCTGACGGTGGCCGTGGTGTAGTCATTGACAAGTGCGTTCTGCGGTACCTGCACATTGAAACTGGCAGAGGCCTGTCCGGCAGGTATCGTCACGGTGGCGGGCAGCGTGACACGCTGGGGCAGCGAGGATGAAAGACTGAACGTCTCTTCAAGACTGCGGTCTCCACTGCGCAAGAGGGTGAAACGCAGCGCACCGCCTTCGGCTACCTTTTCAGCCGGGGCTTTCAGGAAGAGGCGCGAGGCCAGCGTGAGGACATCGCCCGTGGCGGTGTTATTACCGCGGTCGGCAAGGTATTCACCCGTACCGCTGTTGGGCTCCACGACAACCTTCACGACCACTTCGCCCTCCATTCCTGCTGCTTCGGGCAAGGTGAAGGCCACATTGCGGGCCGTATAGCCGCCTTTGAGGAGCACATAGTTGAAGTAGGCGTTGCCCACATAGACGCTCTCCTCCGTCAGGGTGCTGACGAGATACACTTTCTCCGTCCAGCCACTGCGGGTGTCGGCATTGCCGATGTTGCTGACGCGCCAACTGACATCAACCGTCTCTCCCGGCACGAAGTCGGTGCCTGCGGTGGGGACTATATGCACGTCGCTCACTTCGAGGTCGGGGCTGTCCTCGCGCTGCACGGTGAAGGTGCCGCCCGTGGCGCCCGTCTGAATATTGTCGCCGTGGCGGTTGGTGAGCACCACATCGCTGACGGTCATCTCATATTGTGCACCGCCTTCAAGGTTTGAGGCCACTTTCATAGGGAAGGTGAGCAGGGTGCCGTCGCTACCTGCCAGGGGCTTGTTGCTCATATTGACGATAACAATGGTATAGACATTGCCACCGAGAGAGCGCACGGCGATGGTATGGCCTGCCGTGTTTCGGCTGCTGTTGAGCACGGGACTCTTGCCCGAAGCCAGCGAGAAGGGCAGATGCAAGTTAAACTGCACCGCCACAATCTCGTCGGTGTTCGTCATATTGACGGGCACGCTCACTTCCTTGCCGCTGCCACCGACGAGGTCGGGCACCGACAGCGTGTTCTGTGCACCCGCCATAAGCCCCACAAGGCTCAGGGCCAAACATATTATATATCGTTGTATTTTCATTTGTCTTGGATTGTGAGGGTCTAGAAAATATAGAAAATCTAGAAATTCCAGCGTCTTTATCTTATCACTTTCTTTCCATTCTGAATGCTTACGCCAGTTGTACCGGTCTTAATGCGTCGGCCCGTCAGGTCAAACACGCTACGGTCTCCCATTTCTATCAGGGAGGGGCTGGGGGGGAGGCCTTCCGTCTGTTGTCCACAGGCTATCATCACGGGCTGTGCGTCGATGTCGGCAGCCACCACGCGGGTGACTTCGGCCTCTGCACCGAGGCGTAGCAGGCGCGTGTCGCCGGCGACTATCTCATCACCGGCCGTACTGATAATGACGATGCGCACTCCCGTACCGGTGTCGTGTGTCGTCATCTGATAGCGCTTGCGGTTCAGCATCAGGCTCACCTGACTACCGCTCACGCCTTCAAGTGTGAAGTCCAACGCAGCCACAGGTTCCGTCGTGCGAAGCCACAGACCGCCATCTTGACTAAACAGACAGCCAGCCCCCCAAGTCCCCCTTTGGGGGGATGTGGCGGGATTGGAGAAAGCCAAATCGCTCTCTGAAGCTCTCTCCCAAAGGGGGAGCGGGGAGGGGGCTTCAATAAACAGATTTATCGTAGCCACCACATCCTGCACATTTATCGTGCCAGTCGCATAGGTGTCGGCAGCGAGGAAGTTGAAACTGCCGCTCTGTCGGGCCAATATATAGTTCAGAGTGTGCTGGGCATCGAGCACATCCACGCTGGCGTCCACATTGGCATCGCCCGGAATCCAGTCCAGTGTAGCACGCAACTTACAATAAGCCGCAGGTCCTTCGGTGGGCTGCACGAGGTATTCCGTGCCGCTGGCCATCTTGTAGTCGCCAGAGAGGGAGAAGGCATAGTATTCACCGTTCCACACCATCTGGCCCACGTAAGTATTCGTGTCGGCCGTGCGGAGCTGGAGCTTAGGATGGGCGGAGAAGTCCTGCGCCGCGTGGTTGTAGGCGACAAGGGAGCCCAGAGCCACCTCCGCCTCACTGCTGCCCATCGTCCACTCCTGCTTGGTAAAGGCGGAGAGGGGATATACGTTCTGCTGATAACCAAGGTTGAGCGAGGTGATGCTGGCGGGTAGCACACCCGTCAGTCCCGTCAGGTTGCAGTAGGAAAGGTTGAGCGTTTTCAGTATTCCGTTTTCGTTTTCGTTTTCGTTTTCGTCTTCGTTTTCGTTCCTTCCTCCCACAAGTGCCTCGCAGAACGCGGCGAGGTCGCCCTTTATGTCGTTGCTGCTCAGGTTGAGCGTTTCGAGGTAAGGCAGGGAGAAGCCCTCGGTGGGCAGAGTGCCGGCGAGGTTGTTGTTCGGCAGGCTGATAGCCGTCACGCGACCTTCGGTGTTGAATGTCACGCCGGGCCAAGCCGTCGTGGTGATGGCGGAATTGTTGATTTTCCACGGCTTCGTCCACACCTCGCCGTTCAGTGCGTTGTAGAGCAGACAGAGGGCGGCATAATCGTCGTCATCCACGTATGCCGTCACCATCTCCACGGCGGCGCTTGCAATGGTGTTGTTGGTCTCGGAGGCTTCCGTCTCGCTGTTGCCGGAGTCGGTCATCACATAGAAGTAAATGTTCGTGGCATCCGTCATCGGCACGGTAATGTTCCAAGTTACCTGATATTGTCCAACTGCCGGTTGTTCCTCATCATAAGGTACCAGCGCACCGCTGTGGTTGGTGTAGGCGAGGCGCACCGCGTGGGCGAAGTCATCGGGAGCGGTGCTGTAATAGAGGGCATCCGTCCAGTTCGTCACAGCCGTCACGGCCTTTCCTATGTTGCGGATAGTGGCGGTGAGAGTGAGAGGGCTTCCGCTGGTCGTGGCTTCGGGCACTCCGTCGAGGGCCACCACGGTGAGGTCGGCGTATTCCTCCACGGAGAAGGTCTTCTCGGCACTTGTCACGGCGTCGCACTCTCCGTAGGCCGTCACCTTCCAGGAGTAGGTGGCACCGGCGGCGGCGAAGAAGGAGTAACTCGTGGAGGTGAGTTCCAAGGTGTCGGTAGTCACCACATTCTCCAGTGTGCGTTTCAGATACAGCGTATAGCCCTGCTTGGGGTCGGCGATATTGCTCCAACTCAATGTCTTACTGGCGGCACGCACCGTGGAGCCGTCAGCGGGTCCGCTGGTGGTGAAGGTGCGGTTAGCCAGCAAGGGCTTCACGGACACATTATATAAATATGTATAGAGCGTGGCGCCGTCCAGGCTCACGGTGATGTGGTAGGACAGTGTTTCCACAGCCGTATGTTGGGCCGTACCGCCGACTGTCATTGCGGGCAGGTCGCCGTTGCCGTTGGTGGCATAGCCGGAGAGGTGGCAGTTCGGGCTCACACTCACCACCCACGACACTTGCACGCGGTCGCTGTCGGAGATATTGGAGAGGCTTTCCTTCTGCGTCGCCACTCCGGCACACACGGTCTGCGCCGTATGCGTTGTCAGGGCGGCGGGGTTGAGAAGAACGCCGTTGACCTTCACGGCCACATTGTCGGTCGTGATATGGGCCAACAGGCGACCTATAAGCGTCAGGTCGTTTGCTCTGCTGACGAAGTTGAGAGTACCGTCCTCAGTGGCTTCGGAGGAGTAGTGAAGCGTCAGGTTGTTATCTTCCAACTGATTGACGATTGCGGAGAGGGGTGTATTGACTGCCGTCGGTTGTCCTTCGTCTGTTGTCAGTTGACACGCGTATGTCTCGCTGCCCACTACGCTGATTCCGATATTTCCGAAGGTCTGGCACTGTGCCAGTAGCGTGAAGGCTTCTTCCAGTGAGGTGAAGTTGCGGGCACCGGTGCCATTGGCATCAAGGGTGAAGTCGCCGTCGGCAATCCAGGTGCTGGCGGGGTTTATCACGATGGTCTGCTCGGCCTCGCTGCTCTTGACGATAGCCTTGGCAGTGAGGTGTACGGTGTAAGTGCCGGGAGTGGCATAGATGTGCATCGGGCTGACCTCGGTGCTGGTGGTGCCGTCGCCGAAGTCCCACACGAAACTGCGGGCGCTCTCCGTGCTGGTATTGGTGAACTGCGCACGGTTCATATAGCGGTCCACGGAGAAGGAGGCCTGGAGGTCGCCCTCTTCAAGGGTGCTGATTATGAGACGGCCGTTGCGGGCGGTAACTGTTGTCTGTTGTCCGTTGTCTGTTGTCACTGAACAGTTGGTGAGGCTTATGCCATACTCGCCGTCGGCAATCTGCGCACTGCTATCAACCAACAAGGGGATGCGCACCACCACGCCGTTGCGGTCGCTTATCTGCGTGCCGCCCGTGAGGCTGACGGTGAGCGTCTGGCCGTCAAGGGTGGCAGTCGGCGTGTAGGCGGAGGTGCGGAGAGTGGTCTGCAAGGCACTGGCATCGGCGGTAACGCCTTCGGGGAGAAGGATTGTGAAACTGAGCGTCTTCACATCGCCAGTGTTCTCCAGCGACACAGGCAGCAAGGCTGTTTCCCCCCGGTACATTTCCAGCGTGGGGAGATAGAGCGAATAATGCTCGCGGGTATCGGCGGAAGGTTCGCCGGGACCACCGGGGTTGAAAGCGAAGTGGGCCACAAGGGTTACATCCTCCGTACCCATAGTGCCGCTATATGTGGCATTGGTACCCACCACGACATCGTCCTGTGTCCAGTTCTGGAACACATAACCCGTAGAGGGGGTGGCCTTCACGGAGAAGGTGCTGCCTTCTGCCACCTGGAAGCCGTTGGTCTGGTTGAACGAGCAGGTGCCGGAGGGGTCGGCGGTGAAATAGACTTTGTGCTTGGGCTTCGTGGAGGAAGGTTCTGCGGGAGCCGACGGGTCGAAACGGTAGTGGGCCGTGAGTGTCTGGTCCTCACCGGTGGTGACATAGTTGAACTTGGCTGTGGTGCTCACCACGGTGCCGTTCTTGTCCGTCCAGTTTTGGAACACGTAGTAGTTGTAGCCACCGGCAGTGAGAGTGACGGAGGTACCTTCCTTATAGACGGTGGAGGTGGATGCCTTCAGACTGGCGGGGTCGTAGGCCACGGTGAGCGTACCGGTGCGTACCTCCTCGAAGTGGGCCGTAAGGGTCTCGTTCTTGTTGGTGGTGCGGAAACTGTAATTGAGACTGGTGCTCACCACGGTTCCTTCGCTGTTTGTCCAGCCCGTGAACTGCCACTTCGTGTCGGTGGCTGTGGCCTTCACCGTGACATTGGTGTTCACGGCATAGAGTCCGCCGCCCGTCACGGTGGCCGCTTCCTGAGGCTGCGCCGCCACGCTGAGGCGATAGCGCGACGAAGGCTCCGCAGGACTGTCGGGATTGAATCCCTGGCCGCGAGCCATTACTGCCGTAAGGACAAACAGCAAGAGCAACAGCCCCCCTCTTATCCCCCCAAGGGGGGAAGATGGGGTATGGATTTTATATAGATATCTTTTCATAGGACAATTCGCTAATTTGCTAATTTACTAATTTGCTAATTCGCTAATTTCCTTATTTTATCACTTTCTTTCCGTTCTGAATGCTGACGCCACTGGCCTGGCCCTTTACGAGGCGGCCTTGCAGGTCGTAGCGGCTCTCGCCGTTGGGGGAGGTGGAGAGGGCCTTAATTCCCGTCGTCGGCAGACTAATCATAAAGCGTCCTTCCAATGTTCCGGCTTCGGCCTGGAAGGTGTAGGGCATTTCCACGGCGGCACCGTCGTCAAGGAGTGTGACGGGAATGTCGGCGCGGTCGAGGTCGAGGGTGTAGGTGCCGTCGGCGGACAGGATGAGGCCGAGGCTTACGGTGCCGTCAGCCTGCGGGCCTTCGTTGATGGCGTAGATGTCCTCGCCACGCAGGGTGTAGATTTGCGGTGTGCCTTCGTTGGCGAGCATCTTGCTGGCATCGGTGTCGGCGCAGAAGTCGTCGGTGTCGGCGGGATTCACCACGATGCGGGTGCGGTCGGTACCTGCGCCGTCGCTCAGCGTGATGTTGATGACGCTGCGCTGGCCAAAGGCTCCGGCCTTCTGACTGCGGGTGGCTGCGCTGTGGTCAATGACATTACTTATCTGGCGGCCTGCGGTCTGGAAAGTGATGGCATCCACCTGTTCGGGTTTCTGAACGAAGAAGGCCTGGAGGGGATAGAGGGCGAGGTTGTCGTCGGCCACGCTATAGGCGGTGTAGGTCTTGTTGGTGGTGTTCCACACGGTGATGGGAGCCGTATAGTCCATATAGTAGATATCGTAGAAGGCGGGATAGGGATTGCCCACAAGGTTCCAGTCGGCATCGTTGCTCACCGTGGAGGTGTGAGCCACAAGGGGAGTGTTGATGGCCGTGGAGGTGAAGAGCTGGTTCTGCTGGCCTTCGACGGCGGGCAGCCAGATATAGCAAGCCTTGCTGGCACAGAAGATATAGCCCTGTCCGGCTTTGAGGGTGGCATCGTCGGCCACATTGGTCCAACTGCCACTGGCACCGCTGGAGGCGCGATGGTCGGCGTCATAGTAGCGCACGGCGAAGGCGGCATCGTCGGTGGCGGTGATGGCGCTGCGCTGCACATCGTAAGGCATCGTCACATAATACCAATATGTGGAGGCGTTGGGGATGTGGAAACGCACGGTGCTGCTCGTGCTCGTCATAGTGTTGCAGCGGCTGATGAGGCTGGGACTGTAAGTGCCCCACGCCACAACCTGTGCGAAGTCGCCCAGTTCCTGTGCGTTGTTGCCGTTCACCACGAAACTGCTGCCGGCGCTGTTGGTGCTGCTGTAGCCCATCGTGATTTTGGGACTGCCGGGGATGCGCACATTGCTGGCGAGTTCCAGGTTGCCGTAGAGCGTGATTTCGCTCACGGGGTTGGGGTTAGCCTCCACGCTGGTGAACTGGCTCCAGTAGCTGTCCAGCTTGTAGCTCATCATAGCGTACTCCGGTACATAGAGCGTAATGCCCGAGCGGGTGTAGAAAGGCGTAGAGCCCACCGTGGGAGGCGCGGGGGCATTGACATAGACGCGCTTTATCTTTGAGGGGTTGCAATAGAAAGAGTCGCCGTTAAGGGTGCGGACGGAACTGCCCAGCACGATTTCCTCCAGATTGGAGCAGTAGCGGAGGGCGCCGTTGGGGATGGTCGTGATTTTGTCGTTGAAGCGCACGGAGGTCAAGCCGTCGCAATAGTCGAAGGCGTAGTTGCCGAGCGAGGTGAGGCTGGCGAGGTCAAGGGTCTTCAGCGAGTCGCAGTCGTTGAAGGCCGAATTGCTTATGCTGACGGTCTTGCTGAGGTCAATGTCTGCCAGACGACGGCAGGCCTGGAAGCCATAACTGCCCACAGAGACGGGCTGCATCCCTTCTGCGGTAACCAGATAGGGACAATTGCAAAAAGCATAAGACCCCACGGTCTCTATGCCGGCGCAATTATGCGCCTCGGACAGTATGTCGCAATTGTCAAACATATAGTTGGGCACTTCCTTCAAACCGCCACCGAAGGTCACGCTCTTTAGATAATTATTGTCCTCAAAGGCGTAAGTCCCCACGGAAGTGAGACTGGCGGGGAAGGTAACCTCTGTGATATAGTTGCGATAGAAAGCAGACGCGCCTATGCTCTCCAAAGTGCTGGGCAACGCTAACACACCGGTAAGATAGCGGTCGTAGAAAGCCCTCTCGCCGATGGTCTTCAAGTTCTTCGGAAGGTCCAGATAACGCAACGGGCAGTTTACGAAGGCATTGGCGGGAATGTCCGTCACGGTCGTATTCTGCAAGTCTATGCCATAGAGGCCCGTCATCTTGGAGATGGTACTCCAGTCGTTGGCGTTCAGCGAGCCGGTAAGGCGCAGGTAGTGCATATCGGGCAAGGTATTGACGCGCGACAGGGCTTCCACGCCCAGCGTGCCGGCCTCGCTCAGTTCTATGTCCATATACTGGCTCTCGGCCGTATAAATCTGGACATCCTTGACAGCAAATATCTGAGATCGACTGTCATCCGTCCAACCGTAATGTTCCAACTGGAATGTCAATTCGTGTTCTCCTGGCTCAAAGACGACAAACTCCCCAACGCCAGTCCACGAAGGCTTGTAATTCCATTCATTCATTTTCTGCACGCCGTCGAGAAAAACTTTACGATAGTCCCAACTGCTGTAACTTTCGTGCGTGTATTCGTAACGATAGTAAGCGCGACCTTCACACTTAAACTTAATGGTAAAGCCAGAGGTACATCTCACATTGGACTTGCTGTTAGCACTCTTGGCGGCGCCGTCCTCCACATACCAAGGATACACCGCATCATTCGTAATGCTGACAATTTGCACATCGCCCGCCGTTGTTACGATACTGCTCAGGTCGGTATTAGGCGTACCGCTCTCCTGAGCCATTGCTGCGCCGGCACCTGCCACGAGCAGAGCGGCCATAATGAAAAGAATCTTTTTCATAATTATAATGTATTAAAGTTATATTTTCAACAATTACTCGTCCTCCCAATCAAAGTCATTACCCCACAGGTCCTGACGACGGGTGTCAAGAGGAGGATTTCCACTCTCGGAGGCATTACCGCCACCGCCAATGGTGCCGCAACCGCCCGTAGTAGCGGACAAGGCCAGCATCTGCGCACTCATTGCCGCCACTACGGCAACACTCGGAATAGTATAAACTTGCTTCATAATACAGATTATAATACAACTGTTGCTAAATACCTTCTATCAGAAAAGGTGTTTTCCGCCACAAATGTAGGATTTTTTTCCAAACTAAACAAAAAAAACTTAAAAAATATCGCAAAAGTGCGTTTTACCCTACCGCATTTTGCAATGTGAGTTTTTACAAAAAAACGGCAGGACTTTCCTCGGCCATCATAGGAACCTCCAAAACTAACACCGTTTTTATTCGGATTATCGGCAAATTTGTTATTTCCTATCGCAGGACTTTTTCTTTCTATCGGTGGACTTTTTTTTCCTATCGCAGGACTAAGAAAGAGAAGTCGGTTGCCGCACCTGCGGCATAGGCCGCTGGCCACGCATACGCAACCGTAACAATAAAATGAAACAGCAGCCACATCCAGCCCCCTTTACGGCAGCTTCCCAAACTCCGCGCACGCACGCGTATATTAATAAGGAGAATGGTTTCCGCAGTGCCCACGCAGGCGGTACAGCCTCCCATAATAAAGACAATCAGCAAGCAGCGATGGGCTACTTGCTGACTACTTTGCGGAGAGGAAAGGATTCGAACCTTCGATACCCTTTAGGGGTATACACGCTTTCCAGGCGTGCCTCTTAAACCACTCGAGCACCTCTCCATGTGCGCTCTACCTGATCTTTTCGGGCGATTGCGAGTGCAAAATTACGATTTTTCACTGACTTGGCCAAGCTTTTGGCTAGGTTTTTGCAATTCAGCGGGATTTTCCACGCTTTTTTCCAGTTCTTCGGGGCGTTTCACGGTGGAGTTTCCTCGCGTAAACCTGTTGGTGGGCCGTCGGCGCACGTCCTCGGCAGCCTGTTCATCGCCTTTGTCCTTGTGCGGCTTCCCACCCAGGCTGAACGCCTTCCACCCGGGAGGAAGGCTGACTGAAGCGAGATTAGCTCCGTATTGGCGTGCCCGCTGCACGATGTTGGCCACATAACCTGTCGTCTCACTGCCTATCATGTAGCCGTGCTTCACCACAGGGTCGCGGTAGTAGCGCGGCTGTTGCAAACCCAACACATAGCGGCTCACGTCCTGCCAGCGTTGCGCTGAGCCGCCGTATTTCCTACACAGCGCCATGGCATCACGTATGTGGTTGTAGCCGCCATTGTAGGCCGCCAGCACGAAGTGAGTGCGTTCCTCACCGGAGCGTATGTCCCGAAACAGCCCGCTCAGATAGTGCAGATAACGTCCCGCCGCCTGCATATTGGCAGCAGGCTTATGGATGTCGGCCATGCTCAGACCCAACTGACGGGCCGTGGCAGGCATAATCTGCATCAGGCCGCGGGCACCCGCTCCTGAGCGGGCTTCGGGGTCAAAACCGCTTTCCTGATAGCATTGGGCAGCAATCAACCGCCAGTCCCAACCAGTCTGCGCGGCCACCTCCTTGAACAGGTCATCGTAGGCCGATATAATGCCTTTTTCCTTGTTGATATAAGGTGCACGCACGCGCCGGTGGCGTTGTTGGCGCAGCCGCCAGTTGTCCTGCACCCGATGGATGGCAATGGCTTCATCGTAGGCCGAATCGCCCTCGTAGATATAGGGGTCGGCGGCACCCGTAGTGTCAAGCGTTTGGGCGAAGACGGGATTTTCGGGAGCGGGCCGGCGCTTGCAACTGCCCATCAGTCCCGTGCCAAGCACAAGCAGGAGAAAAAACGACAATAGGCCTTGCAGCACACGGTGTACCCTGCGGTCGTGGGGCTCGGTGGGCAAGTCGGGAAGCAGGCGGTCGGGAGCACACACGCCCACCAGTTCGGGGCAGTAGCCTTCGGCTTCAAGGCGCTGGAGAAAGCGGTCGTAATAGCCACGCCCTCGCCCGATGCGCCTGCCGTCGGGCGTGAAGGCCATGCCTGGCACATAGATGCGCTCTATCCGCCCCAAGTTGCAGAAAGGCTTGCCCTGCGGTTCAAGAATGCCGAAAGCCCCCGGGCGGAGGCTGTCGTCCCCCTCATAGCGGCGCAGTTCAATGTCGTCGCCCACCACAACAGGCAGCACCACCTCTACCTGCGCCGCATGAAGCTGACGGATGAAAGGGCGCGTGTCCACTTCATCAGGGAGCGGCCAGAACAGCATCACACAATGGCCTGCCGGCAGGAGGTCATCACGGAGCACGGCAGGACATAGCGGCTGGGCACGAAGCTGGCGGCGCAGTTCTTTTTTGGTCATGGCAGCCTATGGATGGGTATGGGCTATCGGGGAAGTTTCACCTTATAGTCGCACGACACCTGGCCGTGGAGCAAGGCTTGCAGTTTGCGCTTGATGAGTTGGCGTCGCAGGGGGGATATACGGTCGGTGAACACCTTGCCTTCAAGGTGGTCAAACTCATGCTGCATCACGCGGGCCAAATAGCCGTCCACCCATTCGTCGTGGCTCTGCAAATCCTCGTCAAGCCACTGCACGCGGATGCGCTTGGGCCTTCTCACGGGCTCATGGATGCCCGGAAGAGACAGGCAACCTTCTTCAAGGACTTCAGTCTCGGTGTCGTCCACCTCCACAATGTGCGGATTGATATAGGCCGCGTTGAAGCCCTTGTACTCGGGAAAGTCTTCAGCCAGGCAGTCCAGCGTGATGACCACCACGCGAATGGGCTTTCCTATCTGCGGAGCAGCCAGTCCCACACCGTTGCTGCGGTACATAGTCTCAAACATGTCGGCAATGAGTTGCTTCAGGTCGGGATAATCGGCAGGAATGTCTTGCGCCTGCTGCCGCAGCACAGGCTGACCAAGAATGTAGATGGGAAGAATCATATTGGGATTGTAATTAGCAAATTAGGAAATTAGCAAATTAGAGAATTAGCGAATGAGGAAATGGAAAGTCTCCCTATGGAGATTTAGAGGGTTTCTTTCCGGCTTTCCATAAAGGACTGGAGGATGATGGTGGCAGAAATCTCATCTACAAGAGCCTTGTCTTGGCGGCGTTTCCGACCGATGCCGCTTTGGAGCATGGTCTGGTGGGCCATGACGCTGGTGAAACGCTCATCCCAAAAGCACACGTTGAGCGTGGGGAAAGCCTTGCGCAGCCGACCCGTAAATTCCCGCACGCGGGCTTGGTTCTCCGAGGGCTGCCCATTAGGTTGCGTGGGCAGGCCCACAACCACGCACTCCACCTCCTCGCGGGCCATATAGTTTTGGAGGTAGGCCATCAGCTGGGGCGTTTCCACGGTACACAACCCTCCCGCTATGATTTGCAGCGGATCCGACACGGCCAACCCCGTGCGGCGCTTTCCATAGTCTATAGCAAGTATGCGGCTCATTTGCAGACGTAAATTCTTATCGCCTGCAAAATTACGAATTATTTACTGTATTGCCAAGTTTTTCCTGTCCCAAAAGCTGCAAAGCCCCTGTTCCATGAAGAAATGCGGGAATTAGGAAATGAGGAAAGGGGACATCCCGTAGGGATATGGGGGCATAGGGCCTTCGGCCCATTTATGCCAAAAGAAAAATCCCGTAGGGATTGGACAATGGTAGCCAGCCATGAGCGGAGCGTAATGGCTGGACATCGTAGCGGACGGACGGCATCCCGAGGGATGATACAGCGGCCTGCATCCACCATATTCATAATTTACGCACGCGCGTCGGGGTGGCATTGGGCTGAAGGCCCTACGTTGTATAGCCTGCGGCAGAGCGACCGTCGGGAGCGCCGCCGTAGGTGTAGGCCCCCACACAGTAGGATGACGAGCCGTGATATACCCATTGCCGCTCGGCCCGCAGGGACGCTTGCCAGAGCAAGAACCTTTCAGCCCAATACCCCTTTGTACAAGGGCTTTATGGCAATACGGGGCGTACGGGGCGGCCCTGAGCACGACCATGGTTGAATTTCCAGTCAGACAAAGTAGATTCCAGATGGAGGGTGTAGGCGTTAATGGGATAATCAGCATATATCGTGCTTGACCACAAGTCGCAGAACTTACCGGCATTGGAGAGGGTGGGGCTACTGTAATACCCTACAGCGGGAATAAAGATGCTCTTGCCGTTGATGTTGCTTGTAACCAAAGCACCAGCTACGCTGTTCCGTGAAGTCCAAGTCCATGTGCAGTTATTCCGGAGTTCGTCCAACTCAGCCTCTGTGGGAGTGCGCCAAGGCTGCCCCATATTGACAGATGCCGCATCGTCCTCGGGCAACAAAGTTACTTGCCCGTCGGTAAATCCCCTAAAGCCGTTGGCTGGCGTAGTACAGTATTTCAGCAGTTTCGAGTAGGTACCATTACAGAGCGAATAGTTGCCCCATTTGTAGGCATCGCTTAAAGTGAGGTCCTGCGGTGTCGTTTCACCCCAGGCGTAGTAGGTCCCGCTCTGTTCAGGAGAGAGTGCTCCCACATTCGCCGTAGCCCATTTCACGCTTAGTCCGAGGTCCACCCATTCGTAGCCGTTGCACAGGCCTTCTTCACATTTCGTCATATTGAGGGAATAGCTGTAAGCCTTGCCGCTTTCCATGTTTTGAGCGTCGATATGTCCGGTACAGGTGTAATCGCCGTAGAGCGAGACGGTAAGCGTTTGGCCACCCAGTTGTGCAGCAGGCAGAAGGGCATAGAGCACCACATTGTCGCCAGCGTTCACGCTGATGTTGGAAAGGTTCATGTTGAAGTGGGAAGTCCATTGTTCCGTAGTCAGTACAGGCTCGTCTCCGCTGATGTCGAGGATTTGACGAACAGGAAGGAGTGCCTCGCCGCAGCTGAAAGAGAAATGGTTGAAACTCCCGCTCTCGGGGCAGGTCAGCGTAAAGCGCACAAGAGTTCCCAGATGATGGAACTGGAAAGAGAGCCGGTTGTCTGCAGGCGCAGTGCCCTGCGACACGATGTAGTCATAGCGTGTCAGACTGTCGGGGTTGTCATTGCCCTTCTGTTCCTGTGTGCCATAGATCAGGTTGATGCGGCTTCGGTCAAAGTTGTATTTACTGTAGGGATAGTAGGCCGTGTAGGTGTAACCTGCCTTCGTATTCCAACCGCCGCCGTCGAATACGGCCGTTGAAGTTCCTGCACCATCGCCTATGCAGAAGGCCTGTTGCGTGCCTGCATTGGGATAGATGCCCAGAGTGTCGGTAGCGTTCCAGATGAAGGAAATGCCCCCTCTTCCATTGTGTTGGGCCTGCGTCAGCTTGCGCGTGCCGATTTGAGGCGTGCCTGTCCACTGGAAGGCATCCACCTGACAAGTTATCACGGTACGGTCTATGGGCTCGTCGATGTCGGTGTCATTGGCACAGCCTGCCATGAGAGCAAGTAAAATAAGGAGGCAGGAGGTATTGTGAAGATGTTTCATTGTTGTAGAAAAATCATAAATCATCATTCGTGTCCTTTTCCCAAGGGAAGTGTTGCCAGTCATCGTGCAAATCCGGTTCCATGGTTCTTGTCTCCATATCTTCGGACTCACCGCTCACTACATTGAGCATCACGGCACCGCCGTAGAATGGCAAGCAAAAGGTTTCTGGTATTTTATAAGATTTTCTCATTGTGAATTGTAATCGGAGAAACACGATTATTTAGAGGCTCTCTACTTCTTCCAGTGTCAGGCCCAGCGCATGGGATATGGTTGCATTATCCACACCCAGCCGTTTCAGGTTCCGGGCATTTGCCATGCGTTCCTCTAAACGTCCTTCGGCGCGTCCTTCGGCACGTTCGTTCTTCATCACGGAGAGGTTCGTGCGGTACGAGTCAAGGCTGATGTTGTACATCTCGCGCTCCTGCTCCGTCATATTGACAAGTTCGGAGATATTGCCTACCTTCTCGAAGATAGGGCGCTGAGTCTGGAAAGGAATTGCTTTCGTCATGGTTTCCATGTTTGCCAGGTTATACAACCAATAGTCTATATACGTCTTGCAGTCGGCCTCATCCCTCTTACGGTAGTCTGGGAGTTCCAGGGTGAAGGCTTTCAGGTTGTCGTTGAACACCTCGCCCGTCTCATTGACCTTCATCTGTATCGTCCGTATCGACTGGGGCTTGAAGCCTTGCAGATGGAAGTTGATGAAGAAAATGCCGAATACGGGAGTCAGCTTGTAGTCCCACTCCGTGTTGCCCTTTTCGGCCTGCGACGCTATGCTGCGGGAGAGGTAGTACAGGATGCGGTCGGAGAAGTTGAGCTGCCCCTTGTTCTGCATTTCCACGATTACCTCGCTGCCGTCCTCGCACCTGCAGCGCAGGTCGTAGATTACGCCGCGCTCGTACCTCGTCACGCCCAGTTCGTCCTTGTCGATGAAAGTAACATGGGCAATGGGGGATTGGGGTTCAAGCAAGTCGTTGAGGAAGGCTATCATCACGTCTTCGTTGCCGAAGATTTTCTTGAAGCCGAAGTCGGTCAGAGGGTTGATATACCGCGGTGCGTTCATTGTGCTATTCCATTTGCGTTGCAAAGTTAAGCATTATTTTTCAAAGTGTTGGCTAAATAATCTGAAAAAACGACTGTTCGCCTGATTTTTATTGAAAAAAAGGCCACGCATTTCTGCGCGGCCTTTTTTTATAGAGAGTGTGTAGGGGTCTTTACTTGTCGTCTTCGGAAGTCCAAGTGTTCCAGATGCCGCTGCCGGAGGGGCCGGCACCTTGCTTCTTGGTTTCCATATCGCCGGATTCTTCGCTGCCGACGACGATTTGCATCAGTTCCTCTCCGTTGAGGAGAACGTTCTTGGCTACGGGTGCTTGATATATCTTTTTCATTTCTGTCAATGATTTAAGAGTTTAACGAATCACCTTTTTGCCGTTGAGGATGTAGAGGCCGCGCTCGCTCTGGACGTTGATGCGACGACCGCTGAGGTCGAAGGCATTGTTGTCGGAGCTGGTCTTGGTGCCGCTGATGCCCGTGGTCTCATCGTTGATGATGATACGGAAGGGGTTGGTGGCGACACCTTCCCTGTTATAGCCAGCACGGTAATCCTGCGTGAGTTCGAGGAAGCACTTGAAGGCCTTGATGGTGGAACCGGTGTAGTACTGGAACTTGCCGTTGGAGAGGGTGTAGATGTACTTGCCGCCTGCACCGCCGCTGGCAGAAGTCTGCGGGTTCGTGCAAGTGTAGTCGTAACCCTTCAGAACATTATTGCCAGTGAAAGCGATATCGGCATAAGTGCTTTCATCCACCTTACCATCTTCCTCACCATAGATTACATCCACTCTGGTAGAGCCCTGATTACCCTGAAGAACAACAGCGGTTCCAGCAGGAATCTGACCACCTGCAAGTGTAGTCAGCGTAAGCGTGCAGATGTGCAGGCCACTATCGTCCTTGCCTTCTTCGGCAACGATGGTGTAGGCCGTTACGTCTTCTTCGGGAACTTGCATAGGCACGGGAGCGTAGAATGTGGTGTAGCCGCTGGCAGGGATGGTGGCCACTACATAGTCGGCGTTGTCCACATACCAGGTGGTAGCGTTGGTTGCGGTGGCTTCTGTCTTAGAAGTGTAGGATGTACCATGTTCACGGTCGCCGCCGGAAGCCAGATACTTGTTGTCGCTGGTCTTCACAACGAGGGTACCGCGCGTCGGACTCACCTCGCTGAGCGTCAGTACAGAGAAGTTCTTGCCGCCGGCGATGGCAGTGGCAGCATCGGTACCGCTGTAGCCCAGACCCGTGTCGTAAGATACGAGTTCGTTGTCAGCATTCAGCCACATCACGGCACGGTCCATAGATACGCTGTTACCCTTCAGATAGTCAAGGTTTACAGCGTTGCGGACAGTAATGAAGCGACCGTATTTCTGACCATCGATTTCAACAGGCTGAGGATACTTGACTGTCATATCCTTTTCTTCGCGGAGAATAGCCACATAATCTGTGAAAGAGCCGCTCAGATCAAGATCCCTTGCATCTTCAACCTTCTCTTGGTACGTGCGATAGTCGTGGGAGTCGTCATTCATACCTTCAAAGTACTGACAGTAGTCAATGAGGACATCCTTTATCTCGGGTGTATTATTAAGGTTGTCTTCCAGTTCGCAGATTTCATAGAAGGCGAAGGGAGAGGAGCACCACCATGCGTTGAAGGCAGCCTTTCCGCCGTTCCAGCAGGGGCCGTTGCCAACTACGGTCATAGCCTCGCGGCTTGCGCCGATTGCCCAGCAACCCTTGTCATCTTTGATATCTACGATAGGTTCTTCGTAGCGATTGACGGAGTGAGCGGTGCTGTCGGCTGTCGCCATTGTAGCTTCGGGGAACATCTGGATGTAGATGATTGCGGATTCTTCCTTGCTATCGTGTGGGTTTCCATAGCCGTCGTAATACTTGCCGGTACCCACATTCTTGAGGTAGTAGCCGTCACCGGTTTCAACGTTGGCATCCTCTACTGTCCACAGCATAATCTCAGGACCCTTGTACTCAAGCGGCGTGCAGGGGGATGTTTTCCCAACTTTGTTGCCCTTGGGATACATGAAGCCTGCCCAGTTGTCTGTGTTTTGGGTTGCCGTATCGAAAATCATGTACTTTGTTTCTCCATCCGGTTTCAAGGCGCGAGTAACGCCTTCGTGACCTTCAATACCGTCGGTACGCCATGTGGGATGGTAGAGAACGGTGTAGGTAGTTGTTACGTCATAGTCCACTGCATCATCCGTAGTATTGGGCGTGATAGCAGTTGTCTGAGAGAGGTAGTCGTAGGCTGTTTCAAAGTTTTCTGCATTTACTTCAGATATGAAGGCCTCGAAAGTCGTACCATCGCTCTTACTTTCTCCGTTATAAAGCACAGCGGTGGCACCTTTCTCGTTTTCTGTGATGTTCACTTTGTAAGTGCACTTCTTGTCAAGACGAATAGCGTAACCGTCGAGGACAACCTTGGTGTTCTCGCCAACTGATTCAAGGTCGGCTTCGGTCAGTTCGGTGTCGGTTATGTAGAAGTCACCGATATTATGACTTACGCCCTTAATATTGACGGTAAGACCGGTAAGTTCGCCATAACTTTCCACATGATAAGCAAACTGACCCGTGGGGATGAAGACGAAGTCGGTAGAGTACGTTCTATCTTCATTAGCCTTGTAGCCGTTGGTGTAGTGGTCGTTCACTCGTAATGCACCTGAAGCTTTATTACCAGCCTGTGTGGTATTTGTTCCATGATTATAGATTGTAACACCTACTTGAGCGTTTACATTCTTTATATCAAGGAGTGTTCCGTCTTTAGTCGTGAACAAATGTTTGTTGGCAAGGTTGTAGATTTGAATGCCGGTGGTGTTATCACCCCAGACAATCCACTTGTTGGCATCACCTTCAGCAGCGTCCGTACTGATTTGGGTGTAGCCTTCGGTGTTGTTCTGGAGGTAGTAGGCTACGTCGCTATGGTCATTATATATAGTATATACATGACCTCCTACGGGCATCTGGCCAACAGTTATGACATTGGTAATCGTACCGCCCGTATTGATATTCGCTCCGTCTGAAGATCGTGCGGAAGTGATGTAGCGTACGGTATAGATACCGGCAGGAATGTTGTTCAGGGTATAGACATTCAGAGAATGGTGTCCACCCGTATAGCCATTGTGGTAATCAGACAACACCACGTTGCCGTCTGCATCTACAATATCCACACCTACGATGTCAGTACGTTGGGTGTGTCCTTCAGCTACATACTGGAAAGTGGCTTGCAGGTTCTCACCTGCCTCAAACTCGTATTTCTTGGAGATGACGCGGAGGTTGGCCTCTGTGTAATTGGTATTATCCAATGCGGTAATATCTGTAGGAACACTACCGGCCCATGCAGATTCAGCCCACTTTGTCCAAGTGTTTCCATCCAGTCTATCATAGGTAATCTGTTCCGTGATGTCATCCACAATACTGTATGTTACAGTAATGGTATGATTGGTACCATCAACGGTAATGGTGGCATACGAACCTGAAACTTGTGGAGCAGAGAACTGTTCAGTTGTAGGAGTAGCGCCGGTGGTGAAGAAGAAGGTGCCGTTATCGTAAACCTTATCCAGACCCTTGTTGTCACTACCGCTGTAGCTTACCTGAACAGGTGAGGTTGTACCTTCCACATTCACGGTATATTCAGTAAGGCCGATGGTTGCAAGGTCAACGGGCGAGAACTCAGCCACAGGGAACTTGTTCTGAGAGCCCTGGCCTATATATTTATCCCCATTTTCTTCAATGGGCAGCCAGGAATTGCGGTTACCGCCTGTTCCGGAGCTAACTACAGTCCCTTTGGGCTTGCTTCCTTGACTTCTGAAAATAAGATAGAGATTCTTTGCCTCCGCAATGGAAGCAGAACCATCGATAGACACGTAATGGCCATTGGCACTGCGGATGCTAGCCACTGTACCTACATTGGCATTTGCACGATCTACATAAACATAAGTCTTAGCACTTTCATCTGCTGTGGCGGGAACACCATTCTCAGTATCAAGATAGAGAGGATAGGCTTTGTCGCTCACGGTGATGTCCGTATCGTAGTTCTTCACAAACTTACCATTAGGAGAGGATACGACGCCTGTCTTACTGTCGGAGTCCGTATCATCCCACTTAATCTGATACCAGCCACTCGTAATTGCATTAGGAGCCTGTGCTTCGAAAGTGGGAAGAAGTTCGGAAGGAGCTACATATTCTTCAATGATGAACTGGCAGCCCCATGAGTTGCTGGCTGTGGCAGCACCGTAGCCGAAATAGGCCTTGGCATTGGCTTCTGCGTTATTGAAGAGCTGCTTGTTGGTAGCCGTATTGGTAAGGGTAACCACACCGGTGAGACCTGCCGTAGCTTGTCCAGAGGTCGGCGTATAGTCTGCAATCGCTACAATGGCAGCTGCCTCACCATCGGTAGTAAAGTCAAGAGTACACTCGGTTTCGTTAGCTGTATTCTTGAGGTAACCGATATTGGGGTTACTCAGCTTGTACTGACCGGGAGTGCCAGTAGCTTCAAATGTCCAGGCTTCAAGTCCGTCATTGCGTGTAGAGAATACAACCTTCTCGCCATCGTCTGCAATTGCAAGGTGCTTGGTAGCCTGAGCAGGGTTGGCGTGGCGGATGATGAAGGTCTTGCCGTCGTAGGGGTCGGGAGTAGCAGATGCCGTAGGAGCGGGACCAACCAAAGAATAGAGCTTTTCATAAGTCATAAAATCATTGGATTCAATGACTGTGAGATTAGCAATAAGGCCGCTGTAACATTCAGATGCTCCATCGCAGTTTGCACTGGCTATGCTGAATTGCTGGGTGGCAGGAACATTGTATGCCCATCCGCTGCTACTACTATAGCCGTCCTTCAAATATCTGGTACCAGTTGATGTGCCAGCATAATACGCATACTGCGTGGCAGACGTATTGGATTTCTCAGGAATTGTGTAAGCTATCAAGTTCCACTGATTTTCCTGTAAACTTGCAGCCTGATTGGGGAAATCCTTGACATTCTTCGTCGTTGTTTTAAGTGTAGATCCATTAATATTGAATTTTACACCTTTCGAACCGCCACCGTAGCCAAATATGTTAGACTGGCTGGTCGTACCATTACCATATACCCACGCAGCTACGGTTATGTAATTTGTCCCATCATTAAGTGCTGTAGCAATTGCGCTGTTATTAATAGCACCTACATAGGAATTGGAAGCAGTGAAGTCATATACGGCACCTTTTTCAACATCGGTACTCCACTCAGTGGACACAACGCCGTCGTGGTTAGTACCACCGCCTACAAGGTCAGTCATGCGAGCCAAAACAGTTTCAGTTGCAGGAGCGGACTCCTCTACCGTGTAATTGGCCTTGAGTTCAGCCACGGGATGTGCGGTGGTGCCTACATAGAAGGTGCCGGCGGGGATGGTTACTTCATAGTCGCCTTCCGTTATCTGGTCTTCGGGGAAGGCGATGCTGAACTTACCGGTTTCGCCGGTGGCTGTGATTTCGCCAGCGATGCCTTCGGGTGTTTCACCGGCAGCCTTCAGGCGGGGAGCATTGAACTTGCCGTTCTGAGCCTTCACCTGAGCGGGAGTAGAAGCCTTCGGAGTGAGGTAAGCGACGTGCTGGGTTGCACTGAGCTTAACATTGGCTGCGTTGTCGCCCGTGAAGGTGATGGTCAAGCCTGCCAACTGGGTGGCGGTAACGTTTGAGTTGGTCGTGTAATTGAAGGCTTTCTCAATATCTGTGAGAGGAACATCTTCTACCAGCACGAGACCGAAGTTGTTGGAGTAAGTGGTATTTTTGTCAAATTCTACAGCTTCGCATTTGTCTAGATTACCATCATTTTTGAGAATGATTGTGCCTGTTTGATTGCTGCCGCTGCTACGCTTATTAACACCAAACCAGAAGGTGTGGATGTCGGTGAAATAAGAGCGCTTACCATCATGGGCCGTCCATACGGAGAGGTCGGTATTAATGTCGCTAGCAAAGGCGTTCCAAGCAAGATACTTGTCGTTAGCCACATTCTTGAAGGCATACTTATTTTCACCTTCTTGCTTTATGGCCACGAACTGTGCCGAGGTAGGCCATTCAGTATTGGCATTGCAAGCATCGGCAGAAGTAGCTTTCAGGGTTGTACCGTCGCTATAGAGATAATACGTCTTGCGGGGATCCGTAGGCTGGATGTTTACGAAAGCGTAAGTAGCACCATCCTTGATTGCACTTTCAAAGGTGAGAGGAGCAATGAAGGTAACCTTTACCGTATGGAGTACATTGTCCACTTTGACCGTATATTTGTATCCTGTGGGAGCGGTCACTGTGATGTCTTCTTCATTGATATACTCTGCGCTGACGGAAGAACCGAGGGCAGCACCTTTGTATGTAACCGTAGCGTCGTTGGGCATATCAGTGGTGGTTACGGTGTAGGTGTTGAGCACGGTCTCCACAGGGGCATTGGCTTTGCCGTTAAAGACATAGACGCTGCTTCCGGGAAGCGTGAAGGTAATGGACTGTGTGGGGTCGATGGCCGTGTTGTCGTCGATGTCACAAATCTCCTTCAATGCGCCAAACTGATCGCCGAAAGCGGCTTTCAGATAAATCTTGCCTGTGAAACTGCTGGGAATGTCGAGAGCCTCGCGGAGGGTGGTGGTGTAGGTCTTCTCGTTGGGGTCGCCATTGCGGAGGGTGAGGGTGGCCTTTGTGCCGTTCCAGGAAGCCCAGCCGTAGATGTTATGGTTGGAGCCGTCCCAGGGGTCGCCGCCTACCCAGTGGATGTCGGGGAGTACGTCGGCATTGTCCTTCTGCCACTTGATGCACTCGGCAATTTTTTCCCAAAGTATGCCGCCGTTGATGGTGTTCAGGAGGTCGGCATCGGCATAGAGCTCAACCATGGCATCGCCGCTGCAGAATGCGCAGCGCAACTCGTTAAGGACAGAGTTGTAAGAGCGGTCGCTGGAACCACCATGCGTGGAGAGGATGAATCCGTGCGTCATGATGGAGTTGATGGGGCAGTAGGGATTGGGGGCCGTGAAGATGGTGTGAACCAAGTTGTCGCGGTAGGTAATCCACTGCTCACGGTTGTTGGCGCCTGTGCCAATGGTGCCATGGTCGTTCTCCTGACGCCAGATGGCATCGGCGAAGTGGAACCAGAAGGGGGAAGCCCATGTGCCCACGGTGGTGTTGAAGAAGAGGTCTTCCCTCATCTTGCGGGCCAGACGCTCCACGGTGATGATGCCTTCGGCGTCTTCTTCGTTCTGGGGGCCATAGGCCGTGCCGAGGGTGGAGATGCCGTCGAACTTGAAGAAGCGGAAGTCGTAGTTCTTCACCTTCTCAGAGCAAGCGCTCATAAAGGCCTTGAAGAAATCGGGCTGCGAGAGCTGGTGGGAGCTGCCTTTGTCGGTCCAGTATTTGCGGCGCAGGTCGGCGCTGTGGCCGTAACCGCCACGGGGGCCGAGCCAGCAGCCGATACCGGTGTTCATGGTCTTGGCAATGGCATCGGTCTCCGCAAAGCCGTTGGTAAAGTTGGCATGAGGTTCCCAAGTGCCGTACTGATCCCAGCCGTCATCCCAGACGTAGGCCTGGATGCCCTCGCCATAGACATTGTACATGTGTTCCTTCCACTGATTGACAACGCCCACGGCCTGAGCGGTGGTCATGTTGTTGGCAGGGTCGTCGGCATCCTTGCGGTTGATATTGAGTTCATACCAAGAGTTGTAGAGGGGGAAGGGGCGCCAGGGCACTGCACGCTCACGCTCGTGATAAGCGAGGTAGGAGCGGCGCTTCTGGGCGGGATTCACGAGGCCCACGACGGTGCTGACATTCCATTCCATATCCTTGCCCAACTCGCCGTTCGTATCGGGAGCATAGGCGTAGAGCGTGGTGTTGCGGCTCCAGAGGCCCTTGATGTATTTGTCGGCGGCACCGCTTCCGGTCGGCGTATAAGCCGTGGGAGCGGAAGTCCAGGTGATGTTGCCGTTGGAAGTGTTACGGTTGGCTGCACCTTCCTTCTTGCTGTCGTAGTAGAAGCGCATGAGGTAAACCTTGTCAGCTACAACATTGGCGAGCGTGTAACTAATCTGCTGCTTGCCACCGCCGGTGAACTGAAGGTTGTAGTTGGAACTTTCCACCGTTCCCGTTTCGGGATTGACAAGTTCTATGCCGGCTACCCAAAGGCCGCAGGCACCGTTCTGGTATTGGAAAGTGGCCGTGACGGAACCGGAGGTGCTGAAGGTTACGAGACCCTGAGTGCCCAAATAGTTGGCAGCGGTATAGGCCACGCCATTTTGAGACTGCAATGCAGAGGGAATAGAGCTGGGCGTCCAAGTCATAAGGTCCTTGGTCCAGCCGGACACATTGGGGAAGGCCGTGTAGGTTTCGCCGTCGCTGTCGCCCACTGAGTTCTTGCCCATAGGCGTTTCAAGGCCGGCGAAGATCTTGTCGTTCATCAGCAGGTTGCCATAGGTGACATTTCCCAATTTCTCGGGAGCGGTGCCGCCCGTGGTGGTGTCGTAGATGTACTGCATGGGAACGAATGACTTCATGGCGATGTCCTTGTTAGAACGCACGGTGAGGTCGGTGCGCAAATAGTGGGAACCGTCGCGCAGTTCGGCACGCCATGTCAGGGTGAGGGTAGCCTCGCCCTTCGTGTAGGTGTAAACGGCCTGCAAATACTTGCCGTTGTAATGGTCGGAACCTTTCACTGCCTTGTCGTTGCCCGTAAGGTCACCGGAGGTTACCACGGGGCTGGTCAGCTGGGAAGCCTTCACGGTGGTGCCGTCACCGAAAGTGACGGTGAAGAGCTCCGTACCGGCTTTCAGACTCATCGCGGAGCAGCCGCCAAACTTGATTTGGTCGCCTGTTTGCACGAATGAGGCAGAGAAAAGGTTGTTGCTGAAGGTGTAGGTGCCGTTGCTCACGCTAAGAGCAGCGTTTCCTACAGCGGTCTGCTGTGCGGGGTACACAACAGGCTCATAAGTCGTTTGCGCCACGGCACTCGGGACGAGCAGCGTGAGAGCAAAGACTAAGAGTGCAAGAATCTTTTTCATTTTGCTTTTTTTGTTAGGTTGGTTAATGTTGATTGTAATGGGTTTTGTTTGATATTCCTTATTTATGTTGTGTGCGCCTACGCGCGGAGTGGCATTTAAGATGGGCCTGTGCTTCACAGCAGTAGCCCATCTGACTAACCTTTGTGGCATTTCTTGTTCTCACGAATTGGGATTTGCCTTCTTTATGAAAAGATTTTAACTTGGATGCAAAGGTACATATATTTATCAAGCGGAGATAATAATTTGCGAAAAAAGCGCGAAAAAATCTACCCCCCCCATTTTTTGACAGGCGAAGTTGGCAGAATGAAGCGCTAAACGTCGCGCGGTGTCCTGCCGAGTGTTTGGCAGATTGAACTTTTTGTGCGTCGAGTGCGTCGAATGCGTCACGTCGAGAATGGGCGGGCGGGAACGCCCGTAGGGGTAGGGAAAACTACTCCCTACTGTAGGAAAGACTACTCTATGGAGTAGTAAGAGTGAGAGAGGGGAGAGTATTAAGCGCCGAAGGTGCGATAGGGTGGAGGATGGGGCGGAAGCCCTATCTGTTGGGAACACCCCTTTATGGGAGCGCTGTAAGTGCGACCTATTTCAAGTAAGTAGAGAATAATGTCGCACTTACAGCGCTCCTTGAGAAAAAACGCAACGGGTGAGGTA
>JAGHRT010000052.1 GCA_018066245.1 Candidatus Equimonas faecalis | reverse complement strand
TACCTCACCCGTTGCGTTTTTTCTCAAGGAGCGCTGTAAGTGCGACATTATTCTCTACTTACTTGAAATAGGTCGCACTTACAGCGCTCCCATAAAGGGGTGTTCCCAACAGATAGGGCTTCCGCCCTATCCTCCGCCCTATCGCACCTTTGGCGCTTAATACTCTCCCCTCTCTCACTCTTACTATTCCATAGAGTAGTTTTTCCTACTATATAGAGTAGTTTTTCCTCCCCTATGGAGTAGTTTTCCCTACTCTAAGGACTAATGCGCCCTCCTTCCCCTCAAGAGGGGCGGCAGTTTGGCTTTCATGCGCCTATTTGCCACCTGAATGTAACTTTTTGCCCCTGGCTGTAAAAAAAACGCAGGAATTTTTTGAGTTTTCTTTGGCGGGAAGTAGATAAATACTTATTTTTGCTCACCAAATAGGCGATGCCTCAGGCACACCTGCATAGGCACAATCTCCACGGCTAACCCGACATAATAATAAGAAAGACCCCTCCGGTCAAATAGGCGATGCCTCAGTCGCATCTATCTTACGCACAACTTCCACGACTAACCCGACATAATAATAAGGAAGACCCCTCCGGTCAAATAGGCGATGCCTCAGTCGCACCTATCTTACGCACAACTTCCACGACTAACCCGACATAATAATAAAGGAAGACCCCTCCGGTCAAATAGGCAATGCCTTAGGCACACCTGCATAAGCACAAACTCCACTGCTTACTCCATATTAAATAATAATACTAACCAATTCAAACTTAAACCTATGAAAAGATTCCTAACTTTTCTCGCTCTCTGTTGCCTGATGGTAACGGGAGCGTGGGCGCAAGGGAACTATGGTCCCTTCCCCAATGTGTCGGGATGGACAAAGGAAACAATGCAAAATTGGATTCCTACTTCCATACCTCAGGGAATTGTTGACATACAATCCCCTGCCTATGCTGCTTCTGCTTATGGAGGCACGCAGGGACTTGTGAAGTTTGACACCTCAGCCACTGCTACCGCCACTTTTGAGTATTCAGGTGGAAACTGCGGAGCTTGGATTATAGGTGTTGAACTCCTTAATCCAAGCACTGACGCAGTGGTGTCCTCTTGCTATAGCAAGCAGTTCACTGGTGGTGGTCACCAGAGGGTTTCTTATGAACTCGCTGGAATAGTGGCGGATGAGGTGTATCTTATGCGCATCTATTATTCTCCCGAGGGAGATGTTGGTAACCCGCAAAAGCCTTACCGCGATACAGCCAACGGCACCATTACTTGGACAGGTTCTACTCCTACGCCATATTCCGATGAGAATGAATACAACGTGAAATACACCCTTACCGATGCCAACGGCAATGTTTACACGGGCAATTTCACCGGCGCTACCTCCGACAATCCCTTCTCCGGCGTGAGCGGTATGACTCTCTCCAACGTGAGCTATACCGACAGCTCCACGCCCGGCTATGACAAGGACCTGACCGCCACGGTAAGTTTCCCCTTCACCGTGTCCAACGGCTCCGACGGAAATTATGTGTATATCTCTTGTTTTGGCACTGATGAATACTGGTACTCCGATAATACGAATGTGATGGTCACCAAGAAGGCCGTTCCTGCACGGACGGACTATGAGAAATATTCTTGGGCTATCATTCCCGAGTTCAGCGGCACTGACGTGACGCTGAAGATTAAGAATGTTGCTACCGGTAAGTATATCAAATCTACTGCAACAACCCAGAGCCACAATCCGGGTGCTGTAACGCTGGCCGACGACGGCACTGCCGTGCACTATGTCACCAATGTTTTCCAATTCACCACCACCAGCAAGTACCTGTCTGTGAACACCAACAACAAAACCGATGGCTACACGCAGAATGTTGGTGCTTGGGATACTACTCACAACGGCACGACCATTACTATTAACAACGTGCCCTTCGGCAACACTGTGGACTACACCGTGACCATCACGGGCGCAACCGGCGCTACCGTTACCTACGGAGGAACTCCTTACACCAGCGGTCAGACGATCACCGCTGAGAACCCCACCGTTTCTCAGCTCACCGCCAGTGAGGTGCCGGGCTTCTATCCCTCCATCAGCATCGAGGCCAACACCATCAACGTGACTTACAACCTCCTTCCCTTCACCACGGGTAAGACTTATAACCTGACGCTGAAAGGAAACGGCGTGTACTACGACGAGGCTACGGGCTACATCAAGGCTGGCAACGTAGAGGACTCGGATAATACCTGTTTCATCATCGGCGGTACCTATGCCGACGGCTACACCCTCAAGAGCGTGGGAGCCAACGCTTACCTGAAGCATGAAAATGTAAATAACGACAACGCTAAAGCCACCACCACCGCTAATGAGTCGGAGGCTACCCGCTATGAGTATGCGGTCAAGGACGGCTACCATTACTTCAAGATTCGTGGGACCGCTAACAACTATGTGAATTACCGCGACGGCTACTTCTCCTCTTGGAATAACGGAAGCGCTCTTGGCAATGACGGCTCAAGGCTGACATTCTCCGAACCGATTGACCCGGTCAAGGGCTATCATATCTTCCAGAACGGCGGTACGCTCCACACGACAGGTTCGTCTGACTATTGCTCACAATGGACGAGCTCGCATGCTAATCCGCAGATTTCAATCAATGCGACGGACGGTAACGGCGCTGCCAATGACATGCAGAATAACAGCACCTATGCCAACGACGGCATCGTGTGCTACACGGGCAATAACCGCGACAGCCAAGGCTACAAGATTACGCTTACCGTTGCCGCTTCCTTCGGCTATAAGATTACCGGTTTCCAATTTGATGCCAGCAAGGCCGATAACAGCGACTATACAATCGACGTTACCGCTGGCGGCACGACAAAGACTGTCTCCGGCACGACTGTCCAGCATTTCAGCCAGACGGGTGTCAATGCACAGGAGTTCGTGATTGTCATTAAGGAAACTGCCGGCAGCGCAACTCACAACAAGCCTATTCTCTTCAACAACTTCTATGTAACCTACGAGGCCGCAGAGCCTTTGGAGAGTGAATACAAATTGGTATTCGACAATGCTCATAGCTCTGTGCCTTACCGCATCCCCGCCGTGGGTCAGACCAAGGACGGCGACCTCATCTTCGTGGCCGACTACCGCTACTCAGGTCAAGATATTGGCGTGGTTCACGATGGAAAACTCGACCTTAAGATGCGTAAGAAGTACGCCAATGGTGAATGGGGCGAAGAAGAAACTCTCCAAGCTTGCATAGACAACGGCTCTGAATTCATGGCTTTCGGCGATCCTTGTATTGTATGCGACCGCGAGAGCAACAGCGTGATGGTTACCTCTTGCTGCGGCAATGTAAGCTTCCCCGACGGCACATACGAAAACCACCAGGGTTGGGCCCGCTGGTACTCCAGCGACGGCGGTAAAACTTGGGAATCCTCTTTCAATACCCTTGCCCCTCAGGTCGTAAAGCAGCTGGACAAGCGTCAGGGTGACAAGATGAACGCCTTCTTCATCGGCAGTGGCAAGATCAGCCAGAGCCATATCATCAAGAAGGGTCAGTACTATCGTCTTTACTGCGCTTCCAATACCCGTATGCAGAGCGGTAAGTGCAACTTCGTGTGGTACTCCGACGACTTCGGCGTAACTTGGAACCTCCTCGGTTCGCCCGACGTGAAGGCCATCAACGGTGGCGACGAACCCAAGGCCGACGAACTGCCCGACGGCAGCGTTGTCATCAGCAGCCGCGACACGGGCCGCATCTTCAACATCTTCCACTACACCGACTACGAAAACGGTACGGGCTACTGGGGCTCCCAGGCCACTTCCAGCAGCAACAACAGCGGTTGCTACGGCACGGGCTGCAACGGTGAGATTCTCATCGTGCCCGTCATGAAGAAGAGCGACAACACCAAGACCTACATTGCCCTGCAGTCTGTTCCCGCAGCCAGCGACCGCCGCAACGTGAGCATCTACTGGAAGGAACTGACAGACTTCACTAAGTATCGTACTGCCAGCGAACTCGCTCCCGACTGGACGAAGTTCCAGGTAAGCGGCACCACTTCTGCCTACAGCACCATGTGCCAGATGAAGGACGGCGACATCGCCTTCTTCTATGAAGAAAATAGCCACAACAACGGCTACGACATGGTCTATAAGAAGTTCAGCGTAGAGGCCATCACCGATAACGCCTACGAGTTCTACGACCTTAACGACGCTGCCAAGGCTTCTGAAAAGGCAGCTTACCTGACGGCTTGCGTCGGCACATACTTCGACGAAGAGGCCGACGAAGTCCAGGCTCTTGCCCAAGCATACAAGGCTGATCCTACCATGAAGAAGTACGATGCCTTGAACGCCGGCTTCCAGAGCCCCGACGACCTCTTCTTCACTCCCGGTTTGTATCAGATACAGGTCGGCAGCGGCACGGGTGCTGATCATGAGAATTACACAAATTACTACTTGTATGCCAAGGGTAAGTCCGAAGATTGGCCCATCGGCTTGGTCAATGATAAAACCGATGAGCGCACCTATGTTTACATCTGGGGCTCTCACGATAATTGGCACATGGAATTCAACCATGGAACGACTGATTCGTACTATGCTGCCAACAATTGTAAAGCCGCCACTTCGGCTGCTAATCTCACCTTTACTCCTAACGACGACAAGACGGAATGGAAGATTTGGGGCGGCAACCAGCGCTGGATGGGCTGGAAGAGCAATGGTGTAGTCTTTGTAGGTTCCAGCAGCACAAGCAGCACTGAAAACGACAACTGCTACTTCAAATTTACGAAGGTTGTAGAAGACATTCCCACCGCTGAAATAAGCTTGGACAACACTACCGTTACCAGCAGTCAGTTGTCCGAACTGACCATTACCTTCACGGGTGATAACGCTGCCCAGGTTCAGCTCAGCACCGAGAACCACACCGCTTACCTCACTCCGAAGGCCTCTACTCCTGCTCAGGTGAAGGCCCAGAACGGCAAGTTCAAGGCTGCACCCGTCGGTGCAATCGAAGGCAATATCTCCGCTACCGACGAAACCGGCAAATTCAGCATTAACTTCGGTGATGCCGACATCGCAGCCGGCGACTATGAACTCACCATCCCCGAAGGCACCTTCCTCGTAGGCACCACCCCCGTACCTGAACTTACGGCTAATTACACGGTTGAGGAGCCTGTACTTGAAGGTTTCCAGATCTACGAGAACAATGGTGACTATTCCAATACGGTATCTCCATCCTCATATAAGGACAAGTGGCTCAGCAATGACACCAATCCTCAATTTACCATTTTGGTAACGGGCGGTGGTCGTGCCGTCAATAATATGTCGCATAACGATACCTACGCAGATAGCGGCATCGTATGCAATACGGGCAATAACAGCATCGGTTATAAGAGCACGATGACCGTAAGCGTACAGAGCGGATATAAGATTACCGGTTACACCTTTAAAGTGAAGAATCTTGATGGTAACAATACCAAGGTTGTAACCACCGCCGACAAGGCCATAAATACCACCGCCGACAATCAGACTGTGGTCGTCAGCAACGTGAATGCCGATAGCTTTACCATTACCATTGATGGCTCAACTGGCAATTATAACGAAGGTGTGGTATTCACCGACTTCTATGTAACATACGAAGGTGAGCCCGTTGTTGAGCTTCCCTACACCATCACTCCTGCCACCATTAATACGGTTCAGCCTGCTGACCTTACTACGGTGAAGGTTATGTTCCCCACTGATGACATCCCTGAATTGACTGAGAACGAGATGCATGAATATGTGCCTACACTCAGCAAGGAAGGTGAGGAAAATATCAATGCTACCGGCATCACGCTCAACGAAGATACCGGCGAGTATGAGATAACCTTCCCCACCACTGGTATGGCAGATGGCACTTGGACACTCACTATTCCCCAAGGTACATTCACAACTATTCCTGCCACCGAAAGCGAGGTGCTTCCTGACCCCGTGCCCGTTGCTGAGATCTCAGTAGCTTACAAGGTGCAGAGCATTGAAGCTTTCACGATTCAAGACCATCACCTCTACACCATCAAGGGCGCTTTCGCTGATGATGTATTATTGCCCCTCGTCCGCAATGGCAATTCTATGCAGGGCGGTGCTGAAAGTGCTACGCCTCAGACTTTCGTGTTCCTCTCTACAACCCACGAAAACAAAGCAGGACTTGCTCCCTTGTACAAGCTTGGAACTGTAGAAGGCAACGGCTACTTCACTTATGGAGGTGGCGTGGGCAACGATGCTGTCCCTATGGCATTCCTCACCAGCTCTACACAACTTCAAGGTGGCGTTACTTGGGACGGAACTCCTTTCAAAGAAGGTTATTTCGGAATGGTAGGTGTTGCCAATACCAATGACTACCGCACTTATGTTGTACAGGCAAACACCAATGTCAATTTTAACGGTAGATATAACAAAAACACGATTTCCGGCTCTAACCAGCTGCAAGGTACTAATACTTGGTCATTCAATTACATCCTTGAAGAAATTACCGGCTACACGGTTTACGATGTCGTAGTAGAAGCCAATGGTGCTAATGTAAGCTACACGGGTACGGCAGGCAATTGCCTCACCACAACGGCTCAGGGCAATGGCGGATACCTCGTAGTGAAGAGCGACGTTGCCCTCAAGCCTAACAACCTCAGTGTCTCGGGCATCACCTCCGGCCTCTCTGCAGTTATTAACATCAGTGGCACCACCATCACGATCAGTGCTACGGCCAGCCACGCAGTACCTGCCACAGGTTATTACTACATCAAGGACACCGAGACTGGTAAATATCTCTACAACGACTGCCAGAACTGCGACTACACCCAGAGCGGTACTAAAGTGGCATTTGACAACGGCTATGTATGGCATATTGAGTCACAGGCCGGTGTAAATACCATCACCCTTCACAACGGTGAAGGCACTGGCTACAAGGCCAGCGCAGGAGCCGAGGAACTGGACCATGTGGATGTCAGCGAAAAGAACTGGGAATTTGAGGAATATACAGGCTATATTGTACCTGTAGAGGTGGAGTATGCCATTTTCGGTGCCTTTGTACCTTTCCCTGAAGCATGGATGACATACCCCGGCAACAACAATGCTGCTCATCATGGAGGATTCTTTACGTTCCAAAAAGGAGCTGTGCTCCCCTCCAAGGAAGATTTTGGTTATTCCCAAAATGTAATAGGTCAGCCCTCTCCTGACGGAACGAATTGGATCGGTGCGGAGTTAGAGAACCCTTATAATTTGGACGGCGGAATCGCAAATGCTTATTATTATTCTCAACAGGATGTGGATCGTATAGCCGAGGTGTTTGATAGGTCTTACGAAATACTTAACAAACATGTTGGTATGCCTGGCTATTGCACAGAAGTGAACCAAGATTTCATTGATAATGATGAAACAGGCATAATGCAGATGATGCAAATGGCAAGTGAATGGCTTTATCCCTCTTATTTGGCGGGAGAAATGAGCTTACATGACATGCAGGCATGGTGCGATGTTGAGTATTTCATGAACAAGTATATTCTTGGTCGCTTGAACGACTATGTCCAGACCCTTGAACTTGTTCAGCCTGCCCCTGGCGAAGCCTTCCATATTGCTGTCCGCGGTAACGATTACACGGAAAAAACCAAGTACTACCTTAAGAACGATGGTTCCGTGACAGCTAATGAAGAAGAAGCAGATGTCTTTGTAATGGGTAGCACTGACGATACCGATTGCAATGCCCTGTTCGTCTCCAATAATAACAAGGTTGATGGCGTTGAAAATAGTGGTCCCCACTATCTCCAAAACCATAGCGATGTAGCCTATTCAATGAGCGGCACTTATTCCGAAGAGAACAATGCCCTCAAGTTGGAGACAATGATGGCAGCAGAGGGCAAAGACATTACCAATGCTTGTCTCTATCGCTATGGAGCATTCTCAGTTACTGGCACTGACGGTAAGGTGATAACCTTTGATGAAGCAAACAAGACGTGGAGCACCTCCGCTGATCATGCCTACATGAATGACATTGCCACCTCTGCCATTGAACTGATACCTGTAGAATACCCCTACAACAAGCCCAAGTTCGCTGTAGGCAACCCCGATGACCACAATGGTGGCTATGCTTCCATCTGGCTGCCCTATCCCATGGTATTCCCCGATGGCGTAGAGGCTTATCGTGCCACCAGCGTTGAAAACGACGGCATCCTCATACTGACGAAGGTGAACGAAAATCACGAAGCGGTAGCAGCAGGCGGCTATATCCTCTACACTCCCGATCAAGGAGTGGATACTGATCCCGATGATGCAGCTAATATGCCTCTCGTACTCCCCGCTCCTGCCGATCCTGATGACGTTACGCCTTGCGAGGACAACGTCTTCGTGGGCAGCACCGAGAATCCCTTGGTAGTGAAGGAAGAAGGCTCGTGGGCAACGTTCAAGGAGAACTACGAAGGCACGGCCTATGTGCTTGCCAGAAAGAACGGCGTAATAGGCTACTACAAGTACAAGGAGACCGAAACCTACCTGCCTAAAGGCAAAGCTATCTGGTTCTCCAACTACGAACCTTCCACTTCTACCGAGTGCATGCAGTTCTCCTTCGGTGACATCGTTGAGGCTATCAAGGCTCTGAACGGTGAAGCCACCGATGCCGAAATCTACGACCTCCAGGGCCATCGCCTCAATAAGGCCGTGAAGGGTCAGGTTAATGTGATTAACGGTAAGAAAGTAATGTTTAAGTAATTCGAGAAATCGAAGTATTCAAGAATCAAAATAAAAAGATTATGAAAATGAAAAAGACATATCTTTCCCCCCGCACACGTTTTATTGACCTGTCCACCGAAAGTCCCCTGCTGGACATCAGCATGCCCAAAACTGACGAAGAGGCTGGTTACGACGACGTCCTCACCCGCCACGATGAAGGTATCTGGAACAACTGGTCAGAAGACGACAAGTAAATACCCTACACACTCTCTATAAAAAAGGCCGCGCAGAAATGCGTGGCCTTTTTTTTGTACCATGTCCGATGCCGTTGTAAGGCGTTGCCGCAGGTTAATAAGTGAACAGTGAACAGTTAATAAGTGAACAATGAGGGAGTGGAGAGTATTGGTTGTCGCACCTGCGACCGCCGCCGTAGGTAGGGGGCACCCACATGGTAGGATGACGAGCCGTGATACACCCATTGCCGCGTTGCGGCGGCCAGACAGATGGGCATACCCCCAGGGCGGCGCTCCCTTCGGTCGCTCTGCCCTGTGCTACACACCATAGGGCTTTCAGCCCATTCTCCCCTTCTGCAACATGGGTACGGCCTGCCGCAGGTAGGGGGAAGTGAACAGTGAACAATGAGGTGTTGGGCACGTTGCGGCAGCCGCATCACGGCAGAACAACAGGCGGGAGGTGATGCAATCGACGCACTCGACGCGTGAAATGGACATTCCACACAAATATGGTAGGGCTGAAGCCCTGCGTTGTAGAGCCTGCTGGCTTCCAGCCAAAACAAAGCTTGCGATACTTGAGTAATATAAAAAAGGATTGAGAGAGGTTCCCAATCCTTTTTCCTGTATCACGGGACACACGGATGCGCCCGCTATGGTCTATGACTTACTTCAGCACTTTCTTGCCACCTAAGATGTAGAGGCCGCGGAGCCCCCTCCCCGCTCCCCCTTTGGGGGAGAGCTTGCGACCCTGTAGGTCGAAGAGGCCCTCATTGGCTAATTTGCTGATTTCCTCTTTTGCTAAATTCCCGATGCCGGTCTCTCCGCCGTTCAGGGCGGCAAGGTAGGCTTCGTAGGCTTGCTGGAGGGCGTCGATGTCGGCGTTGGTGGCGGTCTTCACGCTGCGGGCCTCGGCGAGGGCGGCGAGGAGGGCCTGGGCGGCATCGGGATGCGTAGCGTTGGCAGCATCGCGCACGACGAGGTTGAGTTGGAAGTCGCCGAAGTGTCCGTAGGTGCGGTTGCTGGTGGTCTCGCTTATCCAGAAGCGGAGGTGATTGGCGGTGTCGGCAAGGAAGAAGTCGCCCGTGGCCGTGGCGCCGGCAGAGGGCGTGCCCTCGAAGGTGAGCATGGCAGCGTCGGCGAAGGTCTCGCCGTCGGTGGAGGACTGCACGCGGCAGCGGGTCACGAAGTCGTTGGAAGCTCCGGCACGATACATCTGGGTGCAGCGCACATTGCCGCTGATGGGCTCGCTGAGGGCTACTTGCAGGTAGTGCTTGTCCATGGTGTTGCCGCTGACGCCCTTCCATGTGCTGTGCCAGAAGGTAGAGGCATCGCCATCGAGGAGGTTGTTGATGGAGCCTTCGGAAGTCTCGGTGGCATTGGAAGAGAACTGGCTGTTCTTGGTGATGAGGTTGTCGCCGAGGCCTACGGTCTCGTTGGCGTCGTAGGCAGCCTGCACTTCACGCACGAGGGCCTGCAGTTCGTTGTTGAGGTTGAGGACTACGGTGACGCTGACGGTGGCGCTGACTCCGCTCTGGTCGTTGGCAGTGGCGGTGACGGTGGTGGTGCCTTCCTTCACGCCTATGATGGCGCCGTCCTTGACGGTGGCGATGCTCTCGTCGGCGGAAGTCCAGGAGAGGGTGCGGTTGCTGGCGTCGATGGGCAGCACGACATGCTGGGGGGCCACGGCGGCGCCGGTGCCTACGGTGCAGGAGGGCTCGGTGAACTGGATTTTCTCCACCTTCACGGGAGTGGCATTGCCGTCGGTGCCGTTCCATACATAGACGCTGTTGGCGGGCAGACGGAGGGTGATGCTCTTGTCGATGTCGATGGCCTGGCCGTCGGTGATGCCGGTGAGGGCAGCCTGTGAGGCGAAGGCCTTGGTGAGGGTGACGGTGGTCTTGACATCGGCGGGGATGTCGAGGAATTCACGCAGGGTGAAGGTGATGGACTTCTGGCCGGTGCCGCCGTTGCGGAGGGTGAGGGTGGCTTTCACGCCGTTCCAGGAGGCCCAACCGTAGATGGCGGTCTCGCCGGTACCGTTGGCATCGTTGGTGGGGCCGCTCCAGGGATCGCCGCCCACCCAGTGGATGTCGGGCAGGACATCGGCCTGCTCACGCTGCCACTTGAGGCATTCGGCCAGGTCGCCCCAGAGTTTGCCGCCGTTGATGCTGCTCATCAGTTCGCTGTCGCAGTAGAGTTCTATCATACCGCTGCCGCAGGCGAAGGCGCAGCGCAGTTCGTTGAGGGCGTTCTTGTAGGTGCGGTCGGAACTGCCGCCATACTTCGAGAGGATGAATCCGTGGGTCATCATCGTGTTGATGGGGCAATAGGGGGACTCCTTCACGAAGTAGTCGTGCACGAGGTCGTCGCGGTAGGTAATCCATGCCTCACGGTTGTTGGAGTTGGAGTTGCTGTACTGCTTCCAGTCGTCAGCGCCGCGCCATACGGCATCGGTGAAGTGGAACCAGAAGGGGGAGGCCCAGGTGCCGACGGTGGTATTGAAGAAGATGTCTTCCTTCAGGTTCTCCCTGACATAGCGCTCCACGCGGATGATGCCCTCGCAGTCCTCCAGAGCGGAGGGGCCTACGGGATGGGGGTACTGCTGGGATATGCCGTCGAACTTGAAGTAGCGGAAGTCGTAGGAGTTCACCATATTGGCGCAGGCATCCTTGAACACCTTATAGAAGGGGGCGTAGCCCAGACGGTGCTGTCCGCCACGGCTTGTCCAATAATTGTTGCGGGCGGTGCCGCTCTCGCCGTAGCCGCCGCAGGGGCCGAGCCAGCAACCTATGCCGGAGCACATCTGACGTGCCACGGCATCGGGCTCCATAAAGCCGTTGGGGAAACTGGCGTGGGGGGTCCACAGTCCGTACTGGTCCCAGCCGTCGTCCCATACGAAGGCCTTCACACTCACGCCGTACTTGTCGAAGAGGTTGGTCTTCCACTGGTTTACAACTTCGACGGTCTCGCCTACTTTCATGTTGTCGGCGGGGTTGGGGTGGTCCTTGCGGTTGATATTGAGTTCGTACCACGAGTTGTAGTGGGGGAAGCAACGCCAGGGCACGGCACGCTCACGCTCGCTGTAGGCAAGGATGGAGCGGCGCTTCTGCGAGGCATCGATGAGGCCGATGATAGCGCTGACATTCCAGGGCTCGTCCTTCGTCAGGTTGGTGGCGCGTTCCCACAGTCCCTGCAAGGAAACGAGGGGGAGCGAGGGGGGCACTTCGTGGATGCAGGGGGTAACGGTGGTGCTGATATTGATATTGCCGGCGCTCTGGCCACGGCGGGGGTCGCCGTCGCTCTTGGTCTCAACGAAATAGCGGAGGATGTACTCAGTGTCGGCCTCGGGGACGTTGAGGGTGTAGGTGTTGTCTATCTTCGAGCCGCCGCTGATGCCGTGGTGATAGTCGGAGGCAAGCACCTTGCCGGTGCCGGGCTCTACGATATCCACGCCGGCAATGTCGAGGCGGAGGTTGCCGCCGTTGAATACGAAAGTAAATGTCTGCTCGCCGGCCTTGGCGAAGGTAACGTAGCCTTGCTTTTCAATAATCTGGTCGTTGGTGTAGCCGAGGGCGGTGATGCCTTCGGGAACGGCGCCGGTGAAGGTCTCAAAATCGCTCTCCGTCCAACTCGTGGGGGAGAACTCGCTGCCGTCGGCCTCACCGTGGAGTTTAGCGCTCTGCACGCCCATAGGAGTTTCAAGGCCGAAGAAGATGTGGTCGTTGAGGAAGACGGAACCGCGGGTGTTGCCACCGGCCACAGGAGCGTCGAATTCTGCGGCGTTGTACTCATACTGCAAGGGCGTGATAGAGGTGAAGCGCGTGTCCTTGTCGGCAGAGAGGGTGAGGTCGGTCTTCAGGTAGTGGCTGCCGTCGCGCAGTTCGGCACGCCATACGGCGGTGATTTTGCTGGTCTTGTAGGTGTAGTTGTAGGTGGCCACGAGTTCCACGCCGTCGAAGTGGTGGGAACCCTTCACGGCAGTGTCGGATCCGGTGAGTTTGCGGTCCTCCACGCTGACGAGCGTCATCTCGGAGGCGTTGACCACCTTGCTCTCCGTGCCGAGGCGAAGGGTGAAGAGTTCGGTGCCGTCCAACAGGCCGAGGGCCTCGCTGCCGTCGAAGTAGAGTTTGTCGCCTTCGTGGCGGAAGGTGGCGGCAAAGAGCGCGTTGCTCAGCGTGTAGGTGTTGCCATCATGGGAGATGCTGGCGGTGCCGCAGGTCTCCTGCTGCTGCGGATACACCTTGGCGCGGTAGGCCGTCTGGGCCTGCCCAATCAAGGACAAGGCAAAGAAGGCCAAGAGAAAGAGGTTCTTTTTTGTCATAATTAAATTAAAAGGGGAATAATTGATGGTTTATGATTAAATGCTTACTGTTACTTCACAAGCACTTTCCGGCCTGACACTACGTAGAGGCCAGAAGGAAGGCCCTCACCCCGCTTTTCTTTGAAGGGAGAGAGTTGGCGACCCTGAAGGTCGAAGAGGCCCTCCACTTTTCCTTTGCAGGAATACTCGGCCGGCTGTATGCCCGTGTCCTGTCCGGTAAGAGTTACGCCAGAAAGAAACTCCACAAAGGACATGGTGGAGGTGTTGAGCTTGCCCACCGATATGACAATGCCCGACTGGAGGGTGTAGGTGTCGGTGGCAGGGTCGTAATCCATCACGATGTCGCCGGTGGTCATCGTAGCACCGTCGAAGTCGGCCCCGTAGCAATACAGATTGATGAGAGGGTCGGCCTCGTAGTCGGTGTCAAGATACTGCTCGGCGGGGAATATGATTTGGTTGCCCTGACGCTGTCCCTTGATGCAATGGCCGGTTTCGCGGGACGTTACGCAGAAGTCGCCGAAGTAGGCCGTATCGCCGTCGAAAGCAAGTTTTACGTCATACTCCAGCGGTCCCTGCATCCACTCCGTGGCGGAGAGCGTGTAAGGCAGTGCCTTGAGGCCTTCCGGCATGACAACGGGGTCGGCGTGCTGTTCTTCGAGTGGGGAAATCACAATGTCGGAATAGATGTCGGAGGCGAAAAGATAGCCTTCATAGTCGGCCATTTCGGCCAGATAAGGGCTGGTAAGCTCCATCTCACCCGTTTCGGCGTTATAGCTCATGGTGAAGTCGCTCACGGTCTGCTGGTCGCTTTCAAGGCCGTAGGCATAGATGGTGTAGGAATACTCCTGCTGAAAATCCTCGTCATAGCCTTCGTTGAGATAGAGGAACTGTCGCTGGGGAAACACGACGGTGCTGCCTTCCAGCGTGCCTTTCAGCCATGCGTCAGGATAGTCGAGACAAAGGCCGAGAATGTAGATGTCCTGTCCATCGACACCCACTTCCACAGGGGTGTTCTGCGTGAAGGCATACATGGCGCTGGTAACGCGGGCCACCATGGGCTGTGTCTGCAAATCGGCAGGCGGCACAATGGGTTGCTGAGCGTGAAGGACTATACCGACAAGGAATAGGAGAGAAGTGAGGATTCGTTTCATTGGAATTTTAGGGAATTAGGAAATTAGCAAATGGGGGTATTAGCAAATTAGGGAATGGGTGGATTAAGCCATGAGCCACGCTTCTACGTCGTCGGCCTTGTAGGGGATGCGCTCGGAACCGAGGAAGCGGCAACCGTCGGGGGTGATGAGCACGTCATCCTCAATGCGCACGCCGCCGAAATTGCGGAACTGATTGATGCGGTCGAAGCAGAGGAAGTCCTTGTTGATGCCTTCGCGCTGCCAGAGGTCGATGAGGTCGGGGATGAAGTAGATGCCAGGCTCGTCGGTTACTACATGACCCACCTCCAGGCGGCGTGCGAAGCGGAGCGATGCCAATCCGAACTGCGTGCTGGGACGCGTCTCCTCGTCGTATCCTACATAAATTTGGCCGAGGCCTTCCATGTCGTGTACGTCCATGCCCATCATGTGGCCGAGGCCGTGGGGGAGGAAGAGGGCATGGGCACCGGCCTGCACTGCCTCCTCGGTGTCGCCCTTCATCAGTCCGAGAGCCTTGAGGCGTTCAGTCATCAGGCGGCACACGTCCATGTGTACGTCCCACCAGCGCACGCCAGGTTTGGCGTGGGTGAGGGCAAGGTCGTGGCAAGCCACCACGATGTCGTAGATGTCGCGCTGCTGGGGCGTATAATGCCCCGATATGGGCGTGGTGCGCGTATGGTCGGAACAGTAGTGCTCGCGAGTCTCGGCGCCGGCATCGACGAGGAGGAGGCGCCCGGGTTCAAGGGGAGCGGCGGAGGGATAGCCGTGGAGGATTTCGCCGTGCATGGAGACGATGCTCTGGAAGGAGACGATGCTTCCGTAACTGGCGGCGATGCCGTCCAACTGACCGCCAATATAGGCTTCCGTCATGCCGGGCTGGGTGGCCATACGCATGGCGGCGGTGTGCATAAGGTAGCCGATGTGGGAGGCGCGTTCCAGTTCGGCAATCTCTTCTGCCGACTTGATGGAACGGAGCTTCACCACGGCATTTATTAGGCTCTGGCTGCGGCCTGCCATCACTTCGGCACGCGACTGCCCCAGAAGTTCCATCAGCTGGATGGTATTGTCGGGACGATAGGGGGGAAGGTAATGAAGTCCCCCAACCCTCTTAGGGGCTACAAGAGTTGAGAGTTGGGAGAGGGGCGCCGTGCGGGCGATACCGCTCTCGGCAGCCATGTCGGCCACGGAGGTAACGGAGCCGTACCATACGATGTCGTCAATGTCGATTTCGTCGCCGTAGAGCGTTTCCTGACCTGTGGCGCAGTCGATGGCGAGGACGAGGCCGTCGCGGTGCTGGCCGGTGAAGTAGAGGAAGGTGCTGTCCTGACGGAACTTGTAGGCGTTGGCGGGATAGTTCATCGGGGCCTCGTTGTTGCCGAAGATGAGGATGAGGCCCTCGCCCACCAGCTCACGGAGCTGCTGGCGGCGCTGGACGTAGGTTTCTGTGGAGAAGAGCATATCGGTGTTAGGATTTTGGGAAATTAGCAAATGGGGAAATTAGGAAATTAGGGGATTGAGACGGAGGGGCTTGAAGAGCGCTAACAGGGTGAGGACGGGGGGAGCGTGATTTCTCCGGCGAGGGATTGGAGGAGGAAGGCTTTGACCGTGGCAGGCGGAAGGTTGCTGCTGACCAATACCATGAGTTTGGTGAGCATGGCCTCCCAAGTGCTGTCGAAGCCCGGCACGACACCGGCCTCCTGCAAGAGGCGGCTGGTCTGGTAGCGCCCCATCTCCACGCTGCCTTCATCGCATTGCGTGATATTCGCCACGATGACTCCGCGCCCCGCCAGTTGTTGCAACTGTGTCTGAAGCCACGGGCGCTGGGGCGCATTGCCGCTTCCGAAGGTACGGAGAATCACGGCCTTCAAGGCGGAATCCGACACTTGGGCAGCAAACATCCGCTCAGTCATACCGGGGAAGAGCGTTACGACCACCACCTCGCTGCTCAGGGCCGTGAGGCGGGCACAGCTCTCGGCATAGAGGCGGGCCTCGGCGGGCGGAAGGCTGCTGCGCGGAGCTTCCGCGGTGCGATAGGCTATGTGCGTGCCGGCCTGAGCCAGGAGTGGGAAGTTGTGGGAGCGGAAGGCGTTGAAGCCTTCGGCGTTGATTTTGGTGGAGCGGTTGCCGCGCAGGAGCTTCCTCTCAAAGAAGATGCACACCTCCCTCACACGCGGACGACCCTGCGTGTCGGTGGCAGCGGCTATCTCTACGGCTGTGATGAGATTCTCACGGCCATCGGTGCGCAACTGGCTGACGGGCAACTGCGAACCGGTGATGACGACGGGCTTGTCAAGGTCGGGCAGGAGGAAACTCAGCGCCGAGGCCGTGAAAGCCATTGTATCGGTGCCGTGGAGCACCACGAAGCCGTCGTAGTCGGCATAGGCGCTCTGAATGATGTCGCGCAGGAGGATCCAGTGGTCAGGCTCCATGTCGGAGGAGTCTATGGGCGGCTGGAAAGTGTGTACGTCGATGCGGTGGCCCAGCAACTGGAGTTCGGGCACATGCTCCCTGAGCTGTTGGAAGTCAAAGCTTTCCAATGCGCCTGTGCGGGGATTGCGCAGCATACCTATGGTGCCGCCTGTGTAGATGAGCAGGATATTCATTGGGGACGGGAACCCATGACGCGGGCAAAGTAGAGGAGTTTGTAGAGTGCGAAGAGGCGGAGCGAGGGGGCTGCGCTGCGCTCAAGACAGCGGCGCAGCAAGGGCCCGGCCAAGCGGTAGCCCGCACGCAGGAGCGGTGCCAGATGGCAGTCCTCCACACGGCGATAGGCACTGCCCACACGGCTGTACTCCCCCACCCTGTCGTAGAGACGACTGAGGGTGCGCAGGGCGGCCTCGCTCTTGGCCAGGAACTGCGCATTGGTGTCGAGGCCGGTGTGGAGGAGGGGATTGTCGATATGCCTCAAGGCTATGCCGCGACGCTCCAGCTCCGCGCCGAAAAGCGTGTCCTCGTAGCCGTATTCGCGGCAGCCCTCGTCGAAACGGATGCTTTGGAACACATCACGCCGCACCATGAAGTTGAAGGTACTGAAGTTGCGGTAGGGATGGCGGCTGCGCTCCTCGGCACTGCGGCGGCGGTCGGCCTCCGTTTCGTAGCGAAGGCGCAAACTACACTCCCTCAAAGGGCGAGAATCGACGGGCGGGTCTTTCCTATCGGCGGAGTAGGAAAAACTATCGGCGGACTTTTTTAAACTATCGGCGGACTTTTTTGAACCGTCGGCAGCCCCCTGCATTCTTGGGGTATGATAAAGGCCACCCACCACGACGGGCACTTCAGCGGCGGCAGCGGCATAGTCAGCCAAAAAGGCAGCGTTTTCCACGCAGGCATCGCAATCGATGAACACCAGCCACTCGCCCCGCGCCTCGCTGGCCAGGAAGTTGCGGATGGCGGCCCTACCCGCATTCCGCTCCCTACGGATGAAACGGCAGCGGGGCAGCGCCTCAATGGCCGCATTGGCCGCCACGCTTTCGGCACAGCGGCTGCCGTCGTCGGCCACCAAAATCTCATAGTCCAGCCCAAGCCGCTCGCCTTGCGCCTGCAAAGCGGCCACCAGGGGGTAGCACACAAAATCGTAGGTGGGGATGAGAACGGAAAGCACGGCAGACAGTTTTTGGTTGAGCGCTGGGTGGGGAAATCATCGGGCAAAGGAGAGCCCCTTGGCGACCGATTGGCCACTCGCGCTTGCAAAATTAGTGATAAAATCCCAAGCGGGCAAGGATTTCAGGGGCAAAGTTTGGTCAGCACGCCGTTTATTGCTAATTTTGCACACATACAATTATCAATACGTACATGCTCATGCGCACACGCGCTTTCCTATTCAAGATATTCCTACTCGCCATTCTGGCCTTCACCGGCCAAGCCTTTGCCGCCACGTCCGAAGCCGACAGCACGGCGGCTCCCCCCTCGGAGTTGCAAGTCAGCCTGCTGACATGCGAGCCAGGGCAGGAGGTGTATGAAGTATATGGCCACGCCGGCCTGCGCATCTACCGTCCCGGACACAGCGACACCGACTACGTGTTGAACTACGGCGTGTTCGATTTCAACACGGAGCACTTTGTGCTGCGCTGGATGCTGGGCAAGACGGACTACACGGTGGAGGCCCTGCCCTATCGGGACTTCGTGGAATGGTACAAGGTGCGTGGGCGCAACGTCCACGAACAGCCCCTCAACCTTCGCCCCGATGAGATAGAGAGGCTGGCCGCTGCGGCTCTGGGCGATGCCCAGGCGGCACAGCGCGACGGCTGGACATACCGCTACAACTTCTTCTACAACAACTGCGTAACCCGTCCCATCGACCTCATCCTGAACAGTCTTGACGAAGGCTCCCGCGTGGAGTGGCCAGAGCCCGAACCGCAATCGCTCCGGCAGATGCTGCACCAGTTTGCCGCCCCCGTGAGCACATGGAACGCCGACCTGCAAGACTGGCTGCTGGGGCAGGAAGTGGACGGCAACGCCCCGCTGCGCTCCCAGCTGTTCGCCCCCATCTGGGCCAGCCGCTACATGGCGCAGGCCAGCGTGGTGCGCAGCGACGGCAGCCGCACGCCGCTCGTGGCCGCCCCCGCCATACCCTATTCCCTCGCCATGCCCGACAAGGCGCACGACCCCGTGGTCTGGACAACAGCCGCCCTGCTCGCCCTCCTGCTTCTTCTGGCCGTGGCCGAACTCAGCGGGCGCGTGAAGCACCTCTGGGCAGGCATCGTGGCCGTACACACCGTACAAGGGCTGGTGGGCCTGCTCATCGGCACGCTCTTCTTCTTCAGCACCCACCCGAGCGTGGACTCCAACTGGCTCCTCGCCGCCTGCAACCCCCTCTGGCTGGTTGCAGCGTGGTATGTAGGCCGCTTCCACGCCGACCACCGCCGCATGGAAGGCCATCGCCTGCTGTGCCTCCTTACATTCCTCATCCTCATCATCGGACAAATCTGCGGGCAACGCTTCCCCTGGACGGCCATCCCCCTGGAAGCCTTCCTCTGCGTATGCGCCATTGCACCCCACCACTATGCCACACAAAACTAACCATACCCTCCTCACCCTGCTGGCCCTGCTGACAGCCGGCAGCTCGGCCCTGAATGTGTCTGCCGCCGGCGGCGCATTGCCCAAGGTGGTGGTAAACATCATCGTGGACCAGTTGAGGTCGGACTACTTGGAAGCCTTCATGCCGCTCTACGGCGAAGAGGGCCTGAAACGCCTCCTCACGGAAGGTCGCATCTATGCCGGTGCCGAATACCCCATGGCCCGCATCGACCGCGCCTCGGCCACAGCCACCCTCAGCACCGGCACCACACCCTCACGGCACGGCATCGTGGGGGCACAGTGGGTGGAGCGCGAAGGTCTCCGCCCCGTGTTCTGCGTCGAAGACCACAGCATACAAGGCATCGGCACGAAAGACAGATATTCCGCCCTGCCTCTGAACACCAGCACAGTAACCGACGAACTGAAAGTAGCCTCCGAAGGCAAGGCCGTAGTGGTGTCGCTCGCACCAAACGCCGAAAGCGCCATACTTCAGGGCGGACACGCCGCCGACTATGCCTGCTGGATTGACGACTACAGCGGCCAGTGGGTAACATCCTCCTACTACACCACCGCCCTCCCCCAATGGCTGAAAGCCCGCAACACGCAACTGAGTGCCACAGGCAACCCAATCGTGTGGGAACCCGCCAACGCGCTGGTCGGAAACTTCTCCTATTTCCTCTCAGGAGGCATGAAGGAGCCCTTCCGCCACGTCATGAAGACGGCGGAGCGGTTCCGCCAGTGGAAAACCTCCGGGCTGGTGAACAGCGAGATAGCCAGCGCCACCGAAACCCTCCTGCAAGTGGGACGGCTCGGCATGGACGACATCACCGACTACCTCGCCCTCACCCTCTACGCCGGAGGCTATGAAGGCCGCACGGCTGCCGAAGCACCCATGGAGGTGCAAGACAACTACGTCCGCCTGGACATGGCACTGGCCCGCATCCTCACGGCCCTCGACGAGAAGGTGGGACGCGACAACCTCCTGCTCTGCCTCACGTCCACGGGCTACACCGAAGAAAGCGATGCCGACCTCTCACGCTACCGCATTTCCACCGGCACCTTCGACGTGCAACGTGCCACGGGCCTGCTGGCCATGTATCTGCGGGCCGTCTATGGCGTGGGCAATCTCATCGCTACGACCCACGGCACCGAGATTTACCTGAACCATCAGGTCATCGAAGACCACCAAATCAACTACTCCGAACTCCTGACGCGCTGTCAGGACTTCCTCCAGCAGTTGGCCGGCGTGCAAGACGTCTATGGCAGCGTCCGGATGCTACAGGGAGGATGGACGGCCGGACTGTCGGAAATCAGCAACGGCTACCACGTCCAGCGTTCAGGCGACCTGCTGGTGGCCGTCATGCCGGGCTGGCACGCCGTCAATACCGCCACAGGCTACGACCGCCTGAGCCGAGCCTCCTACGTGCCCTTTCCCATCGTCTTCTACGGTGCAGGCATCAAGCCGCAGCGAATCACCGAATCCACCACCGTCGATTACATTGCTCCCACGCTGAGCAGCGCCATGCGCATCAGGGCTCCAAACGCCTGCAGCACCTCCCCGCTTTTCTAACACACCAGTACCAACTACTCCAATAAGAAACACACAAAAGATATGGATATAATACAAGTTCTTTCCAACATTTTCGGCAACAAGGCTTCGCGCGACCGCAAAGCCATCATGCCCCTCGTCAATCAAATCAAAGCAGCTGCACCCGCCATCGAAGCCCTCGACAACGACCAACTACGCGCAAAGACCAAGGAACTGCAACAGCGCGTGCAGTCTTCCGCCGACGACCTCCGCGCCGAAGTGGCCGCGCTCAAGGCCAAGATAGAGGAGACCGCCATAGAAGACCGCGAACCTATCTTCAACAAGATTGACAAACTCGAAAAGGAAGTCCTCGACCGCATGGAGGTAGCCCTCAATGAAGTGCTGCCCGAAGCCTTCTCCATCGTAAAGGAGACCGCACGCCGCTTCGCCGAGAACGACACCATCAGCGTACAGGCCACCGACTTCGACCGCGACCTTGCCGCCACCCACGACTTCGTAACGATTGACGGCGACACCGCCATCTACCAGAACCACTGGGTGGCCGGCGGCAACGACACCACCTGGGACATGGTTCACTACGATGTGCAGCTCTTCGGCGGCATTGTGCTGACACAAGGTAAGATTGCCGAAATGGCTACGGGTGAGGGTAAGACCCTCGTCGCCACTCTGCCCGTCTATCTCAACGCCCTTACAGGCAATGGCGTACACGTCGTTACCGTAAACGACTACCTCGCCAAGCGCGACTCCGAATGGATGGGCCCGCTCTATATGTTCCACGGCCTCAGCGTAGATTGCATCGACAAGCATCAGCCCAACTCGCCCGAGCGTCGTAAAGCCTATCAGGCCGACATCACCTTCGGTACGAACAACGAGTTCGGCTTTGACTACTTGCGCGACAACATGGCCATGAGCCCCGACGACCTCGTGCAGCGCAAGCACAACTACGCCATCGTCGATGAGGTGGACTCCGTACTGATTGACGATGCCCGCACACCACTCATCATTTCCGGCCCCGTACCCAAGGGCGACGACCAAATGTTCGAGGAGTACCAGCCCTTGGTTGAGCGTCTCGTGGAAGTGCAGCGCCACTTGGCCACAGAATACCTGACCGAAGCCAAAAAACTCATCGCCGAAGGCCAGCAGACGGGCAACCGCGATGCCACGGAAAAGGGCTTCCTCCAACTCTTCCGCTCCCACAAGGCCCTGCCGAAGAACACCGCGCTCATTAAGTTCCTCTCCGAACAAGGAATAAAGAGCGGGATGCTGAAGACGGAGGAAATCTACATGGAGAACAACAACAAGCGTATGCCCGAAGCCGTGGAACCGCTGTTCTTCGTACTGGACGAAAAGCAGAAGTCCGCCGACCTCACCGACAAGGGCACGGCCTGGCTCTCCCAACAGGTGAATGATGCCGACCTCTTTGTACTGCCCGACATCACAGCCCAACTCTCGGCTCTCGAAGCCCAGAAGGAACTGTCAGACGAGGAGCGCCTCGCACAGAAAGACGCCCTGCTGTCCGACTACGCCGTGAAGTCAGAACGCGTACACACCATCCAGCAACTCCTGAAAGCCTACACGATGTTCCGCATCAACGAGGAATACGTCGTACTGGAAGGCCAGGTGAAAATAGTGGACGAACAAACGGGCCGTATCATGGAAGGCCGCCGTTGGAGCGACGGGCTGCATCAGGCCGTGGAAGCCAAAGAGCACGTCAAAGTAGAGGCCGCCACGCAGACCTTCGCCACTATCACGCTGCAGAACTACTTCCGCATGTACCACAAGCTGGCCGGTATGACCGGCACCGCCATTACCGAAGCCGGCGAGTTCTGGAACATCTACAAACTCGACGTTGTGGAAATCCCCACCAACCGCCCCGTGGCACGCAAGGACATGAACGACCGCGTGTATAAGACGATGCGCGAAAAGTACAACGCCGTAATTGAAGAAATCGAACTGATGCGCCTGCAAGGTCGCCCCGTGCTGGTGGGCACCACCGACGTAGCCATCAGCGAACTCCTGAGCCGCCTCCTTTCCATGCGCAAGATTCCCCATCAGGTGCTGAATGCGAAGCTCCATCAGAAGGAAGCTGACATCGTGGCCCTCGCCGGTCAAAGCACCGAAGGCGCTGCATGGACGTGTCCCGACGGTCGCTCTTTCTGCAACAAGCAGGATGCCGTGAGCCATTGGGTTGCTACACAGCCCAACGGCTCTGCCGACGACGTGAAGGAGGAGAAGCGCCTTCTCGGTGCCGTAACCATTGCCACCAACATGGCAGGCCGTGGCACCGACATCAAGCTCTCCGATGAGGTAAAGGCCGCCGGCGGTCTGGCCATCATAGGCACGGAACGCCATGAAAGCCGCCGCGTGGACCGCCAGCTCCGTGGCCGAAGCGGCCGTCAGGGCGACCCCGGCTCCTCCGTGTTCTTCGTCAGCCTTGAGGACAAACTGATGCGCCTCTTCGCTCCCGAACGCATCGCCAAGACAATGGACCGTCTCGGCTTCAAGGAGGGAGATATGCTGGACGCACCGATACTGAACCGTTCCATTGAACGCGCACAGAAGAAAGTGGAGGAAAACCACTTCGGCGTGCGTAAACGCCTGCTGGAATACGACGATGTGATGAACAAGCAGCGCACCGTGATTTACGAGAAGCGGCGTCATGCGCTCATGGGTGAGCGTATCGGCATGGACATCACCAATATGATTTGGGATCGTGTGGTTACCATCATCGAAGAAAGCGACTATACCAACTGTCAGGAACGCTTCTTGAAAGTCATGGCCATGGAGTGTCCCTTCTCGCAGGCCGACTTTGAGGGCAAAGACCGCAACCAGCTCCACGAGGAGGCTTTCCAGGCAGCCATGCAGCACTTCCACCAGAAAGTGGATAGGCTGGCACAGATTATCGTGCCCGTCATCAACGACGTCTATGAGAATCAGGGCCAGCAGTACGAGTATATTATGATTCCCATTACCGACGGTCGCCTCGTCTATCACATGCGCATCAACCTGAAGGAAGCCTACGACACAAAGGGCCAGTGCGTCGTGAAAGAGTTTGAGAAGCGCATCCTCCTCCACAACATTGACGAAGCATGGAAGGAGAACCTGCGCGAACTCGACGACCTGAAGCACTCCGTGCAGAACGCCTCCTACGAGCAGAAAGACCCCTTGCTCATCTTTAAGTTGGAGAGCGCGGAAATCTTCAAGAAGATGGTGAACCGCATCAACGACAATGCCGTAGCCACCCTTATGCGTGCGCAGATTCCGCAGCAGGCTGCCGAAAGCGCACCCACCAATGCGCCCGAGGAGCAACCGAGCCGTCGCCCACAATACACCGAGAGCCACGGCGGTTCCGACCAACAGGAACAGCTGTCCGAGACGCAACGCCAAATGCAGCAGGCCTCGCAGAACATGGGCCAGCAGCGCCCCACGACTCCCATCGTGAAGGAGAAACTGCCCGGGCGCAACGACCCCTGCCCCTGCGGTAGCGGCAAGAAGTTCAAGCAGTGCCACGGCAAGGGCCTTGTATAAGCCTTACATGTCCACATAAAGAGGGTGTGTCGAAAGCCAGCCATGGCTGAGGCACTCCCTCTTTTTCCCTTTGCCACCTCCCTACAACCCTCCCCTCTCCCACCGATGAAACGCCCTCCCACCAAGTCCATTACCCGCTGGCCCGTAGTGGCGTGGAGCCTGAACCTGCTTCTGGTTTATGCCCTTTTCAGTCTGACGCGCCTCGTCTTCTATGCCAGCAATGCCACACTCTACGCCGACCACATTGACTGCACCTACCTCTGGGAACTCATGCTGGCCGGCCTGCGCTTCGACACCTCCGCCATTTTCTATCTCAACCTCCCTCTGCTGGTACTCTTCCTCCTGCCGCTCCGCGTCAAGGAATGCACGGGCACCTACCGCCTCGGGCGTTTCCTCTTCGTGGTGCTCAACGGCGTAGGCCTCGCCGCGAATCTGGGCGACTGCGGATACTATGCCTTCAGCGGCAGGCGCACCACATGGAGCGTCGTGCAGGAGTTCAGCCACGAGAGCAGCCTGCTGGGCATCCTTCTGAAAGAAATGGCTCCCTACTGGTATCTGTTCCTTATCGGCCTGCTGTGTTTCTGGCTCCTATACAAGTGCTATCAGCAGCCCGACACCAAGCAGATCGCTCGGCAGGGCAAATGGAGCTACTACATCGTGCAGGCGGCAGCCTTCTTAGGATTCGCCACCCTTGCCGTGGGCGGTATGCGCGGAGGGTGGACCACGGCGGTACGCCCCATCACGCTGTCAAATGCCAACCAGTATGTGCGGCAGGCCGCCGATGCCGGCATTGTGCTCAACACCCCCTTCTGCCTCATCCGCACCATCAACAAGGCCCCCTTCAAGGCCGTCCGGTATATGCCCGAGGCTGAGGCTACAAAACTATTCTCCCCTCTCCACACGCCGGAGCAAGGCACAACCTTTCAGCCCCGCAACGTGGTGGTGTTCATCCTTGAGAGCTTTGGCCGTCAGGCCGAGGAGCAGGGCTTCATGCCCTTTGTCGATTCACTGGCCCACGCAGGGCGCTCCTTCCGCTACAGCTACGCCAACGGGCGCAAGAGCATAGACGGAATGCCCTCGGTGCTGTCGTCCATTCCCTGCTTCGTGGAGCCTTTCTTCCTTACGCCCGCCGCCCTCAACGACCTCTCAGGGCTGGCCGGTGAGCTGACGAGCCACAAGGGCTACACCTCCGCTTTCTTCCACGGTGCGGAAAACGGCTCTATGGGCTTCCAGGCCTTTGCCCGCAGTACGGGCTTCCAGCAATACCACGGGCGCACGGAATACAACGCCGACCCCGCACGTGGCGGCGACCGCGACTTCGACGGTACGTGGGCCATCTGGGACGAAGAGTTCCTACAGTACATGGCCGACCGCCTCGGCACGATGCAACAGCCCTTCGTGGCCTCCGTATTCACGGCCTCATCGCACTCGCCATTCAAGGTGCCGGAACGCTATGCGGGCCAGTTCCGCAAAGGGTCGCAGCCCGTGATGGAAGCCATCGGCTACTCCGACATGGCCCTCCGCCGTTTCTTTGAAAAGGCCCGCACGCAGCCGTGGTTTGCCAACACCCTCTTCGTGCTCACCGCCGACCACACCAACCAGCACGACCTTCCGCACTACACCACCGACCTCGGGCTCTACGCCGTGCCCCTCATCTTCTACGCCCCCAGCCTGCCCGCACTCAAAGGAGTGGACGAGGAGCGCGTGGTCAGCCAGACCGACATCATGCCCACCGTGCTGGGCCTCCTCGGCTACGACCGCCCCTACATAGCCTTCGGGCAGGATGCGCTCCGCACGCCGCCCGAACAGACATTCGCCGCCAACTATCTCACAGGCAGCGACCTCTACCAGTTTGTGCGCGGCGAGTGGCTGCTCCAGTTCGACGGCCAGAAAGTGGTCCATGCCTACCGCTATCGCACCGACAGCCTGCTTCGCCACGACCTTGCGGGGAAGCATCCCGCCGCCTACGAGCGTCAGCTCCAGAGCCTCATCCAGCAATACATGGAGCGCATGAACGGCAACCGCCTCGTGGTGGAGAAGGAGGAAATCGGCAAATGAGAGAATTAGCAAATGAGAGAATGCGAGAATTGGCAAAGTCGCAAATGCGAGAATCAGCCAATTATGTGTAATTTTTAACCTTTCCCTTCCAACGTCCCTATGCTTTTCATTTTCGACCTCGACGGCACGCTCCTCGACACCGTGGACGACCTCGCCGCAGCCGTAAACCATGCTCTCGCCACAGTGGGCCTGCCGCCACGCACGCGTGAAGAAGTGGGCTCTTTCCTCGGCAACGGCATTCGGGTGCTGGTTACGAAATCCCTGGCCAATCGCGTGGATGCCGACAAGGCCGAACAGGCTTTCGCCGCCTTCAAGTCCTACTACCTCAACCATTGCCTGGACTTCACGCGCCCCTACGAGGGCATCATGCCCCTGCTACAAGAACTTCACCGCCAAGGCCATCAGGCAGCCATTGTCAGCAACAAGCTCGACCCTGCCGTAAAGAGTCTCAACACCCGCTTCTTCGCGCCGCTCATTACCCTCGCCATAGGCGAAGGCGCACCCATGCCGGGCCGAAGCGCCGAAACGGTACGCCGCAAGCCCTGCCCCGACGCCCTCCATGCCGTGATGCAGACGCTCCACACCAATGCCGAGGACACGCTCTACATAGGCGATACCGAAGTGGACATCCTCACGGCTCAAGCTGCCGGCGTAAGCTGCATCAGCGTAAGCTGGGGCTTCCGTTCCGTGGCCGAACTTCAGGCAGCAGGAGCCACCACGCTCATCCACCGCCCCGCCGAACTCCTCTCCTTCCTCCCCCGCTGAAGCGCACCGAGAGCAAGGACAGCCGGCCCCACTCCATAGACTAGGAAAAACTAGTGTATAGACTAGATAAAACTAGTGTATAGGCTAGGAAACACTAGTGTATAGACTAGAAAATACTAGTGTATGGACTAAAGCGCCCCGATGCAGGGCCCGGAAAAAGCAACCGTCCCTCCCGATTTCCCCACATAGGGGAGGTCGGGAGGGACGGCTTTATGGTGTTGCTGAAACGCCCTACACGAGGTGCTGGATGAGGTCCTCGCGGTCGCCCGGCAGGTAATCGATGACGGGAATCTCCACCATGGTGTAGCATCCAGGCTGCTGGCGCAATGTGGCTCGGGCCGCATTGACCAACACCTGCGCCGTGAGTGCGGGGTTGTTGATGCTCATGCTGAACTCCATGCGCTGGTTCTGCGTCTGGCCGCTGACACCCTTGCGCACCATGTGTACGCCGTGCCCCATGTCGCGCACCTCGTTCACGCTGTCCACGGCAAAGACGTGCGTCTCGTCGCTGGAAAAGTAAGGATCGGCCTTGATAGCTGCGGTTACGGCTTCCAGGCTGGCACCTTCCTCAAGTTCCACATACACCATACGGCGGTGGATGCCTTCACCGAGAGGGATGGTCATGGACAGGGCATCGCGCACGCCTTCCTTGCCGCGCACGCAAACGCTGTGTCCCATAGACATACCAGGACCGAAGTTGGTGTAGCTCAGTCCCTTGGGCGCGAGACTCTGCATGAGCGTGCGAATAATGCTGTCGGAACCCGGGTCCCAACCGGCTGAAATCACGCTGACTGCTCCCGACGCCTTGCAAATGCCCATCAGGCGCTGACGGTAGCCGCGTATATCGCCGTGGATGTCGAAGCTATCGACGGTGTTGATGCCGAGTGGCAGGATTTGCTTGGCATACTCCTCACAGGAACGGGAGGGAGTGGCCAGGATAGCCACATCGATATTGGCCAATGCGCAAATGTCGCTTACCACGCGATAGGACGCAAGCTCCGCAGGGCGATTGGTATCGCCCTGACGGCGCACGATGCCGGCAATGTCAAAATCGGGAGCGGCCTCAAGAGCCTGGACGGTGTAGCGTCCAATGTTGCCGTAGCCTACTACGGCTGCACGAATCTGTTTCTTCATTTTTCTTCTTCTAATGTGTAGGCCGAACTGCCGTCAAAGCAATGCGTACATATCTGGCATTTGGGCAATCCGATGGCCTTGACTATGGTTTCTAGTTTAGAGAATTTGAGACTGGTTAGGCTGAAGCGGCGGGCCAGTTCGTCCACCATGCGCTTGTACTCGGGTGAATCGGTCTCGCAATAGCGGTCGATATTGTCCAGCTTGCCGCCTTCAAGTTCCATGATAACTTGGCGGGTGATGAGTTCCATTTCGCTCTTCTGCGCTGAAAAGTTGATGAAGGGACAGCCGTAGAGCAGGGGCGGGCAGGCAATGCGCATGTGTACTTCCTTCGCGCCGAGGTCGGTGAGTTCCTGGGTATTGTCGCGCAACTGGGTACCGCGCACGATGCTGTCGTCGCAGAAGAGCACGCGCTTGCCGCGCAGCATGTCCTTGTTGGCTATGAGCTTCATCTTGGCCACGAGGCGGCGCATCTCCTGATTGCTGGGAGTGAAGGAACGGGGCCATGTGGGAGTGTACTTGCAAATGGCTCTTGTGTAGGGCACTTTATGGCCGGCTGCATAGCCTGTGGCCATGCCTATGCCGCTGTCGGGGATGCCGCAGGCGAAGTCCACCTCAACATCGTCCTCCTCGCCCATCACGCGTCCGCACTCATAGCGCATATCCTCCACATTCTTGCCCTCGTAGCAAGAATTGGGGAAGCCGTAATAGACCCACAGGAAGGAGCAAACTTGCATCTGCTTGTCGGCTGGGCGCAACTGCTCCACTCCGCCCGCCGTGAGGCGGACTATCTCGCCCGGACCGAGGTATGACTCAAGCTGGAAGCCCAGATTGGGGAAAGCCGTGCTCTCAGAACTTACGGCAAAGGCTTCTCCCCTTTCTGCTTCGGCCCCACGGTGGCCGATGACAATAGGGGTACGCCCCCACCTGTCGCGGGCTGCAATTACGCCATGCTCCGTGAGCAGGAGCAGGGAGCAGGAGCCCTTGACGTGCCTATACACGTTCTCAATGCCATCTACAAAGCTCTTACCACGGATAATGAGCAGGCCTATGAGTTCCGTAGGATTGATTTTCCCCGAACTGAACTCGCTGAGGTGCATACCGTCGGCAAGGAGCTCGTCGGCCAGCCCCTCGGCATTGTTGATGCGGCCCACGGTTACGATGGCAAAGCGTCCGAGATGGGAGTTCATCAGAAGGGGCTGGGCATCGGTATCGCTGATGATGCCAATGCCTGCGTTGCCCTGAAACTTGGTAAGCTCGTCCTCAAAGCGCGTGCGGAAGTAGGTCTTTTCAAGGTTGTGGATGCTGCGGAAAAAGCCGCGCTCCTCACAATAGGTGGCCATGCCACCACGTTTAGTGCCCAAATGGCTGTTATAGTCTGTGCCGTAGAACAAGTCGGTGGCTACAGGATTAGTGGAAATGGTTCCAAAAAAACCGCCCATAGTTTATATATGATTTTTTATGCACTACAAAATTACAAAAAAAGCAGAAAAGCCCCGCATGGTAAGGCCTTTTTATTCCACTTTTCCTTTATGTAGTAGATATTGCAGGACTTCATGCAACGTGCGGTTGCGAAAAACGGCCAAAAGGCCAATATAGGTTGCGGCCACAAAGGGTATTTGCCACCAGAAATGCACTATGCCTGCGAGACGGCATACAAGAATGGAAGCCACGGCGGCAAAAAGGTAGGGCAACACGGCCCACGCCACGCGGCGCAGCCTGACTCCACACAGAAAGCGGCAGATTACGGCCCATACGGGCAGGGCGGCCAGCATCACTGTGGACACGGCCAGGACAAGCGTGTGGAGTTGCCCTCCTCCAAGAAGGACGAAAGCCGCTATCTGCAAACCCAGCAACAGGCTGCTGACAATGAGATACAGGCCTGAACGCTGGCGGGCAATGGCCATATTGGCAAGCGTCTGGCTCAGGGGAATCGTGCTGCCTGCAAGACAGAGCATCTGGAGCAGGGGCACGCAGGGGAGCCACTTGTCGCCGACAAGCATCGGAATGAGTTCGGGAGAGACAAATGCAAAGCCGATGAGAGCGGGGAAACTGAGGAAGGCCGTAAAGCGCAAGAGAGTGAGCAACACGCGTTGCTGCCGCTCATCATCGTCGGCCACACGCGCCAGCACGGGCTGGGCCACGGAACCTACGATGCCGCCAAGAAACTGCTGACCCAAGGACTGCCATTTCTGCGCCTGGGAGTATTGGCCCACCTGATGGGACGGATAGCGGCCACCCAACAGAGAAGTGATGAGCTGACCCGAAAGGGTATTGAGTAAATTGGTGGCCAGAATGCTCAGGCTCTGCGAAAACAGCGGATAAATCCTTCTCCACACCTGACTGGCGGTCATCCAACGCGGCCACCAACGGGCGTAGTGCAGCACAAGGGCGGTATAGATGAACTTATAGCTGAGATCCAGTCCCACCAACGCCCAGCAGCCACATCCCGCCACGGCCAAGCCAAGACCCACAACGCCACTGGCCATCGAAGCGCACACCTGAGCCTCGGTACGCTCCCTGACTTTTAGATTGCGAAAGAGGAAGGCTGCCGGAGCCGTGCCAACAGAGGAAATGACAAAGCCGAGAAAGACAACCCGGGCAAGTCGCGTCAGCTCTGGCGAATGATTGTATGCTGCTATATGAGGTGCGGCTATAAATAATAAGGTGTAAAGACAGAGGCTCATGCCGATGGAAAAGAGGAACACGGCGTCATAATCCTCGCGCCGAGCCTCACGCCTCACGGCCAGCGTATCCTTAAAACCGCTCTCCTGTAAATTTCCTGCCAGCGAGGAGAACACACTGAGCATACCCACGAGACCATAGTCGCTGACTGACAGCATACGGGCTAAGGCTATGCCTATCAGCATAGTTGCCACCTGCTGCACGCCGCCTCCCAAAGCAGCCCACAGAAACCCTTTGGCCGTAGTCTGTTTCAGCGACTGGCTCATACGTCCTCGTAATCAATGTATTCTCCTTCATCGGAGCGGATGATATAGTCGCTGGATGACGGAGGCTTGGAAAGGTCGGGCTTTTCCTCAAACGAAGTACGACGCGGCTTCTGTTGCGGAGAAAAAAGACTCAACACCCCCCTCACGACACTTCCCACAAGGGAAAGGCCGAGTATCAGAAAGAAGAGAAGAAGGCCTGCAAGGCAACCCAAAAACTGCATACGGCTAAGCCTTACCGATGTTTGACTTACCCTGCAAAACGCTTAGCAAAATGTAGAGCACTACGACGAGAGCCAATCCGCCCCAGCCTGCCATCACGATGATGGCTGCGCTGGCAAGAATGAAACTGTAGCGCAGTCGATTGTGTGCCCACGAAAAATCGTGGAACTTCAAGGCAAACATAGGCACCTCACACACCAAGAGCCAACAGCAAAGCAACACGCCCACGCCCATCAGGACGCAGACCGCCTCGACATGAGACTGTACGAACTCGTCGTGCTGAAGTATGGTCAGAGCCACCGCTCCCCAAAACAGAGCGTTGGCTGGCGTGGGCATTCCTATGAAGCCCATCGTCTGGCGGCTGTCCAGATTGAACTTGGCCAGACGCAAGGCAGAAAAAGCCGCCATGAGGAAAGCCACGACACCTACCCACCAATAATCGTGGGGCAGGATGTTTGCAAACAGGGCAAAGACAATGGTGGACGGAGCCAGGCCGAAGGTTACAACATCGGCCAGCGAATCCAATTCCTTACCGATAGGGCTACTCACATTCAGCAGACGAGCCACGAAGCCATCGAAAAAATCAAACACAGCTCCGCATACAATCAACGTAAAAGACAGGGCGAGAGCCGAAAGCGTATAGGAGCTGGCAGCAAGGAAGGCATAGCCCGTAGCAAAGCAGCCGCACAGCAAATTACAACACGTTAGCGTGTTAGGAATATGCTTTTTCATAAAAACAAGCAAAGGTTAAGCCTTGGGGAGGCGTGCAATAATGGTCTGGTTTCCTGTCGTCTTTGCGCCAAATTCTACAAGTACTTCGGAGCCGAGGGGAAGGAAAGTATCGACACGGGAGCCAAACTTGATGAATCCCATGTGTTCATCAATGAAACAGTGGTCTCCTTCGGATGCATAGGTTACTATGCGACGCGCCATTGCACCAGCGACCTGACGAACCAGGATTTCGTGACCGCCAGCCGTCTGGATGACCACCGTACTACGCTCATTCTCAACGGAAGCCTTAGGCAACCAAGCCTTGTAGTAGTTGCCGTTTTGATGCTTCACACACTTGATAACACCATCCACGGGAAACCAATTGGCGTGGACGTTGGTAAGGCTCATGAATATGCTGACCATCAGGCGGCGGTCATGGAAATACTCATTTTCCTCCACCTCCTCAATGACAACAATCTTGCCGTCGGCAGGAGCTACCACTACGCCGTCGGTATCTCCTTCAAAAGTACGAATAGGGCATTGGAAGAAATTCACCAGTATGCCAAAGACAATGGCTGCCAAAACCACGAGTGCCCAAAACGCGGGTACGCAGATTGGTGCCAGCCACAGATAACCTACAAGGCACAGAAGGAGAAAAACCACAAGAGCAATCAGCAACGTTTTGTTGCCTTCGTGATGAAGACGTATCTTCTTTATTTTTTTTATTTTTCTTCCCATAAACTTGAGGCGTGGTATGATATTTCAAAGTGTCGCAAAGCGCTTTCTCGGTCTATCGGGGGCAAAGATAACAAAAATAATCGGAATATGCCGCACTCTGACGCATTTTTTCTCTTTCATGTAGCAAAAAATGCATTATTTCGGGTCTTCACATCCTTTTTTAGACCATTTTCAGTCCTCGGCCATGAGTTCGCGGACGAGTTTCTCAACGTCGGAGAGATGAATCATATTGGGGCCGTCGGACAGGGCTTCATCGGGAGTTGGATGCGTCTCGAAGAAATAGCCTTGCGCCCCGAAAACTTTGGCAGCCTTGGCCATGGCGGGCACATACTGCCGGTCTCCGCCTGTTTTTCCTCCAGCCGCTCCAGGCCGCTGTACGGCATGTGTACAGTCCATCACGACACGGTCGGCCCACTGTTGCATGAGTGGAATGTTGCGGAAGTCCACGACAAGCGTGTTGTAACCGAAGGAATTTCCGCGCTCTGTCAGCCATACCTCTTTGGCACCGGCTTCACGCGCCTTTTCCACAGGGTAGCGCATGTCCTCGCCACTGAGGAATTGAGCCTTTTTGATGTTCACCGTAGAGGCAGACTTGGCACACGCCACCAACAGGTCTGTCTGCCTGCACAGGAAGGCGGGGATTTGCAACACGTCGCACACCTGACCACAGGCTTCGGCCTGATAGCTTTCATGCACATCGGTGGTCAGACGCAAGCCATAGCGACTCTTCACGTCGGCCAACATTTGCAGGCCACGTTCCAAGCCCGGACCACGGAAGGAGTGAAGGCTCGTGCGATTGGCCTTATCAAAAGACGACTTGAATATGATTTCCGCACCCGTAGCCTCGCTGATGCGCTTCAGCTCAGCCGCTACTGTGTCAATCAGCTCAAAGCTCTCTATCACGCATGGGCCGGCTATGAAAACAGGCTTGTCCAACATGAGTTTACTGACTTATAATTTGTTAAAGGCAGGATATAAAAAAGCCATTGGGACGAAGCACTCGTCCGTCCCAACGGCCTTTCCCATTATCCGAGGAGCTTTTGAAACTCTTCAGTCGTTACACTCTTGTGGTCGAGGTTTACCACATTCTTGAGGGCGATGGTGAGCTTGCGGTTGATAACGTGATCCACGAGGTTGTTCACCTGTTCGCGCTTCTTCAGCATCTCTTGCGCATAGTTCTCCAGATACTCGTCAGGGATGTTGTTGATACCATACTGCATAAACTGGAAGCGCGTGGCCTCTATGGCGGCTGCCTTCACGTCGGCATCCTCCACCTTGATCTGGTTCTGCTCTACAAGTTGTTCGCGCATAAGGTGCCACTTCAATTCCTGAATGCTTTTGGGGAACTCTTCGTCAAGTTTTTCCTCGGTGAAGCCTTCGCGGTCCTTGTTCTGCTCCCACATGAAGCGCTTGAGCAGGGCTTCGGGGAACTGCACCTCACCCACCTTATTATCTATATATGCGCGAGCGTCCTGCAAGAACTTGTAGTCGCTGTCGTTCTGGAACTGTGCGGAGATGCCTTCCTTGATTTTTGCGCGGAACTCCTCCTCAGACTTGACGGTGCCTTCGCCATAAATCTGGTCAAAGAGCTTTTGGTCAATCGGAGCGGCCACATAGCGGCTTATCTCAAGCACTTCGAGCTTGAAGTCGCCAGCATGTTCAGCCACCTGCTCCTTGTCCACTTTCAGGAGGCTGGCCAGTTCGGTTTCATTGCCATCGTATGCCGTTGTGGGGTTGAACACCACGGGCGTGTTGAGCTGGGTGCCCTCAAACAGCTTTTTCTGCTCCTCATTCTTAAAGAAGGAGGGCATCACGCTGGCCTGCTCTACCACAAGGCCGTTGCGCTTCTTGTTGCCCTTGGCATCGAGTTCCACAAGATTACCACGCAAAATATCGCGGTCGGCATAGGTATCCACTTTCTCGTTATGGCCATTGCGCTGGGCGAAAGACTCTACCTGCTGCTGCACCATCTCATCGCTTACCTTGATGTCGTAGTAAGCCACGGTGTCCTTGCTGTCCAGTTCAACCTTAAACTCAGGAGCGAGGGCGATATCGAACACAAATTCAAAGTCCTCGGTGGTCTCCACGGGCATGGGCTTCTGGCTTTCGCTGGTCATGGGCTCACCCAAAACGGGCAGCTTATTCTCCTGAATGTAGTTGGTCAAAGCCTCGCCAAGCACTTCGTTGAGAGCCTTGGCCTTAGCGTCTGTTCCGTACATTTTCTGAGCCAGGCTCTTAGGCACCATGCCAGGGCGGAAGCCGGGCATTTTGGCGTTTTTGCAGAAGTTGTTCAAAGCCTTCTTGGCCTTGTCGGCATAGTCGGCTGCCTGAATGGAGAGGGTCAGTACGCCATTCACGGCATCAGTCTTTTCAAATTTTACGTTCATATCGGTTTGTTATTGGAATTTGTCCGTTAAAGTCGCGCAGCCCTTACTAAAAGTTCACCGCACGATAGCAGAGTGCAAAATTACCTAAAAATCCGCACACGGCCAAACAAATGGGCGTAAAAGTGAACAACGGAGAGCGAAAAGCCGCGAATACTTCGGCGTTGCGGAGGGCACGTCTGGCACAAAGACAAGGCAGGCGGACACATAGCCGCTATATGTCCGCCTGTCAGAAAAGCCCGCAAAGGCTCATTACATTACAACCTTCCTGCCGTTCTGGATATAGAGGCCGCGAGAGCTGCCCTCCCTTTCAGCCTTGAAGGGGGAAAGCCGACGACCCTGAAGGTCATAGGTGCCCTGTGTCTGGGGAGTGTCCGAGGCTTGGGGAGCGGCAATGCCTTCGCCGCCCGCCAGCGTGTAGCCTTGCAGGCGGGCACTTCCGGCGTTCAGCACATAGTTGTTGCGCGAGTCGTTCTTATCGACAAGATGCACGAAGGCGATGATGTCGCAGTTGTCGAGGTTGGTGTCGGCGCGGAAGCTCTGGGGCGCATAGGTCATGCTGTAGGTGTAGCTGTCGCCCTGTTTGATGGTCAGTTCGTCGCCTAAACCGGCCTTGTTGTAGGCACAGCGGATGACGCCGTTGTGGCGGAATGTTTCCTGAAGGTCGTCGGGAGCACCGTCTTCTTCCTCAAGGCCATACTGGAAATAGCTGGAGCTGACGGGGATGCCGTCCTCCACCAAATAGCAGGAGAGATAGACCTTCGCACCCGTCTCCAGCAGATAGCGGTTCACGCTTCCGCTCACCTCTGCGCCTATGGTGCCGTCGGCTCCCTTAACGGGCTTGATGTTTACCTCGGCATAAGCCGGATAGCGGGCGGCCTCCGTAATAGCCGTGGTGTAGGGTTCGGTTTCGGCCACCTTGGCTGACTGCACGACGGTGCTTTCCGTGGAAAGGACGCGGCGGTCGTACATCACGGCGGGGTTGTACTCGTCGCCGAAGAAGAGGTAGGTGAGGTCGCGGTCGGCCTCCACGGTGAAGCGGTCGTACTGGAAGCCGGAGTGGTGGGTAACATAGAGGAGCGGCTTTCCGCTCTTGCGATACTTCTCAATGGCCCGGTCAAGATAGTAAATCATGAAGGGGCAGTTTACGCAGTATTGCGAGGTGAACTCCTCCACAAGGGGTACGCGCTCGTAGGCATCCAGGGCCACGTAGAGGTTGCCCGTGGTCTGCAAGGTCTCGGTGGCCTTCTGGCCGTCCACCTTCGTGACGTGGAGCGTAAGGGGCTGTTCAATGCCTTCCTTGGCGGGTGCTATGAGGCTGTAGGGCATGGTGGCGCCGTCGAAGGGAGGTATGGGCTGGGGCAGCGTAGCCTGATAAGCATTGACGTTGCCGTAGGCATCGGTACCCTCGAAGTCGATACTGCTCACGGGCTGGGCAGACAGGTTGCGCACATAGAGGGTGCAATCGAAGGACGAAGAGGGACGCACCATGGTGGCCGTTACGCCCGAGAAGCTGGCGAAGGCCGCATTCTGGAGATTCTTCAAGTTTTCGCCGCCCTCAATGATGGCTTGCATCAGCAGGGTACCGCGCCCGGTGAGGTTCTGAAAGCCCTGCCGGGCAGGGTTGATATAGCAGGAGCCCGGCACGGTGGCAGGCAGGTAGCTGCCCACAGGATGGGAGGAGCCGATGGTCTCGAACACCTGATAGCCCAGGAAGTTCTTGCCTTGGGCGATGCTGACGGGCGTGTCGAACAGGACGTCGTTCCAGCCCTTCTTGAAGTTGCAGACTTTCTCGGCGACAGGGGCGGCCTCGGTGGAGCCTTGGCGGGCGCGGATGAGCGAACGGCCCTGTGCGGCCTGGGCATAGTCGTGATTGAGATAGACGCGCAAGCCTCTGACGGTGGCACCGGCCTGACGCAGCTGTTCAAGCAGGGGGTCGTTCTGCGTGTCGAGGCAGATGGCGGCTTCCACGTAGTTGTTGCGGTTCGTGCCTACGGCCGTAATGTCGTCGAGTTGCACGGTGAGCGGGCTGAAGCCGTAGAAGCAGGCATCGTCCAGTACGGGATGCGCAGTCGTGTCGGTACGTTCTATGATGCCTTGCTTGGGGAGTGCTCTCTCGGTGGAGTTGATGACGCTGCCGTGCCAGCGGCCTCCGTTCTTGGGATTCTGGCAGAGCAGGGCGAGGACGCGCATATTGTCGGTATTCCAGCCGTTTTGCAGAGCGCAAGTGTAGGTGCGCTGGAAATTGCCGGAGGAGCCCACGGCATCGCCGTAGAGGGGAGTGAGACGCAGGCGGGCCACGTTCTGATGGACGATGGTCTCGACGGTGTTGTGGCGCTTCCCTCCTCATCGGGGTCGTCCTGGCCGCCGTTGGTGTCGCTGAGCTGGGAGTCGCTCTCCACTTCATTTTCCACGAGGAACACGACGAGGCCGAGGCCATCGTCGGCGGGCAGTACATCGGGAGCGATGTTGCCGCTCACCGTAAAGCTGGCTTCAGCCTTCTCCTTGTCCACTGACACGGTGCCCACGCTGACGCGGGCGAAAGTGGGACGGGCGAGCATGGCTGAATAATAAGGCCCTACATAATCAGGCAGATAGACGCTGAGCCAAGGCGAATAGCGCGAACAGTTGTCGATGCCGATGACGCTCTGGGAGCGGTCCACCATCATGGAGGGCGTCATCACCTGCATGGAATCGTTGTCGCACAAATCCAGGAGCATCTGGATTTCATCGTTGTTACCCGTCATATACTGGTCGTCGATGTGGGGGCACAGGAGGGAGAACTTGCCTTTCACACCTTCGTAGCCCGGAGCCAGATAGTTGTCGTAGTAGATGGCGGAAGTATAGTTGTTCTCACTCTCAACATACTCGATAAGGGGGCGGCGTGTGTACTTTGCGGCCTCGGTGGCGGGTATGCCAATCTGATAGTATTCCAGCGTGTTGGCAGAGCGATTCTCCTTGCCATTGACCTTGGAGAGCGTCATGGTGTGGTTGCCCGTGCCGCAGTTATACACGGGGATGTTCACCGTACTGCTGCCGCCGGCCGCTATGCTGCCCGTGAGGTTGAGGGTGTGCGTCTTGGTGGTCGTTCCACAGGCGTAGGTGAAGGTAAGGCTTGTGATGGCGTTTGCTCCGGCGTTGGTTACGCGCACGTTGCCGTCGGAAGTCTGTCCCTTGATGCCGGTGGGATAGTTGCGCAGGACGGAGAGAGTGGCTCTGTTGTTGAGGAGGTCGGCATCGCCGCCCGTCTCCACGATGAGCTGTACGGACAGGGTGCCGTCCTTGCTTTTGTCCTCCCACAGGAGGTTGCCGTCCTTGTCGTTCACGCCCTCACGGCTCAAATAGGCGGAGCCTGCCTGCCCGTGGGGGTACATGGTGCTGACACCATAAGAGTTGGCATTGAGCCGGCAGGTGTAGCCGGCATAGATGGGGCCGAGGTCCTCGGTAATGTCGAGGGGCGTGGTGAAGTTCACCGTGTTCCAGGCGCCATTGGTGAAGCTCTTGACGGTGCCCTTGCCCGAGACGATGTTCTCGCCGTTGAGGCTCGTGCGGATGAACGCCGTGGCTGAAGGAGAGTAGCCAGGGTCGGCCCAGCCGATGCGCAGGCCCTTGATGCGTCCGCCAATATAGGGCTTCAGCATAGATTGGGGTACGACGATGGCAGCCCCTATGTTGGTGGCTCTGTCCAGACCGCCGAAGCCGTCGTACTGATAGACATAGTCATACTCAATGGGGTAGCCTACATACACTGTGCTGGAGGCTGCATAGCCAAAAAGGCTGGCGCACACGCAGGCGAGTAACAGGATGAAACGTTTCATAGTGGAGATGAATTGTGGATGATGGGTAATCTACCGTGGTTTAAGCTATAGCTTTTCCTAGTGTATAGAGTAGTTTTGCCTAGTGTATAGGATAGTTTTTCCTAGTGTATAGGGGAGTTTTTCCTCGTTCAAAGATGATAAAAGGAAACCTTACTCTGCCGCGCCTTGCGCCTGCTCCCATTCCTCCCACTGGCGGAGTACGGCCTGCCAGTCGGCTTCGGGGGCTAAGGGAGTGGCTTCGGCTGCCTGTTCGCCCTGGAGGAGGGCATCGCGCTGGCGGTCGCGCTCGCGCTTGGCTTTCATGGCGGCTATCGTGGCCTCGTCGAGAATCTGGATAACGCCGCGCCGCACGCTTTCCTGCAACTCGTCGTAGCCGTAGGCCTTTCCTTGCACGCCGAAGTCGGAGATGTTGAACTCAAACTCGGTGCGCAGAATGTGGCGAATCTGCTTCTGCTGAAAGCGGTTTACGGCGCATTTACGGCGAAGGAGCTTGCCGATAACGTCGATTTCGCGTTGGGAAAACTTATTGCGGCCCATCGGCAGTGGTGTTTGTGGAGGCGGGAGAAGTCTCGCTGCCGCTTCCGTTGATGATTTCGCCCGTGGCACGGCGTTTGAGCACGGGCACTTTCACAAGCGTGCCCACCGTGATGGTATCGGCATTGGCAATGTGATTGTAGAAGGCGATGTAGCGCGTCATGTAGGGCGTGCCGAACACGCGCTTGGAGATTTTGCTCAGCGATTCGCCTTCGCGCAGGGCGTGCTCCTCCCATGTGCCCATTATCTCGTAGGCCGCATCGGGTATCTGCTCGATGACGCTATCCACCATGACGGCCTTGACGTTCACCTTTGACACAGGGGCTTCGTCCACGGCGAGGGTATCGGCTACCGCAACTTCCGCATCGCCCAACTTGCTGAACAAATGATAGCCTCCCCACGCAAGCAGGCCTGCCAGCAGGATGAGCCACACGAATCGGAAGCCTTTCCACTTCCTGAGCAGGCAGCACTTTCCCTCAGCGCCTGTTTCCTCGGAGCAAGTCGCCTCCTCCGGTTTGGGGCAAACCGGTGTTTCCTCGCGGAGTGCGGTATCCTCGCAGGGCGTGCAGGGGGCGGAAGGCTGCTCGGACGGGATGGCGGGGACGGTCGGGGCAGAGAGTTGTGCGACGCGCCGCCTTTCCCATTTCTCACGGTGGCCGGCCACCCTTCCGGAGCGGCGACGGCCAGCCACGTCTTTATGACCGGAGGCGGATCCTTCGGTATGCCGGTGCTCCTCTGCGTCGGGAAGGGATTGTCCCGCAGGGGCAGAGGGGGCTGGTGTAGCGGAAGCGTCCATCATCTGCTGCAAAGCCGCCATGATTTCCTGCGGAGAGAGTTTCTGCCCCTGCTCCGACTGCAACAGTTGCACAAGGGATTGGGCCACCGACTGGCTCTCCCCGCTCTCTTCTTCAAGGGGGGCAGGCGAGGCGGGCACACTCTCGTCCCGTTCTGTATTGCCCGCTTTGCTCTCTTCGCTGAGGGGGGCAAGCTGACGGGGTTCCTCGGCCACCTCCTCCGCCGTTAGGGGAACTGAGGGCGGGGCAGGCGGGAGCGGCATCTCCTCAAAATTCACGTCGTCGGCCAGCTCCACGCTGGAAAAGTGGGCGAAGGGCATGTTCACCAAGTCGCGCAACTTGCCCTCTGCCGTGAAGTTGATTTTGCAATGGCCTTCTATCTGGATGCGCTCCCCCGTGGCCACGTTCACGCTTTCACGTTCGCTCACGTCCACAATCTTGAACACGCCGATGTCCTTGATTTTCACGTAGCGGTCGTTCAGCAGGTTTTGTTCGGCCAGCATGAAAAAGGCACGGAGGAAACTCTCTGCGCTGCGCTTCGATATGCTGCACCGAGCGGCCAGGCGTTCGGCCAATTCGGGTAGTAGGACTTTCTTCTCCATGGCTATTTCTGAGCTTTTTCCTTGAGCACGTTGCTGGGCTTGAAGTTGAGCACGAGTTTGGGCGGCACGAGCATACGCTTCTTAGTGGCGGGATTGACCACCACGCGTTCCAGCTTCTTCTTCACGTCGAAAATTCCGAATCCCTGCACGGCCAGCATGTCCTGGTCGCCTACGCTTTCAGCCATACACTCGGCTGTGGCGGCCACAAGGCGTTCCGTTTCCTTGATGGAAAGGTTGAGCTGCACGGAAAGGGCTCCTACAAATTCTTTGCTATTCATGGGGTATTCTTCAAATAAAGGCTCTCTGTTTCGCCCAGCAATGCATGGGGCGAACTCTTGCTAATTTGCTAATTCGCTAATTTGCTAAATCTCTCCTTCAGTCGATAATGTGTGCGTAGAGGTCGAAGTCTTCGGCGGCGCTGATGCGAACGTCGTAGAACTGCCCCACCTCCAAATCCCATTCGTCGGCGGGTATGAGTACCTCGCAATCCACTTCGGGCGAATCGTGCTCCGTGCGGCCCACATAGTAGTCGCCGTCGAGACGGTCGATAATGACCGTGCGCTCCTGTCCTACGAGGGCGGCATTGACCTCGGCGCTGATACGCTCCTGAATGCGCATGAGGATGGAGAGGCGTGCCTGCTTCACGTCGTCGGGTACGGCGTCGGTATAATGAGCGGCAGCGTAGGTGCCTTCTTCCTCGCTATAGGCAAAGGCCCCCATACGCTCGAAACGAGCCTCACGCACAAAATCGCAGAGTTCGCGGAAGTCTTCCTCCGTCTCGCCGGGGAAGCCCACCATCAGCGTGGTGCGCAGGCAGATGCCAGGCACTTCCTCGCGCAAGCGACGTATAAGCCGGAGCGTCTCTTCCTTGGTGGTGTGGCGGCGCATACGGCTGAGTACAGGGTCGCTGATGTGCTGGAGGGCAATGTCGAGGTAGCGGCACACATTATTATTCTCGCGCATTACGCGCGTGAGGTCAAAGGGGAAATGGGTGGGATAGCCATAGTGCAGGCGAATCCAGCGCACACCTTCGATGTGAGCCATCTTTTCGATGAGCTGCGGCAGGCGCTGTCCGCCGTAGAGGTCCACGCCGTAGTAGGTGAGTTCCTGAGCGATGACATTGAACTCGCTGACACCCTGAGCCACCAGCCAACGCACTTCATCGAGTATCTCCTCCTCCGGACGGCTGCGGTGACGGCCCGTGATGAGAGGTATGGCGCAATAGGCGCAGGTGCGGTCGCAGCCTTCGCTGATTTTCAGATAAGCATAGTGAGAGGGTGTGGTGAGCACACGAGCACCGCAAGAAACAGGAACGGAGGACGCAGGTTCAAGGGCCTCAAGGATGCTTGGCCAGTCGAACTTGCCGAAGAAACCATCGACTTCGGGGATTTCGTCTTCCAGTTCGTGGCGATAGCGCTCAGCCATACAGCCCATCACATAGACGCGCTTCAGACGGCCTTCGGCTTTCGCCTGACATAATTGAAAAATCAAGCCAATGCTTTCTTCCTTGGCATCGGCAATAAACCCGCAGGTGTTCACCACGGCAATGTCGCCGTGGAGCTGTGCGGGGTTGTGGTGGAAAGTATAGCCTTTTTCCTTAAAGAGGTAGAGCAACTTCTCGGAATCCACCAGATTCTTTGAGCAGCCAAGGCTGTAGAGGTCGATGGCGTGCATAGGGGCGTTGGGTTGTTTAGGTCTAACTGAAAAGTGTCTCCACGAAATCCTTGGCACTGAAGGGCTGGAGGTCGGTCATTTTCTCGCCGAGGCCTATGTATTTGACGGGTACCTGCATCTGGTGGCTGATGCCGAGCACCACGCCGCCCTTCGCCGTACCGTCGAGTTTGGTGATGGCAAGTGAGGACACTTCGGTGGCGGCGCAGAATTGCTTGGCCTGTTCAAAAGCGTTCTGGCCGGTGCTGCCGTCGAGCACGAGGAGCACTTCGTGGGGAGCCTCGGGCACCAGTTTCTTCATTACATTGCGAATCTTCGTGAGTTCGTTCATGAGGCCCACCTTGTTGTGCAGGCGACCCGCCGTGTCGATGAGCACGACGTCAGCACCGTTGGCCTTGGCGGAGGCGAGGGTATCGTAGGCCACGCTGGCGGGGTCGGCACCCATCTGCTGCTTGACAACGGGCACTCCGACACGCTCACCCCAGATGACGAGTTGCTCCACGGCTGCGGCGCGGAAGGTGTCGGCTGCGCCAAGATAGACCTTCTTGCCTGCGGCTTTAAGCTGATAGGCCAGCTTGCCTATGGTGGTGGTCTTCCCCACCCCATTGACACCTACAACCATAATGACATAGGGATTGCCGTCGTTTTGAAGGGGGATGTCGAAGCCGTTCACCGTTTCGGTGTTGCCGCTCTGCACGAGCATGGCTGCTATCTCGTCCTTCAGCAGAGCGTTGAGCTCTTTCGTGCCCACGTAGTTGTCGCGCTTCACGCGCTCCTGTACGCGCTTGATGATATCAAGAGTGGTGTCCACGCCCACGTCGCTGGTGATGAGCACATCTTCGAGGTCGTCGAGCACGTCATCGTCGATGGTACTGCGGCCGGCCACGGCATGGGTGAGTTTGCTGAGGAGGGATTGCTTTGTCGTTTGCAATCCCTCATTCAGCACTTCTTTTTTCTTGAAAATGTCAAATAGGCCCATTTTCGTTAGGAAGATTTATAGTTTATCCGAAGTTGTCGAAGCGAATCATGTCGTCTTCCACACCGAGGGAGTGGAGGAGGTCAAGCACTGTCTTGGCCATCATGGGAGGTCCGCAGAGGTAGTACTCGATGTCCTCGGGAGCGTCATGCTGCTTGAGATAGGTGTCGCCCATCACAGGAGCGATGAAGCCCGCCGTATATTTCACGCCCATGGCATCGGCCTTGGGGTCGGGACGGTCGAGGGCGAGGTGGAAGTGGAAGTTGGGGAACTCCTTTTCCAAAGCGAGGAAGTCGTCCATAAAGAACACCTCGTCGATGGCGCGGGCACCGTAGAAGTAGTGCATCTCGCGGTCGCGCGTCTTGAGTGTCTTGAGCATGTGCATAATCTGAGCACGGAGGGGAGCCATGCCGGCGCCGCCGCCTACCCAAATCATTTCACGGCCAGTGCCGTACTGCGGGCGGAACTCTCCGTAAGGACCGCTCATCGTAACCTTGTCGCCGGGTTTCAGCGAGAAGATATAGGAAGAGGCGATACCGGGATTCACGTCCATAAACTCGGGGCCGTTGGGGCACTGCTCCTTCGGTTTGAAGGGCGGAGTGGCGATACGCACGGTGAGGGTGATGATGTCGCCCTCGTCGGGGTAGTTGGCCATGGAGTAGGCACGGATGGTGGGCTCGGTGTTCACGCACTTGAGGTTGAACATACCGTACTTTTCCCATGCGGGGAGGTAGAGGTCGCCTATGTCCTCCTTGAGGAAGTCCTTGCCATAATCCAGTTCAAAGGCGGGAATGCGAATCTGGGCGTAGGAGCCGGGCTCGAAATCCATGTGCTCGCCGGGAGGCAAAGCCACTTTGTACTCCTTGATGAAGGTGGCCACGTTCTTGTTGCTGATGACGGTACACTCCCATTCCTTCACGCCCATGACGCTGTCGGGAACGTTGATGCCGATGTCGCCGCGCACCTTGCACTGGCAACCGAGGCGCCAGTGGTCCTTGATTTCCTTACGGGTGAACTGACCCTTTTCAGAGTCGAGGATTTCGCCGCCGCCTTCAGGAACCTGGCACTTGCACTGTCCGCAAGAGCCCTTGCCGCCGCAGGCAGAGGGGAGGTAGATGCCGTTTTCGGCCAGAGTGGAGAGAAGGCTGCCGCCCTGTTCCACGCTGAGGGTGTCCTTGCCGTTGATGGTAATGTTCACCTTGCCGGAGGGCGAGAGATAACTCTTGGCCACAAGCAGGATTACGACCAGCAGGAGTATGATTATCAGGAATACGATGATACTTGTGATAATGAGTTTCATGATGTATTGATGTTTGCTTAGATGTTAAAGCCACTGAAACACATGAAGGCCATAGCCATAAGACCTACAGTGATGAAGGTGATGCCCAATCCTTTCAGGGGCTTGGGTACGTCGGTGTAAGCCATTTTCTCACGAATGGCAGCCAGCGCCGTAATGGCCAGTAACCAGCCGATGCCCGAACCGAGAGCATAAGCCACGGCATCCCACACGCTATTGATGGCTTGCGTGCTTACGCTGGCATCCATCTGTACGCGCTGCTGCATAAAGAGCGATGCACCCATGATGGCACAGTTTACAGCAATCAAGGGGAGGAATATGCCCAGGGCGGCATAGAGAGAAGGGCTGAAACGCTCCACCACCATTTCCACCAATTGCACAATGCCGGCAATTACGGCAATGAACAGAATGAAGGAGAGGAAGCTGAGATCCACGCCATCTACAATGGCATTGGGGCCGAGCACCTGTGTCTGTAGCAGGTAGTCGATGGGCACAGTAATGAGCAGTACAAAAGTTACAGCCACGCCAAGGCCCAAAGCCGTCTTCACCGTCTTCGACACGGCCAGATAGGAGCACATGCCCAGGAAGAAGGCGAATATCATGTTGTCCACGAATATGCTGCGGACGAATAGACTTATGAAATGTTCCATAAAAGTTGAAGGTTTAATGTTGAATGTTTAACGACTTTTGATAAACATTTACGTTATTCGTCTTTACTGATGCCACGATGTGCCCAAATGACGCAACCCACGATAATAAGAGCCATAGCGGGCATGGTCATCATACCATTATTCATGTAGCCAGCTTCATAGGCGCAGTCGGGAATGACTTGGAACCCCAGCAGCGTGCCGTTGCCAAGAAGTTCGCGGAAGAAAGCCACCACGACAAGAATCCAGGCGTAGCCCAAACCGTTGCCTATGCCGTCAAGGAAACTTTCCCACGGGCCGTTCATCATGGCGAAGGCCTCAAGGCGGCCCATCAGTATGCAGTTGGTAATAATCAAGCCCACATACACGGAGAGCTGCACGCTCACATCGTAGGCAAAGGCTTTCAGAATCTGGCTGACAATGGTTACGAGCGTAGCCACAACGACCAGTTGCACAATAATGCGGATGCGGGAGGGAATGGTCTTGCGCAACAATGATATAATAACGTTGGAGAATGCGGTAATGGCCGTTACGCTGAGCCCCATCACGATGGCGGGTTCCAACTGGCTCGTTACAGCCAAAGCCGAGCAAATGCCCAACACCTGTATCACCACTGGATTGTCCTTCCAGAGAGGATTGTTTAGGGCCTCCTTATTTTTGGAATTGAATAAACTCATATTGGAAGTTAGATATTAAAAATTAAAAGTTGTTTACTCTTTCACATCCTTCAGAGAACGGAAAAACTCGGCATAAGGTTGCAGGCCATCTTTCACCATGTCAGCCACACCGTTAGTGGTGAGAGTGGCACCGGTAATACCGTCCACCTCAAATGCGGGGTTCTCCACCTTGCCGCTCTTCACTGCCGTGAGTGCGATGCGAGTAGAAGCCGAATCAGCAAAGAGTTGCTTGTCATTGAAGAGTTCCTGAAACTTGGTTTCGGCAATGAGAGCTCCCAAACCTGCGGTTTCACTCTCGTGGCTGAAGTAGGCTCCATACACGCCCTGGCCGTCGGCATTCACAGCCACGTAACCCCAAAGGCCGCCCCAAAGGCCACGGCCTTTCACGGGCACCACATACTTCACCGTGGCGGTGTCCAAATGGCAGGTAAATAGGGGAAGTTCGCTTCCCTGCAAATGTCCCTCTTCCACCACGCGGGTATAGACAGCCGTAACGCTGTCCTTTTCCAAGCCGCGCAGGCGAAGTGAAGCGAGAACCTGACTCTGGCGGTCAATCTCAACGTTGGCCTCCTGACGGCTTTTTAGCAGGATACTCACGCCTGCCAGCAAGAATGCCACGATTATCACCATCACTGCCGCATATATTATAGTATAGGCGTTGCCGTTGGTGTTGAGTTTCCGGGATTTCTTTTCTGCAGAGGCTTCGGAGGCTTCAGAGCCTTCTTTCCCCACCTCCTCAATCAATGAGGAGTCGGCGGAGCAAATAGGACACTTGTCAGGCTTTGAGTCGGCTTCAAAGGTCTGACCACACATCTTGCAAATATACTTCTTTGCCATATCTTATTGTTGTTTTGCACGCTTGGCACGGCGGTTAATGTTGTTGCTCACGTAGAAGTAGTCAATCAGCGGAGCAAACATATTCATAAAGAGGATGGCGAGCATCATGCCCTCGGGGTAGCCCGGGTTGAGCACACGAATGGCTATAGCCAGCACGCCAATGAGGAAGCCATAGATATACTTGCCTTTCTCGGTGCGGCAACTCGTTACGGGGTCGGTAGCCATAAACACGGCTCCGAAGCAGAACCCGCCCAACATCAGGTGTTCAAACCAAGGAATTTGAGCCACAGCAGGATTGGATGCGCAACCTGTGCTGTTGAACAGCATGGCCATCAAGGCACCGCCTACAAACACGCTCACCATGGTTCGCCAACTGGCAATGCCTGCCCACAGCAGGATAAAGGCACCCACGGCAATGGCAATGACGCTGGTTTCACCGATACTGCCCGGCATCAAACCCGTGAACATGCTGGCCATGTCGGTTGTGATTTCCATACCGGCACCGGCCTCTCCAAGCGGAGTGGCACAAGTAAACGTATCGGGCAACTGATGGCCTAAACCGAGGAATTGGTCTTTAGCCACCCACACGGCATCGCCGCTCATGGTCGTAGGATAGGCAAAGAACAGGAAGGCACGGGCAATCAGGGCAGGATTGAAGATGTTCATGCCCGTACCGCCGAAGATTTCCTTGGCGAAGATTACGCTGAAGGCCACGGCCACGGCCAGCATCCACAGCGGTGTACCTACAGGCACAATCATCGGGATGAGCATACCCGTCACGAGGTAGCCTTCTTGAATCTCTTCGTGCTTCCACTGAGCCACGACGAACTCTATGCCGAGGCCCACGAGGTAGCTCACGATGATTTTCGGCAGCATCACGGCCAAGCCGAACAGGAACATACTCCAGCAACTTGTAGTAGCAAGTGCGCCAGCGGCCAATGCGTTCTGATAACCGATGTTATACATGCCTACGAGCAGGGCGGGCATCAAGGCAATGACCACCATACTCATTATGCGCTTGGAGTCGATGCTGTCGTGAATGCTCACGCCACTTTTACTTGTCGTGTTGGGCACGAGGGCAAAAGTTTCGAAGCCGTCAAACACGGAGCGGAAAGCGCTCAGCTTGCCCTCAGTAAACGTAGGGCGGAGTGTATCAAATATCTTTTTCAACATATCAGGCGTTCTCCTTTCTGAGGGTGTCGAGGCCCTCGCGTACTATTCGTTGTAATTCCAGTTTGCTGCTGCATATAAATTCAGCCACGGCGAAGTCCTCGGGAGCGACCTCATAGATGCCCAAAGCCTCCTGACGGTCAATATCACCCGTAATGATGGCTTTGATGAGGTAGGAGGGGTAGATGTCCATGGGGAACACACGCTCATACTCCGCACTCATAATCATGTGGCGCTCGCCGCCCTTGATGCGGCAATCCAGATTATAGGCACGCTTCGGCTGTAGCCAGCTGAAATAGCTTCGGCTTGTGCTGAACTGATTGAAGCGCGGCATAATCCAGCCGAACGCCTCGTCCACATCGCCTCCGTCAGGAATCACGCACACCTCGGTGGCATGTGCATCCAAGAAATCCTCCTGTGTACTCTGACGTCCTACAAGGGGATTGCCGTTGATGATACGCTGCAAATGCGTAGCTTCACACAGCTGGCCGTTCACTATGTCGGACAGTTTGCTGCCCAAGGGCACTTCCATATAACGGGGTTCCTTCACCTCGGCACCGGCCAAGGCAATGCGACGCGTCATGTTCACGCGTCCCGTGCGCAGCAGCCGTCCGATAAAGATGACGTCCTCGGGGGCCATCGTCCACACCGTTTCACCCTTGTTCACAGGGTCAATATGGTTGATTTGCACGCCCACGTTGCCGCTGGGGTTGGGGCCATCGAAAATGCGCACGTCGGCTTCCTTCACGGGGAGGATGGCCGTGTTCACTTGTTCGGGGCTTATGCCCAAATAAAGTTTGGCAATGCACGCCAGAGCGCGGAGGCCGTTTTTGAAGTCTTCCTCCTGGCCTTCCACCACATAGTTGAAGTCAGCGCTCAAAGGCATTTTGGAGAAGGCGCTCACAAAGATGGCCTTCGGTTTGTCGGCTGGATTGGGCACCACATCGTAGGGTCTTTGCCGCAGCAGGGCAAACAAGCCGCTGTCCAACAGCAATTGCTTCATTTCCTCAGCCGAGAACCGCTCCCAGCCTTCCACGGAAAACTCCTTGAATGTCTGGCGGGCATCGGGTTGCACATGGATGCCCAGCACCCGTCTGCGCTCACCGCGCCTTACCTGCCTGACCACGCCGCTGACGGGGCTGACGAACTTCACTGCTCCTGTGGCCTTGTCGGAAAAAAGCGGTGTGCCGGCCAGCACACTGTCGCCTTCCTTCACCAGTACGCGCGGTACCACGCCGCAAAAGTCAGAAGGCTTCAGAGCCACCTCCGATCGCATGGGCGGGATGTCGAGCACGTGCGTAGCCTCACCTTCCAGGCAGAGGTCAAGCCCCTTCCTGATTTTGTAGCTTTGTTTCATCTTATTTTTGTACTTAGGTTTTGTTTCGCCTGCAAATTTACGAATAATTTGGAAAATTAACAAATGAGTGAATGAGAAAATGTGAGAATTAGCAAATTAGCCAATGTGATACTCATGAAATTAGCAAATTAGGTTGTCCCTCTACAAAGTGTCCGCCCGTTCACTATAAGCAAGCGGACGGGCGGACGGATATCAACGGGAGCTGGCGGGGAGGGGGAGAGCTTCCTCGCAGGGCGTTAGAGCGGAGTTCCCACGTACCGGAGATGGAGCATGGTAATGTCGTCGCTCTGTTCTGTTCCGCAGGCGTGGCGAGCCAGATGGTCGTATATGGCGCCGACAACGACATCGGAGGTGGATTGACGGGCCATTTCTTCCTGAAGGGCTTCTACTACGGCTTCCTCGCCGAACTGTTCCTGCCGGGCATTTTGCGCTTCATTCACTCCGTCAGTGTAGAGGAAGAGGGCATCGCCGGGATGGAGGTGGAGTTCTCCGCCCTGGAACTGAGCATCTTCAAACACGCCGACAGGCATGTTTTCTCCTGCCGGCATATAAGCCACGTCGCAGTCATCGCCCTTCACCTTGCAGAGGACGGGGGCGTTGTGGCCGGCATTGCAGTATTTCAAGTGGCCGGTAGGCAGATGGAGGATACCTACTATCATGGTGCAGAACATCATCTGCGAATTATTACGGGCTATGCTTTGGTTGATTGATTCCACGATGCTCTGCGGGTCGGTAAAGTTGCGGGCCACATTACGGAACAGGCTAATGATAACCATCATGAGGAGAGAAGCCGGCACACCTTTTCCGGACACATCGCCTATGCAGAAGTAAAGGTTGTCGTCCTGCACGAAATAGTCGTAGAGGTCGCCGCCCACGCTTTTAGCGGGTTTCAGGAAACCGCAGAGGTCCACTTCGTGGCGTGTAGGGAGGGCGGGATAGATTCGGGGAATCATGCCCATCTGAATGCTGGAGGCAAGGCCAAGCTCTTTCTGTATGCCGGCCTTGGCTATGGTGGCATGTTGGATGCGCCGCAGGAGATAGAGGAGGCACAAGGCCATGAACAGTATGCCGACGAGAGCTATCAGGGCGGTGGTGCGCTCAATGCGGGTGCAGCGTCCGAAAATATCCTCCTTGGGGCATACCGTGGTGATTATCCAACTGGCACGGTCAATGGGGCAGAAGTAGAAATAAAGTCCTAATTCGGGGGCTTGTCCCTTAATGAAGCTGCCGCGCTTCTGTCGGTAGGGATTGAAGAGGATGCTATCCACCAGAAGAGCATCGTACTCAAAGCCATCTTCTTCCACGTTGTGAAGGAGGAGAGCCGTATCGGGGTGGGACACGTAATTGAAGTTCCTGTCGGTGATGGTAACCTTCGACTGGGGATAGGGCGTTACCTCCTTACACATTTCGCGGATAGGAGCGGTATCAATGTCGAAGGCTATGGCTCCGATGAAATTCCCCTTCCGGTCGTGTATGGGATAGGAATAGCAGCACACCACCTTGCCCTGGCTGGTTTCGCGGAAGGGTGCGCTCCACAGCGGTTTCCGGCTGTCGGCGGGCCCTTTGTACCAGGGCTTCTTCCTGTAGTCGTGGATATTTCCGAGTCGGAGATGCTGGTTCTTGCCACTGACATTCGTCACGTATGCGGCAAAGCCATAAGCACCTTGGGGTTCATGAATACCCGGTTCGAAGCCTATGGCCGCGCCGCAAATCATGGGGTTGGCTTCCAGCAGTTGCTCAAGAAAGCGGAAGAGGGCTTCCTCTGAGGGCAGGGGCGTGTCAGTGTCAATACATACGATGTGGCCGCCGTCAGGGGATTTCTGGATAGAGGAGTGAAAGTGCGTACATAGGGCGGTAAAGGCCACCTCTTCCACGCATTGCAGTTTCCCTTCCACATAATTCTGGACGTAGTAGGCATCGCTCTTCACCCTGTCTTCCACATTGTCGATAACCTCCTGGCGCATCATGTAGAGACACACGCCGAAGCAGACGGTGAACACAAGCCCCGCTATAAAGACAAAGGCGAGGGTGAAGTTGAGATAGGCACCCGCACGCAGAAAAAAATCCTTGACCGCACGCATCATAATTTACAACTTACTGGATTGACAAAAGGAAATTGACGGTTCTCCCACCCGGCGCGACGCCGGGTTGCAAAGCAGGAACTCCCCCACAGACGGGGAGCCGCATTTCCGATTTGTTTAATCTCTGAATTCGATAAACTGTGTAAGCCCGGCTGTCTCGAACACGTGATAAACATCCGCCGTAGCGCCGATGAACACTATCTTGGGTTTGTTGCCCACCACTTGGTCGGCATAGATAACGGCACGTATGCCCGTGGAGGCGATGTATGTCAGTTTGCGAGCATCGAACACGACCTCCGTGATGTCTTCTTCCTCACGATACTTGTTCAGCTCCTCAATGAGCTTCATGGAATTACTGATGTCCATACGTTCTTCAAGGACGATAGTCAGGGTGTTCTCACTGAGAGTGATGGGGTTTTTCTTAGGCATAGTATTGTAATGATTAGTTAATTCGCCTGCAAAGTTACGAATAAGCGAGTGAAATGCCAAATGAGCGCAGCGAAATTTGAGCTTTTCCGAGCGAGAGTAATTAAAACCGTAGGTTAAAGTTACGAATAAGCATGAAGAAAACCAAGCGTGTGGCAAGTTTTCTTTGTATCTTCTCCTGCCGTGGGGCATAAGCGAAGGGCTTAGCACGGAAGCGATGCCGCCTGATGGTTGCGTGCGGGATTGGCGTACATGGTAAGCAGACAGCGGCGGAGGAAGGCTTCGTCCTTGTCGGGAATGTCGATGAGGGCCAGTCGGGAGGCGATGTAATCCTCGAAGTGGCGGGCCTCGGCGGGTGTGTATTTGTCGGCGAAGGAGATGCCATAGCCCTGCCCCCCGGCAGCCTCTTCGGCAGCGAGGAGGTCGGAAGCCACGTAATTACCGGGATAGAGCGTATAGCCTTGATGGATATCGCGGTCGATGCGGCGGGCCACGGCCTCGTAGAACGTACCGTGGGGGAGGTCGGCGTACTCGTCAATCCACTCATTGATGCAGGGTGCCGTCCGGTAGGTTACGCGCCCTTTCTGCCCGTTTATGCCGTCGGCCATGCTGGTGAGGTCGTCCTTACCCGTTTTTTTCCACGCGGGGTTGTCGCGCTTGAGCTGGAACTCGGCGGCCTTGAGATAGTCGCAGGGGTCGTACTCGTAGCTGATGGTAAGGGGCACGATGTGGAGCTGCCGGAGGTGTTCAATGGGCTTGACGCCCTCGGCAGCGCCCATGGCCAGCATTTTCAGCACGCTGGGTTGGGTGCGGTCGTCGGAATCCTTGGCACGCCCTTCGCGCTGAGCCAGCCACACGTTCTCATGCTTGCAGGTGATGGCGTAGTGGATGTAGGCGCTCATGTGCTTGCTGCTCTTGAACATTTCGCGGGGCGAGAGCGATCGCCTTACGAGGAAGGCCTTGTTAGCTCGTACAAGCGTGCGTATCCAGGGGTGTACGAGGAGGTTGTCGCCTATGCCTATTTCCGTGGTGGTGTCGTAGTCGTTTTCAATGAGGAGGGCGGAGAGGAAGGCGGAGTCGAGCACGATGTCGCGGTGGTTGCTCAGGAAGAGGTAGTGGCCGTCGCGCGGGGGAAGGGGGCTTCCTGTGAGCTTGTTGCCGTCGGTGCTGCGCCATCGCACATAGCGCACGATGGGGAGCATAAGGCGTTTCTGGAGTTGGAGGGGGGAATCTACGCCCAGGGTAAAGAGGCGCAGGAGGCCCGTAACGAGGCTTACCGGCAGGAAGGGCACCTGATAGTGGAGCACGCTGCGGAAGAGGCGGTCGGCGAGGAGGGTGCGGAGGGCCTCCTTAATCTCGCCTTTCTCGTAGGGGCGTATGTCGTCAAACTGTCGGGAGTCTGTCATGATCGGCCTTCTATGATGTGTGAAAGCACTTCGCTGATGGGTATGCCGCTGGCACGCACCTGCTGGGGAATGAACGAGGCGGCGGTCATGCCGGGCGTAGTGTTTATCTCAAGGATGTTGATGTCTTCCTGCCCGGGTTCTCCGCTCAATATGTAGTCGATGCGTATGATGCCGTAGCATCCCAGGGTCTTGTAGATATGGCGGGTGAGGGCCCACACGCGGTCGCGGGTGCTGTCGGCAATGCGGGCAGGCGTAATCTCGTCGCTCTTGCCCTCATACTTGGCTTCGTAGTCGAAGAACTCCACGCCTTTCAGGGCCACTTCGGTGAGGGGGAAGCACACCACCTCGTCGCCTTTGAGGTAGGCTCCGCAGGTGATTTCGGTGCCTGCCATCATGCGCTCCACCATCACCTCGTCGCTTTCCTTCATGGCCTTGTCGATGGCGGGGGTGAGCTGCCCGATGGTCTTCACCTTGGTCACGCCGAAGCTGCTGCCGCCTGCGTTGGGCTTGACGAAGCAGGGAAGGCCGAGGCGGTCGGCAAGTTCTTCGTCGGTGGGGCGCGGGAGGCCGCGGCGCACGAGCACGCTGTCGCTGACGTGTACGCCCGGGATGGAGCGCAGGTAGGCATTGAGGGCGAACTTGTTGAAGGTAAGGGCCTCCACGAGTACGCCGCTGGTGCTGTAGGGCATCTGAATCAGGTCGAAGTAGCCTTGCAGGATGCCGTCCTCGCCGGGGGTGCCGTGTATGGTGATGTAGGCGAAGTCGAAGCGGTGCTTCCGGCCTTCGTATGTGAAGCTGAAGTCGTTGCGGTCGATGGGCAGGAGCTGGCCGTGGGAGTGGGCGAACCAACCCTGAAGGCTGATTTCCACAATGGTGCAGTCGTAGCGGGACGCATCCATGAACGACATGATGCCGGCGGCACTCCGCAGGCTTACGTCGTGTTCGGAACTGTCGCCGCCGGCGACTATGGCTATTCTTTTCATGTTATATATTAAGGAGTGTTCGTAATTCCGTTGATATAGTTCCGCCACTTCCCGATCAGGGCGTTCATGTCGGGGGGGAGGGGGGCCTCGAAGTCCATTTCCTCGCCCGTGTCGGGATGCCGGAAACCGAGGGTGCGGGCATGGAGGGCCTGCCGGGGGCAGAGGGCCTGGCAGTTGTGGATGAAGGCGTTGTAGGTGCTGGAGCGCGTGCCCCAGAGTATTTCGTCGCCGCCGTAGCGCCCGTCCATGAAGAGGGGGTGGCCAATGTGGCGCATGTGGGCTCGGATTTGGTGGGTGCGCCCTGTCTCAAGGCGACATTCCACGAGGGTAACGTAGCCGAAGCGCTCCATGACGCGGTAGTGGGTTACGGCTTCCTTCCCCACCCCGCTTTCGGGCGGAAACACGGCCATGCGCAGGCGGTCCTTGGGGTCGCGCCCGATGTTGCCCACCACGGTGCCTTCGTCCTCCCGGAAGTTGCCCCACACCAGGGCATTGTAGCGGCGGCGGGAAGTCTTGTGGAAGAATTGCTGGCCGAGGCAGGTCTTGGCATGAGGGGTTTTGGCCACCACGAGCAATCCGCTTGTGTCCTTGTCGATGCGGTGGACGAGGCCCACTTCAGGGCTGTTGGGGTCGTAGTCGGGATTGTCGCGCAGGTGCCAGGCCAGGGCATTGACCAGCGTACCGCTGTAGTTGCCGCAGCCGGGATGCACCACAAGGCCGGCGGGCTTGTTGATGACCATCAGCTGGTCGTCCTCATAGGCCACTTCGAGGGGGATGTCCTCGGGCAGTATGGAAGTGTCGTGGCGGGGGTGATCCAGCATGAGGCTCACCACGTCGCCGGGCTTTACGCGGTAGTTGCTTTTCACGGGTCGGCCACCCACGAATATGCAACCGGCATCGGCGGCTTGCTGGATGCGGCTGCGGGAGGTGTCGCGCAAGTGGTCGAGGAGGAACTTGTCCACACGCAGAAGCTGCTGCCCCTGGTCGGCCACCACGCGGAAGTGCTCATAGAGCGACCCGTCGGCCTCGGCAGTCACGTCGAGGTCGGCATCTTCCAGCAGGGTATCTTCGTCCGGGGTATTCATTCGCTTTGAGTGCTAAGGGGGTTAAGGCCTTTATTCTTCAGGCCGTCAGTAGCTGTCGTAGAGGCTGTCCGTCTGGCTGTAGCCGAACACGTAGTCTTCCATCACGTCGTCGCCGTTGAACTCGTCATACACGTTGCCGTCGCCCACCACTATGGTAACGGGGGCATCCACGGGTATGCGCTGGCCGGCCGTTACGGTGCGTCCTCTCACTTTCAGGGCATACACCCAGTCGTGCTCGCCCGTGGTGTATTCCACGGCGGCCAGCTTGAAGCCCACCGCCGTAAGGCGGGCACGAGCCTCGTGCAGGGAGCAGTTGTCGGCGAGGTCGGGGAGCGTAATGGTGGGCGAGTGGTCGGAATTGACGGTAACGCGAATCACGCGCCCCACCTTCACTTCGCTGCCGGGAGCCGTCTGCTGCCCCAGCACCACGTCGGGCGGGAGGGTACGCACATAGCCGGAGTCGGACACCTCTATCCGCAAGCCTATGCTGCGCAGCTTGGCATCCGCACTGGAGAGAGTGAGCCCGTGGAGGTCGGGCACGGAGATGTTCTCGCCGTGGTGCGTATAAATATGGAGAAACACGAACGAGCCTATGCCGCACAGAAGGGCCACCACCGCCATGCCGAGGCAGTTGCCCCACAGCAGGCGGCTCGTTATGCGCGATTTGAATTCTGCGTAAGTCATTTCGGCTGCGAAGTTACAACAAAAAAACGAAACCTGCTAACTTTTCGCCCTAAATCTGCCCTCCGACACCCGTTTCCGCCCTCCGATTGCCCGCCAGAGAGGGAAAGAGCGAGAGAGTGAACAGTGAAAAAGTGAACAATGAGAGAGTGAAGAGTGAGAAAGTGAAGAATGAGAGAAGCCTGCCGTAGGTAGGCCATACCTACGCTCGTGCAAATTATTTATTCAACTTTCGCAAGTGTGCCTGGAAGGCACTACAGCCTCAAAGAGGCGGTCATTAACCGGGTACGAAGTGCCCGGTATATCCTGCCAGCAGGTGGCTGCCTGGAAGGCAGTACCTTGCCAGAAAGTACGAAGCATTTCCCAAGGCAGTGCCTTCTAGGCACGCATAGAGAGTGAGGCGGTCATTAACCGGGTACGAAGTGCCCGGTATATCCTGCCAGCAGGTGGCTGCCTGGAAGGCAGTACCTCGGAAAAGACAGCTTTTCATGCGGTCATTATGTCATTTGTCATTAAGGTCATTAAGGAAAATCGCACCATTTTCGGCTCAAAATA
>JAGHRT010000020.1 GCA_018066245.1 Candidatus Equimonas faecalis | reverse complement strand
CGAGAGTATCTTGGAGCGAAGCTCAGAGTACGAATAAGCGAGAGAAAAACCAAATGAACGCAGCGAAATTTGAGCTTTTCCGAGCGAGAGTATCTTGGAGCGAAGTTCAGAGTACGAATAAATTGGCCAATTAGCAAAATGTTTGTAACTTTGCACCCGAAACGTCCTAACGCATTAAACCCTCGAACAATGAAACAGCCGCGAAAATACTTTTTCCAGCCGCGTGTAGGCACTCACTATTGTCGCAAGTGGCAGGGCTTCCGCACCCTGGTGGTGGGCGTGCATCTGATGTGCGAGGAAGAGTGCTCCTTCATCCCGCAATGCTGCACGCTGGGCGGCGTCAGGCTTATGGACGACCGCTGCCCGCTCTATGCCCCCCATAGGGCAGGCGCCATGGCTCCCTATTACCGCCTGTCCAACTGCAACGCCATCGAATTGGAAACCTACATCTACAAGGACGGCAAGTCGCCCGCTTTCTCCTCCTTCACCAAGTACCTCCTCGGAGAGCGCGGCAACGTCAGCCAAGAGCGCAGGGCGGCACTTTGGGAGCATTTGGCCTTTTATAATTTCATGCAATGTTTCCGCCCCGATTCCGACACCCCCGCCTTTGCCGAAGCCCCCGAAATCTACGAGGGCTCCCTGCCCGCCTTCCGGCAACTTCTGGCCGAATTGCAGCCGCAGATACTCTATGTGTGGGGCAACGAACTCAGCGCCTATCTGCGCCAGAAGCGCATCAAGGGATTAACCTACGAGGGCGAGGCCGATATGCAGGCTATGTATATTCACAAGTTCGCCTATAACTGCCTGCCTTATAGCGAAGTTTCGGAAGAACAGGTGGATGCTTGCTTTAAGTCCCTTTTTGTCCGGGGCAAGGAAATGGACGCCTCCACGCTGCAAGCCCTCCTGCGCGTACTGAAGCTGGCCATGAAGGCCCGTTTCGTAACGTGCAATGGCGAGCAATTCGCCGTACCCCGCGGCAAGAAGATGAGCGTGGCCTATCTTTGCAGCATGTTGCGGCGGGCCTACGATTTCAGGTGGCAGGATTTCGATGCCCTTTTCGGCTACGGCGAAGCCTCTAGCCTTGACCATGCCCATGCCGACTGCGCCCCGCTGGACGACAAGCGTCTCATCGATTCCTGGGTGGACCGGCTGTAGCATCCTCGGTGCCCCCGCGGCATCCTCCGTCGCCCCTCGAAAAAGGAACTTGTGGGGTGGCGATTTGGGAGTTTATAGAGTAGTGAAAAGCGGCATATAGAGTAGTAAAAAGCGGCTTATAGAGTAATTTTTCGTAGTCCGCCGATAGTTTGGGCAGGCGAGGACAGTCGCTGGCAGCAGACAAATTCCTGTCAAAATTGCCCGGTTCTTCCCTTCTCATCCTCCGGCCTAAATCCTGATAGAGCGCCGTGCCGATGATAGCGTGCGCAAAGCTTTTACGAGTTAATTCAAAGGGATTTGCGATAGGCTACGTGAACTTATAGTATAAACCTATGGAGCGGCAGAACCTTTTGATAAAGCAATGGCCACCACTCAACAATTGAGCGGCGGCCACTTTTTATCGGAGTTAAACTTTCGCGGTATGTCGGGCGAAGAGAGTTAGTTCACGAGGACTTTGCTCCCTTTCTGCACCTTGATGCTTCCCTTCTGGGAAACGTAGGGCTGCCCCATGAGATTGTAGGACGCACCCTTGAGGACGGGCTTCCGGGCGTCGGCGATGCCGGCGGTGGGGTCGTAGGGCTGGGTGTAATCCACCGTAATGACGTCGCCGGGCTGGGTGAGAATGGTATAGACGTCGCTCTGGCCTTCCTGACGGGTAACTTCAACGGCTTGGCCGTTCTGATTGACAACCTTGACGGTGGTGAGGTCGGTAGCGCTCTGGATGTTGAGGGGCTTGCCGATGACGCTCTTGATGACTACGTTGGTGGCCTTGCCGTTCTGCCACGTGGCATCTACCTCGAAGTTGCCTACGGCCTTGAGGCCCTTGAAACTGCCGTTCTTCCATACGCTGGGCAGGGCGGGCAGAACGTGGATGTTGCCGTCGTAGCTCTGCAGGAGCATCTCGGCCACGCCGGAGGTGTAGCCGAAGTTGCCGTCAATCTGGAAGGGGGAATGGGCATCCCAGAGGTTGTAATAGCAACCGCCCTGGCCGGCCATGTCAATCTTGTAGGAGCCGGTGTGGTGCAGCATGAGGCCGAAGAAGTCGTGGGCGGCATCGCCTTCGAGGGCACGGGCATGGAGGTTGATTTTCCAACCGCCGCTCCAGCCGGTCACGGAGGTGGCGTTGCGCACGTGGAGGGAGTTGACGGCGGCCTGCCAGAGTTTCTTTTGGTCGGGGTCGGTGGTGAAGGCGCTTACCTGGCCATAGGGATAGAGGGCCATGAGGTGGGAGAGGTGGCGGTGGCCGGCGGCATCACCCTGCGAGTTGAGGCTGAGGTCGTACCATTCCTTCAGGCAGGTCTTTCCGCCGTAGGTTTCGGTGTGGAGACCTTTGTCGAGGACGGCATAGAAATCGGTCATTTCCTTGAGGTCGGTGCTGCTGACGGGGCTGTCGCTGCCCAGCTCTGCTGCACCGGCGATGATGCTGCTCACGAGTTCGGCTGTGTTCTGCTGGGCGAAGGCCGTGGAGTGGCCGCCCTGAGGACCGTGTTCGGGGGAGTATTCATCATCAACGTAATAGGTGCCGTCGGGGTTCTTGTGCGTGCTGATGTCCTTCAGGAACTGTGCGGCACGCAGCATGGCGGGGAGGGCTCGCTTGAGGAAGTCCTTGTCGCCGGTGTAGCGGTAGTGCTGCCACAGGTGTGAGCAGTACCAGGCGGCGAGGGTCTTTATCTGGAAGGCCATCCATTGGGAGCAGCCGCCGAAGATGTTGTTCTCCGTGGGGAGCATCCAGCCGCGAACGCCGGCGCGATATTTCTGGGCCACGGTGTGGTAGTTGTATTTGTCCTGCGACACGGTGATGATATTTTCGAGGAAGGGCAGGTGGCACTCGGAGAGGTTGGTGGGCTCTGCGGGCCAGTAGTTCATCTGCACATTGACGTCGGCGTGTACGTCGCAATGCCAGAAGTCGGTCTGGGAATCGTTGTTCCAAATGCCCTGGAGGTTGCTGGGAGCGGCTACAAAGAGGTTGTTGCATGCTATTTCCAAGTAGCGGCCATACTGGAAGTAGAGCGTCTCAAGGAAGAGGCCGTCGGGGGTCTTGCGGTTGCTCTCGGTGGCGTAGTAGTCGATGAGCTTGTCGGTGCTCTTCGTGCTGCTGCCGCCCAGGTTGAGGTCCACGCGGCCCATCAGGTTGGTGAAGTTGCTGACGTGGTCGGCCAGAAGGGCGTCGTAGTCCATGCCGGCGGCCTTGTCCAACGTGCTGGAAGCCGTGGTCTTCAGGGTGCTCGTCGTGCCTTTTACCCAAGAGGGTGTGGAGGGGTCGAAGTTGGTGGCAGCCGTCATGTAGAATGTAACCTGCGTGGCACCGCTTACCTCGATGCCTTTGTCGGTGGTGGCCACCGTGCCGTCGCTGACGACGCGGAACTGATGGGCGTAGCTTACCGTAGTGCTCTTGCCGGAGAAACTGCCGCCGCCGTCCTTGTAGGCCACGGTGCCGGCACCGATGGCATGGTCGGGGGTAACGCTGAAAAGGAGGTGCAGCTTGTCGGCCCCCTCTGCCGTGTAGCGGGCCACGACGACATTGTTGGGGGCGCTGATGAAGTAGCGGCGCGTGTAGGTGGTGGCGTCGCTGCGGAAGTTGACGCCTGCCACGGCATTTTCAATGTCGAGGTAGCGCACATAGTCCTGCACGGGTTTGCCTTCGCCAAAGACTTTGCTGAGGTCCTTCACGAATACCGAGCCGAAGTTGGCATAGCGGCCGTGATCGCCGTAGGCCGTGGGGGAGCCGTTGTAAAGCGTTTTCTCGTTGAACTGAATCTCGTCATTCTGAATGCCGCCAAGCAGGACGGCGCCCAAGCGGCCATTGCCGAGGGGCAAGCCGTATTCCATCCAGGGATTATCGACGAGGGTGGCCGTGGCGGGGAAGTTGTACCACAGCGTCAGGGGGTGTTCGGGAGTAAAAGCCGTCGCGCCCTCTACGGGGAAATCGCCCGTGGTGACGTCGTCAATATCCTCGAAGACGAAAGCGTTGTTGCCGTCGCTGTTGTCCCAAAGGCCAATCGTCTTGCCGGTGCCGTTGCCGCCCCACACGTTGAAGCCGTAATTGCGGCTGTCGTCGGTAGGGGTGATGGTGAAGCAATTGCCCTTGTTGGGATGGGCAGCCAGCTTGAAGCCGTTGCTCCACGCCGTTTCCTGAGTGCGGAGGGGCTTGTCGTTGTTGCCGCCGCCCGAACCGGCTTCTTCGCTGTCGCCGCTGGCGGAGATGGCCTTGCCGCCCAGCCACATGTAGTGGCCTTCGGCGTTTACAATCTGGCAGTTGTCCTTCGTACCGACAAACTTCCATTGCATGGAAGACGCTATTTGCAGGTTGGCCGTGCGCACGGCCTTGCCCACGCCTTGGTCGGCCAGGTAAATCTTACCCAGATTGGACTTGATGTAATAGTAGTGGTCTTCCCCGTCGTTGCTGAACTGAGGCAACTGTGCTGAAAGTGCCGAGGTCAGGCACAGAAGGGCAAAAAGAATGAAATACTTACGCATAAATGTTGTTTAAAAGTGATTACTGCGTTGCAAAGTTACGAATAAGTGAGAGAAAAGCCAAATGAGCGCAGCGAAATTTGAGCTTTTCCGAGCGGAAGTATCTTGGAGCAAAGCTCAGAGTACGAATAAGTGAGAGAAAAGCCAAATGAGGAACCCTCTCCGCCCTTCGGGCACCTCCCCCTTTATGGGGAGGCCATCCGGTTTGTCCGCAGGCTCTCCCCCGGGGAGCTGGAGGGGGGTATTTATACGTCGCCGAAATAGCGGCGGAGGTAGAGGCTGCGCTTCGTGTCGGGCAGGGAAAAATAGTCTGTCATGGCTTGGAGGCGACGCTCCATGATGGCTTTGCGCTCTTCGTAGATGGCGGGCGTGATGCGAATGTGGCACGACTCTTGCCGGCGCTGATTGTAGTGGATGCGGGGTACGGATTTGTGAGGAATATAGGACAGGATGCGCTGGCGCGTGAGTTCGATGAGGATGTTGTAAACGTCATCTTCGCCGGCGTTGGCCAGTTCGGCTACGGAGGATTCCTCGATGAAGACGTATTCGGTGAACACACCTGCATAGAGACGCATGAGGGCGTTGATGACGCGGTCGCAGGCGGCATTGAGCTGGCGGAGGTGGTAAAGGCTCTCGCGCCCGACAAGGAACATGAGGCGTGAGCGTGAGTCTTCGGCTTCGCGGTAGGTGATGCAGCCTGTCTGCGTGAGGATGCGGAGGGCACTTTCCACACTTGCGGGATAATGGTGGAAGTTGCGGCAGAACAGACCGATGTTGAATTCCTTGGTGGTGTCTTGCCCCTCGCCCATGGGCAGTTGGAAGAAATAGGCGAGTTCGTCGTAAATCTGGCGGCAGAAGTCTTTGGGCGGGAACTCCTGCGTGAGGTGGCGTTGGAGGCGTGTGATGTCGTGGCGGTTGTGGAGGAGTATGGCCCATGCTTCCTGTCCGTCGCGTCCCGCGCGTCCGGCTTCTTGGAAGTAGGCTTCCAAAGAGCTGGGCGGGTCGATGTGTATGACAAGGCGTACATCGGGCTTGTCGATGCCCATGCCGAAAGCGTTGGTGGCCACCATCACGCGCTTCTCCCCTGTCTGCCACCGTGCCTGCCTTAAATTGCGGTCGGTGACGGGAAGTCCGGCATGATAGTGCTGTGCGCTTATGCCGGCCTCGGTGAGCATCTGAGCAATGTCCACGGTGCTTTCGCGGCTACGGGTGTAGATGACGGCAGAGCCTGGCGTGCTGTCCAGTATTTGCAGTATTTGTTGCGGCTTGTTCTCTGTAAAGCGGGCTTCGTAGTGCAGATTTTTGCGTTCGAAGCTCATGCGGAACACGTTTTCGCCTTGTCGGAAGCCGAGTTGCCGGCAAATGTCGGTTACTGTGTCGGGGGTGGCTGTGGCTGTGAGGGCGAGAATGGGTGCATGGGGCAGGATGCTGCGGATTTCCTTGATGTGGAGGTAGGAGGGTCGGAAATCGTAGCCCCACTGCGATATACAATGGGCCTCGTCCACGGCTATGAAGCTGACATTCATGCGCTGGAGCCGCTTCTGGAAAAGTGGCGAGTCGAGGCGTTCGGGGCTGATGTAGAGCAGTTTGTTGCGTCCGAAGATGCAGTTGTCCAATGTGCGTTCTATTTCCGCGCTGCTCATGCTGCCGTTGATGTCCACGGCAAGGATGTTGTGCCGGCGGAGCTGTTGCACCTGGTCGCGCATCAGGGCCACAAGGGGCGTGATGACGAGGCACAACCCTTCCATGCAGAGGGCGGGTACTTGGAAGGTAAGGCTTTTGCCGCCTCCCGTGGGCATCAGGCCCAAAGTGTCCTTGCCTGACAGTATGCTGTTGATAATTTCGGCCTGCACACCACGGAAGGCCTCGTAGCCCCAATACTTTCTGAGTATGGCGTGGGGAAGGCTCTCGCTGCTTGTTAAGCTGTTGTCGGGCATGGGTTAGTTTCGGGGTCTGATGTCTTCGATGAGGAGTTGTACCTCGCCGCGCTTGTGGGCGTTTTCCTCTATGCTGTAGCATATATCGAAGGCCTGGCGGGTCTTGATGTAGCGGGCTTGGTTGGCTTGGCCGAATGCGATGCCGCTCATCACGCGGTTGGACTGTCCGTCCACGAGTTCCATCTTGATGTGCTCCTGTCCGCGTCCGACAACTTTGGATGTGCCGTAATCAAACACCTTGTGGGTGCAGAATACGGGGCGGGGGTTGCCAGGACCGAAAGGAGAGAATTTGTTGAGTTGCCTGTAGAGCGCAAAGTCAATGTCCTGGAAGTCCAGACGCCCTACGATGTCCATCGTGGGCTGGGTCTGTTCGTCGGAAATGTGCTTTTCGACGTACTTTTCGAAGCGTTGTGTGAACTCGGGCACGTGTTCCACCTTCATGCTCAGTCCTGCGGCATAGGTGTGGCCGCCGAAGTTGGTCAGCAGGTCGGCGCACGATTGCACGGCGGCATAGACATCGAATCCGCTCACGCTTCGTGCGCTTCCGGTGGCCAATCCCTCGGAGCGTGTCAGCACAACGGCAGGGCGGTAGTACTGTTCGGTGAGGCGCGAGGCCACGATGCCAATGATACCCTTGTGCCATTGTTCGTTGTAGATAACGAGGGCTTTTTTGTCCTCTATGTCGGGAAGTTGGCTGGCCTGACTGTAGGCTTCCTCAGTCATTTGACGGTCAAGGTCCTTGCGCTGCTCGTTGTAAATGTTGATGTGGTTGGCCAGTTCGCGGGCTGCATTATAGTCGTTTTCCACGAGGAGAGCCACGGCCAGCTTGCCGTTCTGCATACGCCCGCTGGCATTGATGCGCGGTCCAATCTTGAAGATGATGTCGTTCATGGTCAGCTCCTTGTCCCCTAAGCCGCACACCTCGGCAATCGTTTGGAGCCCGATGGAGGCGTTGGAGTTGAGGCTGCGCAGGCCGTGGTAGGCCAGCACGCGATTCTCGCCCATAATCGGCACAATGTCGGAGGCTATGCTGACGGCGCAGAGATCCAGCAGTTCGTAGAGCTTGTTGAACTCTATACCGTTGCTCAGTGCGAAGCCCTGCATGAATTTAAATCCTACGCCGCAGCCCGAAAGGTCGGTGTAGGGGTAGAGGTTGTCCTCGCGCTTGGGATTGAGTATGGCTACGGCGGGTGGCAGGTCGGGATCGGGCACGTGGTGGTCGCAGATGATGAAATCGATGCCGAGGTCTTTGGCATATTGTATTTCGTCTATGGCTTTTATGCCGCAGTCGAGTACGATAATGAGCTTTACGCCGGTCTCTGCGGCAAAGTCCACGCCCTTATAGCTCACCCCGTAGCCCTCGTCGTAGCGATCGGGGATGTAGTAGTCGATGTTGGCATAGTACTGGTGCAGGAACTTATACACGAGAGCCACTGCCGTGCAGCCGTCCACATCGTAGTCGCCATAGACCAGCACACGCTCCTGTCGCGCCACAGCCTGATTCAGACGTTCCACGGCCACTTGCATGTCGTTCATGAGGAAAGGGTCGTGCAATTCCGTCAGTTGGGGGCGGAAAAAGTGCTTGGCTTCGTGCAGGGTGGTGATGCCTCGTGTTACGAGTAGCCGGCCCAGCATGGGGTGTATGCCCATGCCGTCGGCGAGTTGGCTGGCAAGGGCAGCCTGCCCGGCAGGGAACTCTAGTTCATTCCATTCGTATAGCATAAGCGGGGATTAGCAAATGGGGAAATTAGCAAATGGGGAATTAGCAAATAGTGGGTATCTGCATGGTGCAGCAATGCAGAGAACCGTTCTGGCGGAGCAGTACGCGGCAGTCTATGCCCACGATTTCTCGTTCGGGAAAGACTTGTTGGAGAACGGCGGTGGCTTGGCTGTTCTGCTGCGCATCTTCGTAATAGGGCAGAAGGACTGCTCCGTTGATGACCAGAAAGTTGGCGTAATAGGGCGGTACTTCCAAAAGCCTGTAGGGGTGGCCGGAGGGTGTTCTGAACGTTTGGAGTTCGTCCAGCATCTGCTCGTCGCCTCCGCCGTAGATGATGGTGTCATTGGGGCAGAATCGTGCGAGGGTGTCGATGTGGCCGTCTGTGTCGTCTTGTTCCAGTCCTCCGTGTCGGAGCCACAGCACGCGCTCGGCCCCCAATCTCTGGCGGAACACCGCTTCCACCTCTTCTTGTACGTTGCTGTGCTGGCCGCGCCGGTTGGGATTCTGGTTGCACCGGACTGTGGTGAGGATGGTGCCGTGGCCGTCGCTTTCTATGCTGCCGCCTTCCAGTTCAAAGTCAAGGCAGTTTTCATAGGTGGGGCAGGGTAGGAGGCCGCTGTCAAACAAATGGCGTGAAATGGCGTTGTCCTTTTCCGCAGGGTATTTCCCCCCCCAGCCGTTGAAGCGGAAGTCGAGAGCGGTACCGTCAGCCAAGATGATGGGCCCGTGGTCGCGTGCCCAAGTGTCGTCGGTTGCACACTCCAGCAGGCTCACGTGCAGCAGGCTGCTTGGGGGAAGGGCCTTTTCCAGTAGGATAATGACGTTTTCCGGTTCGGGCGTTACGACTATCAGCTGTTCGCGCATGGCTATTTCTTGCGCAAGGTGGAGATAGCAGGCAGTTACTTCATCCAGCAGGCCGGGTTCGGAGTTCCAGTCGGTGGCGGCATGGGGCCATGTCAGCAGGATGGCATCTTGCCGTTCCCATTCGGCAGGGAGGCGGCGGTGGGGTAAAGTCTCCATCACTCGCCGTCGCTGCTGGTGTCTTGGTTGAAGTCGGGGGCTATGGCGAAGCTGCCGTCGGGGCCCACCGTGATGCGGTAGTTCTCTCCGCCCTCGTCGTTGGCCGGCTCTCCCACTTGTGCGCCAAACAGGAACTGGCCGTTACTCCTTTCGCTGTAAGCCATTCCCTGAAGGATGCTGTGCTGCTTGTCGTAGCTGCCCTTGAACTCATTGCGTGTGAACGTGTGTTGGAACACGGGGCTGCCGCTTTTTGTGATGCTGACCGTTACCGTGTTGTCATAGAACTCGGTGTCGAGGGCGTCCTTCACCACCACGCTGCTGTCGGCTTTGCATGCAATGTCTATGGTGTAGTCGCCTTCCTTGGTGGAGTAGGAACGTCCGAGGATGGCCAAGGGGCCGCTTTCGGCCACCGTATATGCAGAGTCCGTGCTGCCTTCTGCCTCAGAGGATTTACTGCCGCATGCTGCCAGCATTAGCGCCATGTTGCATAATAAGGCGGTGTATATGAGTACTTTCTTCATGTTTAAGTCTTGTAAAAGTGAATCAAGGAGCGCTGCCCCTTGATTCTACTTGTTGGCCGGAAATCCCTTGTCTGGGCGGCTACCGCCGTGGCTTCGCCGCCTCAGACTGCGGGGTGGAAATCATTGTTTGTTGGCAGCGCTGATGAGGTTGTCCACCTCCTTGGCTTTGTCGTCCATGCTGAGGTTGGCGTAAATCATGCTGAGCGCGGGACCCCAGAGCTTTACATTGTCGGGCTTTGCCTCGCGTACTTTTTCTGCGTAGGGCATGGCCTTGCGGTAGTAGTCTTGTATTTCATGGAGCTCCTTCATGTAGGCGTCTTTTTCTTTGGAGGTGTAGGAGCTGCGGAAGGCATACTTGTACTTGCCTTCGTCGCGGTTTTTGCGTACCTCGTTCATGAAGCAATAAGCCATGTTGAGATTTGCTTCGGGATAGGCGGGGTCAATGTCGATGGCCTTCTGGAAGTATTCGCGTGCGCCCATATAGTCATTCTCAAGGTTGAGTTTGGTGCATCCCTTCATGTACCAGGCGCTCTTGCTCTCGGGGGTCTTGGCAATGAGGCCGTCGGCGAGGGCATTGGCGGAGGCGGCATCGTTCTTCTGGGTGTAGTAGTAGATGAGCTGTTCCATGTAGTTGGTGTTGTCCTCTACGCGCTCAACGGCTTCTTCGAGTGTCTTTACCCATGCGGCGGTGTCGCCCTTTTCAAGGTAGGCCTGCTGCTTGATGATGTAGGCGTCCTTCAGGTTGGCAGGATCGCCCATGGCATCGTCGATGGAGGCGAGGGCGTTGTCCCAGTCTTTGCTCTGATAGTAGAGCAGGGACACGTTGAAGGCGGCCTGGTCGTAGATTTTCTTCTTGGCCTGATAGATGCTGTCCTGCTGGGCCTCGGAGAAGATGGGGGATTTGCGCAGGTTGATGAACTTCTTGAACTCTTCGCAGGAGCCCTTGGTGTCGCCGTTCTGGTTTTTGAACACGCCGCTGTAATAGTAGTAGTCCAACATGGAGCCCAGCATTTTGCGGTTGTTGGCTTCAAAGCGAGGCTTTGCCTTTCCCTTGGCATCGGGAGTGAAGTCGTATTCGGCAGACTTACTATAGCTTTCCACGGTCTTGTCCAGCATGGTGCAGAACTTGGCCGTGTCGAGGGGCTGTCCCTGTGCGGCTTTCATGAGTTCGGGGTTGAACTGTAGGCCATACACTTCGCCGAGCTTGTTGTGGAGTTCGGCAAGTTTCTTGGTGTCGGGCAGTGCGGCGGGATCTTTAAGCTTCTTTTTCTCCCACTTGGCGTTCACGTCGTCAATTCCTTCTATCAGGATTTGTTCGGCAGCGGCGAAGTCTTGCTTGGCCAACTTTTCCTGTGCTTTTAGCACGGGTACGCTCTGTGCGCCGGCGGTCAGGCCACACAGGGCCATACCAGCCATCATGATAAGCTTTTTCATAATGTTTTATTCGTTTGAGTTGTTGGTGTTATTGGTTTCAGGGTTGGTGTTTTCGGCGGTCTCGCCATTTACGGGGGCTTCGGCGGTTTCGACGGTTTCGTCTGCGGGCACCTCGTCATCTTCCGTGGGCACGGCGCATACGGAGGCGATGACATCCTTGCGCTTCTGCAGTTCGATGAGTTTCACGCCTTGCGTCACGCGGCCCTGCTGGCTGATGTTGCTGACGTGGAGGCGTATGGTGATGCCGCTCTTGTTGATAATCATAAGGTCCTGCTCGTCGGTGACGCGGAGGAAGGCGATAAGGTCGCCGGTCTTCTCGGTGAGGTTCATGGTCTTCACACCCTTTGTGCCGCGGTTGGTCTCGCGGTAGTCGTTCACGAGGCTGCGCTTGCCGTAGCCCTTGCTGCTGACCACGAGGGCGGTCTCCTCTTCGGGCTTGCTGACGCAGAGCATACCCACTACATAGTCGTCTTCGCCGTCAAGGGTGATACCTCGCACACCGGTGGCCACGCGGCCCATCTGGCGGATGACATCACTCTTGAAGCGGTTGGCGCGACCCTTGCTGGTGGCGATGAGCAATTCCTGGCCATCCTTCACAAGGCATACGCTCACCACGGCGTCGTCCTCGCGGATGTTGATGGCGCGCTTGCCCTTCGCGTTCACGTTCTGGTATTCCACCATGGAGGTCTTCTTCACCACGCCCTGGCGCGTGCAGAACACGATGCTGTAAGAGTTGATGAACTCCGTGTCGCGGATGTCCCAGATGTTGATGCACACATTCAGGGAGTCGCCCTGTTCGAGGCTGAGCATGTTCTGTATGGCGCGGCCCTTCGACTGGCGGTTGCCTTCGGGCAGTTCGAAGCAGCGCATCTTATACACCTTGCCCTGCGTGGTGAAGAACAGGATGGTGTCGTGCATCTTCGCCTGGAACATGTATTCCGTGAAGTCGCCGTCACGGCTCGTGCAGCCCTTTGCTCCCAGACCGCCGCGGCTCTGTGCGCGGAACTCGCTGAGCGGCGTGCGCTTGATGTAGCCCAGGTGGCTGACCGTCACGATTACCTCGTCGTTGGCGTAGAAGTCCTCGGGGTTGAACTCCTCTCCGGTGAGTTGGATTTCCGTGCGACGCTCGTCGCCGTACTTCTCCTTCACCTCGATGAGTTCGTCCTTCATCACCTTCTTGCAGAGTTCGGGGTCGCTCAATATCTGGTTGAGGTACTTGATGAGTTCCTGCAGTTCGTTGAACTCCTGGTGCAGCTGGTCCTGCTGCAGACCGGTGAGCTGGCGGAGGCGCATCTCAACGACGTACTTTGCTTGGGGCTCGTCGAAGCCGAAGCGCTTCATCAGGTTTTCAATGGCCTCGGCGGGTGTCTTGGCGGCCTTGATAATCTGCACCACCTCGTCAATGTTGTCGCTGGCCACAATGAGAGCCTCCAACAGGTGGGCGCGCTCCTCGGCCTTCTTCAGGTCGAACTGAGTGCGGCGGATTACCACGTCGTGACGGTGCTCTACGAAGTAGCGGATGCAGTCGCGCAGCGTCAGTGTCTTCGGACGCAGCTTGGTGGGGTTGCTCGTGCCGGGTATGGGCACCAGGGCAATGTTGTTCACGGCGAAGCTGCTCTGCAGGGCCGTGAGCTTATACAGCTTATTGAGCACCACGCCGGCGTTGGCGTCGCGCTTCACGTCGATGACGATGCGCAGGCCGTCGCGGTCACTCTCGTCGTTCACGTTGCTGATGCCCTCAATGCGATGGTCGTTCACCAGTTCGGCGATGTTCTTGCAGAGTTCGGCCTTATTGATGCCGTAGGGCACCTCGTTCACCACAATCTTGTCGTGCAGCGGACCATTTTCAATCTCCGCCTTCGCGCGGATTATCACGCGGCCGCGGCCTGTCTCGTAGGCGGCGCGGATGCCCTGCGTGCCGAGGATGGTGGCGCCGGTGGGGAAGTCGGGGCCTTTGATGTACTGCATCAGGCCCTCCACGTCTATGTCGGGGTTGTCGATGTAAGCCACGCAGCCATCAATCACTTCGCTCAAGTTGTGGGTGGGGACATTGGTGGCCATACCCACGGCGATGCCGGTGGCACCGTTCACGAGGTAAGAGGGGATGCGCGTGGGCAGCACGGAGGGTTCCTTCAGCGAATCGTCGAAGTTGTTCACCATCTCCACAGTGTCCTTCTCAATGTCCTGCATCATCATCTCGCCGAGGACAGCGAGGCGTGCCTCCGTGTAACGCATGGCAGCGGCACCGTCGCCGTCCATTGAGCCGAAGTTGCCCTGACCCTCCACGAGGGGGTAGCGCATATTCCAGTCCTGTGCCATACGCACGAGGGCGCCATATACGGAAATGTCGCCGTGGGGGTGGTACTTACCGAGCACCTCACCCACGATACGGGCGCTCTTCTTAGTGGGTTTGTCGTGCGTGATGCCCAGCTGGTCCATGCCGTAGAGGATACGGCGGTGTACGGGCTTGAAGCCATCGCGCACGTCGGGGAGGGCGCGTGCCACGATGACAGACATGGAGTAGTTAATATACGAGGTGCTCATTTCCTCCTCGATATTAACCGGAAGTATTCTTTCTTGTTCGTCCAACATATTATATGATAGATTTGAATAGACAGCTTGTTGCAGGATAGTGAGAGGGCGGGACGGCCTCCTCCATTTTCCAGCGCAAAATTAGGCAATTCCTGCCACTTGGCCAAATTCCCGTGAAACTTTTTTTTTAGCAAATCGATTTTAAGCCCGTTTTCAGCCCCTCTCGCTGCAAAGCCGTCTTTCCGGGGCGTGAAACAGTGCCGCGCTATAGAGGTTTTTGCGGATGTTGTGATTTCCTTTTCCTTTGCTTTACTTTCCGATGCAGAATGTAAAATTTGCAAATATAAGTGATTGATAATCATCATACATACCTATAATTACGGGGGGCAGATACTATGCCGAGGGACGGAGGAGGGACGGAAAATATACAAACATCTGCAAAAACGTTTTTCCAGTTCTTTGTATATTCACATTCGTTAACACGGATTTTTGCAGATTCTTGCAATTGCTAAGAAGCGAGTTAGGTGCGACTTACCATTTCAGTCCCTTTAGGTACATTTATCTTTGCAGTTCTTTGTATATCTTTGTAATCTGGCGACAATTAGGAGATATTTTTAACTCAAAATCGTGTTGTTAAAAAGTGTTGGTTCCCATTTGTCTTAGCCCTATAACGTGTCATTCCTTTTCTTCTAATCTTTGATCCAGACCATTCGGCATGACATTAATAGTAGCCGGAAGATAAAAGGTTTAGTTTAGGTTATAGATATATAATATGGGATTAAACTAAACCAAGCTCAGAAATTCCTGGCTATCGACCTCTTTTTCTTTTGATGGCAATTGTATCTCTATTTATGGTTTTTGCATGTTTTTTACTCTTAAATTCATTAAAAACACGAATCTGAAGATAAATTACTATAAAATCACCATTGTTTGAGGAAAATATTTGGCTTTGTAAAATAAAAAGAGTATTTTTGCAACAAAATTATGCTGGTATTCATAAAATAAACGAAGATGGCTACAAAAATACAGCAAATATTAGAGGCGGCGCCCAATGAATCGGTCTTGTTCGGTTCGTGGCTTTCAAGTCAGGGATTGGATGCTCGTGGTCAGTATGCTTATATGAAAAGCGGATGGCTTGACCGTATATCGAAAGGGGTTTATAAGATACACGGGACAGAACCAAGCCTATTTGCTGCTGTATCGTCATACAACACGCAACTTAGCAAGAGTTGCAATGTAGGTGCATATACGGCATTGGAACTTCGAGGATACTCCCATTACCTGTCAATGGGGAAGCCTAAGGCTTTTTTGTTTACAGACAAAAGCAATAAGTTACCTTTGTGGTTGCTAAAAGAGGAGTGGGATATGACTATTAAATATATGACCACTTCTTTTCTTGGCGATGAGCTGTTGGGTGTAGAAACTATGACTATCAATCAGCATGATTTGCTGGTGTCATCTCCTGAGCGTGCCATATTGGAGTGTCTGAACTTGCCAGATGCCTCTTCTTCTTTGCTCGATATCTATTATATCATGGAGGGTTTGACAACATTGCGTCCCAATTTGGTTCAGACATTACTGGAGGCTTGCACGTCTCAGAAAGTGAAACGACTGTTCCTCTATATGGCAGAAAAGGCCGGCCACGCCTGGTATAAGGCTTTGAAATTGGAGAATATCAATTTGGGTACATCCAGGTTTATGATCACTCCAACAGGGAAGTACATCAATAAGTATAATATGACAATCTCTAAAGAACTTGCAGAATATGAATAATTTGACGTTATCAATAACTACTATAGGTGATTTACTCCTTCGTCAAACCATAACTATAACGGATAACGGGGAGCCAATCAAAGGCGTAAAATTGTGTGTGCCTATTTATCAACGTCCATACAAATGGACTGCTCGTAATGCCATTCAATTGCTTGATGATATTATTGATGCAAAGAATAGCAACAAAGAAAGATACAGAGTCGGCACACTTATCCTTCATAAAGCAAAGGGTAAGAACCTATATGATATTGTTGATGGTCAGCAACGAACAATAACTTTCTCACTTCTTCTAACAGCATTAGGAGAAAAAGGTATAGAGTTCTTGCAACAGAAGATATATGATAATGAACACAATAACCATAACATTGCTAACAATTATAATGCACTTTACCGAAGGGTTGGATTAAAATCTGAGGAAAGCGAGTCAGCTATAGAACATCAACGAGAAATGGAACGTCTTAAGGAGTACATTGAGAATAGGTGTGAGTTGATAGTTGTGATAACCTCCGATGTATCAGAAGCGTTCCAATTCTTTGATTCTCAAAATGCTCGAGGTAAGGCTCTTTACCCTCATGATTTACTGAAAGCGTACCATCTTCGTGAAATGAATGACATTAGTGATGAAGAAACAGAAAAGATGGTAAAGGATTGGGAACAGGTCTCACAAAGTGGTTTAGCCGATTTCTTTAGTAATTATCTATATCGTATTAAAGAGTGGGTAAGTGGCAACAAAGCCAATGTCTTAAATGAGCATAATATCCAGATGTTCAAAGGTATTACACGTTCTGCAAGGACACCTTATGCCCAATTCTATAAGAGTGCCTATTGCTATGCTGACATGGTTAACTCTTCTGCTATGCCTTTTGTTTCGGGAACTCGAAATGTAAATGCGTTCCAGTTGAACACACCAATAATTGCAGGCAAGCCATTCTTTGAATATACAAAACACTACTATAATATACTCAAGGATATACAGAACAACAATAAGTATGAGGGGTTCTATATCAACGATAATATTATAGTTAAAACTCTGGATCGATATTTCAAAAAAGGTATAGGTAATGGCATAGCACGTCTGATGTTTGATACCTCTGTTCTACTTTATGTTGATAGATTTTGTCCAGAAACATATCCGACGAAAGAAGATATGGAACTATTTGAACAATTTGTTATATATGCGTTTATATGGGCTTATTCATTGAGAGCGCAATACACTAACCTCGGCTGGCTTTCTGCACAGAATTATATTATGGGGTGGAGTGATAAAATTAATACATTCAATATATATAAGCTGATTGCTAAACAAGATACGCCAGCCTCTTTACTAAGTGCTTTGGCAGATAAACTTAATCCGCTTTCTAATGAGGACATTAAAGATGGTTGGGCGCAGGAATGCTGTGAGTATAGTGGCAATGGTGAAATATTGAAGAATCTTAAGGATGAAAAAGATGGTGTGTATAAAAACTATCTGTATTTCTTCCAATTAAATGGTTTCTATAAATAATAATGGCTATGAAAGATTTGAAAACTATTCTTGAAGAATGTTCGATTAATGACATCTATTTCTCGAACAGAGGGACATCTATCTTATACAAAATACCTATCTATCAGCGTAATTATGCTTGGGAACGTGAAGAAATACGTGCTTTGATAAATGATGTATATGATTCGATGACGAAGTCAGTTTACTATATCGGTACTCTTGTCACATACAAGCGTGACGAGAATATCTATGAAGTTATTGATG
>JAGHRT010000053.1 GCA_018066245.1 Candidatus Equimonas faecalis | reverse complement strand
CGATGGTCGAAGTCACGTCGTCGTAGCCGTAGCGTCCGTCGAAGTGGTGGGGATAAATGTCGGTAGTGGCGCGGTCGTTCAGCTTGTGCGTGGTGATAGAACCTGCCGAAGCTGCCGTACTGTTGGCAAGCGAGTAGCCACCGCCATAGATGCCCTTGCCGATCTTGATGACGACGTCGTCCCAAGTGGTGTCGTCGGCAGTATGGTTGGTCAGGGGAGTGACAACTACCTCCTCGAAGTTTGATGCATTACCAGGTGTCTTGGCCACAATCTGCTGATAGACATTCTCTGGCACGAGGTCTCCCTTCAGGTACCAGACGCTCTGCTTGATGACGTCGTTGCCGTCGCCATCCTTCTTCATCGTGTTCCACTTGTCAGCACGGTCGATGGCGTACTCACCAGATGCGTTGCACTTGTAGTACCTGGGGTAGCCCACGATGACGTGCGTTGAGCCGTACATGTCGGAAGCATAGCAACCGCCGGCCACGTCGCTATAGACGAGACCGTTGCGAATCTCGACGGTAGCGTTGCCGATGAGCTTACCGTTACGGCCACCGCCGATGATGTTGTTGGCGGTTGGATATGAGCAGTCGTATGCATAGCCAGTCCTTGAATCATACGTTTTGTTGAGGTTACCACCTTCTATGTCAAACTCGATTGCATTATTATTTGTAAGGACATCTCTCAGCCCATTACTGAGGGTCGGCACTGCGATAGGATCGCCCATGAGGTCGGTGTCAAGACTGCGATCTACATTGATGTGTACGTTACCCCAAACGTGCGAGTCCTGGCCGAAACCGGCACCGTAGACGTTGAAGCAGGCTATGTTCTGGGCGATGGACTTTTCGAGGTCGGACTTGTTGACATAGCGCAGCATATTGCTGTGGACGTTGATTTCGATGTCGCCCACCACTTCGCCCGACTGGTAGCAGCCACCGTAGATGTTGCACGAGGGAGCGTAGATGCCGGGGGCTTCCTTCCACCAATGGTCTTCGCCTTCTTTGGCAAAGAAGTCCTCATCGCTCTCGTAAGGCGTGGTAGGTTCGAAGAGTTCGTTGAACTCTTGATAGGTATACTTCACGCCCTCCGTCTGGTTGCGGTAGAGGAAGTCATGAGCCTTGGCCGTCTCAAAGTTTTCGTTGTGAGCGTTGAGTGTCTCGGGATCCTTGTTGTCAGGCACGTCCATGACGAGGGGCACGAACTGCGAGGCGATGTCGAGCTTCATCTTCGTGTTGCCGTAGGGCGTCGTCTTGTCGGCTATCTCACGGGTATATCCGCCAGTAGACTCGATGATCGTACCGTTCTGATTGTACTTCACATTGGCGTCGAGACAGGCCGCCACAATCTTATCATAAATAATAATGTCGTGGTGGAAGGGCAGCGTGACGGTCTTGTCGACCAGCATCGAACCACGGTTGCCGCCGCCGCAGTAGGTGCCGATGTGGGCCTCACGGAGGGGAAGCTTGAGGTTGAAGTCCTTCGGCTGCGCCTTCATGTCGACGGCCATCATATAGGTGTTGAGTAGGATGGGGTTGTGCTGAGCATCCTGTTCGTAGCCAGCATTAAAATCTGTCGCTGCCCCCATATCCGTAAAGCCGTTGATGCGGGCAAAGGCAGCAATCTGATCATTGTCGGTAAAAGACTTGCCGTCGGAACCCATGAACACGCCGTTGAGGGTGACGTATGAACCGATCTTGAATTTCGAGAACGAGCCAGTGCCCGTGATGGTCGAAGCGTTACCACCACAGAACACGTTACCCTTGACGTAAGCTACACGCTTACCATCTGTACCGTCGGGATAATGGTAGTTCTCGAGACCGGCGATATTGAGGAAGGCCTTCTCTACCGAAGGACGGACGGCATTGATGGTGAGGAGTTTGTGGGTATCGGTTCCTTCGACGCCCATCACGTCGTAAAGTTCGTGATTGGAATTGCGCTCGGGAACACGATAGAAGATGCCGTACTCATCGTTGATGTCCTCGGTGACTTCTGTCACATGATCAGCATCGTACTTATAGAGGTAGAAACCGTTGCCGGAACCGTAGACATTACCCGACACGGCACCGGAGATATTCACGTTCGTTCCGTGGTGAACGTTGCCAGAGACATCGTTGCCGCCATAGACATTCTCAATGTAGCCATCGGTGATGTTGACGGTAGCACCATAGAAGTCTTCGCCATCTGTACCTTCAGGCCATGCCTCCTGGTCACTCTTGGGCGTCGGGATGACATCTGACATACGGCAGCCGCCGAAGAGGGAGTTGATGTAGATATCTGGCTGGTCGATGGTGATGGAGAGGCCACGCGGTGTGTAGTTGGAGTTGGAGCCGTCGGCGTTGAATTCCACACCTGCCAGCGAACCGATCTGACCATCGGTAGTAGCAGGCTTACCAGCGGGGTTATAGTAGGTCATGTCGCCCATGTTACCACCGGAATAGACGTTCTCTATCTTGCCACGCTTCAAGTTCCAGGTGGGCTGGATGTCCATCGTGGCGAGGTTGTTACCACCAAAGAGGCGAACCACATGGAACGGATCGACAGTCAAACGGGTATCATCCCACTTGAACCCCGTCTTCATACCGCTGAAGAAGACCTTCGTCATGATGTTCTTCTGGTAGGCTGTGAAGGTCACGTCAGCGAAGTTGTCACTCTGGGCATCGGTGAAGATGTACGTATTCTCGGTAACGGTAGCCTTATTGCCGCCACCGAAGGCACGAAGTGTAGAACCACCATCGATTTCGATGAGGGCTGTCTCAACATTAGGAGTTGCACCAGCACCCTCGGTCCATTCTTCACCATTACCACCGGCGAAGGCACTACCCACGAGCGGGAAGCCACGGTCGGCAGAATCATCATCGGCAGAGATTTCGACGTAGGTGTTGACCTGCTTGTCAGAGAGGCTCTGACGATATGGAGTTTCTGCTCCCCACTTGGTGGCAGTAAACGTAGCAGGCATGGTGCCGCTGATGGTTCCGGCCACGTCATTGCCGCCATAGAGGTTACAGATGATGAGGTGGTTGGCATCGGTGATACCACGCGCCTTGCCGTCGTAGGCCCAAACGTGAGACGCACCATGGA
>JAGHRT010000022.1 GCA_018066245.1 Candidatus Equimonas faecalis | reverse complement strand
GCAATGGTCAGCGCCGGTAAAGCGGATGTCTGTATCGCGGGCAACCTCTCTTCCACGGCAAATGTGCTGCGTGCCGGATTACGCATTATCGGCTTGCAGCCAGGCTGTAAAACGCTCTCTTCCATTTTCCTGATGTTGCCACAGTACAGCGGCCCGGCGTTGGGCTTTGCCGATTGCAGCGTGGTGCCACAGCCGACGGCGGCGCAGCTGGCGGATATCGCGCTTGCCAGTGCCGAAACCTGGCGCGCCATCACCGGAGAAGAGCCGCGCGTGGCGATGCTGTCGTTTTCCAGCAATGGTAGCGCCCGTCACCCCTGTGTTGCTAACGTCCAGCAGGCGACAGAAATCGTCCGTGAGCGCGCACCAAAGCTGGTGGTGGAGGGCGAGTTACAGTTTGACGCCGCCTTCGTGCCAGAAGTGGCGGCGCAAAAAGCGCCTGCCAGCCCGCTACAGGGCAAGGCCAATGTGATGGTTTTTCCGTCGCTGGAAGCCGGAAATATTGGTTACAAAATCGCACAACGACTCGGCGGATATCGTGCCGTCGGGCCACTGATACAAGGACTTGCCGCGCCGATGCACGATCTCTCTCGTGGTTGTAGCGTGCAGGAAATTATCGAGCTGGCGCTGGTGGCAGCTGTGCCGAGTCAGACAGAAGTGAACCGCGAAAGCAGTTTACAAACACTGGTTGAATGAACGGTCCCGTTCTGGACCCTGATAAAGAGGAAAGCACAACGTTCAAGTAGAGTTTTTTGTATGTACACATTGTAAAATTGCACGAAATAGTTTATTTTTGTAGCAAATTTGCCCTGCCCCCCCGTGTCGGCAAGGACAACGCTAAACATTTCAAGAGCTATGATCACTCATGGCAACCACACGAATGTTGCGGAATAGATTACATACAAATAATAAACTCAAACACACTGACATGAAACATTTACGACTGATTGGCATCATGATTCTTTCATTGATGACTTTTGCCAGCACATGGGCGGACGACATTCCCTACCGTCAGCAACGACGCGAGATTTTCCGCCAGCTGCCTGTACACGAGAACAACATCGTGTTCCTCGGTAACAGCATTACGGATTTCGGCTTGTGGTCGGAGTTCTTCGGCAGCGACGCCAACATCATCAACCGCGGCATTCAGGGCATCGAAAGTCCCGAAGTGCTGGAGCACCTCTCGCTCATCGGCAGCGGACACCCTAAGAAGCTGTTCTTGATGATTGGCATCAACGACTTCAAGACGCCCGAGCGCGTAGTGCCCAACATCCGCAAGATGATTGAGGTCATGAAGCGCGAAAGCCCGCAGACAACGCTCTATGTGCAGAGCATACTGCCTTGCAACATTGCCGAGCGTGCCAGTGAGCCCGGCACGCTGAACCCGCAAATCAAGGCGCTGTGCGAGGAGATGAACGTCACCTACATCGACGTTTACGGTGCAATGACGAAGATTTCCGGCAACACGTCAATGCCTGCCAATATGACGGATGACAGCCTGCACCCCAATGTCTTCGGTTATCGCGAATGGTGCAAACTGGTGGCTCCCTATGTGGATAAGGCCTCTGCCATTGCAGAAACAGGCACCGTGAATAAGCCCCTTGGCCGTGGCATATACAACAGCATACTGACAGAATACCAGTTGGTGCCTGTGAACGACGGTGACATCCTGCACGTGGGCGACTATCAGGTAATGACCGGCGAATGGGGCGAACTGATGGGTATGCCCACCTTCAAGAACCGCGGCTTGGGCGGCGGCTACGGATGGAGCATGAGCCTCGATGAGTTTAACAGCGCCTATACCTGCCTTATCAAGGGCAACCCCTCGAAGATTTTCTTCCAGTGCGGCAAACGTGCGCTGGATGACAAACCGACCGACATCAGTGGCATAGTTGCTAAATACAAGACGGCGGTCAACAACATCAAGGCTGTTGCACCCGATGCAGAAATCTACCTTGAAAGCATCATCCCCAATGCTGATGCCAGCATAAACACAACTTCCATCGTACCTTTCAACGCAGAGATTAAAGCCATTGCCGATGAAAGCACCTCAGACAAGGTCTTCTTCGTGGACGTTTACGCCGCCCTCGTCGAGAACGGCAAGCTGGCCACCCGCTATCAAGGTGCCAACACGGTGCAGAGCCGTGGCATCAACGGCCGCGGCTATGTGGCTTGGGCCAATGTGCTGAAAAGCCAGGGCGGCCTGACTGCAGCCAATGTGCCCGCCAACATGACCGATGCCCAGTCAGCCCTCAGCGAAGCCACATGGGATGCTCTCGACAAGGTTTGGGCCAACTCCGGCACGAAATCCTATGCCGCATTGCGACAGGCCATCAGCGATTCACGCGCCCTGCTCGCTGCAGGCAATGCTTCTGATGAAGCTTGCACCGCACAGTTGGCCAACCTGACGGCTGCACAGACGACAGGCGACAACGCCAGCCCTACTTCTGCCGATGCCCTGCCGGGTAGCGACCACCTTATGCCTGCTCCCCAAATTCTCCAGAAGAACACGGGAAGCGCCTTTGCCCTCGACCGCCCCGTGAAGATTGAAAATGACTTCACCGACACTGAGCTTCTCAATGAAATCCTTGAAGAACTCGGTTGCGAAGAAAGCAGCACCGCCACAGCTACCATCAGGGTTAACAAGGTGAATAGCATCACCGGTGCCGATGAACCCACACTGGCTGGCTTTGAGAGCGAGGCCTACACGCTGAGCATCGACGGCAACACGATTACCATCGATGCCGTCAGCCGCGTGGGTGTGATACGTGCAGCACAAACCATTCAGCAACTGGCAGAAGCCGACGGCGGACATGCGGCAGCCCTCGAAGGCCTGACCATCACCGACTGGCCCGCCTTCAAGGTGCGCGGCTTCATGCATGATGTGGGTCGCTCCTTCATCACCGTTGATGAACTTGAAAAGCAGATAAAACTCTACAGCCGCTTCAAGGTGAATGTATTCCAGTGGCACATGACCGAGAATCAGGCTTGGCGCTTTGAGGTAACAAAGCATCCCGAACTGACACAGGCTTCCAGTATGACGCGCTTTGCCGGTTCATACTATAGCCAGGCAGATTGCCGCAAAATCGACGCACTCGCCCATAAGTACGGCATTTATGTGATTCCCGAAATTGATATGCCGGGACATAGCCAAGCCTTTACACGGGCAACGGGCGTGAACATGCAAAGCGATGCCGGCATTGCTATCCTGAAGGATGCCCTTGACGACTGCATCAACACTTTCACCTACGCTCCCTATATCCACATAGGCGGCGATGAAGTGTCCATCACCTATCCGGACTTCCTCAACATCATGACGGATTATGTCCACGCCAACAGCGACAAACGTGTGATGTGGTGGAACACTTGCGCCGGAACGGGCACGACACACAAATTGATAAATCCTACCACCGACCATTGCGATATGGGACAGTGCTGGGCCAGCAGCGGTACGCAAATCAAGGGATTCCCCTGCATTGACTGCCGCTATAACTACACCAACCACTTCGACGTGTTCGCTGACCTCGTGGGTATGTACCGCAGCAATATCTTTGGCAAGCAACACGGCGATGCTGAAACCGCAGGATTCATCTCCTGCCCGTGGAACGACCGCAAGACACCCACGCAGAACGACATCATTGAGCAAAACAACGTTTATGCTGTAACCATCGCCACAGGCGAACGTGCTTGGCGCGGCGGCGGCAAGCAGTACATCGAGAAGTGCGGTGCCGTACTGCCCAACGACGGCGACGAATACGAAGAATTCAAGAATTGGGAGCAGCGTTTCCTCTTCCACAAGGCCCACAGCCTCCAGGACGAACCCATCCCCTACGTCAAGCAAACCAACGTGCGCTGGCGCATCTCCGACCCCATCAGCAACGGTGGCGATGCTTCCCGTACTTTTAGCCAGTGGGAAGATTGCAAAGCCCAGGGCACCGATATGCCCACAAGCGTAACCGTTTCCGGCCAGAAGTATGGCTGGAACCTCGCCACGGGTGCCGGCATCTACCTCAACCACACCTGGCCCACCGCCGTTCCCGGTATCTTCGGCCTCAACCAGGCGAAGAACCGCACGGCCTACGCCTACACCTATATATATAATAAGGACGCCGAACGCACCGTGGGCGCACAGATTGAGTTCCAGAACTACGGACGCTCTGAAAACGATGCCGCACCCGCCGCCGGCCAGTGGGATCGCAAGGGTTCCAAAATCTGGTGGAACGGTACCGAAATCGCCGCACCCAACTGGAAGAACGCCGGCAAAGGCATCAACAGCGAAGTGGACCTTCAGGACGAAAACTTCCCGGCACGAGAGCCTGTACAACTGACGCTGAAACAAGGCTGGAACAAAGTGTTCATCAAATTGCCCTATATAGATGCCAGCAATGTGCGCCTCAACAAGTGGCTTTATACCTTCGTACTCACCGACCTCGAAGGCAAGAACGCCATTGAAGGCCTCGTCTATTCCCCCACCAAGACGCTGGAAGGCCCCGAACCCGACCCTGCGGAGGAAATTGACTACTCGCCTCTCATCAGCGACGACCACTCATCCTACTACTACTCCCTGAAAACGCCCGGCCGCGAAAACCGCTATGCCTCTTCACAGGGGGCAAACGCAGAAATGACGGGCGTGACTTCTCCCACAAACGCTTCATACTGGAAATTCGTACAACGCACGGACGGTGACCTCGATATCGTCAACTACGCCGACGGCAGTTTCGTAAGCCCCACTGCCGACAACAACACCGCCCTCAGCACGCAGCAGTCCTCTCCCGAGAAAGGCTGGAAGCTGAAGCCCGCAGCAACGAAGGGATACTTCATCATCGTCAGCGGCGAAACGGAATGGAATCAGACAAAGTCCGCACAAAGTTATAAGGTTTACAACTGGGGATACGGTTCCAAGACTCCCGGTGAATACAACTACGACGACGGCGGCTGCCAGTATGAAATACTCATCAACGAGGAACTCACCGTGGAGGATTACACCTATGTTGGCGTTGAACCCGGTAAGACCTATACCATCACCAACATACAGAAAAACAGTTCGCAGTTCCCCTTGTATGTGGATGGCAGCAACGACCTCTGCATCGGCAACTCCGGTCAGGACTACGGCACCAGTTCCCAGTTCCTGGTAGAAGGACACAAAGGCAAGGTAGCCTTCAAGAATGTGGCCACTGGACAGTACCTCGTTTGGAAAGGCAAGAGCGGCGGCACCAACGGCAACAAGGGTACTCTCGGTACCTACAATGCCGACTACTGCGACTGGACGCTGACAGCCAGCACTCATTCTCAAGGCAACTACTGGATATGGGCCAACCGAGACAATGGTACCCCCGGCGCTCTCATGATTAAGAACGACAAGACTTGGGATGCCTACAGCAATACTGAAGGCTGGCTGGATCAATATTCCAATGTCTATAAGTTCACGGAGGTCTCCACGGAAGAATTTCCCAAGCCCAGCACCGATGAGGCGTCGTACTGGTACACGCTTAAGGGCGACCGCGATAGCGGACGTTACGTTACGGCCACCAATGTGTCGGCAGGCATGATGAGTGCCACCGCTCTCGATGGAGAGGAGCACGCTGACTATTGGAAGTTCGAGAAGCGCAACGACGGAACCTACGACATCATCAATCGCAAATACAACTGCTACGTAACGCCTGACGCCACCAATAATACGCAACTCACAACGTCAAACTCACGCCCTGCCAGTGGATGGACCATTACGCCTTCTACCGTAGAAGGTAAATATCTCATCACCAACACCAACGCCAGCGGAGCCGTGCAGATGCATGTCTGCAACGGTGGCAACAGTTACAAAATCTTCAACTGGGGCGGTGGCTCCAATACGACGGGCGGCTGCAACTTCACCATTGAATATGTAGAAGAAACCCTCGCTTCCTTCCCTCTCAGTAGCGATGAAACCACACAGCACTGGTACACCTTCAAGGACAAGCGCGGAAGCAAGTACACTCGCGCACAAGGCGTATCTACGGGTATGGTGGGTAATACGGCCCTCGATAATACTGACCACTCCGACTGCTGGAAATTTGTAAAGCGCGATGACGGCACATACGACATCATTAACTTCAAGTACAACTGCTATATCGCTACGGGAGCTGCAAACAACACCCAGCTGCAGACTTCACAAACACGACCTCAAACGGGATGGATTGTAACGGAAACGGCAGAGCCGGGCTTCTACATCATCACAAACGAAGGCGGCAGCAAAGTGCAATTGCATCAGGCAACCTCGGCCAATGTGCTCAACTGGGGCTATGGCTCTACTGGATTCGCCGGTGCATTCAACAACACTGACCCGGGTTGTCTCTTCGGCATTTCAGAAGTGGAAGGCCTCGTACCTTCAGAAGACAACATACATGCTTTGCAGACGAAGATTAACGCAGCGTGGGCACTTATCGCCTCAGAGACGATTGGCTATCCAACCCTGTCATCACCCTCAGCACTGGCTATCGCGACATATACCGAAGGCGGCGTTACTGCCGACAATAAAACTGCCGCTGCCGCTGCACTCAATGCCCTGTATGCAGAAACGAATGTCAATCTGCCTTTAGCAGGACATGCCTACCGCATAGCATTTAACTGCTCAGGTTCCGATAAAAAGTATTATATCGCTCCAAACGGCAATCCCGTAGAAGGCACAGCCGGTGCCGCCACCTTTATCGTGGGCAAGAAGGAAGAGGCCAGCCGACCCTTCTTATTCATAGTGAAGGATGGCAGCCACTACCTCAACTACAAGGGAGCCACTACTGAACCTTCTTCCTACAAGGCTGTTTACAATGATTTCTCTCTTCAGGCCCTGAGCTCATCCTCCAGTTCCGGCATAGGACAAGGTGAAGCCTATACGTCTGAAAAGCGCTTCGGCTATCTCTATATGGCCTCAGCCGGACGCCCCGGGAAAGAATCGGCTGTAGGTGGCATGGTGATGAATGAGAGCAACCACTCATGGGATGGCACCTCCGACCCCTTCTTCAATGGAAGCTACACCTCTGCCCTCACTTTTGAAGAAGTGCCCTATGCCTACAACATGACCAAACTCGCGAAGGATGGAAAAGGTCAATTCTACTCTACCATCTACCTGCCCTTCCCCATGCAAATCCCCGAAGACATACAATGCTATAAGGCTACCGCCGATAGAGGAGACAACCTTGCACTCTCTCTCATGAACAAAGAGAATAACGCTATCGTGCCAGCTGGCGGTTACGTACTCTATAGCGAAATGGATTGCACCGATAACTGGATAAATGCACTCATTCCACCGGCAGGAACCAATGTCGTTGCCGACAATACCAACATCTTCACCGGCTCCACGTCCGATGAGGACGGACACCAAATGTATCTTGATTTTCTGAAGGATAGAAATCCCTATGTCCTCTCTATGAAAAACGAAGCAGTGGGATTCTATCGCTATGCACCCAAAACCGAAGAAACCGAGATCTATCCCAAAGGCAAGGCCATCTACATTTCTGCGACCGACGGAAATATCAACGGATTTGCCCTGTCCTTCGACAACATCGTGGAGGCCATCAGCACCCTCCGCAGCGAAGGCACCGACAGCATACTCTTCGACCTCTCCGGCCGCCGCGTCATCAACGGCGCGAAGGGCATCGTCATCAGTAGTAACCGTAAAGCCGTTGTTAAATAAAACGGTAAAACAGAAGTGCCGACATTTACATTATAAATTGTAGATGAGGTTTTCTGCCCGTCAAAAAAAAATCACACGCAAATATCTCCGAATGAAAAGAATCATTTCTTTCCTTTCCATTCTGCTGACTACGACCGTAATGGCATGGGCACAGAATTACCCCGTAGCTCACGGGGCAAACGAAAACATTACCCATAATACGCACTACCCGAAAACGGTAAGCATCCGAGGCACGCAGACGCCCGAGTTCAAAATTGAGAACATCGCCACGGCAATCCATTGCCCTGCGTATTTCGACAAGACGGCGACCGTGTTCGAGGTTAAGGCCGGCGACATCGTGACGCCCGACATCACCATCAACGGCGACTGGATGCACGGCTTCGTGTTCGTGGATTGGAACCAGAACGGGCAGTTCCTCGTGAACCTTCTGGGCGACGGCCCCTACACCGAAGGCGAGGGCAACGAACTGGTATGCTACTCCCACTACCACAAGACGAGCGGCGACAACCCCGGCTGGAACAGTGCCGGTGAAGCCGTCGGCGGCAATGTGCTCTCTCCCGGAAGTTTCCGCGTTCCGAGCGACCTCACCGTTGGCTCTACCTATCGTATGCGCTATTCCGTGACATGGAACTGCGCCGACCCCAGCGGCAATTATGCCAACTTCCTCAGTGACGGCGGCAGCATCATCGACGTTACGCTGAAAATCGTAGGCAAGGCCGAAAACGTGAAGAAATACCCCATCGACGATTATGATGAGCCGAACGTGGGGGAAAGTGCTCCTGCCGCCGAATGGAATGCCCTGACCAGCGGGCTTCACGCTTCATGGGCCAGCCGTGACGTGCAGTATGAGCGACATCGCGTGCCCACACTGACCGAAACGACCAACACCACCATCACGGCATGGCGCGGGGAACGTGCCAATACGGAGGCCGTCCTCTTTGCCAATGCCGACCAGGGCAAGCTGCGTGTACGCTTCAGCAGCCCCGCTCAGGGACAGGATGCCAGCGCGTGGTGCTCGGCACGGTTCATCAACTATGTCATCACCGACGACGACAAGGCATGCGGTGCGCACAATATGAATCTTATTCAATGGCTCTCTCCCGATGTCATCGACCAGGACAAGGCCCACGCCGTACCTGCCATGCAGACGCGCCCCGTGTGGTGCAGCATCCAGGTGCCCCACAATGCCGCAGCCGGCAGTTACTGCGCCAATCTGGAAATCGTTGATGAGCAGGACCACGTCGTCAAGACGCTCACGCTCGGCATTGAGGTGGACAGCCACACGCTGCCCGCCGTGGCCGACCAGAAGTTCCATCTCGACCTGTGGCAGCAGCCCTATTCCGTCAGCCGATACTATGAAGTGGACCGCTGGAGCGATGAACATATCGCCGCCCTGCGTCCCTACCTCAAGGCCCTTGGCGATGCCGGCCAGAAGGTGGTGTCCACCATCCTCTTCTATGAGCCCTGGGGCGACCAGACGCACGACAAGTTCAGCCCTATGATCCAAACCACCAAGACGACGGGTGGCCAGTGGGTATTCGACTACACCGTGTTCGACAAATACGTTACCCTGTGCAACGAGTACGGCATCAACGAGCAAATCAACTGCTACAGCATGGTGCCTTGGGACATGAAGTTCCGCTACTATGACGAAAAAACCGGCAAGGATATTGACTGGGCCCTCACGGCCGGTAGCACCGACTACAACGCCCTGTGGGATGCCTACCTTACCTCTTTCAAAGCCCACCTTCAGGAGAAGGGCTGGTTTGATAAGACCTGCATCGCCATGGACGAACGCGGAGAGAGCGCCATGCTCGCCGCCTACGAACTGGCCCATGCCAAGGGCTTCAAGATGTCGCTGGCCGGCAATTTCCACTCTTCGCTCAACGAGAAGCTCTATGACTACAGCTTGGCGCTCAACCAAGTGAAGAACATGAACGACACCCAGCGCAAGTACCGCAAGGACAATAACCTGAAAACCACCATCTACGTTTCCTGCGCTGACGCCGAGCCCAACATCTACACCAACTCCCTGCCCGCCGAAGCCACATACATTCCCCTTCACGCCGCAGCCAACGACCTTGACGGCTTCCTGCACTGGTCGTGGATAAACTGGGACGAGCATCCTCTTACCGACAGCCGTTTCCGCCTCTATGGCAGCGGCGACACCTACAGCTATTATCCCGGCAACCGCTCCAGCGTGCGCTTCGAGCGACTTGTGGAAGGCATCCACCAGTATGAGAAGATACAGATTCTGAAGGAAGAGTACAAGTCCGATGCTGAAAAGCTGAAGAAGCTCAACACGCTCCTGGCCGACTGCAAGGACTACGCCGTGGCCGCTGAAGAATGTGCGGCAAAGGTAAACCGCCTCGAAGACTTCCTCAACGGCAAGGAGGTGGAAATTCCCGAAAACACGCTCTCCGGCTACTGGAAGATTAAGGTGGACGACACCCACTTTGCCAAGGCCAAGGCCAATCTCACGCAGTGGAATACCGAATTGAGCGTACAGACGGAATACGACCTCTTCCAGATTGAAGGCACCCCCGAAGCCTGCACCATCAAACTGATGGGACGCAGCAACAACATAGGCCCCGACGCCTCCAAGAAACTCTTCGTGGATCAGACAGCCTCCAGCAAGTATTCCATCATTGAAACCAGCAACGGTAAGGTCAAGCTCAAGAACGGGCAGAATTGGGTGTATGTAAGCGGTGGCACCTTCACTTTCAGCACCACCAACAGCACGGAACTCATGCTGGAATACGTCATGCCCAGCACCGAGCCCACGCGCACCACGCTCTTCAGCACCCTGGCTGGCGGCATGGACATTCCTCCCTATCGCATCCCCGGCATTACCTGCGGCAAGGACGGCCGACTGATTGCCAGTGCCGCCCGTCTCGTATGCGGCACCGACCCCGGCTTTGGTCAGGTCGATTGCGTGGTGAAAATCAGCGATGACAACGGCAAGACATGGAGCAGCAAAGAAATAGATGCCGCCGTGGGCAATGCCTCCCTCATCAACAACAAGAAGACGCCCATGGAAGCCGCCTATGGCGACCCCGCCGTGGTAATGGACAAGGAACACAACGAGGTGCTCATAATGGCCGTGGGCGGTTGCACCGTCTACACCTATGGCAGCACCACCCGTCAGAACCCCAACATCATCGCCAGCATCCGCAGCCTTGACGGCGGACAGACATGGCAGAAGCCCGTGGAGCAGACAGAGGACATCTATGGCCTGTTCGACAAAGGCAATACCATGCAGTCAGCCTTCGTAGGTGGCGGCAAACTCTTCCAGAGCCGCATCGTCAAGGTGGGCGAATACTACCGCCTGTATGCCGCACTGGCAGCACGCCCCAACGGCAACCGCGTCGTCTATTCCGACGACTTCGGACGCACGTGGAAGGTGCTCGGTGCCGTTACCGATAAGCCCGTGCCCAATGGTGATGAACCCAAGTGCGAGGAACTGCCCGACGGACGCGTCATCATCACCAGCCGCACGGGAGGCGGCCGCCTGATGAACATCTACACCTACAGCAACACCCGCACCGGCGCCGGCAAGTGGGAAACCGAGACGAAGGCCACCATGAGCGGCCTGAGCGCCAACCCCAGCAGCAACCCCACCAACGGCGAGATGCTCATCGTGCCCGCCAAGCGCAAGAGCGACGGCAAGGATATGTACGTGGCCCTCCAATCCGTACCCACCGGCGGCGGACGCAACAACGTCGGCATCTTCTACAAGGAACTGGCCGACATCACCGACATCGCCGACCTGGCCGCCTTCACCTCTGACTGGAACGGCTTCTATCAAGTCAGCTCCACGGCTTCCGCATACAGCAGCATCGAACTCCAAGCCGACGATAAGATTGCCTTCTTCTACGAAGAGACGCTGACGAAATGGGGCACCAAGCCCAACCCCGTCAGCACCAGCTTCCCCACCGGCGCTGGCACGCACAACTACGACGGCTTTGAAAACATCTACGTGCCTCTGGATCTGGAAATGATTACCGGCGGAAAGTACAGCGTATGCCGCGAAGTAAACCGCGGTGAATACCTCAAGACATTCTTCACCGACGTTGTCAACGCCTCCGACCTGAACGCCAGCGAAAAGGCAAATGTCATGACCGAGGTCGATAATCTTCCCGCAGAACCTACCATCGACCAGATTGACGCCATCCGTGCCCTGCTCGACGCAAGGCTGCCCGACGGCATCCGGGAATTGGCAAACGGGAAGTCTCAATTTAAGGGAGATTTAGAGTGTCTTTACGACCTCCAGGGCCGTCCCCTCGTAGCTCTTCCCCAAACGGGAAACGGGGCAGGAATCCTTATCGTAGGCAGCAGGAAAGAACTGCGCTAAGACACTGTGCATTACACATTTGAGTCACATAATTACAGTGTTACACAATCGCCCCAGTGTGTTTCCACTGAGCCCTCATTCACTGTTCACTCTCTCCCTGCTACGCAGATAAACTGATACAGAGAACCGCCAACCAAGGAGCGTCGCATTGATTGCGGCGCTCCTTTGTCGTATCAGCGTATCAACGGCGTTACCGGCGAAAGTGAAGGTCTCGTCGGCGGCAGAAATGCTACGCGAAAGTACGGGAAATGTTGCGTGCAAAGTTAAATGATACAACTTTCGCGGGGTGTGCCTGGAAGGCACTACAGCCTCGAAGAGGCGGTCATTAACCGGGTACGAAGTGCCCGGTATAACTGGCAAGCAGGTGGCTGCCTGGAAGGCAGTACCTTTGTCAAAAGTACGATTTTTTTCTCTAACTTTCAGTTTCATATCAAGTAGCGCCATAGGGAGTAGTGCGTACCCTCATAGGGAGTAGCGCGAAGTGCCATAGGGAGTAGTGCCATAGGGAGTAGTGGGTCATGCAATAGTGAGCAGAGGGGAGTAGGGTGGAGGAGGGCAGAGGAAGAGTAGGGCGGAGGAAGAGGAAGAGAGGCATGGTGGGCGGTGAGGAAGATAGGCATGGAGGCGGGGCGGGCGGTGAGGAAGATAGGAAAGCAGTCGGGGCGGGCCTGAATCTATCTCTAATAACCAAATCCCACCCGATTATAGTAA
>JAGHRT010000036.1 GCA_018066245.1 Candidatus Equimonas faecalis | reverse complement strand
TTAGGGGAGGCTTTAAGAGTGGGGTGATTATTACTGCTAATCATAGTTATCGTATTACTTTCTTACCATTACTGATAGTGATACCACGCACATTGGTTGCCGTACTTACGGCGCGGCCCGTGAGGTCATAGGCAGGACTGCCCCCTTTAAGGGGGGTGGAGGTCTCAATTCCTGTCGTTTCCTCACCGTCCACGAGGATGCGGATGGTCTGGGCCTTGACGGAAGAGCCGCCCGTGCGGGATGTAACGGCCATGTACCAACGCTGGGGCTTCAGCGTCACGCTGGCACTTGCAGGCTGCTGCAAGCTGCCGCCGTTCAGAGCATAGTAGCCGTTGGCGTACATATCCGTTACCGTGGCATAGGTGCCCGTGAAGGTATAAGTGTAGTCGGCACTGCTGCAATCCATGCTGTTGTTTTGTGCGGGCTCCAGCGTCTTGTTCTGGAGCACGAGGCTGTGCGTACCCGTCTCCTTGGCTCGGATGAGGTAGGGATAGTTGGGGCTGGTGCTGCCGGACGTTAGCTTCTTCACCACGAGGTATGTGCGATCAAACTCGCCATCGTCGTTGTCATCGTAGTCAATGAAGTTATAAACGCGGGCAACGTCATAGCCGTCACACCACTCCTCATAGTCTATGCTGAAGGGCACGTAGAGGGCCTGCCAGTTGGTATTGTTGAACGTGCGGGTGTAGGCCATCAAATCATAAGTAGAGGCTGTAGTTGCGGAATAGACTTCTCCATCATAGAAACTGATAGGAGCATCAGCAAGAAGCATCTGAGCAGCGTTGATAATTTCCTGGCTTTCCTTATCAATAAGAAGAGCTATAAGGCGACAGTTATTGATGTCGTTGACGAAGGACTTGCCGGTGGTGTACTTGGGTATGTCGATAATGAAGCTGTGCTGTTTAGGTTCACCCTTAACGATGGCACCGGTGAGGCTACCTTCCAGACCGAGGCCTTCGGCGCAGTATACCATTACGTTATTATAGACGGGACGCCAATCGGAGGGTTTTTGCGTAAGTTCGTATAGCTCAGGGGCGTTCTGCTTATATTTGGCCTTGTCGGCTTCGCTTACTTGGTCGGGATCAGTAAAGTAGTTCATCTGAGTGGAGTACTGCAGATCGTCCTCAACAATGACATATGTGAGAGTGTAGGGGCAGTTGTCGCAGTTGATGTTGAAGAGGGTCGAAGTTGTAAGGGTTATGTGCTGGCCGTCCTTAGAGCGTTCCACCTTGTCGAAGCCGATGGTGGCCTCTGTTATCTGGCGGCGCATGGCGTCAACATCATCTTTGATACCGAAGTAGCAGTTGGAAGAACCGCCGTAGGGGTCGCAAGTGTAGAGGCGGTTGACGACGCAGGAGGGAGCGCCGGTGGCACCAAAGGTGGCAAGGACATCATCCATGAATCCAACGGCTTTTAAGTCCGAGCCGGTGTGTATGCCGATGAGGGCGATATCCTCGCCGTATTTCTCACGCAGCATTTCCATGCCGACAAGACTGCGGGGAGTCCAGCCGTTCCATGTACCACCGGTATTTTCTTCGATGACGGGCATGCGATCTACGTCCTCACTCTCATTGACGGCGACGATGGAGCCGTTGATGCCGGAAGCGATATCCACGTCCTTGCCGTTAATCTTGCTGACCTTTATCTGGAGGCGCTGGCGGGAGGGATCGACGGGAGCCTTGATGTCGTCGTTGATTTTGACCTGCTCCAGGAAGCGAATGCCGTCCTTGAATCGAATTTTCAGAGTGTCATCACCTAAAGTTACGTCAAAGGTAGCGCTCTTGATGGCATCTACACCGTAGTTGGTGAAGGTGGTATTGAAGGGCACCTTGCTGTCCCCGACGTAGCAGCGTGAGGACTTCACGGCATCAAAGCGGATGTCGGTGTGGGGGAAGCCGCCGTTGCCTTCGGTCTCAACAAAACAGAAGAGGCTGGCGTAGGTGGCCCACTGGTCCTGCGACATGAGGCTGGAGGTGTAGGAAGTGAAATCTTCCACGCGGCCATTGTGCCAGTCGGGATCGTCGTCGCCGCTCATGAAAGCATGGCTGGTGCGAGAGGTGGGGAGGAGGTAGGAGCAGCTGTACCAGTAACCGTCCTTCAGACCGCCCTTTTCGTCGCGGCCGTTCTTGTAGTTCTCCTTGTATTCGCCGGGATAGACGATGGTGTAGCCAATCTGGAGGTTGGGGTGGTCATTGGTTATGGTGTAGTCACAAGGGATGTTAACCACTTCGTTGCACTTATAGTAGGGGTCGCTGGGATCCTTGACATCGAGGTTAAGGTCATAGCCATAGAAGGAGCCCTTGCCGGCAACATTTTCTTCCCCATCAGAACCTATCCAATGTTCCTTGAGGCCGTTGGGGCTGGCGAGGATGTGGTTGACTGTCTCGCGGAAGTCATAGTTGCAGCTCCAGAGGACAGCCTTTTCCGGATCGTTTTCTTCAGGGTCTTTGATGTAGATAGATATCTGGGCCGCATTTGGAGGCAGCATGAGCCAGAGGTTCTTTACCGTGTTGCCATAGAACTGACTGACGACATCCTCGCTATATATGGTGTAATTGTAAGAAGTCACGCCCTTGCGGTAAGGCATCCAAGGCTGGATGTGCACGCTCTTGTTGTCCATGGGAGCGTAGGTCAGCACCTTGGCATCCTGCATACTCTTGGCCCAGTTGGCCTGGAAGTCACCTTCAATGTCGTTGGGCTCAATGTCGATTTCTTCGTCTTCTTCGCCACCGCCGGTGATGCGGTTGTCAATCTCGGAGGGAAGGGTCTTGAAGAAAAGGAAGTCCATGCAGGAGCCGTCCTCGGCCTTGTTGCTGACGCCGTACTCGGTGGGCCAGCCGCTGATGGCGGTTCCGTCTTCATTGACGTAGAGGAAGTCGTTGTCCTGCATGATTTTGCCGAAGAAGTCGATAGTTACGTCGGCACTGATGGTGTAGCAGCCTTTGCGGAAGGCGTTGTCCTTGATGTCCCAGCCCTTGTTGTTGGTGGTAAGGTAGGGCATACTTGTGGCCTGGTTCCAGTCG
>JAGHRT010000037.1 GCA_018066245.1 Candidatus Equimonas faecalis | reverse complement strand
TACCGTTAATTTTGCTGACCTTTATCTGCAGGTGCTGACGTGAGGGCTCTGCGGGAGCCACGATGTCATCGTTGAGATTGGCCTGCTCAAGGAAGCGGATGCCGTTCTTGAAGCGGATTTTCTGGGTATTCTCGCCCACGGTAACGTCGAAAGTGGCGCTCTTGATGGCATCCACGCCGTAGTTGGTGAACGTAGTGTTGAAGGCCACCTTGCTGTCGCCGGCGTAGCAGCGTGAGGACTTCACGGCGTCGAAGCGGATGTCGTTGTGGGGGAAACCGCCGTTACCCTCGGTCTCAACATAGCAGAAGAGGCTGGCATAGGTGGTCCACTGATACTGTGCCATGAGGCTGGAGGTGTAGGGGGTGTAGTCCTCCACGCGGCCATTGTGCCAGTCGGGGTCGTCGTCGCCGCTCATGAAGGCATAATAGGGGCGGGAGGTGGGAAGGAGGTAGGAGCAGCTGTACCAGTAGCCGTCCTCCAGGCCGCCCTTGGCGTCGCGGCCGTTCTTATAGTTCTCCTTGTAGTTGCCGGGATAGACGATGGTGTAGCCAATCTGCAGTTCGGGGTACTTCTCGGTGATGGTGAAGTCGCAGGGAATGCCGACTATCTGGTTGGCCTTATAATAGAGGTCATCGGGGTCCTTCACGTCGAGGTTGAGTTCGTAGCCGTAGAAGGTGCCCTTGCCGACTACGTCCTCTTCTTCCTCGTCAGCGCCAATCCAGCGCTCCTTGAGGCCGTTGGGCTTGGCAAGGATGTGATTGACTGTCTCCGTGAAGTCGTAAGTTTCGCTCCAGAGCACGGCCTTGTCGGGGTCTGCCTCCATGGGATCCTTAATGTAAATTTGAATCTTTGCGGCGTTGGGGGGCAGCATCAGCCAGAGGTTTTTCACTTTGTTACCGTAGAACTGGCTTACTACGTCTTTGTTGTAGATTACGTAGTTGTAAGAAGTAACGCCCTTGCGGTAGGGGCTCCAGTTCTGGAGGTAAACGCTGTTGTGGTCCATAGGAGCGTAGGTCAGCACCTTGGCATCCTGCATACCTTTAGCCCAGTTGGCTTGGAAGTCGCCTTCGATGTCGTTAGGCTCAATGTCAATCTCTTCATCGTCGTCGTCCTCCTCGTCGCCCTGGCTGCGGTTGTCAATTTTCTCGGGAAGGGTCGTGAAGAAGAGGAAGTCCATGCAGGAGCCGTCCTCGGCCTTGTTGCTGACGCCGTACTCGGTGGGCCAGCCGCTGATGGCTGTTCCGTCTTCATTGACGTAGAGGAAGTCGTTGTCCTGCATGATTTCGCCGAAGAAGTCGATAGTTACGTCGGCACTGATGGTGTAGCAGCCTTTGCGGAAGGCGTTGTCCTTGATGTCCCAGCCCTTGTTGTTGGTGGTAAGGTAGGGCATACTTGTGGCCTGGTTCCAGTCG